>CAWKET010000054.1:0-118378 GCA_963848585.1 uncultured Alphaproteobacteria bacterium | reverse complement strand
TAATCCATGAGGCAGCCATGAGTCGCTTACGGCCCTTGTCTTCGGGTCTTTGTGTGCCTTTGCCGTAGCTGGCGCTCCACTTCCGTCGCGAGCCGCCGATCAGGCGATCGTGCTCAGCCCCGATCTTCCCGCGACCGTCGCTGTTCCGCAGCAAAATCCGGATCTCGCCCAGCTCCAGACCGACTTCGACGTTTTCTCCTGGCAGACCTTCGTGGCCCTCAATTGGCCGGCGAGAAGCAATGGCACGCCGAACACGGATGTGCGCATCGGCCAGCAGGGTGCGCTGACGCAGAGCGTATGGGAAACCTGGAAGGAATTGACCGAGGTCTTCAAGGAGGACGGGTCGGAGCCTTAGCCATGGAATGCGCCCAACCGGACCGTTCCGCCCGAGTGCGCGGCCCTGACCAGTCCGGACGGCGGCAAGGTCCTGCCGCACTTCGCCAACAAGCCGGACGTGCTGTTTTCCTCCACCCAGCCGTTCGCGACCGGTCCGCTGATCGATCAGAACGGGCAGTTCGCCCGGTTCGAGATCTCGCTCAACAGATCGATGTTCGACTACATCGTCGGCAACGTGCTTTATAACAAGCAAGGGCAGCAGCAGTTCGCCAAGGCGGGCAAAGAGGTCGGTTTCGCCTGCACCGGCACCACCACCGACACCGGCGCCATCATGGTCAAGGCCGCCTGGAAGATCCTGGGCGCCGGCGACGACAAGACCCAGTTCTATACCCGGAAGGCGCTGGTCTGGACGCCCGGCTCCACGAACCCGGCGCGCCCGGCGACCTGCGCCGTTTCCGATGTCGGCATGATCGGCCTCCACATCGCGACGAAGGTCGAGAACACGCCGCAATGGGTCTGGTCCACGTTCGAGCACCGGAGCAATGTGCCGGATCTCAGCAGCCTGCCGGCCAAACTGCCTTACAGCTTCTACAACCAGGACTGTAAGGACTGCACCGCGGTCAACCAGCCGCCGCCGCGCCCCTGGGACCCGACCAAGCCCGGCCAGCCGACCCAGATCGCCCGCGTGACCCCGATCGACGCCCCGACCATGGCGCTGAACAAGTCCTGGCAGGCGGCCCTGGCCTCGGTCAATCCGGCATCGCCCTGGCAGTATTACGATCTTATCAGCACCCAGTGGCCGACGCAGACGTCGAACGGCTGCAATGCGATGTCGGAGACCAGCCCGGCCGGCAACCCGGCGCCGCAGTTTCTCGCCAACACCACCCTGGAAAGCTACATCCAGGGCAACGTTCCCAATGTGTCGTCAAGCTGCATCGAGTGCCACATGAATGCCGCCGCGACGACCGGCAAGTTCTCCGACTTCACGTACATGCTGTCGATGGCGAAATCGGCGGTCAAGCCGGCGGCGACGCCCAAACCTGATGGCGAACAGCCCGCCGATCCACCCGCCCGCCATCAGCTTACCTGATGTCCCCATGCCCATATCCCGGCCGCGGAGCCCTGTTCCATGGATGAGACTCAGTCGAAGGCGACTTTCGTCGCCCTGTCCCAAGCTTTGACCGGCATCGACGGCAGCCTGCTGGCGCCGTCGCTCGACCCCATGAATATCCTGCAAACCAATTACACCGCGTTCATCAACAATGCCGGCCCTTACGCCGTCCGGCTCATTCTGGGACGGTTCGTCCCTGAAGGAGCAGGGGTTCAGCGACGAGCGAGATCGCCGCCAAGATCTCCGCCGACGCCGACAACGGTCCCGTCGCGGGGTCGATCATCAAGCTATGGCTGCTGGGAAGCTGGTACGCGCTGGGCAACCAGGACGATCCGGTCGTGGTGTCGAGCAACTCCTATGTGGAAGGCTGGATCTGGCGGATCCTGCAAGCCCATCCCATGGGCTATTCCATGATGCGTTTCGGCTACTGGGCGAAGAAGCCCCCGCCGCTCAACGCGTTCCTCAAGCCGCCTTCCCAGTCCTGACCGGAGCAGTTCCCTATGCAGCCCAATAGCAGCGACGCCGCTCCCGCCACGGACGGCAATACCTATGATGTCGTCATCGTCGGAGCCGGCGTGTCCGGCGGCATCATCGCCCTTGAACTGGCCCAGAAGAACTTCAAGGTTCTGATCCTGGAAGCCGGTCAGGCCATTCCCGGCCACCGGCAAGAATATATGGAGAATTTCTACACCTCCTCCTCCAAGATGCCGGAGTCGGCGTATCCGCCCAACCCGCTGAACACCGACCCTTCGGAAATCAACGTCGGCCGCGCCACGACCAATGACCTGACCAACGTCAGGGACCAGAGCAAGACCTATCTGGTCCAGGAACTCGGCGACGGACAGACCCCTTTCTGCAGCACCTACGAGCGGATCGGCGGCGGCACCCTGTGGCATTGGCTGGGAACGTCGCTGCGCCTGCTTCCCGGCGATTTCAAGACGAGGACGCTGTTCGGCCACGGCCGCGACTGGCCGATCCCCTACAGCGAAATGCCCCCGCTCTACGCCCGCGCCGAACAGGAAATCGGCGTCGCCGGCGATGTCGCCGCCCAGACCTACATGGACGGTCTGTATCCGCCCGGCTATGAATACCCGATGCCGGGCATGACGCCGTCATATCTGGACGATACCCTGGCGGCCACGCTCGACGACGTGACGCTCTATGGCGAGCCGATGGACCGTCACGCCGACGCCGGTCGGCCGCAACACCATCCCCTACGATGACCGCAGGGTCTGCGCCGGCAACACGAACTGCA
Source organism: uncultured Alphaproteobacteria bacterium (assembly GCA_963848585.1). GTDB lineage: Bacteria > Pseudomonadota > Alphaproteobacteria > Azospirillales > Azospirillaceae > Skermanella. The sequence continues at coordinate 115,676 of CAWKET010000054.1, read as the reverse complement.
TCCCGATCTGCCCGATCCAGGCGAAGTACGACGCCACGGTCACGATCAACAAGGCGCTGAATACCGGCAACGTCACCATCCTCTACCAGTCCGTCGCCTCGCGCGTGGTGGTCGATCCGGCTTCGGGCGAGATCAGCGGCATCGACTACATCACCTGGAAGGACCCGCGCGGCGGAGCGTCGGGGAAGGGGACCGCGGTCGGGAAATTCTACGTCCTGGCGGCCCACGCGATCGAGACGCCCAGGCTGCTGCTGATGTCGGCCGACCGACCACTTGCCCAATGGCGTCGCCAACAGCAGCGGTCAGGTCGGCCGCAACCTGATGGATCACCCGCTCTATCTGAGCTGGGCGCTGATGCCCGAGACAAGCCCATCTACCCGCTGCGCGGGCCGCTCTCCACCTCCGGGATCGAGACGCTGCGCGACACCGCCTACCGCAAGGACTGGGCGGCCTTCCGGATCGAGATCGGCAATGAAGGCTGGAATTTCCCGATCAGCGATCCGTATCAGACCTCTCAGGATTACATCGACGGCACCAACGTCTCCCAGCTCAATCCCGAAGGCCTGAAGCTGCAAGGCAACGCCCTGATCCAGACGCTGAACAAGCTCATGATCCGCCAGTTCCGGATGGCCAACCTGGTGGAACAGGAAGCCGACCCGCGAAGCCGGGTCACGCTGTCGCCTGACTATAAGGACCGCCTCGGCCTGCCCCGCCCGCGCATCGACTACCGGCTCAGCGACTACACCCGCCAGGGATTCAAGAAGGCGCGCGAGGTGAACTCCGCGATCTACAAGGCTGTCGGCGCCACCGAGTACACCACCACGAACAAGGACGATCCCACCTACTTCGAAGTGGATGGGGAAGGCTTCAACTACTTCGGCGCCGGCCACATCATGGGGACGACGCTGATGGGGGCGTCGAAGGACGACTCCGTCGTCGATGCCACATTGAGAACCTGGGACCACGACAACCTCTACATCGTCGGCAGCTGGACCTTTCCGGCGACGGGAACCGGCAACCCGACGCTGACCATCGCCGCCCTGTCCTTCAGTGCGGCGGACACTCTGAGCAAGCGCCTGTCCAAGTGAGCTGAGTTTCGCTGGAATAATCGAAACAGAAAAAAGCCGCTCGGGACATTCCCGAGCGGCTCGAGTTTTACAGGGAGGAAACGCTGTCCAAAGGACATCGTGGAATGGACTATAAGACGATAATGGTTAACAAAGTGTGACCCGTCTCACAGGTACTCAGGAAAAATGATCGGCCTGAGAAAAATCTTTGCGAGATGTCTGTCGGTGCGATAGATCGGGGTATATTGGGCGGTTGAATACTCCCAATTTGCGCAAGTTCGACTGGATTGCAATCTAGTCGGCTGCCGAGCGAAGGCCGCCGACGATGCGTCCAGCATCGCCCCAAGGCTCACCCGCTATCAGAACTCTTCCAGGCGCTTCGGGCTGCTTTTCAGCAGGGTATCGAGCATGCCGACGATTTCCTCGATCTCGATCCGGGTCGCCTCCAGCGCGTCGGCGGTCTTGTCGTCGATGCCGGCTTCGAAGATCATCATGTCGAAGTAACCGTTGACGGTGCCGAAGGCGGTCATTTCATCGGAAAGAATATCCCAGGCGCCCAGCGAGTGGGTCAGCGTCAGCGGCGGGTTGGAGAAGAACCCGTGGCTCAGGTGCGTGAATGCGGAGAGCGCCTTCAACTTGGCCCGGATGACCCATTGATTGAAGCCCTTGGGGAGGCTTTCTTCGACCTTGGGATAGCGCTCTTCGATGCTGAAGATCAGGCTCTGGATGCCGATGTAATTTTCACGCACCTTCTTGTAGTGCAGGAAAGTCTGGATCGATTTCGAAGAGGACTGGCGCTGAAGGGCGGTGATATCGTCGGCGAGGGTGCGGGACATGCCGATGACGATCTGAACGTCCCGGCGGTGCGCTGAAGAGGAAGATGTCGTCACGTTGTTCCGCTGCCTCAAGTGGTCGCGATCACGTTAGCATACCCGGCACCTTATCGGAACAGGTGGTACCTCATTCGAAGGGAACCGAGATAATTCGATAGGGAAAGTTGCCTTGGCATTAAGACTGAGGGAAAGGCGACGTCGAACGGGCATGTGGGAGGAAACAATGGGAGCGGATCATGACCATGGATGATGGTCATTGATGGTGGACGGGCGGACCAAGGGCATCCCGCCGGGGATGGCGCCGTTTCCGCTGGCCGATATCGGCGGCATGGGCTGGAATGTCCTGCGGGAGGATATGACGCTGCCGCTCGCCGTCCTGAAGCTCCCCGCTCTCGACCACAATAGCCGCTGGATGGCGGAGTTCCTCAAGGCGACCGGAACCGCTGCTGGCGCCCCACGGCAAGACCACCATGAGCCCGGCCCTGTTCGAACGGCAGCTTGCCGACGGCGCCTGGGGCATGACGCTTGCGACGGTCCAGCAGGTGCGCGTCGCCCGCGCCAACGGCATCGGCCGCATCGTTCTCGCCAATCAGCTCGTCGGCCGTCAGGCCATCGACTATATCGCCGCCGAACTGGCCCGCGATCCCGCCTTCGATTTCTACTGCCTCGTCGATTCGATCGACGGCGTCCGCCAGCTTACCCAGCGTCTGGAAGCCAACCCGCCCGGCCGGCCGCTTCAGGTCATGGTGGAAATCGGGGCGATGGGCGGGCGGACCGGCTGCCGCACCGATGATGCCGCCCTCGGCGTCGCCCGCGCCGTCAAACAGTCGGAGCCGCTGCTGTCGCTGCGCGGCATCGAAGGCTATGAAGGCATGGTCAGGAGCGATGGTGACCGCGACGATGCGATCCGCGCGTTTCTGGACCGGATAGCGGGCGTCGCCGCGGCTTGCGCACGCGAAGACCTCTTCGCCGCCGGTCCCGTCATCCTGAGCGCCGGCGGCTCCGCCTTCTACGACATGGTGGCCGACCGGCTGGGCAATGCCGTCGGCGATGCCGGTCTTGGCCGTGAAACCCTGGTCCTGCTTCGCTCCGGCTGCTACCTGACCCACGACAGCAAGTCTTACGAGACGATGTTCCAGCAGATCCGCGACCGCATGCCGGAGGTGGACGGGTTCGGTCCCGGTCCGATGGCGGCATTGGAGGTCTGGGCCTATGTGCAGAGCCGGCCTCAGCGCGACAAGGCGATCCTGACCGTCGGCAAGCGCGATATCTCCTACGATGTCGATCTGCCGGTGCCGACGCTCTGGTTCCGGCCCGGCCTGCACGACGCTCCGGTCATCCATGCCGGAGGGGGTGGCGGTGACGGAATTGAACGACCAGCACGCCCACCTGTCGCTGCCGCCCGAAACCGACCTGAAGGTCGGCGACATGGTGGCTTTCGGCATTTCCCATCCCTGCACCACCTTCGACAAGTGGCAGGTTCTGTTCCAGGTCAACGACCGTTACGACATCGTATCCGCTGTCAAAACCTGGTTCTGACGGCGGACGCTGACCGCTGCTCAGTTTCACGATTGCCAAGCCAAGCCCAAGGTCTTATGGTGCGATTTTATTGCAAATAGCTCGCATTCGCGAATCACACTGACATGGTGGGGACGATGGCTGGTTCGAAGGTAAAGATCTGGGTGGGGCTGGGTGCCTATGTGCTGGCCAGCGGCGTCGGGACGTCCTTGGCGCAAACTTCCGATGCGGATCACTCCATCCACGGCAAGCATGGGGTCCAGATCGCCCAGGCCACGCATGGCAGCCACGGGGGCCAGGGCGGCGAAGGCGGAGAGGGTGGTGAAGGCGGCGAAGCCGGCGAATCCAACGCGCTCGCCGGGCTGAACGATGAGCAGGCCTATCTCGCGAACATCGCGATGATCCGCGGCCACCTGAATGTCGGCAACGAACTCTATGCCGCCGGCAAGACCAATGACGCGCTGCCGCACTTCCTGCATCCCGTCGAGGAACTCTACGGCGAACTTGACCAGAGGTCATGGAGGAGAAGCGCGTTCCGCCCTTCAAGGCCGATCTGGAGAAGCTTTCGGGTCTGGTCAAGCGCAAGGTGCCGGCCCAGCAGGTTCAGGAGCAGACCGAGGTCGTGCTGACCCGCCTGACCGAGGCGACCTCCGTCATTCCCGCCAACACGCTTGCCGATCCCGCCTTCGCGCTGCCGGTCGTCGTCGGCATGCTGCGCACCGTCACCGACGAGTACACGGAAGCCTTCGAGGGCGACACCATCGCCAACCCGGTCGAGTATCAGGACAGCCTCGGCTTCGCCCGTGTCGCCAACGCGATGGTCGAGGTGATGACGCCGGCCCTGACCGCCAAGGACGCGGATGCCACGAATCAACTGCGCGAGCAGATGAACACGCTGCTGACGACGTGGCCGACGGTGACGCCCGCCAAGAAGGCCGTCAGGTCGGCGGCTGAGGTATCCGCCCTCGTCTCCCGCATCGAATTCGCAACCGCGCGGCTGCGCTGACCTGACATAATCCGATACAAACCGGGCGGCCGGTGGAGAAACCCTGATGATCCTGTGTATCGCCCAGGTGCTGCCGGCCGACCTGCTGGCCGATTTGACACGCTATCTTGCCGAGGCGAAGTTCGTCGATGGCAACAGGACCGCCGGGTGGCATGCCCGGCTGGTCAAGGCCAACGAGCAGCTTTCCCCGTCGGATGCGCTCCACGCCGACCTGATCCGCCGCATCAACGCCGCGATCGAGGAACATCCGCTGTTCCAGATCGCGGCGCGGCCCAAAGCGGTGCGGCCCGTCATGATCAGCCGCTACACCGCCGGGATGCAATATGGCACCCATGTGGACGACGCGATCATGGGAGGCGTGCGGACCGACATTTCCTTCACGCTGTTCCTGGCCGATCCGGATTCATACGAGGGCGGCGAACTGGTGATGGAAGGAACCGGCGGCGAGCAGGCCTACAAGCTCGACGCCGGCTCGATGATCCTTTATCCGTCCGGAGCGCTCCACCGGGTCGAACCCGTCACCAGCGGCGCCCGGCTGGCGGCGGTCGGCTGGGCGCAAAGCCTCGTGCGCGACGCCGGAAAGCGGGAGATCCTGTTCGACCTGGATACGGCCCGGCGCTCGCTGTTCCAGCGGGAAGGCAAGACGGCGGAGTTCGACCTTCTGTCGAAAAGCACCGCCAACCTGATGCGGATGTGGGCCGAATCCTGACCGGAGCGGCAACTCAGCGTTCCAGATGACCATAAGCCGGTTCGGTCGCGATCCTCGGGTCCTCGATCGCCGTGCCGACGGTGAAATGGTACAGGCTCTGCCACTCCATGGCCTTGCCGTCGATCCCCAGGGTTTCATGCACCGCATCGTCGAAGAAGCAGCCGATGCCGGTGCCGGAAACCCCCGCCGCCGTCGCCTCCAGATACAGCACCTGACCGATCAGCCCCGCCTCCCAGAACAGGCGGCGGTAGGCCCAGTCGCCTTCCTCCTCCAGCGTGCGGGCGAAGTCCGCGACCATGCCGAGGCTGAAGGCGCCCTTGCCGGCGATGGCCTGAAGGCAGCTCAATTGCGACGCCTTCCGCTCCAGATCGCACGGGCTGAGGCGGAACAGCGGCAGCGGGCAATCCGGCACGGGTTCCCACGTGAAATCCGGCGAGCATGCCGCGCGCAGGCGCGGTTCGGAGTTCGGATCGCGGATCAGGGCATAATGCCCGCGCGGAAGCCCCTCGACCCGATGGACGAACAGGAACAGCGCCAGCCTTGGCGGCCAGGGAAAGGCGTTCCACGGAACCCGGTTCGGTATCCGGCAGGGTAGCGGCCAGCATCCGGTAGAACGCGGCAAGGCTCAAGGTCTGGCTGGCATCCATCCGCATCACGCTGCGCCGGGCACGGATCACCTCGGCGGCCGGGCGGGCGGAGCCGGGCAGGGATGGCGCTACTCATCCCCGGCCAGACCGGCGGGACGACACCGGACGGCTTGGCCGTCACCTTGAGCGCCAGATCGATCGCCGGCCAGGGATCATGGTCTTCACTGACCCGGTTGGCCTCGCCATGCCACGTTCCAGCGGGCCGCTCGGGCAGCGCCGCCACCGGAGCCGGCGCCGGTATGGACCACGGCGATCAGGTCGGGATGCTCCCGCTCATAGCGGTGGCTGGCGTCCTCCCGGTCCAGGCCGAGCCAGCCGCCGACCTCACCGTCGCCCGGCGCCGCCAGAACCTCCAGCCGCCAGCCGAGGCAGGCGGCGGCATAGCTCAGCGAGCCGATCGCATGGCCGACATCGTGCTGGGTGTACCGGAAAGCCCGCTCGCCATATTTCCAGGCCTCCCGCCACACGACCGAGCCGAGCCCGATCAGAAAGCTGCCCGGCGGCAGATCCGGGGCCGTTTCATAAACGCAGCGCTCCTCAAGCGCATGGTCAGCCACGGCATAGTGCCAGAGCGCCGCAGCCTTCCCGATGCCATCCAGTGCCGGCAAAACCAGATAGCCTTCGGTCGGATGCAGGTTGCCGCTCGACGGGTTGTTCCGCACCGCCCAGCGGGCGCCATCGACCGCCTTCCAGGCGCTCAGGCCAAGCCCAAGCTCCAGAAACAGCCCGAGCGATCCGGCATCCAGCGGCTGGGCCGGAGCATCGCCCAACTCATTGAAGGCCGGAGTTGGCCTGTCGTACCCGAGCGGCAATGCGACCAGCCGCGCCCCGGCGAAGCGGCGGAAGGGATTGGGCTGCGAACTCCAGTCGAGAAAGGCCGGTCCCAGCGCGTAGCGGTTGGGCGCGTGCTTGGTGCGCCGGTGATATCCCGCCAGATCGTGCGGCAAACTGTCGTCCGGCCATTCCATGGAACAGGGCTCCAATGCGGGAGGGATGCGGCATTATCGGTGTCACGCTTCATGCATCAACCCATCACCAAGGCGCCGCCATGCCCCCATCGATCCAGGTCAATCAGTCCGCTCACCGGGCGTTCGGCCGTCTGATACGCCTGACGCTCGACGGCGATACTCGCCTGGACTTCACGGCGGAGGAAGCTGCGACGGTGTCGCGGGCTTTGACCGCGGTGAGGGAGGGACGCAGCGCCGAGCGGGAGATCTACATGAGCCCGATCGCCAGCGACCACGAATTCTCATGCGCTGTCCTGCGCCGATGGTGTCCGGGTGACCATCGGGCAGGCGTGCCGTGGAGTCTGGGATGGGCCGACGTGGAGCGGCTGGCGCACGATCTCATCGCGCGGTCCACCTTGAATAACCGGGCGGACCCGCGCTCAAACCTCCGGCACCTCATGCGCGCGGCCATGCAGGCGGATGAGCGCCGCGAGGTCGGGGTGGGCCTGGGCGACCTTGGCGTGATGGTCGCGCAACTCGCGGATCAAGGCGCCCTTGCGCTCCAGAATCGTGTCGGCGATGCTGACCATCAGGCTGTTGGGCCAGCTTCGCGGCCTGACCCGCGCCAGTTCGCCGAACACATCCGCCTCACGGCCCGGATTGTTCTGCGCCATCAGGATCACCGCCGTCGCGGTGGAGCGGGACACGCCGGCATGGCAGTGGATCAGCAACTGATCCGCCTTTTCCGCAAGCAACTCCTCGCCCAGCGACAGGATCTTGCGCACATCGCGTTCGGCGGGAGGCGTGAAGCCCGGCCGCTGCTCGACCGTATCGTCGAATCGCCACAGAACCCTGCGGTGCGGCGCATAGGCGGTGAAGTCCTCCGGATCGGCCCGTTCCGGGTCCAGGATCGACACCACATGGCTGAAGCCGCTTTGCGCGTGTCCCGCCAGTTCATCAAGGCCGCAGATCGTAATGCGGTAGGGAAGCAGGGGAGTGGAAATGTCGGTGGTCATCGCTGGGCGCCGGTTCTCGGTTGATGCGGGAGATGTACGTGAAGCTGGGCCGAAGGAGGGCGGAGGTCAACCTTGCACCGCGCATCCCTCACCTGCTTCAATCCCCCAAGGCGGGAAAACCCGCCATCTGAAATCGGGGGGAGGCTGCAATAATGAGGAAGATGCTGAACGCGGCGCTGGGCGCCTGTCTGGCCGTTGGAGTCGCGCCAGGCGGCTGCACTTGCCGACACTCCCGACGCCGCACCGCACCAGCGATTCGACCTCGGCGATTTCCGGCTGGAAAGCGGGCAGGTGATCGAGAAGGGCTTCCTCACCTATGTCACCCATGGCTCACTGAACGAGGAGCGCAACAACGCCATCCTCGTGCTGCCGTCGCTGATGGGCACCCACCACCGCCACGACTTCCTGATCGGACCGGGCAAGGCGCTCGACCCCGAAAAATACTTCATCATCGCCGCCGACACGCTGGGCAATGGCCGCGCGATCTCGCCCAGCAACAGCGAGACCCAGCCGGGCATGAAGTTCCCGCAGTTCTCGATCCGGGACATGGTCAATGCCCAGCACCGGCTGGTGGCCGAGGGGCTGGAACTTGACCGCCTGCTGGCTGTAGTCGGCCTTTCCATGGGCGGCATGCAGACTTACCAGTGGGGCGTCAGCTTCCCGATGAAATGGCGGCACTCATCCCCATCGTCTCCATGGGACGGACCAGCCCCGTGGGTGACCGCCATCTGGGAAAGCCAGCGTCAGGCGATCATGGCCGACGCCGCCTGGGCCGGCGGCACCTATACCGAACAGCCGGAAAAAGGACTGCGCGCGGCGGCGGCCTCGCTGGAGACCTGGGTGCGCCACTGGGACTGGATGGACAAGGAGTTCCCCGACAACGACCAGGTCATCGGCTGGCTGAACGAGCAGACCGCCGAAACGGCGAAGCTGTGGGACGCCAACAACTTCATCTATCAGACCAGAGCCGAAGACCTGCACGACATCGCCAAGGGCGGAGACTACGCGGAGGCGCTTCGCGGGATCGAGGCGCGGACGCTGCTTCTGCCCGGCACCCACGATCTTCTGCACCCGGCGGCGGACAGCCGGTTCGCGGCGAAGCACATCCCAAAGGCTGTCCTGGTCGAGATCAACTCCGATCAGGGACACATGGCCAGCGGCGTCTCCAAAACCGATATCGACTTCGTCAACGCCGCCATCGCCCGCTTCCTTCACGAGGTGTTCTCCGACCTTGTGAAGATCTGAAAAGCGCGGAACGGCGGGGCGTCGTCCGGTGTTGGCATGGTAGAGACTGACTTATCGAATGGAGGATCTGCCATGCCGACCAACGAACAGGCGCCCTTCGACTATCGCCTTACCGGACCGATCCCGCCGACCCCCGGCCAGCCCGATCCGGACAATCCGGCGGACCCCGACGAGCCGCCGCCGATCGACGAGCCGCCGGCACCGATTCCCGTCCCGCCGATCCATAATCCGCCCGAGCCCGCTGACATAAGAAGCCCGGACAGAAAAGTCCGTCATACCAGGACTTGACCCTGGATCTCCCGGCATCGACTTCCCTGGAAGCCTCAACCCGAAGCTTCAGACGTCCGGCAAATCTCCGCCAGGAGATACCGGATCAAGTCCTGGCATGACGGATGGGGGCATGACGGATGGGGGGATGATTTAAACCATGCCCCTGAAGCTTCCAAGGTAGCGCCCATGAGACGGCTGAACTACCGTCCTCAGCCGGGGCGCGACCCATAAGGGTTGTGCTCCGGCGGGATCAGCCCCAGATGCTCCAGCCGGGCGAAGATCGAGCGCGGCGTCCGCAGGAACAGTTCCAGGATGTCCAGCATCTCGCGCCCGTCGCGCCACATCTGGGCCAGCCGGGCGTCCAGTTCCGCCGTCCAGGGCTGACCGTGGCGCAGCGGTGTCGGGCATCGTCCGCTCGCGCACCTTGGCAAGGCGCGGATCGATCTCCTTGAGCGCCGCCCTCGCGGCGTGCTTCTCCCGCTTGCGCGCCGCCTGAAGCGCCCGGCGCTCCTCCGGCGCCAGATCCGGCAGGCCCATCAGCCAGACATGCACGCTTCGGCAGGCGAGCGCGTCGGCCGCCGCCCGGTGCCACGGCCCGGCCGCGACATGGCTGGCGCGTTCCGCCGCAAGCGCCAGCTTCAGCGGATAGCCAAGCTTCCTGCGGCACAATTCCACGGTGCAGGTCGTCTCCAGGATGCCGTCGCCGGCTTCCCCGACCACGCCCCGGTCGAACGTCACGTTATGGGCGACGAAGTGCGAGCCATCCAGCAATGCGGCCAGTTCCGGCCGGATTTCGTCCCAGGTCGGCGCATGGGCGACCATCTCGTCCGTTATCCCGTGGATGCGGACGCAGAACGGGTTGATCGGGTGCATCGGATTGACCAACTGCTCGAACAGCACCGTACCGTTCTCGTCCACCACGGCGATCTCGACCAGCCCGCCCGGCCCCTGCACCACGCCGCTCGTCTCGGTATCGACGTAGAGCGTCCTCATCAGTTTCCTCGATTTTCTAACACCTTCCCTATGTAGGGGACGCTTGCTCCTCAAAGCACGGACAACCAATCCACCTCCATCCGGAACCGGAAAATCGCCATGCCCGCCGAACAGTTCCACGCACCCGCACCAACCACGCCCAAGCCCGAACTCTACGCCGATCTGGCAAGCCAGCTCGAAGGATTGATGGCCGGAGAATCCGACCTGATCGCCAATACCGCCAACATGGCCGCCGTGATCTACCACGGCCTGCCCGACCTGAACTGGGCCGGCTTCTACCTGATGAAGGACGGTGAACTGGTCCTCGGACCGTTCCAGGGCAAACCCGCCTGCATCCGCATCCCCGTCGGCAAAGGCGTGTGCGGCACGGCGGCCGAGACGCGGGCCAGTCAGGTGGTGCCCGACGTCCATGCCTTCCCCGGACACATCGCCTGCGATGCCGCGTCCCGGTCCGAACTGGTGGTGCCGCTGCTGGCCGGCGACCGAGTGATCGGCGTTCTGGATCTCGACAGCCCGTCGCCCAACCGCTTCGATCACCACGACCGCGAGGGCTGCGAGAAGCTGGTCAGCATCCTGCTCCGTCACATCCGGGAGGATTGAACCGGATCAGCGCCCGGCGCGGCAGCGTCCGGGGATTGTTGCGCCGCCGCTCCGAATAGGGCACCAGCGGGTTCGGCTCGACATTCGGGTCCTCCGAAAAGATCGCCGAGGTCCGGAAGTCGAAGAAGCTGGCGTTGATCGTCATATCGGGCAGCTTCCAGACCAGCCGGACCGAGGCCGGCACGGCGGCATTGCCGTCGCTGCCTGTTCTCGGCCGGCTCGCCGAACTGCCCGATCAGCGCATTGGCGATATCCTCGAACACCATCGGCGTCGCCTGCTGTCCGCGCCGTTCCAGCAGGACCTGCGCCAGCTTGCCGCTCTTGCGGTCCATCTGGAGGAACGCCCGGAAGGGCAGGCCGGCGACCTCGACATCCTCGACACTGCTGTCGGCATAATACCGGCCGAAGTCCCAGCGGCCGGGCAGCCGGCTGTCGGCGCTCCCCAGCGCCCTGTCCAGCTCGTCGGCATCCATGCCCCAGCGGACCGCCGACAGCGTCGCCAGATCGGCCGCCGAGCGCCGTACCGGCAGCCGCCAGCAGCCAAAGCCCCCGCCACGGCAAGCACAGCCCAGCGCCCGCTCACCGCCGCTCGCCAAGCGCCGCTTCATACAGCCGGCGCACATCCTCGTTCATCAGCCGGCGCTCCTCGGGCCGCATATACATCATGTGACCTCCCTGGTAGGTCTTCACCGCCATGTTCGCCTTGACCTCGCGCGGCAGCCGCACCTGATCGATCAGCCAGCGCGACGTAAGATAAGGCGTCACGAGGTCATGCACCCCGTGGGCGATCAGGACATGCATGTCCGGATTGACCGCCATCGCGTTCTGCAAAGCTTCCGTGGCTCCGGCAAATCCCTGCTGCCGGCCCAGGTCCCAGTCCCATTCCCCGGAAACCCGCCAGTTCAACAGGCGATAGGGCACATCGCTCTCGAAGCCGAGATCACGCCTGACATAATCGTTGAAGGTGGCGGAGTAGGGCGCGATCAGCGCGTCCAGCAACGGGTCGGAGCCGACCGACTGCCGCTCCGGACTGGGATCGGGAAACTTGATCGTGCCGTCGTACAGGCTGACGATCCGGCCGGGTTCGCGCAGCAGTTCCTTGGCGAAGATCTGGATCGGCAGCTTGCCGCCGAACCGCTCGACCACATCGACCGGAACGCCGGTCAGGCGCGATATCCGGGCGTTGAACGCCTTCGTCTCATCGCTGTCCGGATCGGTCAGGTTGGCGAGCCCGACCAGATAGTCGGTCAGCGCGAACCGCTCCGCATCCTCCTGTCCCGTCGGAACTCCCAGCCCGTTGTCCCGCGCCGATGCCGCCATGGAGGGCAGGGCCATCGCCCACCCCAGCAGGTCATGATCGCCGCCCCGCAGCAGGGAGAACTCCAGCGCCGGCGAGACCAGAACCATGCCGTTCAGCGCGATCCCGGCATTCCGCTGGAGATCGCGCGCCATCATCACGGCGCGGAAGCCGCCATAGCTCTCCCCCGCCAGAAACTTGGGCGAGGCCCAGCGCCCGTTCTTGCGTCAGCCACAGCCTGACGATCTCCGACAGGCTGCTGACATCGCCCTTCACCCCCCAGAACCGCTTTTCCGCATCGTCATCCTTGCCCGTCGCCCGCGAATACCCGGTGCCGACCGGATCGACGAACACCAGATCGGTAAAGGCGAGCCAGGTTTCAGGATTGTCCATCAGCGTTGCCGGCGGGCGGGGCAGGGTGCCGTCGGGATTGGTCACCAGCACGCGCGGACCGACGACGCCCAGATGCAGGAAGGCGGACGCCGCACCGGGGCCGCCATTGAACAGGAAGGTCACGGGCCGGGTCGCGGGGTCCTTGTCCTTCAGCGTGTAGGAGGCGACGAACAGCCGCGCCGTCGTCTCCCCCTTGCCGTCGACGATCGGCATCATCTCCGCCGTCGCGGTATAGGCGAGTTTGCCGCCCGGCAGCGTCAGCTCCCGCTCCCTGGAACTCGTCTTTGCCGCCTCGACCGGACCGGCCGGAGAGCGGGCGCCCCGGTCTCCTGCTCCCCGGCTTTCGGTGCCGGCACCTCCTGAGCCAGAACCGGCACCACGCCTGTCAGCCAGACCGCCAGCAGGGCGGTGCCCAGGAACCGGCGGCGGAAGAGGGATACGTTCTGCTGCATCATGAACCTGCGTTATGGGGCGCGATTATTGGCATAGACGGCCGGATCTTCAACCATTCAGCTCGCCGGATTGCCGGCCCGCTCTCCATTTGGATGCGAAAACGCCTGCGGCGATGGTGACATAGGTGGTAGTCGGCGCCTTCGGCCACGCGGGGAGGCATCCCGCCGGTCATAATGAAGTAACGAATTTATTTTAAACTCTTGCCGGTTTCTTCTGCTGCGGGTGCGCCGCATCGGCTGATGCGGCGATCCGAAATTTCACACGCGGGCGGCCAAGCTGATTTTGGCCGGATCGGGATTTCCAAGAAAAACAAGATACTGGTGCATCATGGAGCTTGGTACCGCGGTAACCACTGTAAAAGGCGACGCCATCTCGGTTGCTGACGTCATCCTTCACCTCAAGGCCAAGGGAACCTTCCGCACCGCCATCTATGAAATCATCGAGCAGAGAGTCATCGAGTACAAGCTGCGGGAATACGGTGTCACCTTGCCGCAGGCGGAGATCGATGAACGGGTCCAGGCCCGCCGCACCACGCTTGGCCTGTGGGATGAAGCGGCCTTCGCGGCCTATCTCAAGCATTTCGGCCTCACCCGTGACCAGTGGCTGGAAACCATCTCCGCCGAAATGCGGCGGGAGCGGCTGCGCGATGCCGTCGTGACCAAGGATCTGGTGCAGAACTATTACAAGCAGAACAGCGCCCGCTTCACCTCCATCTCGGTCGCCCGCATCGCGTGCCGCACCAAAGCCGATGCGGAAAAGGCGCTGTCGGCCGCCACCGACAGCCTGACCGACTTCGTCGAACTCGCCCGGCAATATTCGGTCGATGAAAATACCCGCTTCAGCGGCGGCTATATCGGCAACCTCAAGCGCGGCATGCTCCCGGCGGAGGTGGACGAGCGGGCTTTCGCGTGCCGCGATGACGGGGTCATCGGCCCGTTCAATGAAAACGGCATGTGGACGATCTACAAGATCTATTCCCGCACGGTCACCAAGCTGAACGAGGCGTTGGCCAAGCAGATCAAGGACGTCATTTTCGAGGAATGGCTGCGCCATCAGGTCTGCATCGCCCCGGCATGAAATGATAGCCAAGCAGCGGCGAAACCGGCAAACCCGTCGCCAAACCCGCCAGGAAGCCGGTGAAGAAGGCGGCCGCGAAGAATGCCGCCCACATCACCCGCCATCCCCTCAAGGCGGCGACGCTGCTCTACAGTTCGCCCAATCCGTTTTTCCGGGGGCCTGTCTATTTCCTGTTCGTCACGCTGATCGGGATGCTCATCTATTCCGGCTACGCGACCAAGGACACGGTCGTCGAGGCGCCGCTGAAGCTCCAGCGTCAGGCCATGGTGATCCAGGCGATCAGCGGCGGCCTGATCGAGACGGTCGAGGTCGGCGAGAACTCCCCCGTCTTCGTCGGCGATCGCGCTCGCCACCATTCAGGAAAAGATCCGGGCCGCGACCACGCCGGAGCAGGAAGCCCTGCAACGCCAGATCGGCGGCCTTCAGCATCAGGAGCGGGAAGCGGCCAAGGCGGCGGAATTCCGCCTGAGCCAGATGGAACTGGACCGCCTCAACCTGACGCAGCGCCGGGCGACCGAGCAGGGCGCCATCGACAACCGTATCCGTCAGATCGAAATCCAGCTTCAGATCACCCAGCGTAACCGCGCCGGCATCGACGAGGATCTGGGCAGCGCCCGCCACGACCTTGGCGTCAAACAGCAGCTTTTCGCCATGCGCGACATCCCGCAGGTCGAGCTTCAGCGGGCGCAGAGCCGTGTCAGCGATCTGCAGCGGGCCTTGAACAATGCCGATGCGGAGATCCAGAATGTCCGGCTGGCCCTGGAAAATGCCAAAGGCGACCGCGCGCAGATCGCCGAAACCTTTTCCCAGGCGCGCCAGGAAAACGAGATCAATAACCTGAAGCTCGCCCGCCAGCGTGATCAGGCGGTGATCCGGGAACGGATCGCGGAACTGAACAAGCGGCTGCTGGAGTCGAGGACGCTGGTTCCGGGTGTCCGCTATGACGACGACAAGGCCCTCTATACCAGCATCGTCGATGGCGTGGTGACCAACGTCCATATCCAGCGCGGAACGATCATCAATCCCGGCGCACCGCTGTTCACGATGGTGCGCAACACCGCACCGCTGGAAGCGCATGTCATGATCCAGAACCGCGACATCGGCAAGATCAGGCGCGGCCAGAAGGTCCAGATCAAGTACTTCGCCTATCCGACGCAGGACTACGGCGTCCAGACCGGCAGCATCACGGAAATCTCGGCCAAGCCCGTCAGCGGCGAGCCGGGAAAGCCCTCGCTCTATCTCGTCAATGTGGCGTTGGAGCGGGAAACGGTCACCGGGCTCAACGGCGTGACGCGGACGCTGGAGATCGGCATCGAAGGCTATGCCGAGATCAAGACCGGCGAGAAGCGCTTCCTCGAAATCCTCTTCGCCCCGTCGTCACGCTTCTTCGAACCAATCGTGGATTAGAGCCGTCGATGGAGGTCGTCTGGAAGAAGCCGCCTCAGGCGGCTTCTTCCAGCAACCCCGTCCGCGCGAAGGTCACCAGATACCGGGCCAGCGCGCCGAACACGGTGCGCCGGTGTTCGGGCGGCAGCCACATCACGAAGGGGCCGGGATTGCAATCCAGATAGGTCAGCCGGCCGTCCTCTCCCAGGATGGCATCCCACGCGGCGTAATGGAGGCCCAGCGACCGGTTCGCCCGCACGATGGCGGCTTCCTCCTCCGGGTTCAGGGTGACCGATTCGAACCCGCGCGTAGCCGTGCGCGAATCGATGCCATCGGCCAGGATGCGCAAGGGCAGCACGACCCGGTCGCCGACGATGTGGATACGGATGGTCGATCCCGGAACCCGGTGCTGAAACAGCGCCGGGCACAGCAGCAACTCATCGAGCCGGGCACGGTCTTCCACCGTCACGCCACGGGTCGAGCCAACCCCGATCGCCGGCTTGACCACCGCGTCGCCGACCTCATCCAGGAACCGCGCCGCCTCATCCGGATCGCTCGTGCTGAGAGAGCGCGGAACGCTGAAGCCCGCCGCCCGCAGCTTCTCGTAGAACTGCGCCTTGCTGTTGTGATCGACGTAAGCCGAAGTCAGGCGGTTGATCACCAGCCTGCCGGTCAGGTGCAGATGCTCGAAGAAGCCGTATGTCGCGGCGTTCAGCGCCTGCTCATTGATATAGCCGTGCCGGTAATCGGTATACGTCGCTTCGTTCAGGACGGGAGGCAGGACGGGCAGGGTGCGGGGCGCCGTGCAGCGGATATGGATCGCGGCGATATCGGTGAAATCGACATTTCCCCAGCGGGGTGCCCGCGACGGGTCGATCGTCAGCGTCGGCTTGCCGGCGCGGCCGATCTGGATATCGAGTGAAACCGGTTCAGCCCCGAGTTCCGCCACCAGCGCTGCGATTTCGGCGATTTGCGCACTGTCATGGTTTGCGAAAAGCGCAATTCTCACCGTCATGAATGCCCCACGCCAAAAAATCGAGTTGGAAAATCGAGTGATCAGAAGCTGATATTGATCGAGCCGATCGCCGTATTGTCGCTGACATCGCCGCCGAAGGCGCCACCGGCCGATGCCGCCGAACCGGCGTCGCCGCCCGATCCTTGTCCGTGCGCATCCCCGAACAGGCCGCCGAAGGAGGATGCCCCCATGGTGCCGGCGCCACCGATGCCAGCCGATCCGGACGCGGACCACCCGAAGGCGTCGCCGCCCGATTTGCCGCTTTGCTCGACGTTCAGATCATTGCTCATGGAAACCTTCCCCTGGCAGCCCACCCGGCACTTTCCGCCGGAGCGCGCAACCCGTGGCAATTTGCTGCCCGCGTGAATAAGTCATGGCGAGTATACTGTTCACAGATGTACCATTTATTACGCTCGCCGTCCACGCATTCAGCATCCATGGCGGGGCCGGTCCAGTGGCCTCCGCGATGGGCGCTATTATGAATGCGGGAACTGTGACGCCATGATATTTACCTTGAGTGACCGGAGTTAGGGTGACATTAACGCCCGGTGGTCTTGACTATGGTCCGGCATTCCAGCCGGTCCCGATCCGGATGAAATCTTGAATGGCAGGCAGTATCCCACGCTCAGTTGAGTTCGCCGGCGGCACCGATGTAGGACGTGTCCGCTCGCAGAACGAAGATTCT
Organism: uncultured Alphaproteobacteria bacterium; assembly: GCA_963848585.1. Classification (GTDB taxonomy): domain Bacteria; phylum Pseudomonadota; class Alphaproteobacteria; order Azospirillales; family Azospirillaceae; genus Skermanella. Next base: position 98,519 of record CAWKET010000054.1, on the reverse strand, counting down.
TTTCAGATCGACCGTGACCTGGGCCTTATCCTGGTCGCCGATGGCATGGGCGGCCATATCGGCGGCGATATCGCCAGCCGTACCGCGATCGAAGCGGTCAACGACTATATACTTGAATATGAGCCGCCCGAGGATGGCGCAGGAGTCATCCGATCTCGACCCGATCGACAGCTCCATGGAAATCGCGCGCACCGCCGTTTACCGCGCCAACCAGCGGATCGTCGGGCTTAACCGTGAACGCGGCCTGCCGGAAGGCCGGGGGATGGGAACGACGATCGTCGGCCTGTGGCTTCCCGACGGATTGTCGAAGGGCGTCGTATTCCATGTCGGCGACAGCAGGCTCTACCGGTTCCGCGACGGACGGCTCGATCAGATAACCCGCGATCACAGCCTTTATCAGGCCTGGGTGGATGCGGGCCGCTCCGGCGATCCGCCCAACCGCAACATCATCATGCGGGCGCTCGGCATCGTCGAGGAAATCGAGTCCGATATCTCCGTCCAGCGGATACAGGCCGGCGACATCTTCCTGCTCTGCTCCGACGGCTTGAACGGCATGGTGCCGGACGACACCATCATCGATATCCTGGCCGAGATCCCTGAGACCGGCATCGACCGCGCATGGCGCCAGCTTATCCAGGAAGCCAATGACCATGGCGGCAAGGACAACGTCACCGTAGTGCTGGCGCGGTTCGGCTGATCGTATGCGAGCTGATCAGTACCGAGCCTCAACCCGTGCCGAACTGGTAGCGGATCAGATTGTCCTGGTCCTCCGACGGATCGATGCCGAGCGAGATGATGCCGGACGTCAGAAGATACGTCGCCTGCCGCTTCAGAACCTGAAGGCGCTGATTGTCGTCCAGGCAGAAGGTCCCGTTGGTGCTGTGATCGGTCAGGGTGAAGCGGCTGTTCTGGATTTCCAGGGTGGCATGCCGCCTTGAAGCCCAATCGCTCTGAACGATCAGGCCGCACCCGGCATCGCGCCCTATGAGCATGGGGCCGGTGGTTTCATCCAGGGTGGATTGCCAGCCCCGATACGTCAGGGTCAGGATGCCGACCCGCTTTTCCAATGTGTGCCGAAACTGTCCGACCGCGACCGTGACGTTCTCGGGATCGCCCAGCGTCCGGTAGATCTCCACGGCATCGACGCTGCCCTTCATGACGGCCGATTTCAGCCGCTGGGTATTGGACCGGTATGCGGCATGAAGGGCATCGACACAGGACCGGCTCATCAGCACCTCGCCGGGGCTCGCCATCGCCGCCAGACGCGACGCCAGATTGACCGTCGCTCCAAAGACATCGTCGTCGGTCACGATCACCGGGCCGATATGGAAGCCGATCCTCACTTTCAGGCTGGCGCCGCGCAGAGCTTCCTGGACATGGACGGCGGTACAATAGGCGTCGTCGGATGAGGCGAAGGTGCAGAGCGCCCCATCCCCCATCGTCTTGACGACGGTCCCGCCGTAATGGCCGGTGGTTTCGATGATCTGGCGAATACAGTCGCCGGTCAGAGCGAGCGCCGCGGCGTCGCCCAGAACCTCATAGAGACGCGTGCTGTCGCAGACATCCGCGAACATCACCGCCATCGTCTCCTCGGTCCGGATTTCCATGACCGTGCGTCCCAGCCATCACCCAGGATTTGAACCCAGAAACTCTTTCCACTGATTCAGCAGAGCCAGATCCCGCTCCTCCACAGCCTTCACGGCGGTGTTGAACACCACGTAATCGACTGAAAGATACCGGTTGGTTTCCCGCCGAATGCGCGTGAAATCGAGCTTCGCCGCGTCGAGCGCCTGGATGCGCTCGCGCTTGGGCTGTGCCGGCGCCAGCTTCGATACCTGGGGGTATTCCAGCGACAGCGCACGGAAATCGATGAGGATGCGGGCGAGCTTGGCCAACTCGCGGACGACCAGCAGACCATCGGCCTGCCCATGCTCGGCATCGGCGGGAACCCGGGCGGATGTCGCTTCCAGATCGCTGCGCCAGCCGATCGGTCAGCACGCGCATCCCCTTGATGTCGCCCTTGGCCAGCAGCGGCAGGAACTCGCGCTCGAACGAGAGGAACTTCATGCGGCCGGTGCTGTCGGCCAGGATCGCATTGGGCTCCGATGCCAGCAGCCGCCCGCTGTCGGCGATCGTCTCCGCCAGTTCGTTGAGATCCTGGTCGAAGCTGACGGCCTGATTGCCGGCCGCGAACTGCGCGGCGCGGTCGATCACCCGCTTTCTGACCTGGGCGGAACGGTCGATCGTCTGGGTGACGAACTGCTGCTTCTTGTGGATCGGATACCAGACGGCGCCGGCGCCGCCCAAGCCCGCCAGAACGACCGCGACGGCCGATACGAGTATCAGAGTACGGCGCAGGCCGGACGATCCCCGCTCGGCGCCATCGCCGTCGTCCTCTTCCTCGACCTTCAGCCGGACGGGAGTATCGACCTTGCGGACCGCTTCCAGCACCGCCTTGCCGGCTCCCAGGCTGCCGACCATCATGGTCCGTTCCGACATGTCGTCATCGCGGCTGACGGGCATGGGCCGGCCGCCGCCCTGCTGGCCGGCGGCTGGAGGGCGATCCAGTTCGAAGCTGAAGGCGAGCGAGCCCAGCCGCACCTCGTCCTTGTGCTTCAGCCAGATCGTGCTGACCTTGTGACCATTGACATAGACGCCATTGGTGCTGTTCAGGTCCTCGATGCCCCAGGTGCCCTCGCCGGAGAACAGACGGGCGTGCTGGCGCGACAGCTTGCGCGAAGCCACCATGAAGGTGCTCGTATCCCCGCGCCCGACCGTCACGTCCTTGCCGCCCTTCAGGGGCACGACGACTTCACTTTTGCCGCCATCGACCTGGGATGGATCAAGGCAGATCAGGCGGCCATCGGGATTGGCGGGCTGCTTGACCGGAGCCGCATTCGCCTTGCCGGAATCCTTCCGGCTGTCGTCGCGCATCATAACGGTTCGATCTTCGTTCGGTTTGGTCATCACTCGGCGGGAGATCCTGGCCAGGGGAACATGGAGCGGCGGAAGAGGCTAGCCTTTTGCATTACCCCAATCCAGCCTCCCGCCAATATGACGAAGAGTAGCTTTTTAAGCAACTGGCGCGGTAAATATTAATGCAAATTAACCGCTTTGCGGGAGGAATGCTCTGGACCCGCCTCGACCCTCAGCCGGCTGATCCGCGAACTTGGTCTGCTCCATGTCGAACTGAATGCGCAGCATCCGCCGCAGGAACAGGCTTTCCCGTTCCACGATCGGCGCCCCGGCATAGACGGGCGGCTGTTCCCCGGCGAGGCCCGCCGCGAGGCACGCCAGAAGGTGGTCGCGCAGAGGTGCCGGCAGGTCGGTGACCAGCGGGTCGGCGTCCACATCGTAGATCACCGGCCCGGCCGGTCCGGCGACATAGAGCACGCTGCCCCACCGGATGCCGAGCGCCGCCAGCGCGTCACCGCCGATGCCGGAAACGCCGCGACGCGGAGTCGACCACATGGAACTGCTCGAACCGCTCCAGCGAGTCCGAAGACGGCGGCGCCCATTCCACCGTCAGGACGGTCCGCCCATCGATCACGAAGGCGCGGCGCAGAAGTCCTGGAACGACGGGAGCCAGCATGACCGGAGGCTTGTCGGCGGCGATCAGGTGCTGGCGCTGACGGTCGCGGAAGATCTGCCACGCGCTGCGGCCGGTCGCGGTCCGCCAGACGACGGGAACCTGTGCCGCCGCCTGGACCGCGCAGAACTGCTCGGCTTCAGCCGGGTCGTTGGTGGAGATGGCGGCCGCCACCGGCACTCCGGCCAGACCCAGCCGCTCCAACTGGTGGTGGCGCGAGAAGCCTTCCAGATGGGCGGATGGGCCATTGTAGAGGCGCGGCCTGCCTGCCTCCAGGCGCGACAGCAGGCTGTAGAACAGGCTGTAGCGCTGCTGCTGCCTGACATGCCCCGCCTGCCACAGCGACCAGTCCGCCGCCGGCTCGGCCACCGGCAGGACCGGGTCCTCGTACCGGAAACCATGGATGAACAGCGCGTCGAAGCCATCCAGCGCCACGCCGTCCCAGGTGGCGCCCGTGTTCGCCCAGACTGACGCGGGTACCCTTCCGGCAGATCGGCGTCGAACCAGTCGACAGGTTCCCCGGTCAGCACGGACAGGCGCTGCTGAAGCTGCTTGGCGAGCGGCGAGGACGCTGGGGCGACAAGTCCGATTCTCATGGTTTTTCCTGTGGCTGTTTTCCGGAGCCGGAATGCTGGCTTGAAGAAGGTGAGGAACCCGGCATCCGACAGCATCGCGATGCGGTTGCGGTCAAGCTGGCTGCTGGCGGTCTGGTTCGCCAGCGCCCCGGCGATCGTGCCCTGCGCGTAGAGCAGCCCGCTTTCGGCCTGCTTGGCATCGACACGGGCACCGGTCAGGCTCAGCCGGGCGCTCAGCAACTGGCGGGTCGCGAGGATGAGTTCGTCTTCGGACACGGTGCCCGCGATGGCCTGCTGGCGCTCCAGGCTGGCGACGGCCGCCGCCATGTTCTCCGCTTCGGCGCTGGCGCTTTTCAGGCGCGAGCGTGCCGCCTGCACCGCCGCCAGCCGCTCCGTGATTTCGCGGCGCACCCGGTTCTGGAGCGAGCTGGTGGCGTATTCCTGATCCTTGATGCCAAGCTCGGCCTTGTCGGCATCGGCATAGGCCGCCCGGTTGGCCCATGGCATGGTGAACGTCAGACCATAGCTCTGGTCGAGCTTGTCCGGCGTCCCGACCTTCATATGGCTTTTCAGCGGGATCGGCATAGCCATAGGTCGTGCCGGCCTGGGACGAACTGACGCTGGCCGAAAGCCGCAGGTCGGGCCGCGCATTGGTGCGCGCCTGGGCCTCGTCGATCTCGCGCAGCAGAGCGTTGATATCGTTGATCTTGAAGTCGGGCCGGGTCGCCTGGGCGGTAGCCAGCGCATCCTCGAAGTTTACCGGCACGGCCTGCGCCAGATCGTCGGCGTAGTCCACCGGCAGGTATATGGCCGCACCGCCGACGACCGAGCTGTCGCCGATCAGCAGCGACAGCGCCTGGGAGGACGCGACATAGTCGCTCAGCGACTGCTCCACCCGCACCTCGGCCTTGGCCATCTCGGCATCGATCTGCGCCTTCTGCAGGCGGGTGACCTGACGCAGACCGTACAGGCGGTTCATCCGCTCCTGCTGCTGCCGGATCATGTCGCGGTTGCCGACCGTCGTCTCCAGCGCCTCCATGCGCCTGATGACGTCGAAATACGCCGTGTCGATGTCGAGCAGGACCTTGTTGAGCAGGGCCTGAAGGTCCCAGTCGGCACGTTCCGCCACCGCGTCGGCGGTTCGCGATGCGGCGAGCTTTTCGTTGCCGCTGCCGAAGCCCTTGGTGAAGGGCAGGGGCATGTTCAAATTACCGGAGAGGCCGGTGCTCCACTGCCCATCCTCCCAATAATAGCCGCCCCGGTAATAGATTTCCCGCTGCACGCTCCGGTCGGTGATGGTGAAGGTGCCGCCCCAGGGCAGTTCCTGACTGATATTGATCGTGTAGTTCAGGCTTTCCTTCGGTGCTCCGAACTCGCGCCCGCTGGTGGCCTCGATCGGCAGTTCGATCAACTGCCCACCCTTCACCGGCCGCAGCTTCATGTCGGTGATCACCGCCTGACCGGTATTTTCCGCCGGCGGCAGGTTCTTGAACGGCGAGTTCATGTTGAAGCCGTCGGCATTGACCGCCTTGGTGATGGCCTTGCCGATCCGTGTCCGGTGCTCGGCGTCGATACGTCCATAGCCGATGGTCAGGTCCAGCACCGGGAGGAAGACGGCGCTCGCTTCCCGTGCCAGCGCCCCGGTGCGCTCCGGTGAGGTCAGACCGATGGCGATGGTCAGATTATTGCCCAAGCCGCCCGCGATGGCGGATCTCCGGTCGACCGGCTCCAGCGTCCGGGCGCCGCCGATATCGGGACGCCGCTTCAGCAGTTCCCCGATCATGGCGACGCGGCCCTTGTCCGGATCGGTCGGCTGCTCGACGATCTGCCGCCGGACGATTTCCGTCACCGCGGCGCTGTGGCGCTTCAGGTCCTCGCGGCTGAACTGAGCCTGATCGGCGGCCCATGCCGGGCTGATGGCGATCAGGCCGCCACGTCAGAGACCGCCAGGAACGACGCGGGCCATCACAACGGCCCCCCGAAGGTCACCATGCCGCCGGTCTTCCGCAGCTGCGCTATGCGCTGGCGGTCCTCGGGCGTCTGCGCCACCCGTTCGCCATAGCGGTCGGCCAAAGCGCCGACGGCGGCAAGCAGACGGGTTTCCGCCGTCTGCGCATCGATCCGCGCCTGAACATGGCTCAACTGGGCATCGAGCAGGGTGCCAAGGCGGCTGATCGTCTCGTAGGCCGACACCACCCCGCCCGCCTCCAGCCGGACAGCCCGCTCGTAAAGGCTGCGGACGATGTCCAGCCGCTTGCGGGAATCCTCGATCCGCTGGCGGGCGCTGACCATCTGTATCCGCGCCGTCTCGTAGTCGCCGCGGATCTGCGGTTTCGATCTGATGGAGCAGCAGCGTCTGGCGGGCTATGTCGGATTCGGCGATCGTCACCGCGGCCTTCGCCGCCCGGTTACCGGATCGGGCGGCGGTAGAGGATGCCGATGCTCGCCGAAGCGCTGTCGTAGCTGATCAGGTTCTTGAGAGACTCGGTGACGGATCGAATAGCCGAAGACGGCGTTGCTCTGGCTGAGCTGCACGCCGGAGCTGATGGAGACGATCCGGACGGGTCTGCGCCACCCGCGTGTCGCGCACCCGCATCGCGATCCGGACCGCGGTTTCGGCCCGGAGATAATCGGGGCTGTCCAGCACGCTCGCCGGCCCGGTCGGGGCTTCCGGCGGATTGTCCAGTGCCGCGCTGTACCCGACCGGCAGGATCAGCATTTCGTCCTGCTCGTTCAACGCTTCGCGCAGGCTTTCCGACGCGGTGACATAGTCGCCGAAAAGCTGCTGCTGGGTCGCCCGCAGCCGGGCGAGCTGAGCGGCCACCTGGGCGCGGTTGCTCTCGGTCGCCAGACCCAGTTCCATCTTCTTCTGGGTCCGCCGGGATGTGTCCTCCGCCAGCGCCACGGCTCCGGCGGCGGCGTTCAACCGCTGGATCGCGCCGACCAGCGACCAGTACAGCCCATCTATGCTCAGCAGGGTCTGGTTGACGACTCCCCGGACCGCGAAATCGGCGATGTCCAGATTGATCCGGGCGACGTCGATCGCCAGACGGCTGTCGTCGCCATCGCCGAAGTTCTTCGTATAGGGCAGCGCATGGCTGGCGTTGAGCGAGCCGCGCGATGTCCAGGGCCGCTTGTATGAGCCATAGGAGCGGGTGATGGGGTCGTTCGGATTATTGGTGTAATAGGTGTCGTGATATGTCGACGACGATGCTGACATCGATGCTGCCGCCCCAGGGCAGGCGCTGGGATACGCCGCCGCCGCCATAGTAGCTTTCATCCTGCCCGGTCGGGCTTTTGGTGCTCGCTTCCTTATAGACCGGGTAATATCCGGCGACCCGCTGCTTATCGAAGCTGACCAGGGCCACCGGAGCGGTGGCGGGCAAGACCCGGACGTGGCACTGGCCGTTGGCGTCAGGCGTGATCAGCCGGCCGGTCAGGAATCTCACCTGCATGTCCTCGGGCTGATCCAGGATGTCGATCATGTCCCCGCACAGGAAGATATTGTCCAGCGACTCGCTGGTCTTGATCTGCTGGCCCCTGACATATTCCTGTGTTGCCGGCTTCCACTGCATGGGACGCTCGACGCGGGTGAAGCTGCGCGACATCGTCCCGCTCGGCGGACAGGGTGAAGACGGGGTCGAAGACGGCTTCGGCCTCGATCAGCGTCCGCTGGACGACGCTCTTGTTCAGGCCGCTGCGCTTGATATCCAGATTGCGCTGAAGCGCCGCCAGCACCGCGTCACGCAGCGCCAGTTCGCGGATCTCCATGGGCGCGAACAGGACGCCGGTCTGCGCCAGCGCATCGCGGGTCGCCGCCACCACCGCATTGCCCGTCCGCTCGTCGGCGACACGGGCCGCATCCAGGGTGAACATGCCCGGCGGCACTTCCAGCGCATCCGGCGCCGTGTTCTGCGCCTGGACCCCTGCGCCTGACACCGCCGGCGACCGTCGGCGCCTGCCGCCGCCAGACCCGACCAGCGCCGCGCCAGACTCCTCGCCCCCAATCCCCTCATTGCAGGAAATCCTCTTCCAGAGTTCCCTGGGCGGCGCTCAGCCTGATCCGCGCCTTGTGGATTTCAACCCGCGCGCTGGCCTGATTGAGGCGGGCGGACAGCACATCCTGGTAGCTGTTCATGACTTCGAACTCGGTCGCCAGCCCGCGTTCCCGCTCATCGACCAGCCTTTCATAGGCGAAGCCCGCCAGTTCCATGTCGCCCATGCTGACCTGCATCAGCGCCTGCGCGCCGCGCATGTCGGCCAGCGCGCGATCCACTGAATTGATGATGCGCTGCCGCGTCTGCTGAGCCCGGTCGAAGGCATTGCGTTCGTCGATCCTGGCGCGGCTCAGCGCCGCCTTCGCCGCCTGATTGCCCAGCGGGTAGAGGTAGCGGACACCGACGAAGATGTTGGTCTGATCCGGCTTGCCCAGGTTCAGCATCGCCGTTCCCGGATCGCTGAAGCCGAAGGCGCTATCGCTCTGCGAAAGCTTGGCGGTCAGCACCAGATCGATGTCCGGCAATGACTGGTTATCGCGGAACGCGAGGTTCAGCTTGCCCAACTCAAGGTCTTCCTGGGCCGCCATGATCTCGGGATTGCCGATCATCGCGCGGTCATAGGCATCGGACGGCGGCTCCGGCACGGCATCCGCCAGCAGAGCTTCCGCATCGGCCGGCACCAGGACGCTGTCGATATCGGCCGCCATCAGGGTGAGGAGCGTACTGGAGCGCAGCAGATACTGGGTCCATGCCGCCTCTTCCCGAAGGACGAACGACGCCAGTTCGCTGTCGATCTGGCCCAGCTCGTAGTTGGTGAAGGTGCCGGAATTGAGCAGCCGGGTGACGCGGGCGCGGCGCTGGTCCAGCACCGCCTTCTGCTCGTTCAGGATCGTGATGTCCTGAAGGCTGCGGATCATGTCCCAATAGGTCTGAAGCACCTCCGCCAGGGTGGCGTTGCGCGCGGCCTGTTCGGCGAAGACGGCGCGGCGGTCGCCGCTGCGGGCACTCGCCAGATCCAGGTTCTCCTTGGAGCCGGCCTCGCCGAAGCCCTTCGTATAGGGCAGCGATATGGTGGCGCTGAGCGAGGCGCCGGCTGTCCAGAACAGCTTTTCTCCCCAGCCGAAAGGGTCCTCGGCGGAAATCGCGCGGGTCAGCGCCGGGGCCTGGACGCCGTTCTTCTGATTGTAGGTCGTGCTGAGCGACAGGCTTGCCGATGTGCCGAACGAGAACACCTTCGACACGCCGACCGATGCGGTCATCCGCTTGGTGGACGGGCTCTTCAGGCTCGCCGCTTCCTTCGCGTGCGAATATACCGGGGTCTGGCCGCACAGGCCGGCGCCGATGCCGCCATTGACCACCTGATCGTCCTCGACGACGCAGGGTACCTTCTGGCCGTCCACCTCCTCGACCGTCTTGGTTCCGCCCTGGACGAAGTCGGGGATGCCGTCGGCGTCCTCGTCCACGGTCAGGTCGGTATCCGGTGTTCTCGGGCGGCCGATGATTTCGATACGGTCGGCGGTCTTCGACATGCTGGCGCTCAGCGAGCCGTTGAGGCTGATGTCGAACGCCGCGTCCCGCTGGGTCACCAGCGCGCCGGCGGCGGTGATCGCCTCGTGCGCCGCCAGGAGATTGTAGTTCTGGCGCAATACCGCGTCGGCCACCACGTTCAGCGTGACTTCCTGCAGCGTCATGCTGTCGAGCAGGCGGCGCACGCCGGGAGACGGGCCGGATGCCGCCTTCCGCACCAGGGACATGGGGTCGAAACCCGCGCATCTGCGCATCGAGCGGTGATGTGGCGCAGAGAAGCAGCGGCAGAAGCAGCAGGGCTCTGCCGATCATCTTCAACTCACTCAGTCGACTTTTTGCCGAACGATCAATGATGGGTTGCATCAGAAGAGGCTTTGCCAGACACCTGAGCTGTAAGAGGCGATTCATGCCACTTCCAGAATGCCCATGCAATCCTTTATAGGTAGACAAATTGACGAAGGTATTAGTAAATCTTCGCTCGCGTCACTGGTGACGGGTGATTACATCCATCTGCCGCAGCCGGGTCGCAGCGGCCGGCAATTTCAGTCATGAGCTAAATGGAACGGATGTATTTACGGTCATGGACGATGATTACCGCCAGCCAAGCCCATACTCGGCCGGGATATTCGCCGACAGCACGAACGATCATATCAATGAATGCATCGCCCGGATCGAAACCCTGAAGCTGAAGGTGCTGGGCAACTCCCGCATCCATGACTTCGAGCAGCATGAATTTCTCAGTGAACTGAACACGCTTCGGGCCGCTTACCTTCACCTTTGCACCCTGGCGCGCTCCGGTACCGAATGCCGTCCATGAGCGGGTCCGGCCGGTGACGCCGTCGCGCAGCCGCGAGAATCTGGAGCTGGAGGGCGTGCTTGGCTCCAACCACCAGATCGCCGCCAATCTGGACCGCATCGCCCGGATCGCCCCGTCGCAGCTTACCGTCCTGCTGGAAGGGGAAACCGGCTCCGGCAAGGAGCTGTTCGCCCGGATCATCCATCTCAACAGCAAGCGCGACAAGTTCGTGGCGGTCAACTGCGGAGCGCTGCCGAGCGGCGTGATCGAATCCGAGCTGTTCGGCCATTCCAAAGGCTCCTTCACGGGCGCCACGGCCGACCGCAAGGGCCGGTTCGAGGAAGCCAACGGCGGCACCATCTTCCTGGACGAGGTCGGCGAACTGGAGCCGCTGGCCCAGGTGAAGCTGCTGCGCACCCTGGACGTGGGAGAAATCCAGCGGGTCGGTTCCGACAAGGTGACCAAGGTGGATGTGCGGGTGATCGCCGCCACCAACCGCAACCTGGAACAGATGGTCGCCAACGGGGAGTTCCGCGAGGACCTGTTCTTCCGCCTGAACATCTGCCATCTGCTGATCCCGCCGCTGCGCGAGCGGCGCGACGAAATCCAGCTTCTGCTGGAATATTTCATCCGGAAAGTCTGCGCCGACAACGGCATCCCGCTGCCGGCCATGGACGCGGAACTGAAGCAGTTCCTGGTGGAGACCTACCACTATCCGGGCAATATCCGCGAGTTGAAGAACTTGGGCATGTATATCGCCCACATCTATGACGGCCGGCCCGTCCGGATCGGCGACCTGCCGCAGCGCTATACCCGCGCCCATGTCGATCCCGCCCCGCCGCATCCCGACGACGACCACCGCGTCGTCCGCGACCGGGCCGAGCGCAGCCACCTGAGCGAGCTTCTGCTCCGCCACAACGGCGACATCAAGGCGGTCTGCGCGGCGCTCGACCTGTCACGCGCAAGGCTCTACCAGCTCATGAAGAAGCACCACCTGAAGCCCGACGAATTCCGCCAGCGCTGAGGCATGTCGGCTAGAGCCACGCGACGCTCATGCCGCTCGCCGGCGGCCATATAAATCCGCCAGATGCGCCAGCAGCGAGCCGAGCAGGGCCAGCGCCACCCACTCCCACGCCGCATCCACCAGGGCCGCCCGCACCGCCAGCAGCAGGAAGCCGCCGGATGCCAGATTGGCGGCAAGGCCGCCCAGCGCCAGGACCGGTGCCGAACCGCCGCCGCCACAGCGCCAGCGCCATCACCTCCACCACGACCAGCCCCAGTATCAGGTCGATGATGTGCCCGCTGGCGAACAGCTCAGCCATCGCTTGCTCCACGCTCCCATAAAAAACGGTCCGGGAGTTTCCTCCCGGACCGTCTTCCATTTCTACCAGTTCAGACCGAAGCCTTACGCGGCGGCCTTGGAGGCGATCACCTCGTCGGCCACGTTCTTCGGCACCGGATCGTAGTGCGAGAACTCCATGGTGAAGCTCGCACGGCCCGAGGTCATGCAGCGCAGCTGACCGATGTAGCCGAACATCTCGGACAGCGGCACGTGCGCCACGACCGCGATGTTCGTGCCACGCTCGATCTGGTCCAGGATCAGTGCCGCGGCGGCGGTTCATGTCGCCGATCACGTCGCCCAGGTAGTCGCCCGGGGTCACGGTCTCGACCTTCATCACCGGCTCCAGCAGGACTGCGGAGCGGCCTTGCGGATGCCTTCGCGGAAGCAGGCCTTGGCGGCGATTTCGAACGTCAGCGCGTTCGAGTCGACGTCGTGGTACTTGCCGTCGATGCAGCGTGGCGCGGAAGTCCACGGTGGGGAAGTGCGCCGAGCACGCCGTCTTCCTTCTGGATCTTCGAGGCCCTTTTCCACGGCCGGGACGAACTCGCGCGGCACCGAGCCGCCGACGGTTTCGTCGACGAACTCGAAGCCCTCGCCGCGCTCCAGCGGCTCGAACTTGATCCACACTTCGGCGAACTGGCCCGAACCGCCGGTCTGCTTCTTGTGGATGTAGTGTTCGTCGATCTGCTTGGTGAAGGTCTCGCGGTACGCCACCTGCGGCTCGCCCATCGACGCCTTCCACGCCGAACTCCGTGCGCATGCGGTCGAGCGTCACTTCGAGGTGCAGCTCGCCCATGCCGCGCAGAATGGTCTGCTCGTCTCGCGATCCGTCTCCAGGTGCAGCGACGGATCGGCGCGGACCATCTTGCCCAGCGCCGCGCCGAACTTCTCCTGGCTTCGGCCTTGGTCTTCGGCCTTCACCGACACGCTGATGACGGGGTCCGGGAAGCGCATGCGCTCCAGGACCACCTGGTGGTCCGTGATCGCACAGCGTGTCACCGGTGTCCGTCTCGGCCAGCGAGACGCAGCGCGATGATGTCGCCGGCGCGCGCTTCTTCGATCGGGTTCTGCTTCCTTGGCGAACATCTCGACCATGCGGCCGATCTTCTCGCGCTTGCCGCGCGTGGTGTTCGTCACCGACATGCCCTTGGTGCAGCACGCCCGAGTACACGCGCACGAAGGTCAGCGCGCCGTAGACTGGTCGTTGATGACCTTGAACGCCAGCGCCGAGAACGGCTCGTCGTCCGAGCAGTTGCGCTCGCCGATCGGGTTACCGTCCGCGTCCACCGTCTTGATGGCCTCGACGTCGGTCGGGGCCGGCATGTAGTCGACCGACCGCGTCCAGCATCTGCTGCACGCCCTTGTTCTTGATAGGAGCTGCCGCACGAGCACCGGGTTGAAGGCGCTCGGTGATCGACGCCCTTGCGGATGCACGCGCGCAGCACGTCGGCCGTCGGCGGCTCGTCGTCCGTCAGGTACTTTTCCATCGCCGTCGTCGTCCATGCTCGAGAGCGGTGTCGATCAGCTCCGGGCGGTACTTCGCGATAGTCGTCGAGGATCTTGCGATCCGACGGCACCGTGATGCCTCAGCTTGTCGGCCAGGCCGTCGCCGATCGCCCACCGGGATGACTTCCCACTTCGCGTCCTTGTCGTCCGAGTCCCAGACCAGCGCCTTCATCTCGACCAGGTCGATCATGCCCTTGAAGTTGTCTTCCGAGCCGATCGGCAGCTGCACGACCAGCGGACGCGCGCCCAGGCGGTTCTTGATCATGTCCACGCAGCGCACGGAAGTTCGCGCCGATGCGGTCCATCTTGTTCACGTAGCACATGCGCGGCACGTTGTAGTTGTCAGCGAGGCGCCAGTTCGTCTCCGACTGCGGCTCCACGCCGGCCACGCCGTCGAACACCACCACCGCGCCGTCGAGCACGCGCAGCGAGCGGTTCACTTCGATGGTGAAGTCCACGTGGCCCGGGGGTGTCGATGACGTTGATCTTCTTCTTGCGCCAGAACCGGTCGACACGGCCGCCGACTGAATCGTGATGCCGCGCTTCTGCTCCTGCTCCATGTAGTCGGTCGTCGTCGAGGTCTTCAGATCCTTGGTGTCGTGCATCTCGACGATCGTGTGCTTGCGGCCCGTGTAATAAAGGATGCGCTCGGTCGTGGTGGTCTTGCCGGCATCGACGTGGGCGATGATGCCGATGTTGCGCATATCCTTGAGTGGCGTTCTGCGTGCCATGAGTACTATTCCTGAGCCAGTCTCCTCCGGCGCCGGGGCGCCTTTGGAAATCTCCGGCTTTATGGGTTGGAGTTCGCCGACCGCGACCGTCCATCGGGCAGGGGCGGCAGTTGCGCGCTCAGGCGGCCGGGTCGAAATGACCCGCCGCCATTGCGCTGTCCTATACAGGAAATTTGGTATCGAAAATATGTCGTTGGCCGAAGAAAGGCCAGTGCGACATTTCGTCTCGCCCCCGCATGGCTGGCATGAAAAAAATTTCCACAAGGTGATGAAGGTGTGCCACACCATCCCTGCAGGCCGTCCGAGATGGCGCCAGAACCGCCCCGAGCGGCTTCCGCCTGTTCGCTATGCTAAACAATTTCATGCGGTTATCGCATTTGCCTAAAAAATAGGCAATGCTTCGAGACCCCTTTCCTTAACGTTCGACACACACTTCTCCAGCATCTTGTCCACAGACTTATCCACAGGTTCTGGGGAAATCCTTGCCGGATCCTGCCACTGAGCACGCCAACTCCGCCCGCGCAAGGGGCTGCCGATCCACCGACTCGGCTCATGAAAATCCAGGGAAGCGTTAGCGAATCGCAGCGCGGATCGAGGAAGATATAAATTGGTCACAATATCGATATTAATGGCGAGTTAATGTCTAAATTTACCTATTATAGGTAAATAAACCTAGAAAATCCACCTCAGAATAAATTCCTTATCGAGCTGCCTGGTCCGACTGCGCCTCGGCATTCCTGGCGGCTGCGAATTCGCAGTGCGGCTTCATGATGCGATTTCGCAGTTTCGCAGACGCATCATGACGATATTTCATGGCATTGACATGCAGCCTTTTTCGCTGATCCGTCTGGCGTCTGGCCAGATTTCCGCTCGATAGGCGTTGATTGACTCGTGGCCTGCTACCCCGCAAGGCTGCAGCGGCGTTCCGTCGGATGCACTTCCAGACCGGGTGTTCAATATTATCGACAGAGCCATGTTTGGAATATTGAACAGCACTTCACTCTCGATCACGGCCCCCCCGTGGCGGCACCCGGTATCGCCTACCCCCTTATTGACCAACTCTTCCGCTTTGTAATCCCGCACCCTTGGAGCCTATCGGGGCGTAATGAGGACCGAAGGCATGCGCCAGGGAGAACGCGATGCTCAAGCTGGGAACACGGGTTGAATATGCGAATCAGAGCGGGCGGATCGTTGGCAGGACGATCGAGCTTCAGCCCAAATACGACATCATGCTCGCCAATGGCACGGTCCGCCCGAATGTGCGGGAGAGCGAACTGGTGATCCTGTCCCAGCCGGCTGCGGAACCCGGACGGCGCTCCGACGCCCTGGGAACCACCGGTCAGCCACCTAATTCTATGGAGCATGAGCAATCAGCGGAGGAGGCCTGGAATGCGGATACTGATCGTCGAAGATGACCGTCTGCTGGCGGCCGGGCTCGCCATGATGGTCGAGAGCGCCGGTCATGAAGTGGTGGGACATGCGGTCACCGTCCGCGCCGCCATGGACCTCGCAAGGAGCCAGACGCCCGACCTGACGCTGATGGATATCGATCTCGGCCTCGGCGGCAGCGGCATCGCCGCCGCTCGCGGCATGAAGAAGCACCATGGTCTGGTATCGCTGTTCGTCACCGAGCATCCGGAGCGCGCCCGTCAGGCCGCCGACGCGGCCCTTGGCGTTCTCGTGAAGCCCTATGACCACGACACGGTTCTGCGCACCCTGGACGTGGCATCGACGCTCCTGGCAAGGCGGCAGCCCCCGGCGACCTGCCGGCCGGGCTGGAGCTTTTCCCAGCGGAGCTCCACAGCGAACTGCCGCCAGCGGACGCCTCAATTGAAATGGGCCGCTGACCTGAAGGTCAGCGGCCCATGCCCCTGAATGATTACGATTTTGCCGGCTGGTCAGGCGGCCAGACGCTCAGCCTCCGCCCGCCGGTTGCGGCGGACACGGGCGATCATCTCTTCAAGCTTCCAACGCTCCACCGCATCGCGGCGCATGAGGATCTGGACGATTGGGTCGTTCAACAGGTCGTCCAGCGTAGGCTCCTGACGGTCGTTGCCGATCATGGCGTCTCTCCCCTTGGTGGCGCAGTCGATTATGTTATAGCGCTCTCACCTTACCGGCGCTTTACACCTTTATGATCTTAATGTTACCCGATGTTCGCGATGCTTTCGAGAGTAAAATTAAGAGCTGGGGCAGAATAATTGGCCCGAAACTTTTATCGAAGATCGAAAAAATCCCATCTTTCCATAGTCTCGGCAATTGGTCATACCATTAACTCTTGTTCGCAACTGCAGCAAAGACTAGTCACTCGCCATCCCGGTTAAAGGCTTCGCTGCGTGATGATACCAGTACTTCACGTTTGCCCACATGGTTCGCCGAACTGACTATCCCTCCGCCTCCATCCGGTCCACCAGCCGGGCCGATCGGTTGTAGCCGATCTGCAGGCAGCGCTGGATGAAGCTGACCGACGCCTTGCGCTCACGGGTGACCAGGGCCACCGCATGTTCGTACAGCTCGTCATCGCTGCCGGTGAACGGGGCGGCACCTTCCTCCGGAGTGGGGGAGGGGGCTTCGCCCTCGTCGTCGCCGCTGTGGTCGTCGTCTTCCGTGATGGAGTGCAGATAGTCCGGCGTGCCCTGTTCCTTCAAGTGGCGCACCACGTCCTCGACTTCCTCGTCGGAAACGAAGGGGCCGTGGACGCGGGTGATCCGGCCGCCGCCGGCCATGTAGAGCATGTCGCCCTGGCCCAGAAGCTGCTCCGCCCCCTGTTCGCCCAGGATGGTGCGGCTGTCGATCTTGCTGGTGACCTGGAAGCTGATGCGGGTCGGGAAGTTCGCCTTGATGGTGCCGGTGATGACGTCCACCGACGGCCGCTGGGTCGCCATGATCAGGTGGATGCCGGCCGCGCGCGCCATCTGCGCCAGACGCTGGATCGCGGCTTCGATGTCCTTGCCCGCCACCAGCATCAGGTCGGCCATCTCGTCCACCACCACCACGATGTAGGGCAGGGACTTCAGCTCCATCGGCTGTTCTTCAAAGATCGGCTGCCGCTTCGCCTTGTCGTAGCCGACCTGGACCTGTTTGAAGACTTGCTCGCCGCTTTCCAGCAACTCTTCGATCCGGATATTGTAGCCTTCGATATTGCGGACGCCGAACTTCGCCATCGCGCGGTAGCGGTTCTCCATTTCCCGCACCGCCCATTTCAGGGCGACGACGGCCTTCTTCGGCTCGGTCACCACCGGGGCCAGCAGGTGCGGGATGCCGTCATAGACGGACAGTTCCAGCATCTTGGGATCGACCATGATGAAGCGGCACTTCTCCGGCGGCAGCCGGTAGAGCAGCGACAGGATCATGGTGTTGATGCAGACCGACTTGCCGGAACCGGTCGTGCCGGCGATCAGCAGATGCGGCATGCGCGCCAGATCGACGATGATCGGCGTGCCGCCGATGTCCTTGCCCAGCACCAGCGCCAGCTTGGCGGCGGTCTGCTGATAGGCGTCGCAGTCCAGCATCTCGCGCAGGAACACCTTCTCGCGCGTCGGGTTCGGCAGTTCGATGCCGATGACGCTGCGGCCGGGCACCACGGCGATACGGACGGTCAGCGCCCGCATGGAGCGGGCGATGTCTTCCGCCAGATTGATCACGCGGGACGACTTCAGGCCGGGAGCCGGCTCCAGCTCGTAGAGCGTCACGACGGGACCCGGCCGCACCTCCATGATCTCGCCGCGCACGCCGAAGTTCTTGAGCACGGTTTCCAGGTTGCGGGCGTTGTGGGCCAGCGACAGCTCGTCCATCGTCAGGGTCTCGGACTGCGGCGCCGGCTCAAGCAGATCGACGGGCGGCAGTTCATAGGGCGCGTCCGGATCGCGGATCAGGTCCTCGACGGGTATGCCGTTGTCCTCGATCTCGAACTCGCCGTCCGCCAGTCCGGCGGCATGGGTGTCGTCCTCCTCAAGGACCTCGTCGTCATCCAGGCCGATCATCGGCGCCCTGGCGGTGGCCTCTCCCCATTCCACCCCGGCGAGGAAGGCGTTGGCGGCGATCACGGCGAACAGCTCTTCCCGCTGCCCGGTCCCATAGGCGATGGTGCCGTTCGGACGGCCGGGATTGGTTTCCAGGACCCACTCGACCGCGCCGTCCGGCCATTCATCCAGGCGAAGCCTGAAGGGCTGGCTGTTCATCGCACAGCCCAGGTTGAACTCCTGCGCGGTCGTAATGTCGGAATTAGCCGTATCGATGGGCTGACGGCTTTCCTGTTGAGTCATGGTCTCGTCCAAACGCCTGGAAAATGAGAATCAGGGAGACGCCGGCGGCGCGGCGCTCTTGCCGCATCCTAACGCCGGTCCGTCTCCCAATGGTAAATCTTCGTAAAGGCTCAGTCAGTTTCCTGCCGAGTCCGGATGGCCGGCAAAGCCGGATTCAGGAAGGCCGCGGAGCGCTCATGGTTACCGGATGGGGCCGATCCAGCTTGTAGGCGCCGACCAGCAGCTTGCCGACCGTTTCACCGTCTTCCGTCAGCGGCAGGACCAGCCGCTCCCAGGTGGAGGGCACGCCGTCGAAATCCGCCGAATAGACGCGCGCCACCGGCTTGGCCTCCGACCGCACGCGGTCGTACTCGGCCCGCAGGATATCGCTCTGCCCTTCCGGCAGGCGGGCGATCGACTGGCCGACCCGGTCCTCGCCGAACGAATCCGAGAACGACTGACCGTAATACGAATAGACGAAGTCGGCGTTGCGGACGACGTCCATGATCAGCAGGTTGCCCAGCCATGGCCTCAGCTCGGCCGGGTTCAGCGCCGAAGCCAAGGGCAGCGGCGCACCGGCGCATTGTTCCAGCCAGAAGGCGTACAAGCTGAGCAGCTTGGGATGGCGAAGGACGAGGGTTTCGTCGGTCATATCGATATGCGCTGCCCCAGGTCAGCGGATGATGGTCAGAAACATGCGGTCAACTCAGCGTCGGTCGATCCCCGTCGGTCAGGCGCACAAGGCCCGACCGGCGGAGAATCGCCCGTTCCCCATACGGGTAACAGGCTGGCCGAGTTGCTGGCAAGGTGTTTCTGAAACTTGTCACTCCGGGCCATACGGGGGAACACAAGGGAAACAATCAGACCCGGATGATTGTCGTCCATTTCCAGCCGCGCGCCATGCAGACGGGCCACCGCATCGACCAGACTGAGGCCCAGACCATTGCCCGGAGAACTGCGGCTGGCCTCCAGCCGGACGAACCGGCGCAGCACGCTTTCACGCTGTTCCGCCGGGATTCCAGGCCCCGTATCGGCCACCGATACGCAGGCGCCGCGCTCCCCTTCCGGCCCCTTCACCGTCAGGGTGACGCACCCCTCGGCCGGCGTGTATTTCAGCGCATTGTCCAGCAGGTTGGCGATCGCCTGCGCCAGCAATTGCTGATTGCCCAGCGCTACCGGCTCAGCCCTTATGTCGCTGACGAAGCCGAGGCCGGCTTCCTCCGCGGCGGGCTCGTACAGGTCGGCCATCTGCCGCGCCAGATCGGACAGCGACACCTTCTGGAAGCTGCGCTGCATCGTCCCGGCCTCGGCCTCCGCGATGCTCAGCAGTGCTCCGAAGATGCCCAGCAGCCGGTCCGCCTCGCTGATCGCCTCCTGGATGGCGGCGCGGTACTCGTCCTCCGTCCCGGCCTCGACCAGGGTGATTTCCAGCCGGGACCGCAGCCGGGTCAGCGGCGTCCGCAGGTCGTGGGCGACGCTGTCGGTCACCTGCCGCATGCCGACCATCAGGTGCTCGATCTGGTCGAGCATGGCGTTGAGGTTGCCGGCAAGCTGGTCCAGCTCGTCGCCGTTGTTCGCCACCGCCATGCGCTCCTGAAGGGCGCCCGACATGATCTGGCGGGTGGTCTGGTTGATGGCGTCGATGCGGTGCATGACGTTGCGGCTTATCAGCACGCCGCCGGCGGCGCCCAGGCCCGACCGTCAGCAGCAGCGCCCAGGCCAGCGAGATCAGGACGCGGTCCTGAAAGTGCCGGCGCTCCATCGTGTCGCGCCCGACCAGCAGGTGATAGCCGCCGGGAAGGGTGAAGACGACGGCCCGCGCCTCGTGGCTGCCGCCGTCCGGCTCCTCCGGCGCGTCCGCGATCTCGAACTCGATCCAGCCGTCCGGCATCGGGCTCGGCGTCGGGCCAGTCGGAAAGGTTGCCGGCCAGCGGCGTGAAGGTCGGTGTCGCGACCAGATAGAGCGTGCTGGTCCGGGGCACGGCGCTCCGCGCGTTGACCACCTCGATCAGGCCGGGAAGCCGGCGCTGCCGGTACTGCTCGCGCAGTCCGGCGATCTCGGCGGCGATGGTCTCGTCGGTCTGGCGCTCGATGAAGCCGGCGGTGAACCAGTAGATCAGCCCCAGGATCACCAGCACCGAGGCCAGGAACAACCCGAGATACAGCAGCGCCACCCGGAAGGTGGTCGTCCGAAGCAGGCCGAAGTCAGGCACGCAGGCAGTATCCCGCCCCGCGCACGGTATGGATCATCGGCGTCGGAAACTCGCGGTCGATCTTCTGCCGCAGCCGCGCGACATGGACGTCGATCACGTTGGTCTGCGGGTCGAAGTGATAGTCCCAGACGTTCTCCAGCAGCATGGTGCGCGTCACCACGTTGCCCTCATGGCGCATGAGGTATTCCAGCAGCCGGAACTCGCGCGGCAGCAGATCGATCTGCTTGCCCGCCGCGTTTGACCTTGCGCGCCAGCAGGTCCATCTCCAGGTCGCCGACCTGGAGCTTGGTCGTCGTCACCGCCGCTGCCGATTTCCGCCGGCCCAGCGCCTCGACCCGGGCCAGCAGTTCGGAAAAGGCGTAGGGCTTGGTCAGGTAATCGTCGCCGCCCGCCCGCAGACCCCGCACCCGGTCGTCCACGCTGCCCAGCGCGCTCAGGAACAGGACCGGCGTTTCGGTCCCGGCCCCGCGCAGGATCTCGACGATGGCGAGCCCGTCGCGGCCCGGCAGCATGCGGTCCACGATCAGCACGTCGTAGTTTTCCGAGCCCGCCATGAAGAGCCCGTCCTTGCCGTCGGCCGCGTGGTCGACGACATGGCCGCTCTCCTTCAGGCCCTTGACCAGATATGCGGCGGCCTGGGCGTCGTCTTCGATGACCAGTATCTTCATGGCTCCATCATAGCCGAAGAATGGCCGGTCGCCAGATTCTTCCCGAGGACGCCCTTCGCCGAATTCGCCGCCCGCGCCCCCGCTCATGCCACCGCTCATTTGGGATCAGGCCTTCTTGATCGAGACCGCGACGAACTGCTCGGTACCCTGCCGGCTGACCCGCAGCAGCACGGCGCCCCGGCCGGCCTCCTTGGCTTCCTTGATCTTGGCGGCGACCTGATCGGGTGCGGCGACCCGCTCGTTGCCGACCTCGGTGATCACGTCGCCGGGACGCAGGTTGACCTCGCCGAGCGACTCGTCGGTGCCGACCACCAGCACGCCCTCGATCGCCTTCGGCCAGACCGTATTTCCGGCGGGCGGCCTCGCTCAGCGACGACAGCTTCATGCCCAGGACCGTATGGCTGCGCGGCCTGGATTCCGGCGCCGGAGTGGCCGCCGCGACCTTCGGCTGGTCGGGCATCTGGTCCAGCTTGACGCTGATGTTCTGCCGCTTGCCCTTGCGCAGGACTTCCAGCGTCACGTCCGATCCGGTCTTGGCGTCGGCGACCATCCGGGTCAGGTCCTTGATCGTATCGACCGGACGGCCGTCCAGGCTCAGGATCACGTCGCCGGCCTGGATCTTGGACTTGGCGGCGGGGCTGTTGGCCGTCACGTCGGCGACCAGCGCGCCCTTGGGCTGCGGCAGGCCGAGGCTTTCGGCGATTTCCGGCGTGACCTGCTGGATCTGGACGCCCAGCCAGCCGCGGCTGACCGTGCCGGTCTCGCGAAGCTGGGCGATGACGCCCTTGGCGAGGTTGGACGGGATGGCGAAGCCGATGCCGACGCTGCCGCCGTTGGGCGAGAAGATCGCCGTGTTGATGCCGATCACCCGGCCCTGCGACGTCGAAGGTCGGGCCGCCCGAATTGCCCCGGTTGATCGACGCGTCGAGCTGGAGGAAGTCGTCGTAGGGACCGGCCTGGATGTCGCGGCCGCGGGCCGAGACGATGCCGGACGTCACCGTGCCGCCCAGGCCGAACGGGATTGCCGATCGCGATCACCCAGTCGCCGACCCGCGCCTTGTCGCTGTCGCCGAACTCCAGATAGGGCAGGGGCTTGCCGGCCTCGACCTTCAGCAGCGCCAGATCGGTCTTCGGATCGCGTCCGACCAGCTTGGCGTCCAGCTTGGCGCCGTCATGAGTCGTGACGGTGATCTCCTCGGCCCCGTCGATCACGTGGTTGTTGGTGACGACGTAGCCCGCCGCATCGATGATGAAGCCGGAGCCCAGCGCCTGCTGCTTCTCATGCTGCTTGGGGCGGGCGCCGCGCTGCTGCTCCTGGAACTGCTTGAAGAACTCCTCGAACGGCGAGCCGGGCGGGAACTCCGGCATGCCGGGCAGCCCGCGCGGCTGTTCCGCATCGGCATTGCCCTGGACGGTCGAAACATTGACGACGGCGGGGGTCACGCGCTCGACCAGATCGGCGAAGCTGCCGGGCAGTTCCTGCGACACCGCCTGGGGCGCCGCGAAGGCGTTGGCCGGCAACCCGGCGGCACCGGTCAGGATGGTCGTGCCGAGCAGAGCGGCGATCGCGACCTTGCGCAGGCGTCCGGCCGAAAAGCTGACGATCGAGGGAACGGGCAACATGGATGGCTCCTGGCTTCACGAAATCATGTGACGACGTTGTAGCCGGTCATGCCTACGCGCGACATGCGACGTTTTAACCGTCAGGCTTACGCCCGCCTTGCGCCAACATTAAATCGCTGAAATCTTTGGGTCACGGGTCAACGCTCGTTCATCGCCGTCACGACCAGCGTCGAGCTGCAATCGTCAGCGCCTCGACCGCCTACTCCAACACCTCGCGCAAGGCATCGACCAGCGCGTGGTTCTCCTCCTCCGACCCGACCGTGATCCGCAGGCAGTCGCCCAGACCGTATTCGGTCAGCGTCTTCACCAGGATGCCGTGGTTCCACAGATGCTGGCAAACCGCCGAGACGCTCATGGTCGGATCGGGCGGGACGCGGACCAGCAGGAAATTGCAGACGCTGGGATAGACCCGCACGCCGATCGCCCGCAGCTCATGCGACAGCCAGGCGATCCAGGCGTCGTTGTGGGCCAGGGTGGCGGCCTCATGATCGGGATCGCTCAAGGCGGCCGCGGCGGCGGCCTGCGCCGCCAGCCCGACATTGTAGGGCGGGCGGATACGGTCCAGCGTCTCGATGATCGACGGCGGCCCATAGGCCCAGCCGACCCGCAGACCGGCCAGCCCGTGCAGCTTGGAAAACGTCCGGACCATCAGGACATTGTCGTGGTCTTCGACCAGCCCGAAGCCCGGATCGTAGTTGTCCCGCCGGACATAGTCGGCATAGGCGCTGTCCAGCACCAGCAGCGTATGGGCCGGCAGATCCGCCCTCAGCCGCTGGACCTGCTCGGCCGGCACATAGGAGCCGGTCGGATTGTTCGGGTTGGCGAGGAAGACGATCTTCGTCCGCTCGCCCGCCAGATCGGCCAGCGCCTCGACATCGACCGCCAGATCCCGCTCCGCCGCCACCACGGGGGTGGCGCCGGTCATCCGCGCCGCCTTGTGGAAGCCCTGGTAGCCGTACTGATGGAACAGCACCTCGTCGCCGGGGCCGGCATAAGCCTCCGCGATGAGCTGGATCATCTCGTCGGAGCCGTTGGAGCACGTGATGTGATCCGTCGCGATATCATACCGGCGCCCGATGGCCGCGCGCAGCAGGGTGTGTTCGTTGTCGGGATAGCGATGGAGGCTGAGCGCCGCCTTGCGGTAAGCCGTCACCGCCTTGGGGCTGGGACCCAGGGCGTTATGGCTGAGCGACAGGTCGATGAATGGCCGTCCGTCGAGCGGCACCCGGACCGGCCGGAAGGGGGCGATCTGGCCAATGCCGACCCTCGGTGTCAGCCGTTCCATCGGCGTCCATCTCCCTGTTGCGATACGGCGGCCATTGAATCTCAAACGCCGCGAATTAGCCAGTGTTCGGATTGGCGCAGGGGGCATTCCCCCTGTAATCGAAGAGTTGCCCGGCCAGAGTTAGCCCGAGTCATAGGACCTGACCGGATTTCCGCGCCACCGGAAGAGGCCGGGCATCATCGTCGATGAAACCGCCGGTGTGCAGCCGGGTCAGCATCCGGTCGAAGTGGTGGGCCGTGGCCGGACGGTCATAACCTTCCAGCCAGTTCTGTTCCAGGAAGGCCAGCAGGGCGGGCTGGCCGAGTTCGGCCTCCCACAGGATGCCGAGGAGGGAAGTCAGCCCTTCCTCATCCTGCCCTTCCTCCTCGCTCAGCGCCATGACGGCGTC
Organism: uncultured Alphaproteobacteria bacterium; assembly: GCA_963848585.1. Taxonomy (GTDB): domain Bacteria; phylum Pseudomonadota; class Alphaproteobacteria; order Azospirillales; family Azospirillaceae; genus Skermanella. The sequence continues at coordinate 74,034 of CAWKET010000054.1, read as the reverse complement.
GGCTTCCTCGATTCGCCCGCTTTCCGGCCCGGCGCCCAGGCCGAAATCATACAGCGGCCGGCGTTCCGGCGCGCAAAGCTGCCAGTGGGCGACCTCGTGGATCACGACCGACGGCTCGCTGCGGGTGCGGATGCGCTGGCCATCCCAACTGAAGGCGGCGGCGGGGTCCTCGTCCAGGGTCTCGATGCCCAGCGTGGCCGCCAACTCGACCGCCTGGGCGCGCTGTGCTTCCGGATCGCCAAGATCGCCGTCGGGCGGGATCGACCGCGCGATGCGGGTAAGGGCCGCGAGAGCCAGCGGGCGGCCGGAAAGCTGCTGTTCGAACCGCTCAAGGACGGCGGGAAGGTCGGTGGTGTCGATCGGAGTCAGAATCATGGCGGTACTGATGGGCTGACGGGTCGGGCCGCACCATAGCACCCCGCATGACACCGTCACCCGCCGAAAAGTCGCAGGTGACACCCGCCGGCACGCAAACTCACGAAAATTTAGGAAAGTCCGTATATATGCCTTTCGCATGACCTGTCGCCGCACGCCGCCGCGACGGTCCAATAACCAACATCCGGGTGTCCCCATGTCTTATGGCAATGAACTCAGCTCTTCCGACAACAACGGCACCTTGAGCCGCCAGGAACTCTCCAGCTCCCTCCAGGAAATCAGCCGTGAACTGGAAGGCCTGCGCAGCGAAATCGAGAAGGTTGGGACCGTCGCCCAGCAGATCGACGCGATTGCCAAGCAGACCAACCTGCTGGCGCTGAACGCCACGATCGAAGCGGCTCGCGCCGGTGAGGCGGGCAAGGGCTTCGCGGTCGTCGCCGGTGAAGTGAAGAACCTGTCGGGCCAGACCGCCGCCGCGACCGCGGAAATCTCCTCGGTCCTGCAAAGCCTGACCAAGCGCACTCAGCATCTCGGCCAGTTGGTCGAAAAGGCGATCAGCTCGGTCTGAACCTGGGTTCGATCTGGGATGGTCTGAAGGAAGCCGGCTGGGCGGATGCGCCCAGGCCGGTTTGCTCATCGCAGCGATACGCCGGCTTGCGATTACGGTCGGCCGCGTCCTAACAGGCGCTCAGATCGATACAGACGAACAGGCTGTAAACGCCGTAGCCGACCAGCCCCACCACCGCCCATGAAGCCAGCGCGGCGCCGACCAGGAAGCCGAGGCGGCGTCTTATCGACCAATCCCCGTCGTCCGAATACCCATCCGATTGCGAGTGGTCGAATTCCGGACAGGGCCGGATTTCGGGCTCAGTCTTGCGGTAAAGGGCAGCCTGCTTCACGGTGAAATCCTCGCCAGACCCTACGGTGTTCCCGGCATTAGGCGACCGCAATGCCTAATGTATCGTAAATGGTAATCAGCTCCCTTTTGTTCCAGAAGTAATAGCTCCAAATACTTACATCTTGCAGAGGCATCTACCTGGCGGCGCCGGCCGCATCCAGGATCGCGCTGGCGACCTGTTTGTAGTTCCCGTCGAAATGGTGGCCGCCGTCCATCCGCAGCTTCGAGGCGCGCTCCAACTCCGGCGCCGTGCAGCCGGTATCGTCCTCCTCCGCGCCATAGACGCATTGCAGGGGGATCGGAGGAAGCTTCGCGATTTCCGCCAGGGTATCCTCCGCATCGCTCGATTCGACGCCCAGCCAGCCGCTGATGCCGACCTCGAAATCGGCCTTTTTCGCGAAGCCGAGCAGCGATACCAGCCGGATATGGGAGCGGCTTCGCTCCGGCAGTTGTTGATGGTGAAGGGCAGGATATCGGCGCCGAACGAATAGCCGATCAGCAGCACCTTCGACCGGCCCCATTTCCGGTGTAGTGGGAAATCATCCGGTCCAGGTCATGGGCGATGGCCTCGGGGCGCTGTTCGCGCCAGAAATAGCGGAGCGAATCGACGCCGACCACCGGCATGCCGGACCGCGCCAGTTCCTGCCCGATCTGGCGGTCGATATCGCGCCACCCGCCATCGCCGGACCAGAAGATCGCCAGCGTATCGCCGCCGGCGGAGTCGCCCTTGCCTTTCAGCCCGGTTTCAGCCGGGATTTCGACCACCGGGATATCCGCGATCCCCGACGCCGATCTCGTCTCCGCCAATCTTGTCCAGTGCCTCCGTGACCGCTCCGCCCCACTGGGCGGGCCGGGCGTCCAGCCGGACCGCCTTGGGGGTATGATCCATGACCGCGTCCATCAGGTCCGCCGGGCATCCCGGCTTCGGCGTCGCCGCCCAGGGCGTTTGCACCTTTTCGGCCGCCCCGAACCGGTATCGTCCCGTCCCCTCGGCTGAAGTCGTCGTCGGAGCATCCGGGCAGAACGGACGCGGCGCCAGATAGACCGGGCAGAAATCGAGGCCGATGCCGGCCGAGAAGGTACCGGGCAGCGATTCGGTGATCGCGGCATATGCCAGTGCGGCGCCGGCGCCGATCCCGGCCAGAGCCGGCGGGCGATACTGGCTGAACGGGAGATCCTTCTGAACCTGCTGGCTGATGGCCTCCAGATCGTTGACCGGGAACGAACAGGTATCGTCGGTCTTGTCCATGCCGGCCTGGAAAGTCTTCAGATCGATGCCCAGCACCGTCCGGCCCGATGCCGCCACCGCATTGGCGACATCCTCCGCCCTGCTGTCCCAGCCGTCCGCATCGGACACCAGGAGCATGACGTCCTTCGGCGTTCCCTGGGCGTCATACCGCCTGACAGGCCCGAGCCGGCCGGTCTCCGGCAGCATGGTGGCGCTGGACGCCTCGGACCGCCGCATCCGGACTGGCCGCCGTTACCGCCGCCAAGGGCGCCAGAGCCAGCAATGATGCCAGCAAGCCATCTTGGGCAGCAACGTTCCGGCGTTCTTCGGTCGACGGTCATTTGGCGATGGCTCCCCGGACTCCGCCGGAAATCAGGGCCGTGGCATCGGTCAGAACGCGGGCGGTCGCAAGACCGCCGGGGCACGCCAGATAACGCGGCTCCCAGTGGGGTGAAAACTTCTGTTTGTACTGTCTCAAACCACGGAAATTGTAAAAGCTCTCGCCGCGCCGGAAGACCAAAGCGCCGATTCTGTTCCACAGCGGCGCCAGAGCCCGCGCCTCCAGCCCCGACAGGGGAGCGACGCCGAGGCTGAAGGTGCCGATAGCCCCGCTCCTTGGCCCAGAGCAGAAGCTTGGTGAACAGGTAATCCATGGTGAACGGCGATGCGTCCGGCAGGTAGCGCATCAGGTCGATGCTGGCGGTGCCGCCGCTCGCCCCCTGCCACAGATTGGCGAACGCGATGACCCGCCCTTTCAGCCGGACCACGGCAAGGTCGAATTCCGCCAGATAAGCCGGATCGAAGAACCCGACGGAAAATCGCTTCTCGCTGACATTCTTCAGGTTCAGCCATGTGTTGGAGATGGCGGCCAACTCGTCGATCATGCCGGGCACGCGCGTCGCGCGGGATCACCTCGAAGCTCAAACCGTCGCGCTCAGCCCGGCGGACGATATAGCGCAGATCCTTGTTCGCCGGCCCCTCCAGGCTGAATTCGGCAAGATCGACCCGCGCTTCCTCACCCAGCTTCAGCAGCGACATGCCGACATCCAGGTAGCAGGGCAGGGCATCGGCGGAGACCTGATAGAAGGCCGGACGGCCGCCCTGCCGGTCGACCATTTCACGGAACCGCCAGATCAGTTCCGCCTGCTGCGCCGGGGTGCCGACCGGATCGCCCAGAGCGATCCAGGTATGCCCGCGCACGCCATACATCAGGAAGGCGGTGCCGGTATCGTCGAACAGGAACGCCTTGTCTCCCAGCAGCGCTATCGCCGCGTCCGACCGGGGTTCGTTCGCCAGGATCGAGCGGACCTTCTCCAACTCCTCGGGTGTCGCCGGATGCGGCTGGGCCGGCGCCGCGCGCAGCAGGTGCGCAAGGCTGATGGCCACGATGCCGAGCACCACGATGAACCCCGCCCGCAGGCTGCGCGGCGCATCGTCGAGCACGGCGAACTGCCACCACAGGCTATTGGCGTATTCGACATGCCGGAACGAGAACAGCGTCAGCCAGATCGAACCGGCGACGACGCCGGTGACGGCCAGCAGCCAGCCGGGCGTGAAGCTGAAATCGGTCAGCGCCGCCTTCCGGTGGAACTCCGGGCGGCAGGGCAGCAGCACGGCCAGAAAGACCGTCAGCAGCAGCGCTTCCTCGTAATCGAACCCCTTGGTCAGGGATGCGACGATACCGGCCGCCAGCAGCACGACCGACAGCAGCCACGCCGCATCCAGCCGGCGGATCAGCCCGCGCGCCAGGATCAGCAGGCCAAGCCCGGCCATGCTGCCAAGGATGTGCGATGCCTCCACCACCGGCAGGGGCATCAGATCGGTCACCATCAGCAGCCGGTCCTGTACGGCGGGCGTGGCGCCGGAGATCAGCAGCACCGCACCGGCCACGAAGACCATGACCGCTCCCACTGGGGGAACCAGCCGGGGTGTCCAGCTACCGACGCGGCGCAGCGTCCGCACCGCCACCGCCCGGTGTTCCGCAACCTCGCGCCCGGCCAGTATGACGCCGGCCATGGTCAGCGGCAGCAGGTAATAGACGGCGCGGAAAACCAGCAGAGCGCCCAGCGCGCCGCCCGCCCCGCACGCGATCCCGCATCCGACAGGCCCAGCAGGATCAGCGTTTCGAACACCCCGATACCGCCCGGCACGTGGCTTACCACGCCAACCACCAGTGCGGCGCTGTAGATGCTCAGGAAAGCGGGGAAGGAGATGCCGATATCGGCGGGAAGCAGGACATAAAGGACGGCGCCGGCCAACGCCACATCGGCCGACGCGATCAGGATCTGCGCCAGCATCATGCCGACCGAGGGCAGGGCCAGCGAGAAGCGGCCGATCCTCATCGGTTGCGGCAGAACCGCCGCCGCCAGCAATCCAAGGGGGAGCGGAAGGATCAGCGCGATTGCCGCGGCCTGGATCACGCCCGCCGGGACCCCGATCATCGCCGCCGCCGTTCCCGGCGCCGCCAGCAACCCGACCGCCCCGACGGCGCACAGCCCAAAGCCGAAAGTGATCCCGCAGAAAGCCACCACCTGCGCGACCTTGCCGGCACTCATTCCGGCAGCGGAATAAATCCGGTAGCGTATCGACCCGCCGCTCAGCATCGCGAAGCCGACGCTGTTGCTGACCGCATAGCCGGTGAAGGCCGCCAGCGCCGTCGTGCGCCAGGGCAGTTCCGCCCCGACATACCGGATCGCCAGATAATCGTATCCCGTCAGCGCCACATAGCTGAGCGCCGTCAGCAGGACGGATGCGGCCAGCACTGGCCAGGACAGCGTCGCTGACATGGGCGGCCACGTCGTCGTAATTGAAGTCGTAGGCCAGATGGTAAAGTGCGAACAGCGCCAGTGCGAACATGACGGTGCCGGCCAGCAGGCCGGCATTATCCCGCAGCCGGTCGAGAAGCGCCGGAAGCGCCTTCTCATGCTGGTCTACGTCAAACCCGTCGTTCGGACTGGGTGCGAAGGAGGCGGTCATTGCGGTACCGGATTGATTCAGTCGACGGTACCTTCATAACCTAAGCAACCTTGCGGTCGGGTTGAGCGGGCATGAACACCTTGTAATGTTGCCCGCCTCCCGCTCAGTCCGTGCTTGTCAGCAGCGGGTTTCGGCCGGGGCTCGCGAGGCTCATGCATCACGTCCGCCGCCTCCTTCAATCCGCGCTCGACGGCGGAGGGAGGGTTCCGCAGGCCCGATCCGGCCCCGGAATGAATGGCTCGGACGGCTCGCCCGGCGCATCGGCCGGGGACGGGGTCTTGTCTGTTTCAGTCGCCATGATGCTCCACCTCCCTGTAGCCGGTCCAATCACCGGCTACAGGGAAACGTGGGAGCGGCGATTATGCTCCGGCGGCCGGCGTGCTGGTTTCACCAGCCACGGCCTGATCCGCCGGCGCGTTGCGGCGCAGGCGGTGTTCGCCGAGGTACAGCAGGATCGGCGCGGCGATGAAGATCGACGACGAAGTCGCCAGCACCACGCCGAACAGCAGCACGATCGCGAACTCCTGAAGCGCCTCGCCGCCGAACAGGGCCAGCGGCAGCGTCGCCAGGAACATCGCCACCGACGTGCCGATCGTCCGGCTCAGCGTCTCGTTGATGCACCGGTCGATCAGCTCGCCCAGCGGCATCTTGCGGTACAGGCGCAGGTTCTCCCGGACGCGGTCATAGACGACGACCTTGTCGTTGATCGAGTAGCCCATGATCGTCAGGATCGCCGCGATGGCGGTCAGGTTGAACTGCATCCCCGTCAGCGCGAAGAAGCCGATCATCTTGGTCACGTCCAGCAGCATGGTCACGACGGCGCCGACGCCGAACTGCCATTCGAACCGGAACCAGATGTAGATCAGCATCGCGATGGCGGCGAGGCCGAGCGCCAGCATGCCCTGGTGGAACAGCTCGCCGCTGACCGAAGCGCCGACCGACTCGACACGCCGGATCTGGGTGCCGGGGAACTCCGCCGCCAGCTTGTCCTGAACCGCCTTCACCGCCTGCTGCTGGTTCGCCTCGTCGCCGGGCTGGCGTTCGAAGCGGATCAGCACGTCGGTCGGCTGGCCGAACTGCTGCAACTGAACAGGGCCGAGGTTGAGCTGAGCCAGACTCTCACGCAGTTCGGGGAAGTCGGCCGGCTCCGGCGTCCGGACCTCCATCACGATACCGCCGGCGAAATCGACGCCGTAGTTCAGCCCCGGCTTGATGAACAGCCCGATGGACGCGAGGCTGAGCAGGACCGAGAAGATCAGGCCCAAGCGCTTGCCGCGCATGAAGCGGATCTTGGTGTCGTCGGGCGCCAGCCGGAAGCCGGTCGTGACCGACAGCACCTTCGGCCGGTGCTTCTTCAGCCACGTGACCATCAGCAGCCGGGTCACGACCGTCGCCGTGAACATCGACGTGATGATGCCGAGGCTGATGGTGACCGCGAAGCCGCGGATCGTTCCGGTGCCGACCGCGTAGAGCAGCAGCATCTTGATCAGCGTGGTCAGGTTGGCGTCGACGATGGTGGCGAAGGCGCGCGTGAAGCCCGCTTCCATCGCCGCGAAGGCCGAGCGGCCCTTCCGCAATTCCTCGCGTATGCGTTCGTTGATCAGGATGTTGGCGTCGACCGACATGCCGAGCGTCAGCAGGAGGCCGGCGATGCCGGGCAGGGTCAGCGTCGCGTTCAGCAGCGACAAGTGCCGCGACGGTCAGGAACAGGTTGAAGATCAGCGCGATATTGGCGTACAGGCCGAACAGCCCATACGACATGATCATGTAGCTGACCACCAGCACGAAGCCGACGAGGCAGGCGATGATGCCGGCGCGGATCGAATCGGCGCCCAGATCCGGCCCGATGGTCCGTTCCTCGACGATCGTCAGCGGGGCCGGCAGAGCGCCGGCGCGCAGCAGCACCGCGAGGTCGTTGGCCGACTGCGTCGTGAAGTTGCCGCTGATCTGGCCCCGGCCGCCGGTGATCGGCTCCCGGATGACCGGCGCGCTGATCACCTTGCCGTCGAGCACGATGGCGAAGGGCCGCCCGACATTCGCTTTGGTGATTTCCGCGAAGCGGCGGGCGCCGGCGCTGTCGAACTCGAAGTTCACGACCCAGGTCCCCGACTGCTGATCGGAGCCGGGACGGGCATCCAGCAGGCTGGCGCCATCCACCTCGATCTTCTTGCGGACCAGATACTGCTGCCCGCGTGAAGCCGGGTCGATGGACGGCAGCCACTGGGTACCCGGAGGGGCGGCGGTGCCGCGCGCCGCCGTTTCGTCGCCCAGCAGGTGGAATGTCATCTTGGCGGTCTGACCGAGCAGCCGCTTGACGCGGTCCGGATCGGTGACGCCCGGCAACTGCACCAGGATGCGGTTGCTGCCCTGGCGCGCGATCACCGGCTCGTTGACGCCGGTCTCGTCGATACGGCGGCGGACGATCTCGATCGACTGCTCCACGGCACGCGCCGCGCGGTCGGAAATCCCGCGTTCCGTCAAGGCCACCTGTACGCGCGGCCCGTCATTGCTGAAGCTGAAGTCGCGCTGGGCCTGACTGACGCTGGCGCCCAGCAGATCGCCGAGCGCCGCGCGCGCGGCTTCGGCCTGGGACGCGTCGTTCAGCGTGAAGGTCACCGCGCGGTCGCGGACGGCCAGATCGGTGTAGCGGATATTGGCGGTCCGCAGCCCGGTCCGCGTCGTATCCAGGGCACCCTCAAGCCGCTCGCGGATGACGGTGTCCATATCGACTTCAAGCAGCAGATAGGAGCCGCCCTGAAGATCGAGACCCAGGTTGATTCGATGTTGCGGCACCCAGGAGGGCAGGGTGCCCGGACTGATGAAGTTCGGCAGCGAGAACAGCACGCCAAGCGCGCAGACCGCTGCGATCATCCAGATCTTGGCTTTCGAGAAGTGAAGCATGATGAGAGGTCCTTCAGACCAGCTTGATCATCAGAACGCCGCCGACGACCAGAACCAGGAACAGAAAGCTGACCAGTTTGAGCCGCGTTTCAATGAAATCCTGGATCGGCGCGCCGTAACGGTACAGCAGGGCCGCGACGATGAAGAAGCGGCCGGCGCGGGAAACGATGGAAGCGATGATGAAAACGAAGAAATCAAGCTTCGCCACGCCGGCGGTGATGGTCAGCAGTTTATAGGGAATGGGCGTCAGGCCCTTCGCCAGCAGAATCCAGGCGCCATACTCGCGGAAACCATCCTGGAAAGCGTGGAACTCCTGTTCCAGATGGTAGAAGTCGACGATTGCCTGCCCGATCGTCTCATACAGGAAAAAGCCGATAGCATAACCCAGTATGCCGCCGATGACCGACGACAGGGTGCAGAGCAGGGCGAGGCGGAACCACTGATCACGCCGCGCCAGCACCATCGGCACCAGCAGAACGTCGGGCGGTAACGGAAATACCGAGCTTTCGGCAAAGGAAATCAGGCAGAGCCAGAAGGTTCCGGCAGGGCTGCCGGCCTTCGCCAAGGCCCAGCGATAGGTTTTTTCAAGCACGTCGAACTCGCGGGGCAGGGCGCCGGGATCATGTCCGGACACCTGGGGTTCCAGGGAAATGGCGATGGGAAATCAGGCGGAGGCTGGGGCACCCGTGGGCGTGCGCGGGGTAGCCCTGCCGACACCTTCGGCCGGGGCCTGAATCCGCCACGTCCCGGCGGGCGCCAACCGCTCCCACACAACCGCGAACTTCAGCCGGAAGCGGCACCAGCGGAGCCGGCTGAGGCACCGGCGGATCGCGCGGCGCCGTGCGCGACACCTCGATAAACAACTGGCGCGGCAGATAGAACTTGCCGGGCGGCGGATTGCCGTCCCGGCTGTCACTGCCCGCCCCCGGCGGCGCCTTCGCCGGCGGATTAACGGCGGCGGAGTCGAACTCCGCCCTTGGCCCGCCGAGGCGGCCACGGACCAGCCAACGGCGCACAGCAGACAAAGAACGACCATGAGAGCGACGGCTCTCAGTCCTTTCCCCGTCTTGGCGCTGATATGGGCTGGTTCCGGCATTGTTCTCTCAAGCGGAGCAAACAAGCCGGGACCCTACACGCCGATGGTTTATGAAACCAGAATATTCCTCGGCCCGACTTATCCCTACTCGTCGGCCCTACTCATCGACCTGACCGAAGAGATAGTCGATATCCGTCGTGCCCAACGCCCCGAACAGGCCGGTTCCCTCGATCGTCGCCGCGGCAAGGTTGCCCTTGCGCAGTTGCAGCTCCAGGATGCGCTCTTCCACCGTATTGGCGGCGATCAGCTTATAGACGAACACCGGCTTGTCCTGCCCGATGCGGTGCGCCCGGTCGGTCGCCTGATTCTCCGCCGCCGGGTTCCACCAGGGGTCATAGTGGATCACGGTATCGGCGGCGGTCAGGTTGAGCCCTCGCCCACCCGCCTTCAGGCTGATCAGGAACACCGGAACCTCGCCGCGCTGGAACCGCTCGACCGGCTCGGTCCGGTCGCGGGTCGAACCGGTGAGTTCCACGAACGGGATGCCCGCCTTGTTCAGTTCCGGCTTGATCAGGTCCAGCATCGACGTGAACTGCGAGAAGATCAGGATGCGCCGGCCTTCCGGCACCATCTCGCTGACCATCTCGATCAGGCCGTCCAGCTTGGCGCTTTCCGCCACGGCGGCGGCCGCCGCGATCTTCACCAGCCGGGGATCGCAGCAGACCTGCCGCAGCTTCAGCAGGGCGTCGATCACGGTGATGGCGTTCCGCGACAGCCCGCTGTCGGCGATTGCGGCACGGACCTTCTCATGCACCGACAGGCGGATGGTCTCGTAAAGGTCGCGCTGCTCCTGGCCCAGGTCGATGTGGCGGATGACCTCCGTCTTGGGCGGCAGCTCCTTCGCCACCTCCGCCTTGGTCCGGCGCAGCAGGAAGGGACGGGTGCGGCGGACCAGATGGGCGGCGCGGGTGGCGTCGCCGCGCTTCTCGATCGGCGTGCGGAAGCGCTTCTGGAAATCCTTGCGGTCGCCCAGCAGCCCCGGCATCAGGAAGGCGAACTGAGCCCACAACTCGCCCAGGTTATTCTCGACCGGCGTACCCGACAGGCAGAGGCGATGACGGGCGCTCAGCCCGCAGACGGCGCGGGTGGCGCGGCTGTCCGGATTCTTGATCGCCTGAGCCTCATCCAGCACCACCAGATGCCACATGAAGTCCCTCATCAGGTCGATATCGCGGGCGACCACGCCATAGGTGGTCACCACGATCTGCGCCGAATTGACCTCGTTCCGCTTCTCATGCCGGTCCAGGCCGTGCAGCACCAGGGTCTGCAGGTGCGGGACGAACCGCTTCGCCTCGCTCACCCAGTTGTGGACCAGACTGGTCGGCACGACCACCAGACAGGGGTCGGTCATCCGGCCCTGCTCGTGCTCCAATGCGATATGCGCCAGCGTCTGCGCCGTCTTGCCCAAGCCCATGTCGTCGGCCAGGATGCCGGCGACATCATTGGCGGCGAGGCTCTGAAGCCAAGCCAGACCCGTCCGCTGATAATCGCGCAACTCGCCCTGGAAACTGACGGGAACGGCAACTTCCGGCAAAACCTCGTCGTCGCGCAGCTTGCGCAGGAAAGTCTCGATCTGGCGCGTCTCATCGGGCCGGCGCGACACCAGATCGTCGATGTCGATCAGCAGATCGGCTTCGGCCAGCGGCACCTGAAGCTTCTCGTCCAGCCGGCGCCCGCTGTCCAGCATCGCCTCAAGCACGCTGAACAGACGCTCCACCCGACCGGCCGGCAGCGCCAGCACGCTCCCGTCATCGAGCACAAGCTGCGCCTTGCCATCGATCACCTTCGTCGCCGCCATGCCGCCCCGGTCGATCAGACGGGCCAGGATGGGCAGCAGCGGCCGGCGCTGGCCGTCGATCTCGACACCGATATCCATGTCGAACCAGCCCTCGCCGGCATCGCGCACCACGACTCCGACCTCGCCGGTCGGCTCGATCGTCCGGGTGCCGAAATCGGAGCCGATATCGATCTTCCAGCCTTCCTTCTCCAGCACCGGGACATGGGTGGTGAAGAAAGCGCGCCACGCGCCGTCGATATCCTTGCCGGCCATCCGGTGAACGCGCGTCCCCCGGTCGTTCAGCGTACCCTTCGGCGGCTCGATCCTGAGCTGCGCGAATCCGATCTGGGCCAGCCGGACCATGGCCGCCTGCTCGGCGATCTTGTCGCGGCGGGCGAACAGGGGAGGACCATCCGGATCCTCGATCCGGGCGAACTGCCGCTGATCGTCCGGCTCGATCTCGGCCGGCTGGCCGCGCTCGCCATAGTCGAACGACAGCCGCAGGATGTCGATCAGCCCTTCGCCGGGCGAAACGACGCGGCCAAGCCGCGCGGTGACGACCGGGCTGCGCTCGATGATGACGGCCGCTTCGGTCTTTGGGGCGCGCGGCGGCGGATCGGCGGCAACCAGCTTCGGCGCCGGCTTCCGCATCGCCTTGCGGGTGGTGATGACCGGCGGCTTCGGCGCCGACCGGCGCCGTAACCGCCGATTTCGGCGCGGTCACGATCTGAAGATCGACCGGGAAGATCTGGCCGGCTCCCGGATCGACGCACCAGTAGCCCAGACCCTTGATCAGCGCGCCGCCTTCCGGCAGCCCTGTCGGCAGCAGCTTGTTCGTCCGGGGATCGCGAAAGGCGCGGACGGTCCGCTTCGGCTCGCCCGTCGCCGGCACGGCCTTCAGCGCCGCACCGCTATGCCAGCGCAGCCGCTCCGTCGCCAGCAGGCAGCGCAGCATCTTGTCCACGGCGTCGGCCTTGCCCTTCGGCACCGCCGTGCGGACCATCCCGCCGGAGCCGAGCAGGCGGGCGACGGTACGGTCCGTTCCGGCCTGTTCGATCCCGGCGACCTTCTCGATGATCTCGCGCGGTGTCGTCGGCATCTCGGCGCCGTCGCCCGTTGTCAGGGTGGCGGTGACGAACAGCGCCGCGTCACCCTGCCCGGGTTCGATCGTCCAGAACGCCCTGGGGATCGCCCGCGTCTGGACAGGTGCCGGATGCGGCCGGCGGCATCGGCACGGCGGGTTTGGCCGCTTCGCCGGGTTTGGTCTTGAGCAAATCGATCATGGAGGTTTGAACCGGCCGTCGCCACTGTGGACGGGTATCCAGCGCCAGCAGGGCCGCCGCCGCCATATGGGCGCAGGCCGGCCTGCCGCACGTGCAGGTGCGGTCCAATGCCACGCGCTGGACACGATGGACGGGCGATACGGTCACCTCATGGTTCCGGCCGAGGTCGGAAACCGTGGCGGTGATGCGATCTTCAGCCGCACCCAGCCGCACGCCTCCCAGCAGGACCAGACTGCGGCCACGCTGGATGGTTTTCTGATCGAAGACCCTGGCAAGGTCTTCTTCGGCAAAGGGAACCGGGGCGCCGGCGGGGGATGAGGCCCGCGCAGTTTGGTTGGCCGATGACATGTATTTTGAAGACTGAATGTTATGAAAGCTCAGGCGGCGGGAAAAACGGCGAAGGGGGAGAATACCGATTCCATCGCCTCAACGCCACATAACTGTGATCCGACATTGATCCGGCCAAAAGGCGAGAGCATCGGCGACAGGCTATTGAGAACGGTATAGCTTGACCGATCGCTTGCTGGATGGGGAACGAAACCATGGCCGCCGCCGCGAAATTCACGACGGGATCGCCGCTGCGGCATGTCGTCGTCATGACCACCACCGGCTCCATCGGGCTGATGGCGGTGTTCGCCGTCGATCTCGCCAACCTGTTCTACATCTCGATCCTGGGCGTGAAGGAACTGGCGGCGGCCGTCGGATTCGCCGGCGCCGTCCTGTTCTTCCAGATCTCGATGTGCATCGGCCTGACCATCGGGGCGGGGGCGATCGTCGCCCGCGCGATCGGCGCCGGAGAGCGGGAGCAGGCGCGGCGGCTGGCCGGGTCCAGCCTCGTGCTGATGGGGTTGGTGACCGGCGCCGTGGGCCTGCTGACCGTGCCGTTCCTCGACCCGATCCTGTCGGCGCTCGGCGCCCATGACGAAACGAAGCAGTTCGCCATCAGCTACCTGCGGATCGTATCGCCGACCCTGCCGCTGCTCGGCATCGGCATGTGCCTGTCGGCCTTGCTGAGGGCGGTCGGGGATGCCAGGCGGGCGATGAACGTCACGCTGTTCGCCGGCTTGGCGACGGCGGTGCTCGATCCGATCCTGATCTTCGGCTTCGGCCTGGATCTCGTCGGCGCCGCCATCGCGGCGCTGCTGTCGCGCTGTGTCCTCTTCTATATCGGCTGGCAGGGGGCGGTGCGGGTCCATGACATGGTGGCATGGCCGGCGGCCTCATCCCTGATGCCCGATGCGCGGGCGCTGTTCAGCGTCGCCGGCCCCGCCACCCTGACGAATATCGCGACACCGGTGGCTTCGGCCTACGTGACATACTCCATGGCCAAGTTCGGCGATCCGGCGGTGGCGGGCCTGGCGATCGCCGACCGGATCGTGCCGGTCGCGTTCGGCGTCATCTTCGCGCTGACCGGAGCGGTCGGGCCGATCTTCGCCCAGAATCTGGGCGCGCGCCAGTTCGACCGGATATCCGAAACCCTGCGTGCCGCCCTGTTCGTGATGCTGGGCTATGTGCTGACGGTCTGGCTTCTGCTGTTCCTGGGGCAGGATATCGTCGTCCGCATCTTCTCGGCGCACGGCATCACGGCGGATCTGGTCCGGCTGTTCTGCAACGTCGCGGCGGGCGGCTTCCTGTTCGTCGGCTGCCTCTTCGTCGCCAACTCCGCCTTCAACAACTTGGGCTTTCCGCTGCTCTCCACCGCTTTCAACTGGGGCCGCGCGACGCTCGGCACCCTGCCTTTCGTCACATTGGGCGCATGGCTGTGGCAGGCCGAAGGCGTCCTCTACGGCCAGATGGCCGGCGCGCTGGTCTTCGGACTGGCCGCATTGCTGACCGCCTTCCGCGTCGTCGGACGGCTGGGCGACGAGCCTCGACCGCCGCGAGCAGCCGGACTGGAGCGCCCCGGCACCCGTCCCGTCATCCGGCAAGGCGGCGCTCGCGACGCTCGCGGCCTCCACCGCACAGGCCCCGGACCGCTCATGAAGCGTCCCCTAATGGTCACGGAATGCGTCACTCGGAGCGCCACGAAACTCGTTTCATCCCATCACATGCGCCGTCTCCCGCAACGCATCCGCCGCCGTGATCAACCTCACCTCCAGCGCCGCCCGCCGCCCCCGAACCGGGACGGACTGAAGCGGATGGTCCCCCAGGTCGATCCCCGCATGGGCCTCCACCTCGCGGCTGACGACCAACTCGACATCGTTGTCCTTCGCGATCTGCTCCAGCCGCGCGGTCGTGTTCACCGGGTCGCCGATGGCGGTGAAGGACCGGGCGGTGCCGTACCCCATCTCTCCCAGTATCACGGTGCCGGAATGAATGCCGATCGCAACCCGCAGAGGCGTCGGCAAGGTCATGCTCCAACTCCACATTCAGGCGTGAAATCCGCGTCGCGATGGCGCCCGCCGCCGCAAGCGCATCCACGGCCGCCCGCGCCGGATCGTCCTCGATGCCGAACAGCGCCATCACCCCATCGCCGATGAACTTGTCGATATGCCCGTTGTTGCCCTCGACCGCCTGCCCGACCGCCTCGAAATAGCGGTTCAGCACGAAGACCACGTCGTAGGGCAGCCGCGACTCGGCCAAGCGCCGTGAAGCCCCGCAGGTCGGCGAACAGGATCACCACCTCCCGTTCCTGGCCCTCCAGATGGGTCGAAGGCTGAAGCGCCAGTTCCGGCGTGGAAGCGGGCGGCATCAGCGTGCGCACGACCAGACTGTGCCGGGGCCGGACCTGACAGGCGAGCCGGACATCCGCCGCCGCCCCGATCCGGTTCAGCACCTTCCGCTCGGTGGAAGACGGCGGCGGCAGATGCTCCCGGCCCGCCCCGACGCTGACCCGGCAGGTCGAACACCGTCCCCGCCGCCGCAGACCGACGCATGGGGAACGGCATAGGCCTGGCTCATCTCCAGGATGCTGGCGCCGGGCAGCAGCGTCACGACCGGACCATCGGCATAGGTCAGGGTGAAGGTGCCGAACCGCGAGGAAAACAGGTTGCGGACAACACGGGCGGCCAGCGTCAGGACGATCAGCGCCGCGAAGCCATAGCGGAACATCAACCCGGTCTCCGACACGAAGGCGGAACTTTGCGGCCCCGGAATGCGCGCATTGGCGATGATCAGGGAACGACAGCCGATCCTCGGTTTCCACCAGCAGCGCACGGCCCGAAACGACGAACCCCAGCAGCGCCAGCGTCGGCACCAGCACCGCGAGAGTGAACAGCCCCGGCGCCGCCGCCCGGTACCAGGGCCGCAGCCTCAGCCAGAAATGCAGCCCCATGCAGCCATGGACCCAGGACATGATCATGACGACGCTCTGAAGCACGCCCAGATGGGGAGCCAGCCGCCAATAGGTCAACTGCACCATGGCATAGTTCGGATTGACGCCGTAAAGCTCGGCGACCGCCCGCGTGCCCAGGACATGCTCCACCAGCAGGAACGGGATCGACAGGCCGAGCAGCAGTTGCATGAACTGCCACGCCGGCATCCGCATCACCCGCCTGTCATACAGCGACCAGAGCGCATGGGCGGAATGCGCCAGGGCGGCGGTCAGGATGACGATCCAGCCGCCGGGAAACTGCCAGGACAGGATCCAGCGCCACTCGTCCATGGCCTGAAGCGAGGCCAGTCCAAGCGAATGGTTCAGCATGTGCGTCAGCACATAGGCGAACAGAACCACCCCCGAAATCGTACGCAACTGCTGGAAGCGCCGGCTTCCGGACAAACTGGGCATGGGAACTCGTGCTGTGGTCAAGGCGCCGTGAGACTAGCTCACGTGGGGCTGAAACACGCCTTGACCAGAGGTGGCAGCATCTTCTTCAATCAATTACGTCGTCAGCCGCGTCGTCGATATCAGCCTTTCCGGGAGCGGTCGTAGAGATCCTTGTAGGTATCCCGCAGCAGGTTCTTCTGAACCTTGCCCATCGTGTTGCGCGGAAGCTCTTCGACGAACAGGACGCGCTTCGGCTGCTTGTATTTCGCCAGCCGGCCGTCCAGCGCCTTCAGGACCGCGCGCTCGTCCAGATCCGCCCCCTTCTTGCGGCACCACGACGGCGGTGACGCCCTCGCCGAAATCCGCATGCGGAACGCCGATCACGGCGCTTTCGAACACGCCGGGCAGGGCGTCGATCTCGACCTCGATCTCCTTGGGATAGACGTTGTAGCCGCCGGTGATGACAAGGTCCTTGCCGCGTCCGACGATGTGGACATAGCCGCGCTCGTCGATCTTGCCCAGATCGCCGGTGATGAAGAACCCGTCCGGCCGGAACTCGGCCGCCGTCTTCTCCGGCATGCGCCAATAGCCCTTGAAGACGTTAGGTCCCTTGACCTCGATCATGCCGATCTCGCCCTGGGCCAGCGGCTTGCCGCTTTCCGGATCGGTGACGCGGACCTCGACGCCCGGCAGCGGCAGCCCGACCGTACCGGCGATGCGGTCGCCGTCATACGGGTTGGACGTGTTCATGTTGGTTTCGGTCATGCCGTAGCGTTCCAGAATCCGGTGTCCGGTCCGCTCGGCCCAAGCCTCATGCGTTTCGGTCAGCAGCGGAGCGGAGCCGGAAACGAACAGCCGCATATGGGCCGTCGCCTCCCGCGTCAGTCCGGGATGCTGAAGCAGGCGCACGTAGAATGTCGGCACGCCCATCATGACGGTAGCCCGGGGCATCAGCCGCAGCATCTCGTCCGCGTCGAAGCGCGACACGAAGATCATCGACGATCCCGCCATCAGCGTGACGTTGGTCGCGACGAACAACCCGTGGGTATGGAAGATCGGCAGAGCGTGGAGCAGCACATCGTCGCCCGTGAACCGCCAGACCTCCGCCAGCGTCTGCGCATTGGACGCCAGATTGTCATGGCTCAGCATGGCGCCCTTGGAGCGCCCCGTCGTGCCGGAGGTATAGAGGAACGCCGCCAGATCGTCCGGCCCCCGGTCGATATCGGCGAACTCGGACGGCCGCTTGGCCGCTTCCTCCAGCAGGGAACCGGTTCCGCCCGTCCCCAGCGTCTCGACCGCCGCGACGCCCTTGGACCGGGCCAGCGGTTCCAGCCCCGCCTTGCCCTCGGGCGAGCAGACGACGACCTTCGGCTCCGCATCGCCGATGAAATAGTCCAGTTCCGTCAGCGTATAAGCGGTGTTGAGCGGCAGATAGACGGCACCCGCCCGGATACAGGCCAGATAGAGCACGATCGCCTCGGCACTCTTCTCCGTCTGGACCGCCACGCGGTCGCCGGGCTCGACACCGCGCTCGACCAGCAGATTGGCGATCCTGCCGGACAGCGCCACGGCGTCGCCATAGGTGAGGGTGCCGCCGCCGGCGTGATTCGATAAATGTACGGTCGGCGGCAGGCATGTGGCTGCGCATCAGCGCGAACAGATGATTGCTCATTCCATCAATCCTGAACTTTGGCCTGAGTGTTGGCCTGGACTTATCCTGAGGCTTCGATGCCTTGGCTTTGTCGGCGGCGGGCTTCGCGGCGGCTGGATCGGGCCGCAGCAGCTTGCGGACCGCCGTGGCCGCCACGACTTCGCCCTTGTCGGCGAAACGCTCGTGGTTGGTCTCGATATCGTCCAGCTTATACAGATAGTTGACCATCAGCCCATGCGCCTGCTTCATCCCACGGGGCGACAAATCGCCCAGGAAGTTCAACCGCTCCAGCCGGGCGCCGTTGCCCAGGTGAAAGCGGGCGACAGGGTCCACCGGCTTTCCCGACGGTGTCTTCGCCTTCAGCATATAGGCGGCGGCGATCGGGAGCAGGACGGCCCTGACGGCTTCACGCTTACCGGCATCCTCGTTCCAGTCCGGTTGATCCAACAGCGCCAGCGCCGCCCTGTCCTGGGCCGTCACCAGAGACGACGCCTCATTGGCGCGCTCGCCGCTCCAGCCAGCCGGCGAAACCCGGCACCGGCGACAGGGTCACGAAGGTGTTGAGGCCGGGCAACTCGCGCTTCAGATCCTCGACCACCTGCTTGATCAGGAAATTGCCGAACGAGACGCCCCGCAGCCCTTCCTGGCAGTTGGAGATGGAATAGAACACGGCGGTGGTCGCCTGATCGGCGGCGATCGGCTCACGGTCCTCCGCCAGCAGCGTTCCGATGGCGGCCGGAATCTCCTTCGCCAGCGCCACCTGAACGAAGATCAGCGGCTCATCCAGAAGCTGGGGATGGAAAAAGGCGAAGCAGCGCCGGTCGGAAGGCTGCAGCCGGCGGCGCAGGTCGTCCCAGTCCCGGATGGTATGGACCGCCTCGTAGCGGATGATCTTTTCCAGGATATTGGCGGGCGTCGTCCAGTCGATCCGGCGCAGGACCAGGAATCCCCGGTTGAACCAGGATGAGAACAGGTGCGCGAAATCCGCGTCCAGCGCTTCCAGGTCGGGATGCGTCTTGAGATGCCGCGCCAGTTCCTCCCGGATGCGGACCAGCGCCTCGGTGCCGTGGGGCGCCAGATTGAGCCGCCGGAT
Source organism: uncultured Alphaproteobacteria bacterium (assembly GCA_963848585.1). Taxonomy (GTDB): domain Bacteria; phylum Pseudomonadota; class Alphaproteobacteria; order Azospirillales; family Azospirillaceae; genus Skermanella. Next base: position 55,050 of record CAWKET010000054.1, on the reverse strand, counting down.
CACCTCCTGCCGGCGGGGTTCCGCCGCCTTGTGGAGGTTCATGATCGTCTTGGCATCGGGCTGGGCGCGGTAGGCCTCGATCGCCCGGTCCAGCTTCGCCCTATCAGGGCCGAAGCGCTCAGCCAGCGTCGTCAGGAAAGCGCGGCGGCCATCGGTGTCCAGCTTTTGCCAAACGCACAGAATTTCAGCGCGCCAGCGCCACGCCGGACGCCTCGCCCCGGCCGCTCAGCAGAGACTTCGAACAGGGCGGCCACATCGGCGCGGGCGGCGTCGCCCTGACTGTCCTGCATCCCAAGCAGCGACCGGCCGCGGTCGGCGATGGAAACCATCAGGTCGCCCAGAAACGAAGTGCTTGTCGTCATTCCGCAGGCCTCTTCACCGTAACTGGATTTCGCATCGTTCTTCCTCCACACTGTGGCCTTGTATGCGATTGCCGCCGTCGTGCATCATGGAGCCGCTTTTTGTGCACGATGTCAACAATTCTTGTATACAAGAAATGGAGCCATGTGGACATGACCCTGTCAGCGCCGGACGAAGCGCGCCTCAAGCTGCGTGATCAGATAGAGAACGAGATCCTTACCGGCGACATGCCGCCGGGCTTCCGGCTGGACGAGGTATCGCTCGCCACCCGCTTCGGCGTATCAAGAACGCCGATCCGGGAAGCCCTGTTCCAATTGGCATCGGCGGGACTGATCGAAATCCGGCCAAGACGCGGCGCCGTGGTCGCGGAAGTAGGCCCGGAACGCATGGTCCAGATGTTCGAAGTGATGGCCGGGCTGGAAGGCATGGCCGGCCGGCTGGCCGCGCGCCGTCACACCGACGCCGACCGCCTGAACCTGACCGACGCGCACGAAGCCTGCCGCCGTGCGGCGGAAACCGGCGATGCCGACGCGTATTATTATGAGAACGAGCGCTTCCACCACGCGATCTACGCGGCCAGCCACAACGCGTTCCTGATCGACCAGTGCGCGGCCCTGCACCGCCGCCTGAAGCCCTACCGGCGCATCCAGCTCCAGGTCAAAAACCGCGTGGCGAACTCACTGGCCGAACATGAAGCGGTGGTCGATGCCATCCTCAACCTGGACGGCGAAAAAGCGGAACGCCTGCTCCGCGACCACATCGTGATCCAGGGCGACCGCTTCTCCGACCTGATGGCGTCGATGGCGGAGCGTACGGGCGGTGCGGTGGCGAAGAGGCGGTGAGGGCTAATTCCGGCGTCGATGTCGGGCTCAAGAGGCCCGACCTACGGCTCCGCTTCGTAGGTCGGGCCTCTTGAGCCCGACATCGACGCGTTCCTGAAGAAAATGTCGGGCCAAAGGCCCAACACTCCCCCTCACACCACCCGGAAGTTCTTGAACTGCCAGGGGTCCGACGTATCCACGTCCTCCGGGAACAGCACGCCCCGGTTATCCAGCGGCGTCCAGTCGCTGTACGCGCCGACCAGCTTGCCCAGATACGGTGCCGCGATCTCCAGCACGCGTTCGTGGTTCATCTCCTCGGGCTCGACGATGCCGGCCGTCGGGTTCTCGATCGCCCAGATGACACCGGCCAGCGCCGCCGCGGTCACCTGAAGGCTGGTCGCGTTGTTGTGCGGGCACAACTCACGCGCCTGATGGATCGAAAGCTGGGAGCCGTACCAGTAGACGCCCTTCTTGTGCCCCATCAGCAGCACGCCCAGCTCGTCGATGCCTTCGATGATCTCGTCCATCATCAGCCGCTTTTCCGGCTGCATCGCCCAGGTCTTGCCGGCGAACTCGTGCAGCGACAGGATCGCGTCGTCGCACGGGTGATAGGCATAGTGGACGGTCGGACGGTAGCGCACCGACGTGCGGTCCCAGACCGTCAGGTAGTCGGCGATCGAGATCGCCTCGCTGTGCGTGATCAGGAAGCCGTGAAGCGGGCCTTCCTTCGGCGTCCAGGTCCGGACGCGGGTGCCGGCACCCGGCCGCATCAGGTAGATCGCCGAATCGCAGCCGAAGTCATGGCGGCGGCCATCGGGCGGCAGACCCTTCTCGTGGGTTCCCCAGCCAAGCTCGGCCGGCTGGCAGCCTTCGCCGACGAACCCGTCGATCGACCACGTGTTGACGAACTCGCCGCGCTTCTTGGGCACGTTGGAGACCTGGGTATCCCGCTCGGCCACGTGGATCGCCTTGATCCCCAGCGTCCGCGCCAGTTCCGCCCAGCCGTTCCGGTTGCGCGGAGTCTTCACCTCGACCCCGGTGTCGCGGGCGATGTCCAGCAGCGCCTGCTTGACGAAATGCGACACCAGACCCGGATTGGCGCCGTGGGTTATCACGGCGGTCGGGCCGTTGGCGTAGCCGCCCTTGTGCTGAAGCACCGCCTCGCGCAGCGCATAGTTCGAGCGCAGCGACGGCGACAGGCTGGTATCGGTATAGCCGCCGGCCCAGGGCTCGATGCAGGTGTCCAGATAAAGCGCGCCACGGGTGTGGCAGAACTTGATCAGGGCCAGACTCGACACATCCACCGACAGGTTCAGGATGAAGTCGCCTTCGCCGACCATGGGGTCGAGTACGGTACGGAAATTCTCGCGCGTCAGGGCGACGCGGTGGAACTTGATGCCGTATTCTTCCGCCTCCGCCTGGCCGCGATCCTCGGCCGTCACGATCGAGATCTGCTCGGGCTTCATTTCGATGTGGCGCAGCAGGAGAGGCAAGATGCCTTGGCCGATGCTACCGAAACCGACAATGACGATACGGCCGGCAAACTTCACGATGGGAGAGGTCAAGGTCATGGCTTCTTCCGAACAGGCTGTTGGTGGCTGACGAATGTCGGGGCCCCGCTGGGTGGATGGTTGGATGGAGAGAGTAGAGGAGTGGCCGCGATCAGGCAGCACGCTCCGTGATGTACCCGACCGATTGAGCCTGACCGGCGCTCCGTTCGGGGTGGTCTTGCCGCTTCAAGGTAACCCGGAGTTTCAAGCAGCGGGCGGTCGGTCACGTCGATCAGACGGGCATTGTCGAAGCCGTTGAAGGCGGTGCGCAGGCAGGAGCCATAGGCGCCGAGCTGGCCCAGCTCGATCCAGTCGCCGGCCTTGATGTCGGCCGGCAGCATGAACGGACCCGCCATGTAGTCGGCGCTGTCGCAGGTCGGGCCGTAGAACGCGAAGGCCTGCTCCGGCGCTTCCGAGGAGCCGGCTCCGGACGGACGGATCATGCGGGCCGGGAACTGGAAGGCCGGCACGCCGGCATCGGACAGGCTGCCATAGACGCCGTCGTTGATGAACAGCTCATGGCCCCGGCGCTTGATCACCTGCACGACCAGCGACACGCCCGGCGCCACCAGCGCGCGGCCCGGCTCGCACCACAGGCGGGTACGGGCGGGCAGGGCCGAGCTTGGCGAAGCCGCGCGCGATGGCGGCCATGAAGTCGTCCAGCGGAGGCGGCGTCACGCCGGGATAGCTGACGGGGAAACCGCCGCCGACATCCAGCACGTCGATCTCCACGCCGGCCTTCTCGATCACGGCGCCGGCCAGCGCCATGGCGCGCTCATAGGCGGAAGGGTCCAGGCACTGCGACCCGACATGGAAGCAGATGCCGATCTTCGGCGATACGGCGCGGGCGGCGCGCAGCAGCGCCGCCGCATCTTCCACGGCGGCGCCGAACTTGCCGGACAGGTCGTAGACGGCCGAACCCTTGGGCATGGCGAGGCGGATGAACAGGCCGAGGTCCTCGGCGCCGTCCGTCTGCTCCAGCAGCTTTTCCAGCTCTTCCGCGCTGTCGAGCGAGAAGTCGCGCACGCCGTAGTCGAAATACGCCTGATGGATCGCGCCCGGCGCCTTGACCGGGTGCATGTAATGGATCTCGGCATTCGGGAACATCTGGCGCACCAGACGGACTTCGCCGGGAGAAGCCGCGTCGAAGTGGCGGATGCCGCCTTCATACAGGGCGCGCATCACGGCGGGTTCCGGATTGCACTTCACCGCGTACAGCACATCGCCGGGGAAGGACGCGACGAAGCGGGCGGCCGTGGCCGACAGCACGGCGGGGCGCAGGCAATGCACGGGATCGGCCGGACGCATCGTCTCGACCAGATTATCGACGCAAGTCATCTGCTTGCGGACGGCGGGGGCGCTCCGGCGGAAACCGGTGGTGCCACGGCGGAGCGGGGAGACGGCGGAACGGAAACGGATTTGAGCCATGACGCATCCTCTCAAAGGCCGCGGCAGCGCCGGCAGACCCAAGAAGTCAAAACGAGCCCCTACGGCCAGAAGACCGCGGGAAAGGACGAATTGTGGGGATGTGTGGCAAATCGGGCGACGCGCCGGCACCGCAGAAAACAAGCGGTGAGCGGGATCTGATTAGCGTCGGCGGATTTGCCCGATAGCTACCGTGCTAACGCCCTTTGGCCGATAGCAACCATACTGACCTCCCTCTCGGGACCGGCCCACTGTTGACCGGTTCTGCCAAAAAGGACGCGGTACGTCGTTGCATAACCTCAAAGGGCCAGCGGCACGTGCGGGTGCGTCAACGAGCGTTGAGATACTCTCTTTGCGCGGAGATGCAAGAGTATTTTTGTTTCCTGTGGGAAATTTTCCTGACCCGCTCGGCAGGGATGCCACAGGCCACCCCGAGCGCCCGGAGACTAAAGCAGCGCCAGCGCCAGATAGTCGCTCAAGTACCGCCAGATGCAGCCGACCTCGCGGAAACCGACCTGCCGCAGAGCGGCCAGATGGAACTCCATGGTCATTTCCTGCTTCGGCGGCAGGTTGGAGAATCGCCGGTGCCGCTCCGCGACGGCGGCGGTCAGGGCCGGCTCTTCCGCGATGCTGTTCCACCAGCCGACCCAGTCATGCGCGCCCTCGGTCTGCGCCGCCGCCCGGTTGGCCTTGATCGATGCCGCCGCCATGCGCCGCAGCGTGGGCTGCGTCTGATCGTAGGAACAGATATCGCCGTTGACGAAGACGCCGCCCGGCGCCAGGACCCTGGTGAGATCCTGATAGACCCGCATCAGGTTGGGAGCGCCCAGCCAGTGCAAGGCGGTCGTGCTGACCACGGCGTCGAACTGGCGGCCTTCCAGATAATCGACCCAGTCATGCCGGCGCATGTCCAGCTCGATCCAGCTGCGGTCGGGATCGTCCGCGTGAAGCACCCGCGCCAGCGTCAGCAGCACCGGATCGTAATCCAGCCCGACGATCTCGGCGCCGGGCAGGCGCGCCGCCAGCCGGTCGCCCAGGCTTCCCGGACCGCAGCCGAGATCCAGGATGACCGGAGCCACCAGACCCGAGGCGTTGAGCGCATCGGCGATGATTTCGAAACGGCAGTCCCGGAAGCGGACATACCCTTCCTGTTGCCGGTTCCACTCATCGAGCCACCGGCGCGCGGCATCGGGGTTCAGGTCTTGGGCTCGGGTAGCTGTCAAAGCCTGATCCATCCACGGCATCCTGCATGCATCGTATCGAAGGCACGGTACGAACCGAAGTTTACAATACCGACGATAAAACCCTTCGTGTAGCCAAGTCTTCACAATTGCCGGAGCAAAGCCCAGGCAATTGGGTATGTCTCAAATGGTGCGCCGCAGCAATACTTTTGTGATACTTAGGGAGATTATTGATGTATATCAACGTGTTGAATGACATTCCGGAGAATCTGGATGAGGAAAATTTCCAGGATCTGCTTCAGTCCGGATCGGTGCGGGTAGAGCGCATCGTCTCCCACGGCCACGCCTCGCCGCCGTCCTTCTGGTACGATCAGGACGACGGCGAGTGGGTTCTGCTACTCAAAGGAGCCGCCATCCTGGAGTTCGAGGGCGATCCCGAGCCGCTGCGGCTTGGCCCCGGCGACCACGTGAACATCCCACCCCATCGCCGCCACCGGGTAGCGTGGACCGCCCCCGATGAGCCGACGGTCTGGCTCGCCGTCTTCTACAGCGGCAAGCCAGATCCCAATCTGACTTAAGCGTTCCTGCCCTTGGAAGGCTTGGACGTATTGCCACTGCCAAGCTCGCCTTCAAGATCCGAAATGCGCTTTGCCATGGCGGACCGGATGCCGGGAGCCACGGTCGGTTTCAAAGCGCTGAACTGTTCGCGCAACTGACGGAGCAGCACGATCTTCTGATCGCGGCTGCGCTTGATGGCGACATTGTCGGAATGCTGGCCTTCGAAAGCGCGCATCGTTGTTCTGCCCTATGGAAATTGAAATCGAGACACCTGTTCAGCCCCGACCATAGGGCGTGAATCGCAGCTTTTCAAGCAGTTACGATCGGGTGCTGAGGTGCTGCATGAAGAGGAATCACGCCCGTGACACGTGGGTCCTCGGTGATTCGGGCAACTTGCCGGACGGGGACGAATCCCGCCCGCTGATACAGCCCAAGCGCCTTCGGATGGTCCAGCGTACAGGTATTGACCGTCAGCTTCTTCGCACCGCCGCTCCATGCCGCGTCGATGGCGCAATTGAGCAGGAACGGCCCCAGCTTCATGCCGATGAAGTCGGGGATCATCCCGAAATAGCTGAGATCGACCGCCTCCGCACGGCGCCGGTTCAATTCCGCGAAACCGGCCGGAACGCCGCCGACATACAGCACCATGATCTCCACTTTGGGGTCATGGATCACCGCCGCCAGAGCCGCGTCGTCCATCTTGCGCCGTTCGGACCACAGCCAGGGCTCGCCGACCGTATTGTAGAGGTAGCGGTAGAATGAAACGGTCGGATGCTCCGCCCGAAGCAGCGCCAGCTTCTCGACCGGCGGGCGCTGCTTCGGTTTGGGGGGCGGCGAGGTCATCTCCAGGTAGGTGACGACCACGCGAAGCTTGCCGGGAGGCAGCCCAGGAACGATGCGCAGATCGGGCGGAGTCGTCATCGGGCTGCCTTTCCCAGTTCAGGCATGTGTCTTTGCCGCTCCCGTTTCCACCGGCAGGTCGTCCCGCTGGCCCCATTCGGCCCAGGACCCGTCATAGACGGCGACGTCTTCCTTGCCGAGCAGATAGAGCCCCAGCGCCGCGACGCAGGCGGTGATGCCGCTGCCGCAAGTGGTGACGACCGGCCGCTTCATGTCGATTCCCGCCTGATCGACCAGCGCCTGGAGTTCCTCGCCCGATTTGAACGTCCGGTCGGCCGGGTTCAGCATGTCGGCGAAGGGCAGGTTGAGGCTGCCGGGGATGTGACCCGCTCTGCGGCCCGGCCAGAAATCGGCCTCGGCTCCGGTGAAGCGGCCCGACGCGCGGGCATCGACGATCTGGTCCCGCCCGCTCGTCAGATTGTCCTTCATCTGATCGGCCTCGCGGACGAGGAAGGTATTGAGGCGGGCGGTGAAGTGACGCTCGCGCGGCATCGGCGGCAGGTCTTCCAGCGGACGGCCCTCGGCGATCCACTTCGGCAGGCCGCCGTCCAGCACCGCCACGTCGCGGTGACCGAACACTCGGAACATCCACCACACGCGGGCGGCGCTCATCAGGCCGTGGGTATCGTAAACGACGATGCGGACACCGTCGCCCAAGCCCAGCTTGCGGACGCGCGACGTGAACTTCTCCGGCGCCGGCAGCATGTGCGGCAGGCTGCTGGAGGTATCGGCGATCTCTTCGATATCGAAGAAGACGGCGCCGGGGATGTGACGCTCGTTGTACTCGGCGCGGGCATCACGGTCGGAGCCGGGCAGGAAGTATGTGGCATCGACCACCCGGACATCGGGTGCGCTCAAATGCTGGGCCAGCCATTCGGTGCTGACCAGCGCGTCGGGTTTGGAGTATGGCATCGTTTCCCCTCGATTGATCGGCGTGTGCAGGCCCCGGTTCTTACGACGCGAGCGCCACGACCACACGCCGGTTCTGTTTGCCCTTGTTCTCGATCTTTACGACCTCGACGCGGCCGATTTCGCCAGTGCGCCCGACATGGGTTCCGCCACAGGGCTGAAGATCGACGCCTTCGATTTCCACCAGCCTGACCTGCCCCGTCCCGGTCGGCGGCTTGACCGACATGGTGCGGACAAGATCGGGGTTCGCCTCAAGCTCGGCGTCGTCGATCCAGCGATATTTCACCGGATGGTCACCCTCGATCAGCCGGTTCAGCGCCGCCGTCAGTTCGTCCTTGTCCAGGCTGGCCGACGGCACGTTGAAGTCCAGCCGGCTCCTGTCCGTCCCGATCTGCCCGCCGGTGACGGCGCCGGGCACCACGGCGCACAGCAGATGAAGGCAGGTATGCATCCGCATATGGGCAAACCGGCGCTCCCAGTCGATCTCGACCTCCACGGTCGAGCCGACGGCCGGAAGTGCCGCCCCCGGTTCCGGCACATGGATCACGCTGTCCGGCCCGTCGCCCTTGATGGCGTCGATCAGCCTGATTTCGGTGCCGTCATGGCGCAGAACGCCCGCATCGCCCGGCTGTCCTCCCCCCGTGGGGTAGAAGACCGTTCGATCCAGCACCAAACCCCGCTCATCCACGGCCAGCACGGTTGCTTCAGTGCTGATAGCATAGGCATCGCGGCGGAAGATCAGTTCCATGGGACCTCAGACGTATCGGATCTCAGGCATAATTGATTTCAGGTGGCCAGCCAGGACGGTACCGGCAAATTCTTTTCCCGCAGGAAAGACTGGGTTGAACAGCTTCGACTGGTAGCGCGTCCCGAAGTCGCACAGGATCGTCACGACCGTATGGCCGGGACCAAGGTCGCGCGCGATCTTGATCGCCGCCATGACGTTGATGCCGCTCGACCCGCCAAGGCACAACCCTTCGTTCTTCAACAGTTCGAAGACCAGTGGCAGCGCTTCCTCATCTGTTACTTGAAGTGCGTCGTCGATCGGAGCGCCTTCCAGGTTCTTCGTGATTCGCCCCTGGCCAATGCCTTCCGTGATGGAATTGCCTTCGGCCTTCAACTCGCCGTTGGCGTAATAATTGTAAAGTGCCGAACCCAGCGGATCGGCCAGCGTGATCCGGATGTCCGGGTTCTTTTCCTTCAGCGCGATGGCAACGCCCGCCAGCGTTCCGCCGGTGCCCACGGCACAGGTGAAAGCGTCGATACGACCGCCGGTCTGCTGCCAGATCTCCTGACCCGTGGTCGCGGCATGCCCCTCGCGGTTGGCGATATTGTCGAACTGGTTGGCCCAGATCACGCCGTTCGGCTCCGTCGCCGCCAGATCGTTCGCCAGCGTTTCGGAATAGCGGACGTAATTGCCGGGATTGGCGTAGGGCAGGGCCGGCACCAGCCGAAGGTCCGCGCCGATCAGGCGCAGCATATCCTTCTTCTCCTGGCTCTGCGTCTCGGGCATGACGATGACCGTCCTGTAGCCCAGCGCATTGCCGACCAGCCCCAGGCCGATGCCGGTATTGCCGGCGGTACCCTCGACGATCACGCCGCCGGGCTTCAGCAAGCCACGGCGCTCCGCGTCGCGCACGATCGCGATGGCCGCACGGTCCTTGACCGATCCTCCGGGATTGAGGAATTCGGCCTTGCCCAGGATATTGCAGCCGGTTGCTTTTGATGGCCCTTCAAGGCGGATCAGTGGCGTATTGCCGATGCTGCCGATAAAACCGTCGCGTACGTCCACTTAATCCGCTCTTCTTCAATCTGCCACGTTGGTGACAGACTAACCGTCGGTCAGGCCGGGATCAAGCAGCCGTCCCGCGCAGGCTCGCATGATGGCGGGCCAGCCAGTTCAACGCTATGACGCTGGCGGCATTCTCGATCTCGCCCTCGTCGGCCCTCCGGATCGCCTCGTCGGCGGGGACGACATGGACCCGGATGTCCTCGTGCTCGTCGGCGACTCCGTGGATGCCGGCAGCCGTCCGCGAATCGACCGCCCCATAGAACACCGTGACGATCTCCGTGCTGCCGCCGATGCTGGCCATGAACTGCCCGATCTTGCGAATCTCGCCGGCAATTTCGCAGCCGGTTTCCTCCAGCGCCTCGCGCCGGGCGACGGCGGCCAGTTCCTCGCCGGGCTTGACGATGCCGGCCGGGGTCTCCAGGCACCAGGCCGACCGGCCGGCGAGATAGGCCGGCAGGCGGAACTGCTCCACCATGACGACCGCATCGCGTTCCGGATCGTAAAGCAGGATGGCTACCGCATTGCCGCGCTCGAAGATCTCGCGCGAGACTTCCGGGGTCCAGGAGCCGTCGAACTTGCGGTGGCGAAGCCGGTAGCGATCCATCCGGAAGAAGCCGTCATAGACGGTTTCTTTGTCGCGGATATCGATGTCCTGCTCGTCGTTCATGGTATCACTCCGCCATCATGGTGCGGTGCCCAGGCAACACGGGGCAGCGCCATCGCTTATTAGCGTATGGCGTTCCCGGGCGCGAGCACCTTGCCGATGGACCCCAGCGGGACTAACGGCTAAGCCATTTCGATTGCAGGTTCGTTCTCCACAGTGCCACCCTCGTCGCCGCTACCGTCTCCGGATGGATCATCCTTTTGACCGGATTCGCGCTCCAGGATGATGCTCTCGCTCACCGTACGCAGAAAATCCAGCGTACGCCGCCGTACTTCAAGATCGGCAATGCCGTAATAGGCCCTCACCAGATCGGCGGTTTCCTTGCTCAGGAGCACGTCGGCGTCCAATGACGACTCGCGGGATGGGGACAGCCTGCCGGCAACGCGCACAGGCATCACCGCAGCCGTTTCCTCCGGCATATCGGCGAAAAAATACGAAACCGGAACATCCAGGGCTCTGGACAGGTCGAACAGCCGGCTGGCCCCAACACGATTGGCCCCGCGCTCGTATTTCTGAATCTGTTGGAAGGTCAGGCCCAGGGCGCCTCCCAGCTTCTCCTGGCTTATGCCCAGCAGGAGACGACGCAGGCGCAGTCTGCTGCCCACATGGGCGTCGATTTCATTGGCGACATTCTTAGGCTTGCGCATCATTTCCTACACCCGTCCCCCAAACCCATCAACGGCTGCGTATCGGATGACCGGCACGATAAAATCCGCACCTGATCCGGCCGATACGGCAAACACAGGAACATCATTCCTGAGCCACGGGCGGCATGCTATACGGGGATAGGGCTAAATACCACTAAAAGTCGAAGGATTATTTCGTATATCGCCGCCTATACGAGAAGGTATAGGGCAAAATCCTCAGAATGTGGGGTTTAGCCGCAGGTGACGATATCGATCCATCGAAATGACCGGAACGGATTCTACCTGATCGCCGCGCCGGATGTCGAGCGGCACACGCACGCCGGCATCGCCTAAAGCCCAGATTTTCCGATAAAGATCCGCAAGGCGCGTGACCGGCTGCCCAGCCACTCCGACGATCGCATCGTTGGTCGCGCAATCCCGCGTTCGCCGCCGGACTTCCCGGCGTCACCTGCCGGATGACCAGCCTGTCTCCCTCCTCGTGGGTGGTCATCCCAGCCAGGGGCGCGGCGGCGTGGATGTCCTGCCCAGCGCTATCAGATCGCCGAGAATCGGCCGCAGGACATCCACCGGGATGAACATGTTGCCGGGAGACTGCCAGCGGCGGCGCCGCATCATGGACGAACAGCGAGCCGACTCCGATCAACTCGCCCTTGGGCGACACCAGGGCCGCCCCGCCGAAATCCATGATGGGCGGTGACGTGAACAGCGCCTCGTCCAGCAGATACTCCCAATAACCGGCGAATTCGCGCTTGGAAACCAACTGCGTCGCGCGCACGCCCTCCGGCCCGCCATGGCTGAGCGCCAGCAGGGGATCGCCGACCTTGACCTCCGCCGACCGCCCCAGCCGCATCGGCTTGGCCTTGAAGCCATACTGCCCGCGCAGCAGGCCGAAGCCGCTGGCCTGATCGTAGGCTACGATATCGGCCGGATGGACCTTCCCGTCCGCGGTCCGGACTTCGACCGAACTGGCCTCCATCACCAGATAGCCGATCGTGACGATCAGCCCGCTGCTGTCGATCACGATGCCGCTGCCCATCCGTTCGGTGCCCAGCGACTCCGCCGTGCGGGCATTGGACGGGACGATGGCCTTGACGCCCACGATCGACTGGACCATCGCCGCGATATCGGGCGACTCGATTTCCCGAGCCAGCGCCGGTCGCGGCACTCAAGGGTGCGACAGACATCACTGGGCCAAGGATCGGCAGGAGGGAAAACAGCAGAACGCGACGGGCAGCGCCGGTTTGACCGGGACGCCAAGTGCCGAGACCATGTCACGCCTCCATTGCCAGAGCCCGCAGCATCGCCCACGAGTTCTTCAATGACATGTGCGGCAACAGCGGGTGCATCAAGTCGCAAAGCGGCCTTCCCCTGCTTCAGGGGAAGCCGCCGGTTAAGTCAATCCGGAGCGAATCGGAAAAAGGCCGGGGCGGGCCAGCGCGGGAAAGCCCGCCCCCGGACGAGTTGCGCCTACACTAAAGAGACGTCGAAGCCTTGACGCCGAAAGCCTGATGGGAAAGGCCTAGCGCGGAAGCGGGACCAGAATCATCGGCCGGGTATTCTCCGGCAGCGAATTTTCCGGCACGCCCAGCAGATCGGTCAGGTCGGCCCTGGTGGCCAAAAGCATGCCGCCGGCGACGCCGACCATCAGAACCATGGCCACCGAGGCCGCAACAAGCTGATTGCGGGTAAGTGTGACATTGTGTCCAGCCGCGATCTGCATGGTCCGCTCCCTCACTCAAAACATTGGGGCGCTCAATACGATTGAGGGTCCCGCCATCGGCGGTTCCGAAGCCCCGTGACCGGCATGAGCGGTGAGAACCCGATATTGCCGTTCAGCCGGTCGACCCATCCGCCTTCAAATAGATGATGCACCAAGCCGTGGGTTCGCGGCTGAGATTTTTGATGCCGATTCACTGAATAGTCAGTCAGGTGTAGTAAAAATGCGTCAGCAATATCGACCTATCTACGGCCGACGTATGAGAAGACTATTCACCAGGTAAGTTCTTTTTCTTGCGGAAATTAAGAATAAATCGATTGGAGTATGTATTTAAGCGGTGGGGGAGGGGAGGGCGGGGGAGGGCAGGGCGATTTGCCGTACCTGAACCAACCATCGATAAACGAAGCAAAGAACAGCGCCGCGGTAACCGCGCGCTCTGTTCCAGCTCGATACTTACTTAAGGAATTTCAGGGAAGTTGGAGGCACGGGTGGGAATCGAACCCACATATACGGATTTGCAGTCCGCTGCATCACCACTCTGCCACCGCGCCACGGTGCCGGTTTCCGGTGTAACGTCACCGGCCCGGAAGGTGACCTGATATAGCGGGCCGGAATGTCCCGGTCAAGCACTGCTCCAAGCACTTCGCCGGCATGATGCCGCTCGCCCGGGTCATTTTGTCGCGCCGTCCCAGCTGCGCCAAGGCTGTCCGTTGTGTTTCAACGCATTGGCGGATATAAGGCCAGTCAGCGCCGCTCCGCCGCGGAACAAAGGCGCGTCCAGGCGAAACAAGATCAGAAAACGGTTGCCATGCCCGATTATTCCGCCGCTCGCTATAATATGGTCGAAGGGCAGGTTCGCCCCAACAAAGTAACCGATCAGGCGCTGGTCGACGCCATGTCCAAGATCCCTCGGGAACTCTTCGTCCCCAAGGCGTCGCGCGGGATCGCCTATGTCGATGAGGACATTCCCGTCGCCAAGGGCCGCTACCTGATCGAGCCGATGGTGATCGCGCGCCTGCTTCAGGAAGCGCGGGTCAAGCCGACCGATATCGTGCTCGACGTCGGGGCCTGCACCGGCTACGCCAGCGCTCTGCTGTCCCGTATGGCCGCGACCGTCGTGGCGCTCGAATCCGATGCCGAACTGGCCGCGCGCGCCGATGCGACGCTGCGCGACCTGGGTGTCGACAATGTGGTGCTGGTGCAGGGTCCGCTTGAGCAGGGTTACGCCAAGCAGGCCCCCTATGATGTGATACTTTTGCACGGCGCTGTGGCAGAAGTGCCTCCGGCGATTCTGGAGCAGTTGGCCGACGGCGGCAGGTTGGTTACAGTCGTCTCGCCCGATGGCCGCATGGGACAGGCTCGTCTGTTCCAGCGCACGGGCAAGGTTGAAACCGGCCGGATCCTGTTCGACGCCGCCACCCCGCTCCTGCCGGGCTTCGAGCCGAAACCGGTGTTCGAGTTCTGAGCGGAATTGGAGCGGCGGTTTCGGGCAACGGGTCGCCCCCTTGTATATGAGTTAAGGAGTCTGTGATGTCCGATACAGTGCCGTTGCAGATCGATGTCAATACTCTCAAGGCCATGCGCCAGATCCGGTGCCGAGGTCGCTCTGCTGGATGTACGGGAGCCGTGGGAGTTCGATCTGTGCGCCATTGAAGGGAGCAGCAGCATTCCCCTTGCCTCGCTGCCCCAGCGGGCGGGAGAATTGCCGAAGGACCGCCAGATCGTCGTGATCTGCCATCACGGCGGGCGGAGCGCTCAGGCGACCGCCTGGCTGCGTCACAACGGCTTTGATAAGGCGACCAATCTGATGGGCGGTGTCGATGCCTGGGCACGACGCATCGATCCGACGATGAAGGTGTATTGATGACGCGCAGAACACGGCGGTCCGGCGGGGTTTGGGGGGCGTCGCTCGGCGGCGCTCTTTTGCTCGCCTTGTCGGGTCAGCCGGCCGGGGCGCAGAGCCTGGAAGAGGCCCTGGCCAACGCCTATGTCAGCAACCCGACCATCGAATCGCAGCGCGCGCAGTTGCGGGCGACGGACGAGCTGGTGCCGCAGGCGCTATCGGGCTACCGCCCGACGCTTGAGGCGGGCGCCGATGCCGGATACTCCCGTTCGCGCATCAGGGGACCGAACGCTCAAGGCGAAACTGTAACAAGATACAATCCTCAATCAGCGCGGCCTCGATCTCAGCGTCGTTCAGCCGCTCTATTCCGGCGGCCGCACCCAGGCGGGAACCAAGCGCGCTGAAGCGCTGGTCGAAGCGCAGCGCGCCGATCTGCTCTCGACCGAACAGTCGGTCCTGCTCGACGGCGCCACGGCCTATCTGGACGTCGTCCGCGATCAGGCCGTGGTCGATCTCAACGTCAACAACGAACAGGTCCTCCGGCGCCAGCTCGACGCCTCGCGCGACCGGTTCAATGTCGGTGAGATCACCCGCACCGACGTCAGTCAGGCGGAGTCGCGCCTCGCCCGCGCCCTTTCGGACCGTATCCAGGCGGAAGGCCAGCTCAGCGCCAGCCGCGCGGTTTACGCCCGCGTGATCGGCTCGCCGCCGGGCCGGCTGACGGCGCCGCGTCTGGTATTCGACCTGCCGTCCTCGCGGGAAGAAACCGTGGCGCTGGCCGAGAGCAACAATCCAAACGTCATCGCGGCGGAATTTTCGGAAACGGCGGCCCGCAACGCCGTCGATGCCGTCCGGGGCGAGATGCTGCCGTCGGCCAACCTCCGCGGCACGCTGTCGCGCACCTACGAGCCCAGCGTCACAGGCCGACCGCCAGGACGGCGCGTCCGTCACGGCATCCGTGACGATCCCGCTGTATCAGGCCGGCTCCACCGAGTTGCGCGTCCGTGAAGCCCGGCAGACGGCCGGACAGCGGCGCATCCAGATCGAGGAATCGCGCCGTCAGGTGGTCGAAAACGCGATTCGCGCCTGGGAGGGTCTGACGACCGCCCGCGCCACCATCGAATCGCGGCAGTCTCAGGTCCGCGCCTCGGAAATAGCGCTGGAAGGCGTTCGCCAGGAAGCGCTGGTCGGTTCGCGCACCACGCTGGACACCCTGGACAGCGAGCAGGAACTGCTCGACGCCCGCGTCCAGCTTGTTCAGGCGCAACGCAACGAAATGGTCGCGGCATTCTCCGTGCTGTCGGCCACCGGCCAGCTTTCGGCCCGGCAGCTTGGCCTGCGGGTTCCGTTCTACGACCATGAAAAGCATTACAAGCAGGTGCGCGACAAGTGGTGGGGCACCGATATCAATGAGTGACAATGCGGTTCCGGGTCGGCCGGCTCAACGACTTGGTAGTAATTTAACCTGTGGTGCCATAGGCTCCGGGTTCCCGATCAGGCCCCTGGGGTTGCGCTGATGAGTGATACTAAGTCCCAGCAAGAACCGTCGATGGAGGAAATCCTCGCCTCCATCCGGCGGATCATATCCGAAGACACCGAGCCTGCGGAGCCGAGCAAGCCTGAACCGGCTCCAGCACCCGCGCCCGCTCCGGTGTTCGGCATTCGCGCCTCCACCGCCGGCTCCCGAGCCGATGGATGAGGACGTGCTGGAACTCACTCAGATGGTCCAGGACGACGGGTCGGTCGTGGATGTCGACGATCCGCCGGAAGATGATCCCTGGTCGCGCGCCATGGACCCGGAACCGGAGCCGAGAGGACGATCCCGAGCCTCCGCTGTCGCTGGAAACCCTGGACGACCTGTTCGACAAGCCGGCGCCCCGGCCGCAGCCCGTCAACCGGTACGACGACGACGATCTGGTGTCGGCGCCGACCGCGGCCGCGACCAGCGCCGCCTTCGCGCAGCTTGCCAGCACCATGGGCGGCAACCGCTTCTCCGGAAGCATGCATGCCTATGGCGGCGGACCGACGGTCGAAGACATCCTGAAGGATCTGCTGCGCCCGCTGTTGAGGGACTGGCTCGATCAGAACCTTCCGCCGATGGTCGAGCGCATGGTCCAGCGCGAAATCGAGAAGATGGTACGCCGCGCCCAGGGCGGCTGACGGACATTCCAGCCACCAGCCTTGGGCGGGTATGAGTTGATCGGGGCGGGCCATGCTGATCGCACGGCCCGCCATATCCTTGTTTATTCCGGCATTTTACGAAATCCGGACCAGTGAGAGGTTCAGCGATGCTGGACAAGACCTACCGCCCGGCCGAAGTCGAAGCGAAGCACTACGACGCGTGGGAAAAATCGGGCGCCTTCGCGGCCGATCCGGCCAGCAACGCGCAGCCCTACACCATCATGATGCCGCCGCCCAACGTGACCGGCAGCCTGCACATGGGCCACGCGCTGACCATCACGCTCCAGGACATGCTGATCCGCTTCACCGCATGCGCGGCGGCGACGCGCTGTGGCAGCCGGGCACCGACCATGCCGGCATCGCCACCCAGATGGTGGTCGAGCGGCAGCTGGCCGCCGACGGCAAGACCCGCCACGACCTCGGCCGCGAGGCCTTCGTCGACCGGGTCTGGGAGTGGAAGGCCGAGTCGGGCGGCACGATCACCCGCCAGCTGCGCCGGCTGGGCGCCTCGCCGGACTGGGCCCGCGAGCGCTTCACCATGGACGAGGGCCTGTCCGAGGCGGTCGCGCAAGGTGTTCGTCACGCTCTACAAGCAGGGCCTGATCTACCGCGACAAGCGGCTGGTCAACTGGGACCCCAAGCTGCAGACCGCCATCTCCGACCTCGAGGTCGAGCAGCGGGAAGTGAAGGGGCATCTCTGGCACTTCCGCTATCCGCTCGAAGGCGAGCCGGACCAGTTCATCACCGTCGCGACCACCCGGCCGGAGACCATGCTGGGCGACACCGCCGTCGCGGTCCACCCGGACGACGAGCGCTACAAGGACCTGATCGGCAAGCTATGCCGATCCTGCCGCTGGTCGGCCGCCGCATCCCGATCGTCGCCGACGACTACGCCGATCCGGAGAAGGGCACGCGGCGCGGTCAAGATCACCCCGGCCCACGACTTCAACGACTTCGAGGTCGGCCGCCGGCACGAGCTGGAGATGATCAACGTCCTCGACCGGGACGCGCAGATCAACGACGACGCGACGCCGGAAGCCTATCGCGGCCTCGACCGCTTCGAGGCGCGCAAGCGCATCGTCGCCGACCTCGAAGCGCTGGGCCTGGTCGAGAAGATCGAGCCGCACACGCCACATGCGTGCCGCACGGCGACCGCTCCGGCATGGTCGTCGAGCCGCTGCTGACCGACCAGTGGTACTGCGACGCCGAGACGCTGGCCCAGCCGGCCATCGAGGCGGTCGAGGAGGGCAGCACCGTCTTCGTGCCGAAGCAGTGGGAGAACACCTACTTCGAGTGGATGCGCAACATCCAGCCCTGGTGCATCTCGCGCCAGCTCTGGTGGGGCCACCAGATCCCGGCCTGGTACGGGCCGGACGGCGACGATCTTCGTCGAGGAGACCGAGGACGAGGCCAAGGCGGCGGCGCGAGCGCCACTACGGCCGCGACGACCGAGCTGCACCCGCGACGAGGACGTGCTCGACACCTGGTTCTCCTCGGCGCTGTGGCCGTTCTCGACCCTGGGCTGGCCGGAGCAGACGCCGGAGCTGGAGCGCTTCTATCCCGACGACGTGCTGGTCACCGGCTTCGACATCATCTTCTTCTGGGTCGCCCGGATGATGATGATGGGCCTGCACTTCATGGGCGAGGTGCCGTTCCGCGACGTCTACATCCACGGCCTGGTCCGCGACGAGCACGGCCAGAAGATGTCGAAGACCAAGGGCAACGTCATCGATCCGCTGGACCTGATCGACGACTACGGCGCGACGCGCTGCGCTTCACCCTGGCGCGCCATGGCCGCCCAGGGCCGCGACATCAAGCTCGGCGGTCGGCCGCGTCGAGGGCTACCGCAACTTCGGCACCAAGCTGTGGAACGCGGCGCGCTTCTGCCAGATGAACGAGTGCGTGGCGCGAGCCCGGCTTCGATCCCGGCATCGGTCAAGCTGACGGTCAACCGCTGGATCGTCGGCGAGCTCGCCAAGACCGCGGCGCCGCGTCGCCGAAGCGCTCGAGGCCTACCGCTTCAACGACGCGGCGGGCGCCCTCTACCAGTTCATCTGGAACAACTTCTGCGACTGGTACCTCGAGCTCGCCAAGCCGTCCTGAACGGCGACGACGCCGAGGCGCAAGGCCGAGACCCGCGCCACCGCCGCCTGGGTGCTGGACGAGATCCTGCAGCTCCTGCATCCCTTCATGCCCTTCATCACCGAGGAGCTGTGGGAAAAGCTCGGCACCAACCGCGAAAGCGGCCTGATCCGCGCCTCCTGGCCGGAGTTCGGCCCCGACATCGCCGACGCCTCCGCCCAGGCCGAGATGGACTGGGTCGTCCGCCTGATCTCCACGGTGCGCGCCGTCCGCTCCGAGATGAACGTCCCGGCCGGCGCCCAGATCCCGCTGCTGCTCAAGGACGCCTCCCCCGAGACGGTGCGGCGTCTGGACACCTACCGCGACATCATCCTCCGGATGGCTCGCCTGTCCTCCGCCGACACCACCGCCGAAGCGGCCCCGAAGGGCGCCATCCAGGCGGTGCTGGACGAAGCGACCGTCGTGCTGCCGCTCGCCGGCGTCATCGACCTGGACCAGGAAAAGGCCCGCCTGTCGAAGGAGATCGACAAGCTGACCGGCGAGATCACCAAGATCGACCAGAAGCTCAACAACGCCAACTTCGTCTCCCGCGCCCCCGAGGAAGTCATCGAGGAACAGCGCGACCGCCGCGCCACGGCCGAAGCCGCCAAACAAAAGCTGGCCGACGCCCTGGCCCGCCTGACCACCGCCTGATACCACGCGTCCTGAAGCCGCAAACAGGAACCTGTACCTACAGAATTCACCAAGCATCGCAGGTCGGCGGTTCGCCCCTCTTGCGGGCGAATCGCCGACCTGGTCGTCGAGCCGACAGTCAATAAATTCGGTGACAGTGTACTAGTTTAGCTGATATTTCGGTGACAGTTTATGTTTATCCTGCCACAGCCAGTCACCCGATCCGTCTCAGAGCGCCGCCGCCGCAACGATTGACGCGCCAGCAGAAAAAGGATAATAATCCTCCCATCAACACCCCGGAAAGCGCCCGCCATGCCCCACTCTGCTGAAGCCTCAGCCGAAACCCTTCCCCATGCCCGCACCGCAGCCCACCCGCTCCCGCATCGGCAGGAGGCTTTCGCAAGGCACGTCGCATCGGGCCGCAGCCTGACGGAAGCGGCGCGGCTGGCGGGTTATGCCTGGGACAGCGCGCGGCAGACGGGATCGCGCCTGATGAAGGAGCAACGCATCGCGGCCCGCGCAGCCGACCTCGCCCACGCCAGCGACAACCAGCGCCAGGGCGAGCTTGATGAGCTGGTATCCGCTCTCAAGCGCCTGATGATCGACACCATGGCACGGGAGAACGACTTCGCCGCCCTCCGCGCCATCGACATGATCGCCCGCCTGCGTGGCCTCGCGCCCACCACCGCCAAGCGTTCCGATGGCCTTGAAACGGCGTTGGAGGAAATGCGCCGGCAGCAGCCCGAAACCGACGAAGCTGAAGTCGAAGCTGAAGTTGGAGCCGGGGAGAAAGCCGAGACTGAGGCCGAGGATGCCGATCCCACATCTTCCGAAGCCCCGGAAGAGGATACCATGTTCGACCCGCCGATGCCGCCCGAACTGCGGCTGCCGGTAGTGCCTGCCCCCGCTCACACGCCACCCCCACCAGCCCAATCGCGCCATTCCGCCATTGAAGCAGCCCGCGCCGCCGTTCGCCGACGGCTCTTCTGCTACGAGCACCTGATGGCCCGCCACCCCGAGCTATCCGGCAAAATCCGGGACCTGAGCGACGCGCTAGCCTATTTCGACGAAGACGACAACTTGCTTCCGCCAGAGCTTTGGCCGGACGGCACCCACCCCGGCCACCACGCCGGTCAGTCCTGACCACCAAGCCGGGAACTCTCCGGAATGATGACATTTGATAACAGTTACGTCCTTCCAGGGGGTGGGTGGTGTATGGGGAGGGATACGGGCGCCGTGCAAAGCGCGCTAGGCTTTGCCGGACCATGGCGCTATGTTCCGGCGCAACAAGTGCAGCCCCTCTGCTGGACCAAAAGGCAACAAGAGGTAATTGGTCATGCCCTATGGCGATAACAAATCCACCACCTGGGACAAATCCAACCTGCCGAGCCGGCATGTCTCCGTTGGACCCGAGCGGGCGCCGCACCGCTCCTACTACTACGCCATGGGGATGACCGAGGAAGAGATCGCGCAGCCCTTCATCGGCGTCGCGACCTGCTGGAACGAGGCGGCTCCCTGCAACATCGCGCTCAACCGGCAGGCCCAGGCCGTCAAGATGGGCGTCAAGGCCGGGTCCGGCACCCCGCGCGAGTTCACCACCATCACCGTCACCGACGGCATCGCCATGGGCCATGCCGGCATGAAATCGTCGCTGGTCAGCCGGGAAGTGATCGCCGATTCGGTCGAAGTGACGATGCGCGGCCACTGCTACGACGGTCTGGTCGGTCTGGCCGGCTGCGACAAGTCGCTGCCCGGCATGATGATGGCGATGGTGCGCCTCAACGTTCCCAGCGTCTTCATGTATGGCGGGTCGATCCTGCCCGGCCGGTACAAGGGCAAGGACGTCACCGTTCAGGACGTGTTCGAGGCGGTCGGCGCCCACAGCGCCGGCAAGATGAGCAACGAGGACCTGCACGAGCTGGAATGCGTCGCCTGCCCGTCGGCCGGATCATGCGGCGGCCAGTTCACCGCCAACACGATGGCCTGCGTCTCCGAAGCGATGGGTCTGGCTCTCCCCGGCTCGGCCGGCGCTCCGGCTCCCTATGAGAGCCGCGACGCCTATGCCGAAGCCTCGGGCCGCGCGGTGATGGAGCTGATCAAGCGCAACATCCGTCCGCGCGACATCGTCACCCGCAAGGCGCTGGAAAACGCCTGCGTCGTCGTCGCCGCCTCCGGCGGTTCGACCAATGCCGGCCTGCATCTGCCGGCCATCGCGCATGAGTGCGGGATCGAGTTCGACCTGCACGACGTCGCCGAGGTGTTCAAGCGCACCCCCTATATCGCCGACCTGAAGCCCGGCGGGCGCTATGTCGCCAAGGACCTGTTCGAGATCGGCGGCGTTCCGGTCCTGATGAAGGCGCTGCTCGACGGCGGCTATCTCCATGGCGACTGCATGACCGTCACCGGCAAGACGATCGCCGAGAATCTGGCCGACGTGGTGTTCCCGACCGACCAGGATGTCATCCGTCCGACCAGCGACCCGATCACCCCGACCGGCGGCGTCGTCGGGCTGCGCGGCAATCTCGCTCCGGGCGGCGCCATCGTGAAGGTCGCCGGCATGAAGAAGCTCCAGTTCTCCGGCCCGGCCCGCGTGTTCGACTGCGAGGAGGAAGCCTTCGCCGCGGTCGAGCGCCGCGAGTACAAGGAAGGCGAAGTGCTGGTCATCCGCTACGAAGGACCGCGCGGCGGTCCCGGCATGCGCGAGATGCTGTCCACCACCTCGGCTCTCTACGGCCAGGGCATGGGCGACAAGGTCGCGCTGATCACCGACGGCCGGTTCTCCGGCGCCACGCGCGGCTTCTGCATCGGCCATGTCGGTCCGGAAGCGGCCGTTGGCGGCCCGATCGGCCTGCTGAAGGACGGCGACATCATCTCGATCGATGCCGAAGCCGGCACCATCACGGTCGAGCTGTCGGACGACGAACTGGCCGAGCGCCGCAAGGCCTGGGCGCCGCGCCAGCACGACTTCCAGTCCGGCGCGCTCTGGAAATACGCGCAGCTCGTCGGCGATGCGGAGAAGGGTGCGGTGACGCATCCCGGCGGTGCGGCCGAAACCCACTGCTACGCCGACATCTGATCGCATCGGTCTGCCAGCATCCCAGGGGCGGTAACAAGCGGTCCACACCATGTCTTTCGTCCTGTCGAAGCTGGGGTGGGCGCTTGTCCGCCCCGGCAACCTGCTGGCCATGGTGCTGATCCTGGGGCGGGTGCTCCAGTTTCGCGCCGGCCGGCGGCATCGCCGCCTTGGCAAACGTCTGGTTTCGGCTGGCGTGTTGCTGGTGGCGGCGCTGACCTTGCTGCCGGTCGGGCAATTGACGCTTCGGCCGCTGGAGGAGCGTTTCCCCCAGCCCGATCTGCCGGCCCGGATCGACGGCATCATCCTGCTGGGCGGTTCCGTCCATACCGAGATGACGGCCGACCGGGGACAGCCGGTCCTCAACAGCGCCGCCGAGAGAATTACCGAGTTCGTGGCGCTGGCCCGCCGCTACCCGGAAGCCCGGCTGGTCTTCACCGGCGGATCGGGCTTCGTGTTCGCCGGCAACCTGCGGGAGGCCGACGTGATCCGCCATGTGCTGGACGGGCTTGGCTTCGACATTTCGCGCATCGCCTTCGAGCGCGAGTCGCGCAACACCTATGAAAATGCCGTCTTCAGCCGCCCGCTGGTCAATCCGCGACCGGGTGAAACCTGGCTGCTGATAACCTCGGCGGCCCATATGCCACGCTCCGTCGGAATCTTCCGCCGCGCCGGATGGCCGGTCCTGGCGTATCCGGTGGATTACCGGAGCACCAGCGAATTGACCTGGAGCCCCGATCTGCTTTCCGGCCTTGATGCCCTCAATGAAAGCGTGCGGGAATGGGTTGGGCTGGCGGCCTACCGCCTGATGGATCGTACCGACTCCTGGTTTCCCGGCACCTGTACGAAACGATTAACCATTCTTGTTGGAGCTTATGAGTATATGAGGTAGTTTCGCTCCGCCTTTAGAGGAAAGTCAGGATGGCCGGGAAAGCTGTGGTCAGCAATTTCGTGACCGGCAATATAGTGAATGGTCTGCTGATAGCCGTGGCCGTCCTGGCGCTTGCCGGGTGCGCCGAAACCAGATCAGGGACCGAAAGCCGCCGTTCAGGGGCAGTCGCGCTCAAGCGGCGGCTACAAGATCGGCGAGCCTTATCAGGTCAAAGGCGTCTGGTATTATCCGAAGGAAGATTTCAGCTACGACGAAACCGGCATCGCCTCCTGGTATGGTCCGGGCTTCCACGCCGAAACCACCGCCAATGGCGAACGCTTCGACCAGAACGAATTGACGGGCGCCCACAAGACGCTGCCGATGCCCAGCCTCGTCCGCGTGACCAACCTGGAAAATGGCCGCTCGATCATCGTGCGGATCAACGACCGGGGCCCGTTCGTTCCCGGCCGGATCGTCGATCTGTCGCGGCGCGGCGCCCAGTTGCTGGGGTTCGAAGGGCAGGGCAGCGCCAAGGTCAGGGTCATCGATCCTGCCGGAGGAAAGCCGCGCCGTCGCGGCGGCGGCCCGCGCGGGTCAGGCGGGTGTCAGCGTCGCCGACATCTCGCCCGATGGTGCGCCCAAGCCGGTTGCGGCTCCCCGCGGCTTCCGTGCAGGTCGAAGGCGCCTCGCCGATACGGCGGCAGGTCGCGGAGCGGCCCGCATTCGATCCGTCGCAGACCGTGGCGGGCGCTACCGTCGATGGCCGGTTCCTGCCGGCCGCCGTCGTTGCCGATACGCCGGTACGCTCGAACGGCAGGTTGTACGTGCAGGCCGGGGCCTTCACGGTGTATGACAATGCGAACAGGCTGCGTGCCCGGCTGTCGGACCTCGGCACTACGCGGATCGATCCGACCATGGTCGGCAATACCCAGTATTTCCGGGTTCGCGTCGGCCCGCTCTCAAGCGTCGAGGCGGCCAATTCGATCCTCAATCAGGTCATCGAAGCCGGCAACAACGGCGCACGCGTCATCGTGGACTGAACTTCAAGTTCGGATCGAATCTCCGCGCCAGCATCAGGAAACAGAGGGTAGCAAAAACAGATGTCCGTCGCCCATCCGCGCAAGTCGATCGCCTGGATCGCCGGGATCATAGTCTCCTGCATCGCGTCCGTCGCGTCGGCCGCGTCGCTCGATACCATCGCGAGGCAGGCGGTTCTGATCGATATGTCGACCGGCACCACCCTGTTCGAGAAGAATGCCCATCAGCGCATGGCGACATCGTCGATGAGCAAGATCATGACCATGTATATGGTCTTCGAACGGATCAAGGCGGGCCGGCTGTCGCTGGACGACACCATGCCGGTCAGCCAGCGCGCGTGGCGCATGCAGGGCTCCAAGATGTTCACGGAGCTGAACGCGCAGATCAAGGTGGAAGACCTGATCAAGGGCGTGATCATCCAGTCCGGCAACGACGCCTCGGTCGTTCTCGCGGAAGGGCTGTCAGGCTCGGAAGAGCGGTTCGCGGAAGAGATGACCAAGCGCGCCCGCGAGCTTGGAATGGCCGACAGCAACTTCAAGAACGCCACCGGCTGGCCGGACGAAAACCACTATTCGACCTGCTACGATCTGGCGCTGCTGGCGCAGCACCTGATCAAGGAATTCCCGGAATTCTACCATTACTATTCCCAGACCGAATTCACCTATCACGGCATCAAGCAGGGCAACCGCAACCCGCTGCTCTACCGCAACATGAATGTCGATGGGATGAAGACCGGCCATACCGAAACCGCCGGCTACGGCCTGACCGCCTCGGCCGAGCGCAACGGCCGCCGTCTGGTCCTGGTGGTCAACGGCCTGCCGAGCATGCAGGCCCGCGCCGACGAATCGGCCCGCATCATCGAATGGGGCTTCCGCGAGTTCGAATCCTATGCCCTGTTCAAGAAGGGCGAACCGGTCGATCAGGCCGCCGTCTGGCTGGGCGCCGCCAGCACCGTTCCGCTGGTGGTCGAAGACGACCTGCGCGTCACGATGAACCGCGACGAGCGCCGCAACCTCAAGGTCTCCGTCGTGCTGGAAGAGCCGGTGCCGGCACCGGTCGCCAAGGGCACGAAGCTTGGCAAGGTCGTGATGGAAGCGCCGGGCTTCAGCAAGCGCGAAGTGCCGCTGGTCGCCGGCCAGGACGTCGAGCGTCTCGGCTTCATCGGCCGGATCGGCGCCGCGGCGATGCATCTGGTTTCAGGCTCGGGTAGCTGACCGGTGACGCGCGGACGCTTCATAACCTTCGAAGGCGGCGAGGGCGCCGGCAAAAGCACCCAGGTGCGCCTGCTCGCGGCGGCTCTGGCGGGGCAGGGGCGGGACGTGCTCGCCACCCGCGAGCCGGGCGGCGCCACAGGAGCCGAGGAAATCCGCCGGCTCCTGGTTTCCGGCGATCCCGGCCGCTGGGATGGAGTGACCGAAGCGCTGCTGCATTTCGCGGCGCGCCGGGACCATCTGGCGCGGACGGTCTGGCCGGCGCTCGATGCCGGCCGCTGGGTCGTCTCCGACCGGTTCGCCGACAGCACCATGGCCTATCAGGGCTACGGCCACAGCCTTGGCCGGGAACCGATCGAGCGGCTCTACGCCGTCGCCGTCGGCGACTTCGCGCCGGATCTCACGCTGATCCTCGATATCCCGCCGGAAGCCGGCGTCACGCGCGCGCATGCCCGCCGGGATGGCGAGGACCGCTACGAGCGGATGGACCTGAGCTTCCATCAGCGCCTGCGGGCAGGCTTCCTTGAAATTGCCGCGCGTGAGCCGCAACGCTGCGTTATCATCGACGCGTCCGGCAGCGTGGACGAAGTCCATGCCGCCATCCTGAAGGCTGTTGCCGAACGTCTGCCCGACCGTTTGCCGTTGTGACCACTGAATTTCCCGATCCACGCCACAATCCGGACCTGCTTGCCCATCACGCCGCCGAACAGGTGCTGCTGGATGCCTGGAACTCCGGCCGGCTGCCGCACGCGTGGCTGATCGGCGGCATTCCCGGCATCGGCAAGGCGACCCTGGCTTTCCGCTTCGCCCGCTTCGTCCTGTCCAACGGTGAAGAGGCCACCGGCGGGTTGTTCGGCGATCCGCCGCCCGCCACAAGCCTGTATGTCGCCCCCAATCATCCCGTGTTCAACCGCGTGGCGTCCAGCGGGCATGCCGACCTGCTGACCATCGAACGTCCGTTCGATGACAAGAAGGGCCGCCTGAAGACCGACATTCCGGTCGATCAGGTCCGCCGGATAGCACCGTTCCTGCGCCTGACCGCAGCCGAAGGCGGCTGGCGGGTGGTCATTGTGGACGGGGCCGACCGGCTCAACACCAACGGCCAGAACGCCATTCTGAAGATTCTGGAGGAGCCGCCGGCGCGCACCGTGCTGCTCGTGGTGACCGAGAATCCCGGCGGGCTGCTCCCCACGATCCGCTCGCGCTGCCGCAAGCTGCTGCTGCCGCCTCTGCCCGAAGAGGTCGTGATCGACCTGCTGGGGCGCCACCTGCCGGATCTGGCGGAATCCGACCGGGCGGCGCTGGCCCGTCTGGCGGAAGGCAGCATCGGCCGCGCGCTCGACCTCGCCGCGGCGGGCGGGCTGACGCTCTACCGCGACCTCATGGCTCTGCTGGGCACTCTCCCCAGGCTCGATCTGGTTGCGGCCCATGGGCTTGGCGATAAGCTGGCGCGCAAGGGTGCCGATACGGCATACTATGCGGTGACGGACCTGTTGGTCTGGTGGCTGGCACGGTTCGCGCGCTCTCTGGCGCGGGGGCTCTTGCCTCCGGAAGTGGTTCCCGGCGAGGCAGCCCTGATGTCCCGGCTTGCCGGGGATCGCGGCCTTGATCGGTGGGTTGAGGTGTGGGAAAAGGTCAACCGTCTTTTCGCACGGGCCGAGAGCGCCAATCTCGATCGCAAACAGGTCATTCTGAATGCCTTGCAGACGGTGGAGGCCGCCGCCTCCGCCTGATGCGGGGCGGTATCATATATAAAAGACGACACGCCGCGCAGGAGAGCCGAAATGGCCGGGTCAAAGCCCTATTACATCACGACGCCGATTTATTACGTCAACGACGTACCCCATATCGGCCACGCTTACACGACCCTGGCGTGCGATGTCCTGGCCCGCTTCATGCGGCTCGACGGATATGACGTGAAGTTCCTGACCGGCACCGACGAGCACGGCCAGAAGGTCGAGAAATCGGCCAAGCTGGCCGGCATCGACCCGCAGACCTTCACCGACCGGGTGTCGCAGAACTTCCGCGACCTCGCGGCGGCGATGAACTATTCCAACGACGATTTCATCCGCACGACCGAGCCGCGCCACATCGAAGCCTGTCAGGCCCTGTGGCGCAAGCTGGCCGACAAGGGCGAGATCTATCTCGGCTCCTATGCCGGCTGGTACGCCGTCCGCGACGAAGCCTTCTACGGCGAAGACGAGCTGACCACGACGCCAAGCGGCAAGAAGCTGGCGCCCACCGGGGCGGAGTGCGAGTGGGTCGAGGAGCCCAGCTACTTCTTCCGCCTGTCGGCATGGCAGGACCGGCTGCTGAAGTTCTACGAGGACAACCCGGACTTCATCCTGCCGCCGGGCAAGCGCAACGAGGTGATGGCCTTCGTCAAGTCGGGCCTGCGCGACCTGTCGGTCAGCCGCACGACCTTCGACTGGGGCGTGCCGGTGCCGGGCGACGAGCAGCACATCATGTATGTCTGGCTCGACGCGCTGACCAACTACATCACCGCCGTGGGTTATCCCAACACCGCGCCGGACAGCGAATACGGCAAGTACTGGCCGGCCGACCTTCACATGGTCGGCAAGGACATCCTGCGCTTCCACGCGGTCTACTGGCCGGCCTTCCTGATGGCGGCCGACCTGGAGCCGCCGAAGCGCGTGTTCGCCCATGGCTGGTGGACCATCGAAGGCCAGAAGATGTCCAAGTCGCTGGGCAACGTGGTCGCCCCGGACGCGCTGGTTTCGACCTACGGCCTGGACCCGACGCGCTACTTCCTGCTGCGGGAAGTGCCGTTCGGCAATGACGGCGATTTCTCGCGCCGGGCCATGGTCAACCGGCTGAACGGCGATCTCGCCAACGACTACGGGAACCTTGTCCAGCGCGTGCTGTCGATGATCCAGAAGAACTGCGGCGCCAGCGTGCCGCAGCACGGCGATTTCAGCGACGCGGACCAGAAGCTGCTGGGAGCCTCGGCGGCGCTGCTGGATACCGTCCGGCGGGAGTTGTCGGTGCAGGCTTTCCACAAGGCGATCGAGGCGCTCTGGGGCGTGATCGGCGACGCCAACCGCTATGTGGACGAGCAGGCGCCCTGGGCTCTGCGCAAGACCGATCCGGCCCGCATGGGCACGGTGCTGTATGTGCTGGCCGAGACGATCCGCCGGCTGGCGATCCTGACCCAGCCGCTGATGCCCGATGCATCGGCGAAGATCCTGGATCAGCTCGCCGTGCCGCAGGACGAGCGCGGGTTCGACCGTCTGGCCGAGGGTCAGGCGCTTGCGTCGGGTACGCCTCTGCCGCCGCCGCAGGGAGTGTTCCCGCGCTTCGTCGAGGAAGCGGGAAACTGAGCACGATGCTGATCGACAGTCACTGCCATCTGGATTTCCCGGACTTCGCCGAGGAACGGGACGAGATCGTGGCGCGGGCGAAGCGGGCAGGGGTCGGCCGGATGGTCACGATCTCGACCCGCATCAGCCGGTTCGACCAGATCCGGGAAATCGCCGAGGCCTACGAGGAAGTCTACTGCACCGTCGGGGTCCATCCCCATCAGGCGGCGGAGGAACAGGCCGTCACTTCGGTCGAAAAGCTGGTCGAACTGGCGGCACATCCGAAGGTTGTGGGTATCGGTGAAACCGGGCTCGACTACTTCTACGACAACAGCCCGCGCGACATCCAGGAAGCCAGCTTCCGCATCCATGCCCAGGCCTGCCGGGAAACCGATCTGCCGATCATCGTCCATACCCGCGACGCGGATGCCGATACCGCCAGAATCCTGAAGGACGAAGGGGCGGGGCAGGGCTTGCGCGGCGTCCTGCACTGCTTCAGCTCCGGCCGGGAACTGGCGGAGCAGGCATTGGAGTTCGGCTTCTACATCTCCCTGTCCGGCATCGTGACCTTCCGGAAATCCGAGGAGTTGCGGGACATCGTCCGGGCGGTTCCGCTGGACCGGATTCTTGTCGAAACCGATGCGCCGTTCCTGGCGCCGATACCGAAGCGCGGCAAGCGCAACGAGCCGGCCTTCGTAGCATATACCGCCGCCACGGTCGCCGAAGTCAAAGGCATCCCGGTCGAGGAACTGGCGGCCCGGACGACGGAGAACTTCCTCCGTCTCTTCAACCGGATGCCGGCGCCGGTGTCATGAGGATAACGGTTCTCGGGTCCGGCGGCTCGGCCGGCGTTCCGCTGATCGGTGGAGACTGGGGCGCCTGCGATCCCGGAAATCCCAGGAACCGGCGCAGCCGCCCGTCGATCCTGGTCGAGGATCGCGGCGTCCGCGTTCTGGTGGACAGTGGTCCCGATGTGCGGGAGCAGTTGATCGCGGCTGGCGTGACCTGGCTGACGCGCCGTGGTCTATACCCACTCCCATGCCGACCATACCCATGGGATGGACGATCTGCGCGGGATCAATGTCGCGATGGCGGCGCCGCTGGATATTTATGCCGACCGCGGCACGCTGGACGATCTGATGCACCGGTTCGGCTACTGCTTCACGCCGATCAAACCGGGTGGGCTCTACTACAAGCCGATGCTGGTGGCCCACGAGATCACCGGCCCGTTCAACGTCGGCGGCATGGAGATTCTGCCGTTCGATCAGGACCACGGCTGGATGAAGTCGCTGGGCTTCCGGTTCGGCAACTTCGCTTATTCAACCGATGTCGTCAGGCTGGACGAGGCGGCATTCCAGGCGCTGGAAGGTATCGATACCTGGATCGTGGACTGCGCCCGGATCGCACCGCCCCATCCCGTCCACGCCCACCTGGAACTGGCTCTTGAATGGATCAAACGGGTCAGGCCGCGTCAAGCCTACCTGACCCATATGAACCAGACCGTGGATTACGACAACCTCATGCGGCTACTGCCGCCTGGGGTTGAACCAGCCTATGACGGGCTGGTCATAGAGATGGCTGAAACCGGCGCTCCATAGCTTGGCGCACCCTGACCGCCTCGCTGTCGGGAACCTCGATATCCGCCCAGGTAACGGCTTGACCGGCCGGCACATCCCGTAGCAACTTTACCTTGTGGGCAAGGCCAATGGGCAGGATGCCCAGCTTCAGGCTCTCGTCAGCCGGCACAAGCTTGCCCCAGACAGTATAGCCACCTTCGCCGTCCAGCATTTCTCCCGCTTTCAGATGCCGCTTGGCGACCGACGCGACATCGCCCCGGAAGCTGCGCGTCTGACCGGTCGGCTCATGACGCAGTGCCGCCGAAAGGACTGAAATACCAAGTTCCAGGCCGATCAGGTGGTATGGCTTGTACATGGCGGCATAGACGCCGCTGTCGTCAGTCTTCAGCCCATACTGCTTGAAACAAGCCTTGGCATAATCATTGGGGGCCTTGAGGACCACATAGACTCCCCAGCGGAGATCCCGGAAAACCGGCCGCCCATCACGCTCCAAGGATGAGACGACTTCGACCATGCCTTCCCGTTCCAGCACGCCGCCAGCGGATCTGGGACGCAGGATATGGGGCAGGTCATCGACGCCGCAGGGCGGAAACAGCAGCCCGTCGGATGGAACGCCGAGTTCGCAAGCATTCGCGATAGCCGCCATCTCGATGGCCGACTTGGTACCGTCAAGGAAGGAATTGAACATCTGAGCGTTCATCCCGCCGCGCCGGGCTTCCTCGGCAGTCAGGCCATAATGGCTCCAGACATCGTCGGGAGTGACATTATGGAACAGCGGCAGGTACTTCGTACCTTTGCCCGCAGCCACCACCTGAAAACCGCACGCCCGCGCCCAATCGACCAGTTCGGATGTCAATGCCGGCTGGTCGCCGTAAGCCATGGAGTAAACGACACCTTTGGCGCGCGCTTCCTCCGCCAGCAAGGCCCGGCCAGAACGTCGGCTTCGACATTCACCATGACGATATGCTTGCCAGCGCTGATCGCAGCCCTGGCATGGGCGATGCCGGCCGCCGGCGAACCCGTCGCCTCGACGACGACCTCAACCTCCGGATGGCCGCATGCCTCGGCACCCGAAGTGACGAACTCGGTACGCTCGATCCGGTCATCGTCCCAGCCGACCTGCCGGCAAGCATTGCGCGCCCGGTCGGTATCCAGGTCGGCGATGACGGCGATTTCCAAACCCGGCGTGGTCGGGATCTGCGACAGGAACATGGACCCGAACTTGCCGGCACCGATCAGGGCGACCCGGACCGGCCGTCCGGCCGCGACACGTTCCTTAAGGAGTTGGTGGAGGTTCATGATCTACTCCGCCGCCATCCGATGCGACCGCGCATAGTTGAGCAGCGCATCGTCGGCGACGGTTTCAATCGGCGTGAAATCCTGATGCGCAATCCATTCCGGCCGGGTCGGCTTGCGGATGTGGTTGGAAACCGCGCAAAGCGTCAGGTAAACGATCTTGCGAGGGTAGGGGGTGATATTGCCCGCCGAGCCATGGACCAGATTTCCATGGAACATCAATACCGAACCCGGCTTGCCAGTAGGCGCCACGATGCCGCCCTCATCGACAAGCCGGCTCACGGTATCATGCTCCAGCGTCCAGAGCGGATATGAGGTCGTCTGCTTATCGTGTCCCGCAGCCAGCGTGCCGTGCTTGTGGCTTCGGGGATCAGCATCAGCGGCCCGTTGATCGGCATGACTTCGTCGATGAAGACCGAGATGTTCATAGCGCGCGGCTCCGGCATGCCGTCGTCCCGTGCCCAGGTTCCATAATCCTGGTGCCATTGCCAGACCTCGCCGTCGAAGGCCGCTTTGGCGTTGATCTTGTACTGGTGCATGTAGAGCTTTTCGCCGAAGAACTGCTCGACAGGCTCGATCAGGCGTGGATGGGCTCCCAGGATGCGGAATGCCTCATTGTAGGTATGGGCGGCGAAGGCGGTGCGCGGAGCGCCGCTCTTTTCGCGCCAGACTTCCTGCCGGTCGGAGCGGTAGATGTTTTCGGCTTCGGAACGAAGAATCTCGACTTCTTCAGGCGAAAAGCATTCCGGCAGGAAGATGTAACCTTGCTCTTCAAAGTCCGCGAGTTGTTCTGGTGTCAGTTTCATGGTCGTTTCCTCCAGATTTTGGGGCCATTCATGGCCCTCGTTTTAGATTCTTGAAATGATCAAGCTGCTTCGGTGTCCAGTTAGTCTTGCAAGGCGCTTGGC
Organism: uncultured Alphaproteobacteria bacterium; assembly: GCA_963848585.1. Lineage (GTDB taxonomy): Bacteria > Pseudomonadota > Alphaproteobacteria > Azospirillales > Azospirillaceae > Skermanella. The sequence continues at coordinate 22,454 of CAWKET010000054.1, read as the reverse complement.
GGTTTCAGTACCGGCGCGGCTGGCATGGTCGTGGGCCGCCGCTTCAGCACGCTGCGCATCGCCGGCCAGAATGAAACGCAGCGATGGCCGCATGCTCATGCCAGACCAGAAGGCGCTCATCGGGATTGTCCAGAACCACGCCCATGGATCGCTTCAGATGCGGCCATTGGGCCGCCACGGTTTCCTCGATCGCGGAGTTGCCGGACAGGCGGTAAATCGCTGTATGGAAATCGACATCGGCCTGGATGAAGGCTGAGGCGGGACGATCCGGCTTCAGCGACGCGCCATGCTCCAGAGATTCTTCAAGTTGGCGGCGTTGCGGTGCGTTGGCCGAACCTGCCGCGACGCGCTGGGCAGCAAGGCGGGCGGCGAGGGCGTCCAGCGATGTCCGGACCTGATACAGGTCGACGATTCTGCCAGCGTCCAGCGGAGCCACGGTAAGGCCGCGCTTGCCGCTTTCCGTCAACAGACCTTGGTGCTTGAGGAGTTGAAGGGCATGGCTGACCGGTTGCCGCGAAACGCCAAGCCATTCAGCAAGTTCCTCCTGGCGGATCCGGCTGCCAGGAAGCAGGCTGCCGTCGGCAATGGATTCCACAAGCCGTTCGTAAACCTGATCGATCAGAACCGGCTGTGTGGATATGGGTTTCATGGCTGGTGCGTCTCGTTCCGATTTGGGAATTCAGAATTCCGAATTCACGCATCATGTCGTTATAGGTTAAGAAGGTCAAGCCTCATACCGTTATATCCTAACTATAATTTCCATAATATAAATTATGAGGCTTATGTCTTGGGTCGGGAAATTGCTGATCGGCCCCCATTGGTGATCAGCATTGGAGAGAAGCGGGTTTGCACCCGCGTTCGTGTCCGCTAAGGTCGAAGTCTCCCTACACGCTGCGGCAGATCATCCCACATGTCCCGAAACATTGACCGTCTCCTTGAGATCATGGCCCGGCTTCGCGATCCCAATGGCGGCTGCCCATGGGATCTGGAGCAGACCTTCCATACGATAGCGCCCCATACGATCGAGGAGGCCTACGAGGTCGCCGACGCGATCGAGCAGGGCGACATGGCGGCCCTGAAGGACGAGTTGGGCGACCTGCTGTTTCAGGTCGTCTACTACGCCCAGATGGCGCGCGAGGCCGGCGACTTCGATTTCGATGCGATAGCGGGCGCCATCTCCGACAAGATGATCCGGCGTCACCCCCATGTTTTCGGCGATGTGACGGTCGATAGCGCCGACGCGATGGTCCTGCGCTGGGAGGATCAGAAGGCGGTCGAGCGCGAGGCCAAGGCCGCAAATCAGGGCCAGCTCGTTGAGCGTGTTGGACGGCATCACCGGCGGCCTCCCTGCCCTCACCCGCGCGATCAAGCTTCAGAAGCGGGCGGCGCGGGTCGGCTTCGACTGGGCCGAAACGCCCGATATCCTCGACAAGATCGAGGAGGAAATCGGCGAGTTGCGGGCGGAGTTGGCCGAAGCCGACAAGGCGCGGCTTCAGGATGAACTGGGCGACCTGCTGTTCGCCGTGACCAATCTGGCCCGCCGGCTGGACATCGATCCGGAAACGGCATTGCGCGGCACGAACGCCAAGTTCGACCGCCGCTTCCGCCGGATCGAATCGCTGCTGGCCGATGATGGCCGCACCCCGGATCAATCCAACCTGGATGAGATGGAAACCCTGTGGCAGCGGGCCAAGCGCGAGGAGACGGCGCTGGGCGGCACTGCCGCTGAAGGTGACGAGAAGAAGGAGTGAGACGATGAGCTATTCGAACAATGTGCCGCATAAGCCGGAACTGGTGCTGATCACCGGGGCCACCGGAGGCTTCGGCAGCGCCTTCGCCCGCCGCTTCGCGGCCCTGGGGTCGAAGTTGGTCCTGGTCGGACGCCGGACCGAAAAGCTCAACTCCCTGCGGGACGAGTTGAAGACCGAGGTTCACACGGTCGAACTGGATATCCGCGACCGCAAGGCGATCGATCAGGCCTTCGGCAGCCTGCCGGCGGAATTCGCCGCCGTTGAAACGCTGGTCAACAACGCCGGTCTGGCGCTGGGCGCCGATCCGGCGCAGAAGTCCGATCCGGACGACTGGGAAACCATGATCGACACCAACGACAAGGGGCTGGTGTTCGCGACCCGCGCGCTGCTGCCCGGCATGATCGAGCGGGGACGCGGCCACGTCATCAATATCGGATCGATGGCGGGCAGCTACCCGTATCCCGGCGGGCACGTCTATTGCGCGTCGAAGGCTTTCGTCAAACAGTTCTCGCTGGCTCTGCGCGCCGACCTTCAGGGAACGGGTGTTCGGGTGACCAATGTCGAGCCGGGCATGTGCGAGACCGACTTCTCGCTGGTCCGCTTCAAAGGCGACGCGGAAAAGGCGGAGAAGGTCTATGCCAACACGACCCCGCTGACCGCCGACGATGTCGCCGAAGCGGTGTTCTGGGCCGCCACCCTGCCCCCGCACTTCAACGTCAACCGGGTGGAAATCATGCCGACCACTCAGGCGTTCGGGCCGCTGGCGATCCACCGGTCCCAGTAACACAGTCCACAGCCGGCTCGGGATTCGCCTTCAAGGAAGGCGCGATCCCGGTCGATCAGTTCGGCAAGATGGTCCATGACGATGCGGACCGTGGGCGAGCGCCTGACATCGGAATGCGCGACCATCCAGAGATCCCGAGACTGCGGGACCGATGCGGAGTCCTTATCAAGACGGACAAGGCCCGCCTGAAACGGTCCCATGAAGAACGGCAGGACCGCGACGCCCATACCGGCGCGGGTGGCGTTCATCAGGCTGGTCAGATCGTTGGATCGAAAAACCAGGGTTTGGCTCCGGAGAAGCCGTGGAGCCATTTCTGTTGCGAAACGTGGTCGAGCGTTTCCTCATAGCCCATGAAGTCCCAGTCTCCACGCGTGTCGTGGTATCGACATAAGCCGGTGCGCCGAACAGGCCGAAGCCGATTGAACCGATGCGGCGGACCACAAGCGAGTTTCCGTCTGGCCGGGCGAGCCGAAGCGCCACGTCGGCTTCGCGCCGTGACAGATTTGCGGTCTCCATAGTCGCCCGAAAGCTCGATGTGGATCGCTGGATGACGCTTACGAAGCGCTATCAGCCGGGGAGCCAGGAAGTGCCCGGCGAAGCCGGGCGGTGCGCTGATCCTGACCGTCCCGGCCGCCGCCCCTTCCCGCCCCTGGGCAAGCCGCTCCAAGGCGAAGACTTCTTCCTCCACTCGCATGGCTTGTTCGACCAGACGTTCGCCGTCAGGCGTCAGCGCGTAACCCCGAGGCAGCCGGTCGAACAAGCGTGCGCCCAGATTCTGTTCCAGCGTGGCAATGCGCCGGGCGATGGTCGAGTGATCGACCTTCAACTGGCGCGCCGCCGCTGACAATGTGCCGGTGGAGGCCAGGACCGTAAAGCATTTCAGGTCATTCCAATCCATGCCGGCCGTGCCTTCAAGCATCGTGAGCTTCTGTGTGATTTTCCACACAAGCTGCGCATGTTTGCTGAATATGCGCGCATCTGTCTACGATGCATCTCTCCGGCGCGACAGAGATCCGCAGGAGATATCAATGATCCAGGCCATTCGCATCCACAGCCCCGGAGGTCCCGAGGCGCTCGTTTTGGAACAGATCGAGTGCCCGGTCCCAGGACCGGGAGAAGTTCTGATCCGGCACGCCTTCATCGGCGTCAATTTCGTGGACGTCTATCATCGGAAGGGGTTGTATCCATTGCCTTCGTACCCCGGCATTCCCGGTGTCGAGGGAGCGGGAACGGTCGAGGCGCTTGGTGAAGGCGTCACAGGTATCGGCATAGGTGAGCGCGTCGCCTATGCCGGGCTGCCGCCGGGAGGCTATGCGGAAGCTCGGGTAATCGCGGCCGAGCAGCTGATAAAACTCCCCGATAGCCTTCCGTTGCGCGACGCCGCGGCAATGATGCTGCGCGGCATCACCGCCCGCATGCTATTGACCGAAGTCCACCCGGTAGGAGCCGGCGACATTGTGTTGATGCATGCGGCGGCTGGCGGATTGGGGTTGATGGTGACCCAATGGGCCAAGCGGCTGGGTGCGAGCGTCGGTCAGGCCGCTGGTGCGTCGGCGGTCGTGGATGACGCTTGGTTAAGCAGCCATCCCCGTGTCCGTCTGGTTCGGCCAAGCGTGCTGGGCTATCTGGCCGATGCGGTGAAGTACCGCGCGGCGGCTGAAGACCTGTTCGCGATGGTCGCGGCCGGATTGAAGGTATCGGTCGGCGCCGAATACCCGCTGATCGAAGCCATCCGCGCCCATGCCGATCTGGAGGCGCGCCGCACTACCGGTTCGGTTTTTCTGGTGCCCTAGTATCGGATCAGGACTGAAACAGCAACGCCCGCAATGCCGTCCAGCTTTCGCGATCGGGGGCCAGCAGCAGGCCTCCTTCGCGTTCGGCCGGGGTGTAGGAGCAGCCATTCAGCTTGGCATGATATCCGCCGGCCTCGGCATGCATCAGCGTGCCGGCCGCGTGGTCCCAGGGCATGATGCGGCGGTAGAGCGAGAAATGCGTCTCGCCGCTGTTCAGCGTCAGGTATTCGTGCGCGGCGCAGCGCAGGGTGAATGTGCGGGCAAGTTGTTGCTTTTGCTGGTCCAGATGATCGCGTGTCTCTTTGTCGAAATAGCGGGACGACAGCACGCCGGACATGTCCTGGAGGCTTGCCGCCGGCGCCGTGCGCAGGCGGTCGGAGCCTGACCATGCGCCCTCCCCTTTCACGGCGACCGCAGTCCGTTTGCCGAGCGGATCGTGAATCCAGCCCGCCAGGGTTTCGCCCCTTCGGGCATAGGCGACGATGACGCCGAACGCCGGCTTGCCGGCCGCGAAATTGGACGTGCCATCCACGGGATCGATGATCCAGACGGGCGCATCGTCGAAGATCCGGTCCAGCACCTTCTGATCGGCCGCAACCGCTTCCTCACCGATCACCGCCGAGTTGGGAACCAGTTCCATCAGACGCCGGGTAAGCTGCCGTTCGCTCTCCTCGTCGGCCACGGTGACGAGGTCGCCCGGCCCTTTTTCGCGCACATCGGCGGCGGCCAGACAGCGAAAGCGCGGCAGGATCTCGGCTTCGGCCACCTCACGGATGATGGTCGAAACCCGGTCTATGTCTGGCAGCATTCGGAGATTTCCAGGTGAGGCTCGGAAAGGCTTTTCTATCTTTTAGATAGGCTGAACGCGAGCTTTTGCAAAACATCACGCTCGCCGAAATGAAAAAGGGCCGCAGCGTGAAGCTGCGGCCCCTTCCCATCTGTAGCGAAGTCCGGCTGAGTAGCCGGGCAACAGTGGCTTAGAAGCCCATGTCGCCCATGCCGCCCATACCACCCATGCCGCCGCCCGGAGGCATGGACGGGCCACCCTTGGGCTCCGGCTTGTCGGCGATCATCGCCTCGGTGGTGATCAGCAGACCGGCGACCGAAGCGGCGTCCTGCAGAGCGGTACGCACGACCTTGGTCGGGTCGATGATGCCGGCCTTGAACATGTCGACGAACACGCCGTTCTGGGCGTCGTAGCCGATAGGACGGATCGGTCGACTCCATCAGCTTGCCAACCACCACGGCGCCATCGGCACCGGCGTTGTCGGCGATCTGACGGGCCGGAGCCTTCAGGGCGCGACGGATGATCTCGACACCGACGCGCTGGTCGTCGTTGGCGACCTTGACGTCGTCCAGGGACTTCAGCGCGTACAGCAGAGCCGCACCGCCGCCCGAAACGACGCCTTCCTCGACTGCGGCGCGGGTCGCATGCATCGCGTCATCAACGCGATCCTTGCGCTCCTTCACCTCGACCTCGGTCGCACCGCCGACGCGGATGACGGCAACGCCGCCGGCCAGCTTGGCGAGACGCTCCTGGAGCTTCTCACGGTCGTAGTCGCTGGTGGTCTCTTCCGTCTGACGACGGATCTGAGAGCAGCGGGCTTCGATGTCGGCGGCAGCGCCGGCGCCATCGACGATCGTGGTCTCTTCCTTGGTGATCAGCACGCGCTTGGCGGTGCCGAGCATTTCCAGGGTGACGTTCTCAAGCTTGATGCCGAGATCTTCGCTGACGACCTGACCACCGGTGAGGATGGCCATGTCTTCCAGCATCGCCTTGCGGCGGTCGCCGAAGCCCGGAGCCTTGACGGCGGCGACCTTCAGGCCGCCACGCAGCTTGTTGACCACCAGGGTGGCCAGGACTTCGCCTTCGACGTCTTCGGCGACGATCAGCAGCGGACGGCCGCTCTGAACGACGAACTCGAGGACCGGCAGCATGGCCTGAAGACCGGACAGCTTCTTCTCGTGCAGGAGAATGAAGGGGTTCTCCAGCTCGGTGGTCATCTTCTCGGCATTGGTCACGAAGTACGGGCTGAGGTAGCCACGGTCGAACTGCATGCCTTCGACGACTTCAAGCTCGGTCTCGAGAGACTTGGCTTCCTCGACGGTGATGACACCCTCGTTGCCGACCTTCTCCATGGCGCGGGCGATCATCTCGCCGATGTCGCGCTCGCCGTTGGCGGAGATGGTGCCGACCTGGGCGATCTCGGCGTTGGTGCCGATCTTCTTGGACGAGGCCTTGACGGCGGCGACGACGGCTTCGACCGCCAGATCGATGCCGCGCTTCAGGTCCATCGGGTTCATGCCGGCGGCCACCGACTTGACGCCCTCGCGGACGATCGCCTGGGCCAGAACGGTCGCGGTGGTGGTGCCGTCACCGGCAAGATCGTTGGTCTTGCTGGCGACCTCGCGCACCATCTGCGCGCCCATGTTCTCGAACTTGTCCGAAAGCTCGATGTCCTTGGCGACGGTCACGCCGTCCTTGGTGATGCGCGGAGCGCCGAAGGACTTCTCCAGCACGACGTTCCGGCCCTTGGGGCCGAGGGTCACCTTGACCGCGTCTGCGAGAATGTCCACGCCGCGGAGCATGCGGGTGCGGGCGTCGACCGAAAACTTAACTTCCTTGGCAGCCATGCCTCTGGATCTCCTGTAACGCTGGTGACGCTGGGTTTTTCAGCCGGTTTTTTATTCGAGGACGCCAAGCAGGTCGGACTCGCGCATGATCAGAAGGGTCTCGCCTTCGATCTTGACTTCGGTCCCGCTCCACTTGCCGTACAGCACCTTGTCACCCGCCTTGACGTCGAGAGCGGTGACCTTGCCGTCATCGCCGCGAGCACCGGGGCCGGCGGCGATGATTTCGCCCTGCTGCGGCTTTTCCTTGGCGGTGTCCGGAATGATGATGCCGCCGGCAGTCTTGTTTTCCTGCTCGGTCGGCTTCACGACCACGCGATCGTGCAAAGGCCTGAACTTCATTGGGATCTCTCCGAGGTGTCTGTCGCTGGCTTATGGCGCCAGCGGTGATTGTGTTAGCACTCAAGGCCAGCGAGTGCCAACCGTATAACGACACTTTGCCGCGCCGTCAAGGTTCACACGGCGGCAGATGGGGCCTCGCGCCGAAATCTCCAGGGAAAATTATGTATTTTCTCGGAAGGCGTGTGGGGCCGGCGTGGAGCCGGCCCCGTTTACCGCCTCAGAGGCGGCGGACCGCCTCAAGAGGCGGCGGGATGATAGTCGTAGCGGCTCTCGAACCGGGCCAGATCGGCCTTGTCCAACGCGATGCGCAGATGGGCGAACTGCTCATCGTCGTGCCGTTCCAGCACGTCGCCCCGGTCGTGCAGCCAGGCGAGAGCCGCCCCGTCCTCGATCCGGACACGCAGATCGACCGTTACCCGGTCGGCCGTCATGTGGCGGTCGAGCAGGCCGAACAACTCGTCCAGCCCATCGCCGGTCAGGGCTGACACCGCCTGCATGTGGTCGTTGCGGGCGGCTTGGGCGAGCAGCGCGTTCCTGGCCCCGCTGTCGAGCAGGTCGATCTTGTTCAGGACCTCGACGACACGGTCGTCCTCGCTCTGATCGATGCCGAGATCGCGCAGCACGGCATCGACGTCGGCCTTCTGGGCTTCCGAATCGGGATGGGCGATATCCCGCACATGCAGGATGATATCGGCGGCCTGAACTTCTTCCAGGGTCGCGCGGAACGCGGCCACCAGATGGGTCGGCAGGTCGGAGATGAAGCCCACCGTGTCGGACAGGATCACCTTGCGGCCGGTCGGCAGTTCGATCGCCCGCATCGTCGGGTCGAGCGTCGCGAACAGCAGGTCCTTGGCGAAGACATCCGCCCCCGCCATCCGGTTGAACAGCGACGACTTGCCGGCGTTGGTGTAGCCGACCAGGGCCACGACAGGGTACGGCACCTTGCTCCGCGCCTTGCGGTGCAGATCGCGGGTCCGGCGAACCTCTTCCAACTCCCGCTTCAGCTTGATGATGCGGTCGCCGATCAGGCGGCGGTCGATTTCCAACTGGCTTTCACCGGGACCGCCGAGGAAGCCGAAGCCGCCGCGCTGCCGTTCCAAGTGGGTCCACGACCGGACAAGGCGGGAACGCTGGTAGCTGAGCGCCGCCAGTTCGACCTGCAACTGTCCTTCGCGGGTCCGGGCGCGGGCGCCGAAGATTTCCAGGATCAGGCCGGTCCTGTCGATCACCTTGGCTTCAAGGCCGCGTTCGAGGTTGCGCTGCTGGACCGGCGACAGCGCATGGTCCATCACCACCAGATCGATCGGGTGTCCGTCTTCCTCGGCCTGCCGGATCAGGTCCGCGAAATGCTCCACCGTACCGGAGCCCAGGAGCGTTCCGGGCTGCGGCCGGTTGACCTTGACCGCTTCGGCATGGACGACATCCAGGTCGATCGCAGCCGCCAGCCCGATGGCTTCCTCAAGACGAGCTTCGGGGCTGCGCGCTCCATCCGTGGGATTGGGATCGCGCAGGATCGGGTGGATCACGATGGCGCGGCCGGCGCCCGTGGCAGACCGGCCATCACCTTGATCGGGTGCGTTAGGTGCTTTCACCTTCCTTAGGCGGCTCGAAAAGTTGGATAGGATGGGCGGGCATCACAGTGGAGATTGCGTGCTTGTAGACCAGTTGGCTGTGCGCGTCGCGCCGCAGCAAAACAGAGAAGTTGTCGAACCACGTAATGATGCCTTGCAGTTTGACACCGTTCACCAGGAAGACGGTGACCGGGGTCTTGTTCTTCCGGACGTGATTTAGAAAAACGTCCTGAACATTTTGACTTTTTTCGGACATGTGCAATCGCCCCGTTTGTGATGGTTCTTGGGGCCCCATCCCAGAGCCCAGATAGTTTTCCGTAGCCCTTTAGTTGGGCTAGGTTCTTCTTTCTGAAGAAGACTCCTGCGATATGGTGGCGCGGAGCCGCTGCACCAAGTCGGATACTATATCGCAAGTGTCGAACCTATGCGCAGGAGGAAAATTCTGGAAATCATCCGGACTATCCCCAATCAACAGTGGAACACATCCTCCCGCATGGGCGCATTGCATATCGACATCGGCATCACCAATGAACCATACATCCGGTCCCGCCGCAATCCCGCCCGGCGCAAGCGCCATGTGGATAGGGTCAACTTCAGGTTTATCTCGGGCGGCATCTCCCGCACCCACCAGCTTACCGAAATAACGATCCCAGCCGAGCGCCGCCGACTCGGCCCGCAGGAACCGCCCGGTTTTGTTGCTGACCACGCCCAGATAGACGCCGCTGTCGGAAAGCGCTTGCAACAGCGACTCCGATCCGGGCAGCGGCTTCAGGTAATCCAGGTGATGGCGGCCGAAATGGTCGTAGAAGATATCCCGCGCGTCGGTCCAGCGGTCGCCGAACAGCCGGGGGAAGCTGTCGCGCATGCTCTGGCGGACACGGATATGGGTTTCCTCCAGCGTCCAGGGCGGCAGGTCGTGGGCGACCAGCGCCGCGTTGAGGGCGGCATGGATGCAGCCCCAGTTGTCCACCAGGGTATTGTCCCAGTCGAACAGCGCCGCGCGCGGCAGGCGGATGGGCTCGCCGGTTCGGCGGTGAGCGGAGAAGTCACGAGGCACCCCGTTCCTGGGCATAGTCCAGATAGCTCTGGCGCAGCTTTTCGCTCAAGCTGCCGGGCTTGCCGTTGCCGACGGAGCGGTCGTCGATCTGGGTCACCGGCATGACGAAGGTGCTGGCGCTGGAGACGAACGCTTCGCGCGCGGCATAGGCTTCCTCGACCGAGAAGGGCCGTTCCTCGAACTTGATGCCGGCTTCCTGCGCCAGCCGCAGGATCGACAGGCGGGTGACGCCGTTGAGGATCAGGTTGTTGGCGTAGCGGGTCACCAGGGTGCCGTCCGATGTCACGATCCAGGCATTGCTGGAGCAGCCCTCGGTGACATTGCCGTCGCCGTCCACCTGCCACGCCTCGAACGCGCCGGCTTCCACGGCCTGCTGCTTGCCCAGCACCTGCGGCAGCAGGGACACCGACTTGATATCGCGGCGGAGCCAGCGGATATCCGGAATGGTGATGACCTTGACGCCGTTCTCAAGCTGGGCCTGCGTCGCGAAGGCCCCTGCCCGCTTGGTGGTCAGAACCAGCGAGCTTTCCGAATGCTTTGGGAACTTGAAGTCGCGCGGGGCGACGCCGCGGGTGATCTGGAGATAGATCGTGCCCTGGGTCACGCGGTTCATTCCGATCAGCCGGCGCATCAGGATCTTCAGGACCCTGGGCGTCACCGGCCACGCGATGCGCAGCTCATTCAGCGAGCGCGTCAGCCGGTCGAGGTGCCCCTGCTCGTCCACCAGCTTGCCGCCGATGATCGTGACCACTTCGTACACACCGTCGGCGAACTGATAGCCACGGTCTTCCACATGCACAACGGCATCGGTATGCGGCACGAAGCGGCCGTTGACATATGCGTATCGAGCCATGGTTCCCGCTTCTGGTTGTGTGTCTGTGGCTTCTAGTTGTACCTGACAGAAAGTCTGCACGTAATCAGAAGAATTCAAGGCGGACGGCGAACATCTTCTCGACCTTCTTCACCTGACCGACGGCGGCCAGGATGATGACGCGGTCATGCGGCTTGATCACCGTCGATGGCCTGGGGATGATCACTTCCTCACCGCGCACGATGGCCCCGACGATGACGCCGGTCGGCAGCTTGATCTCGCGGAGCGGCGTGTTGATCAGGCTGGAAGTCTCCAGCGCCTCGGCCTCGATCACCTCGGCGAAGCCTTCGCGCAGGCTGTGGACCGCGCGGATGCGGCCGCGCCGGACATGCTGAAGGATGGTCGAGACGGTGATCGCCTTGGGGCTGACCACCGCGTCGATGCCGAGCGTGGTGACCAGCGGTGAGTATGTCGTCTTGTTGATCAGCGTGATGGCGCGCTGGCAGCCATAGCGCTTGGCCAGGAGCGAGGCGAGGATGTTGCCTTCGTCGTCGTTGGTGACGGCGACGACGGTTTCCGCCGCCCTGACATTCGCCTCCTCCAGGATATCCGGGTCCAGGCCGTCGCCATGCAGCACCATGGTGCGGTTGAGGCGCTGGGCGATGTACTGGGCGCGGGCGCGGTCCACCTCGATGATGCGGGCGCTGACCTGCGGGTGCTTGGCTTCCAGCTCCTCCGCAAGGCACAGGCCGATATTGCCGCCGCCCAGGATGATGATGCGCCGGGCTTCCGTCTCCTCGTGGCCGAAGGCGGCCATGGCGCGGGTCAGGTGGCGGGTGTCGGCGACGAAATAGACCTCGTCGCCGGGAAGCATCTGGTCGTCGCCGCCGGGGATGATCGGCTTGTCGTTGCGGACGATCGCCACGACTTCCAGGTTGAGGTCGGGGAACAGGCCGGTGAGCTGGCGGAGCGGCGTGTGCAGGATCGGGCAGTTGTCGGAGCAGATGACGCCGATGACGCGGACCTTGCCGTCCGCCAGCGGGATCATGTCGAAAGCGCCGGGCACCTGGAGCCGGCGGGCGACGGCGCGGGCGACCTCGATCTCCGGCGAGATGATGACGTCGATCGGCATGTGCTCGCGGGAGAACAGGTCGGACCAGATCGGCGCCAGATAGCTCTGATTGCGGACGCGGGCGATCTTGGTCGGGACGTTGAACAGCGAGTGCGCGACCTGACAGGCCACCATGTTGACTTCGTCGGCCAGCGTGACCGCGATGATCATGTCGGCCTCGGCGGCGCCCGCCTGCTCCAGCACGTTGGGGTGCGAGGCGAATCCCACCATCGCCTGAACGTCCAGGGTGTCGCTGATCTTCTGGATCAGCTCCGGCGACTGGTCGATCACGGTGACGTCGTTGTTCTCGGTCGCGAGATAGCGCGCGATGTTGGAGCCGACCTGCCCCGCGCCGCAGACGATGACCTTCATTGGATGATACCTGCCGTCGAGGCTTTACCGATACGCCTTAGGTCTATGACGATCTAATTCCGTCATACCCGGACTTGATCCGGGTATCTCCCTTCAGGAGCTGAGCGGGTGGCATCAGATTTCGGGTTGAAGTCTTCACGTCAGTATCCGCCAGGAGATACCCGGATCAAGTCCGGGTATGACGGGATGGGAAGGGTATGACGGACATGCGGATACGGGAAGATGCAGGCTGGGAGAATGAACCATCAATCCGCCGCCAGCTTGTGGGGCGGCTTGTCGTTGCCGTGGACGCCCAGCGACTTCAGCTTGCGGTGCAGGGCCGAGCGCTCCATTCCGACGAAGGCGGCCGTGCGGGAGATGTTGCCGCCGAAGCGGGTCACCTGGGCCAGCAGGTATTCGCGCTCGAACACCTCGCGCGCTTCGCGCAGCGGCAGGCCCATGATCTCGCCGCCCTTGTCCCACTTCAGGACCGTCGGCGTGATGGCGCCGATCTCGGGCGGCAGCATGTCGGCGCGGATCGGCTCCTTCGGGTCGCCGGTGGACATGATCAGCAGCCAGTCCACGACGTTGCGGAGCTGGCGGACGTTGCCCGGCCAGTCGTAGGCCTGGAGCGCCGCCATCGCGTCCTCGCCGTACTCGCGGACGGGCAGGCCGGCGGTTTCGGCGGAGCGGATCATGAAGTGGCGGGCCAGCAGCGGAATATCCTCGCGCCGCTCGGTCAGCGGCGGGACGCGGATCGGCACGACGCTGAGGCGGTAGAACAGATCCTGGCGGAAGCGCCCGGCCTCGATCTCCGACGGCAGGTCGCGGTTGCTCGACGCGATGACCCGGACATCGACCTCGACGCGGGAGCTTCCCCCTACCCGCTCGAAGGTCTGCTCCTGAAGCACGCGGACGATCTTGCCCTGGGTTTCCAGCGGCATGTCGGCCACTTCGTCCAGCAGCAGCGTGCCGCCATGGGCCTGCTCGAAGGTGCCGACCTTGCGCGGCAGGCCGTCCTGGCCGTGCTCGGTGCCGAACAGCTCCACCTCCAGCCGGTCCGGCCGCATGGTGGCGCAGTTGAGGCCGACGAACGGTCCGTCGCCCCGGCGCGAGCGGGCATGGATCAGCCGGGCGACCACCTCCTTGCCGGAGCCGGCGGGGCCGGTGATCAGGACGCGGCTGCCGGTCGGGGCCACCTTCTCGATCGAATGGCGCACCTGATTGATCGCCGAGGACTTGCCGATCAGCTCGATCTGGCCGCCGGCGCGCAGACGCAGTTCCTCGTTCTCGCGCCGCAGACGGGCGGCCTCGATCGCGCGTTCGACCAGCACCAGCAGCCGGTCGGCCTTGAACGGCTTCTCGATGAAGTCGTAGGCGCCCTGCTTGATCGCGGACACGGCGGTTTCGATCGTGCCGTGGCCGCTGATCATGATGACCGGCAGATTGGGATGGTCGCGCTTCAGCTCGGCCAGGATCTGGATGCCGTCGAGCCTGCTGCCCTGGAGCCAGATGTCCAGAATGACCAGACTGGGCCTTCGGGCGCCGACCGCGGCGATCGCCTGATCGGCGTCGCCGGCCTGCCGGGTCTTCATGCCTTCGTCTTCGAGGATACCCGCAATCAGCATGCGGATATCGGCTTCGTCATCGACGATCAGAATATCATGCGCCATAGCGACTCTGTTTCTGCTCTAGATCTTCGGCGGCCACGGCCGGCGCGGAAATTTCGGTCTTGGGGATCACCAGACGGACCTGGGCGCCCACGCCGGAGGGCCGGTCTTCGAGCACGAGTTCTCCGCCATGATCCTCCATTACCTTCTTGACGATGGCGAGCCCAAGGCCGGTGCCCTTGGCCCGCGTCGTGACATAGGGTTCGGTCAGCCGGTCGCGCTCTTCATGCGGCAGTCCCTTGCCGTTGTCCGCGATGATGATCGCGACGCGGTCGTCATGGACTTCCAGGCTCAGGTCGATCTGGCCCGGCGGCAGCGTCCCGCCTTCCGGAGTGGGGCGGCCTTCGATCGAATCGACGGCGTTCTGCAACAGGTTGGTCAGCGCCTGTGAGATCTGGCGGCCATCGCACGGCACCGTCAGGGCTCCTTGGGGAAGGCTGGCCGTGAACTTGATGCCGGGATGAGCGCTGGATTGAAGGAACACTGCCTGACGACACAACTCATTTACGTTCTGTGGCTTCATCACCGGGCTTGGCATCCGCGCGAACGCGGAGAATTCGTCGACCATCCGCCCGATATCGTCCACCTGACGCACGATGGTATCGGTACACATCTGGAACGTCTCGGGGTCGCTGGTGATTTCCTTGAGGTATTTTCGGCGCAATCGCTCGGCGGAGAGCTGAATCGGGGTCAGCGGGTTCTTGATCTCGTGCGCGATGCGCCGCGCCACGTCGGCCCAGGCAGCCTTACGTTGAGCCGACAGCAGTTCGGTAACGTCATCAAAGGTCACTACGAAGCCGCGAATCTCGTTTCCGACCGACTCAGCGGCGACTCGGACCAGCAGGGTCCGCGCGGTTCCGGCACGCCGTAGCTGGACCTGCGCTTCCATCAGCTTGGTCGGACGGCGCCGGATGGTGCCCATCAGCTCGCCCATCTCGGGCGCCACATCGACCAGCTTGCGCCCGATCAGGATCTCCGGATCATCGACGCCCAGCAGGTGGGCGCCGGACAGGTTGGGCAGGTTGATGCGGCCCTCGTGATCCAGGCCGACGACGCCGGCCGACACGCCGGCCAGCACCGTTTCGGTGAAGCGGCGGCGCAGGTCGAGCTGGCGGTTGGCCTCGATCAACTCGCGCCGCTGGCTTTCAAGCTGGCTGGTCATCCGGTTGAAGGCCCGGCTCAGGGTGCCGAGCTCGTCTTCCGGCAGCAGTTCGGGCACGCGGGCACCCATGTCCCCCGCCCGCACCCGCTCCGCCGCCCCGATCAGGGAGCCGATCGGAGCCACCAGCGCCGTCGCGAAGTTCAGGCCGATCCAGATCGCGGCCATCAGCAGCAGCAGAGCCACGACGACGAAGATCAGCGTGAAGGTGATCTGGAGGCTGGAGCGCTTGCCCTCAAGCTCCGCATAGGCGTCGGCGGCGTCCTGCGCCGCTTCCATGTGACTGAGGACGCGCGGCTTCGACCAGCCGGCCGACGAACAGGAAGGTATCGACGAACCGGTCGAGCCGGGTCAGAGCCCTTACGCGGTCGTCGGTATCGGTCACCATCAGGACGACCTCGCCCTGCCGGGCGCGCTCCAGCGCGCTTTCCGGGATCGGCTCGAACTCCAGGGTGAAGGACAGGCCGGAGCGGGCCAGCATCCTGCCGCTGCCGTCGAACACGATCGCCTCGGTCAAGGCCCGCAGCGCCGCCTGGGTCGCGACCACCTGGGCGAAGCGGCCGGGATCGGTCAGCAGGCGCGCCGCCTCCCGGTTCAGGTCGTTCGCCATCGCCAGCGCGTCGGCGCGGATCACCTGCTGGTGTTCGTGCAGGTAGGCCTGCGCCACGGCGCGCGATTCGACGATCGCGGTACGCACCCGCTCGCTGAACCAGGACTGGACGCCGACATAGAAGAAGATCGCGGAGAACGCGGCGACGATGATCGCCGGCATCACCGCCAGCAGGCTGAAGGTGGCGACGACGCGGACATGCAGGCGGGAGCCGGCGAGGCCGCGCCGCCGCTCGATCCAGAGCGCCACGATGCGGCGGGCGACGATGGCGCCCAGCAGCAGCAGCAGCGCCAGATCCAGAGTCAGCAGCAGGCTGACGGTATTGGGATCGTTGCCGAAGGGGGGAGTGGCGGTCAGCGCGCCATAAGTCGCGAAGCCCGCCCCGATGGCGGCCACGGCGAGAGCGACCGCCAGCTTGCCCGCCAGCCCGACACGGCTGGCCCAGATCAGAAACTGGCTCCAGAAGGATTGCGGAATACCCGCAGGTTCACTGGTCATCGTCTCGGTACACCGGGCTCTCTCAAACCCAGCCCATTCTGTGGCGGGGATGCCACGAGACTGGACCAGGGTGTGTTATTTTAGCCCACGTATAACCTGGATATCCAGTTCCCTGATCTTCTTTCTGAGAGTATTGCGATTAAGGCCCAGCATCTGGGCCGCTTTGATCTGATTTCCGCGTGTCGCGGACAGGCTCAGCGAGATCAGCGGACGTTCGACTTCCCGCAGCACGCGGTCATAGAGACCGGCGGCGGGGATGCCGTCCTTGTGGGCCGCGAAATAATCCTTCAGGTGCCGTTCGACGGCGGAGCTGAGGCCCTCGTTCTGGTGCTCCTCGACCTGGGGGGAGGCCGGGGCCGAGTCCGCCAGTTCGGACTCGATGATGTCGGTGCTGATGACTTCCTGGCTGTAGAGCGCCGCCAGACGGCGGACGAGGTTTTCCAGCTCGCGCACGTTGCCGGGCCAGCGGTAGCGCTTCATCCGCTCCATGGCCTGGGTGTCGATGCTCTTGATCGGCAACCCCTGCGCGGAGGTCAGCGTCAGGAAGTGGCGGACCAGCGACGGGATGTCCTCGGTCCGTTCGCGGAGCGGCGGCAGCCGGATCGGGACGACGTTGAGGCGGTAGAACAGATCCTCGCGGAACAGCCCCTGGCGGATCAGGGTGCGCAGGTCGCGGTGGGTCGCGGCGATGATCCGGACATCCGTCTTGATCGGGGTGCGCCCGCCGACCGTCGTGTACTCGCCTTCCTGGAGGACGCGCAGCAGCCGGGTCTGGGCTTCCAGCGGCATGTCGCCGATTTCGTCCAGGAACAGGGTGCCGCTCTGCGCCTGCTCGAACCGGCCGGTCGAGCGCGTCGTGGCGCCGGTGAAGGCGCCCTTCTCGTGGCCGAACAGCTCTGACTTCGATCAGCTCGCGCGGGATCGCCGCCATGTTGATCGCGACGAAGGGACCGCTGCGGCGCTTGCCGTATTCATGAAGGGCGCGCGCCACCAGTTCCTTGCCGGTACCGGACTCGCCGGTGATCATGACCGTCAGGTCGGTGCCCATCAGGCGGGCCAGGACGCGGTAGATTTCCTGCATGGCCGCCGAGCGGCCGATCAGCGGCAGTTGCTCTTCCGTCTCGGCGTTTTCGGCGGCGGCATGGCCGTTGAGCGCTATCGGCTGCGGCGCGCTCAGCGCGCGCTCGACCACGTTGACCAGTTCCTTCAGGTCGAACGGCTTGGGCAGGTATTCGAAAGCGCCCCGTTCGGCCGCCTTGACGGCGGTCATCAGGGTGTTCTGCGCGCTCATGACGATGACGCGCAGTTCGGGACGGATCTTCTTGATGCGGGGGATCAGGTCCAGCCCGTTCTCATCCGGCATGACGACGTCGGTAATGACGAGATCGCCCTGCCCGTCGGCCACCCAGCGCCAGAGGGTGGCGGCATTTCCCGTGGTGCGGACATCATGGCCCAGTCGGATCAGTGCCTGGTTCAGCACCGTCCGGATCGCGCGATCGTCATCGGCGACCAGGATCGTCGATGCCGGCATTACAACTGCTCCAGCGACTGTTCAAAATCGGCATACATCGGTAGCGATACCTTGAATACGGTACGGCGCGGCAGCGTCTCGAAGTCGATGACTCCGCCATGATCGCCAATCAGTTTCGCAACCAATGCAAGACCCAGGCCGGTTCCGTTCCGCTTTGTCGTCACGAACGGGTCGAACAGGTGGGTACGCAGATCCTCAGGTATACCGTTGCCATTGTCCTGCACGCTGATCAGCAACGGCAGGTGTACACGGCTCTCAATTCCGGGCACCGCCAGACGGACGCCGTGCTGGTAGGCGGTGCTCAAAATTATCTCACCGCTCTGCTCCGGGACAGCTTCTGCCGCATTTTTAATCAGGTTGAGGAAAACCTGGATGAGCTGGTCCCTGTTTCCATACACATCCGGCAGAGATGGATCGTAGCGTTCGGTGAAACGGACGGTCCGCGCGAAGCCGCTTTGGGCGACTTTGCGGACATGTTCCAGAACGCTGTGGATGTTGACGGCCGTCCGGTCGGGCGGACGCTTGTCGGAGAACACCTCCATCCGGTCCACCAGCGCCACGATCCGGTCGGACTCGTCGCAGATCAGGCGGGTCAGTTCGCGGTCGGGTTCGGACGCGTTCTGCTCCAGCAACTGGGCGGCGCCCCGGATGCCGGAGAGCGGGTTCTTGACCTCATGCGCCAGCATGGCGGCCATCGCGGTCACCGAGCGGGCGGCATTGCGGTGGGTGAGCTGGTTGTCGATCTTGCGGGTGATCGACTTCTCATGCAGGGACATGACGACGCAATCCGCCGGCTCGCCCAGCGGCGCCACGCGCACGGTGACAAGGTGAACGCCGATGCGCGGCGTATCCAGCGTGACGCCGTATTCCGACATGCTGGCGCCGCTCACCCTGCGCCTGCTCGATCAGGAAGTAGACGGGGCTGTCCGCCGGCAGCAGTTCGGTCAGCGGAAGCCCCACCAGTGCGGCGGCGCCGCTGTCGAAGAACTCCTGCGCCTCCAGGTTCACGTAGAGGATTTCATTGCGGCCGCCGATGACCAGCACCGGGTCGGGCAGCGCGTTGAGGATGCCGGAAGGGTCGATTTCCTGCCGCATCGTTTTCCGCCAAAGGGATGTCGCCGCGCGCGCCATCAGGCCGCCATCCTGTCGATTACCGGAGAGTAGAAGTCCCGGATCATGGTGCGGACCCTGGCCGGATCGGCGACCCGGTTGACCTCCGCGCGGAATTCGGCCGAACCGGCGAAGCCCTTGCTGTACCAGGAGACGTGCTTTCGGGCGATCTTGACGCCCGCATCGATGCCGTAGTGTTCCAGAATGGCCTCGTAATGTTCCAGCAGCGTCGCAAGCTGCTCATCGGGTCGCGGGTCGGGCAAGCGCGCGCCGGTACGCAGATAGTGGATCACCTGTCCGATGAACCAGGGGCGGCCATAGGTGCCACGCCCGATCATCACGCCATCGGCTTGGCTTTCCTCAAGACAGCGCGTGACATCCTCGAAGGTGTTCAGATCGCCGTTGGCGATCACGGGGATGGTCACCGCTTCCTTGACTTGCGCGGATCGCTTTCCAGTCGGCGGTGCCGGTGTAGAACTGGCAGCGTGTGCGGCCATGGACGGTAACCATGCGGATGCCGCATTCTTGTGCAATCCGGGCGAGGTTCGGCGCGTTGCGGCTGGCGTCGTCCCAGCCGAGCCGCATCTTCAGCGTGACCGGAAGATCGACCGCCTTGACGGTCGCCTCCAGGATGCGGGCGGCGTGAACCTCGTCCCGCATCAGCGCCGATCCGGCGTGGCCGCTGACGATCTTCTTCACCGGGCAGCCGAAATTGATGTCGATGATGGCGGCGCCCCGGTCCTGGTTGAGCCGGGCCGCTTCCGCCATCGACGCCGGCTCGCACCCGGCGAGCTGGACCGCCATGGGGAACTCTTCCGCGCAGTTGGTCGCCATCTTCATGGTCTGACGCGACGCGCGGATCATGGCCTGGCTGGCGATCATCTCGGAGACGACCAGCCCGGCGCCGCTGCGCTTGACGAGCCGGCGGAACGGCATGTCGCTCACCCCCGACATGGGGGCGAGGATCACTGGATCGTCGATCCTGATTGGTCCGATGTTTATGCCCATGTTTTGGGCAATTCCCTGTATTGCTGTCATTTTGTGCAAGCTATCATGGGATTCGAAAATACCGCAAGCGCGAAGAATGCTGATGAAACTATCAATTCGCGCCGGTCATGCTCCGGATACGTTGATTTTGACTATTTTGAGCTAAATATATTCAGGAAATTAAAATGTCCGTGACGAATTTTACGCCCGGATAGCCCAAAGTGAGCAAAAGAAAGGCAAGTAGCACGAGGCGGGCTGCCCGCCTTCCGCGCACACCGGTCGCGGCATGGGCAATCAGCAGCCCCCCAATGACCACAAAGGTGGCGACAGACAAGACTGTCTTGTGGTCGAACTCGGAACAGAATCCCCTGCTCGAAATAGAGCACGGACATGCCGGTGATCAGCCCCAGTCCCAGGACGATCTCGGACGCGATCAGCAGCCTGCCCTGAAGCTGTTCGCTGTCGGCCATGGGCGGCAGCATGCGGGTCAGCGCGGTCGGCCGCTTCGCCTTGAGGGCACGCTCCTGAAGAAAAGCGGCGAGTGCCGCGACGGCGGCCAGCGTCAGCAGCGCGTAGGTCGTCACGGAAACGGTGATGTGGAGATCGACCCAGACGGTGGGCGCCGAGGCGCTGAGCGTCGGGTCGCGCGCTTCAGCCGTCGCGGTGGCGAACAATCCCACCAGCAGAAGATAGGGCAGCAGCAGCGGCATCAGCCGCCATCCCGACCGGGTGGTCAGGCACAGGCCGGTGAACAGGACCATGCATGCCGCTATGCTGACCCAGAGGGTCGTCGAGATGCCGGTGCGCCATGTCCCGTCCAACTGCACCAGCGCCCAGGTCAGCGGCCCGGCGGCCGCAACCGCCAGCACGGCCCAGAAGACCATATCCGGCCCCTTGCCCTGACGGAATCCGTCGCGGACATAGGCCAGCAGCGTGGCCGGCATCAGGGCCATCAGGGCCGACAAGTTGAAAAGGACGTTCTGCAGCATGCTGTTCCGTTCTTCTCCGGTACGGATGGCCGCTTGGCGACAAGGCCGCGACAGGCTAGGCTCCGCGCCCGGACATTCCAAGGCTCAATCAATCGAGAGTGCGAACCCGACCATGACTTCATGTGTGGCGCTGATCGTCGCCGCCGGCAGCGGAGAACGCTTCGGCGGCGACCGCCCCAAACAATATCAGGATTTGGGTGGCCGCGCCGTGCTGCACCATACGGTCAGCGCGTTTCTTCGCCATGATGCCGTCAGTGCCGTTCAGGTGGTGATCCAGCCGGCTCATCGCGAGCTTTACGACGCGGCGGTGGCGGGCCTCGGCCTGCCGGAACCGGTCGCCGGCGGCGCCACCCGGCAGGAATCGGTGCGGCTGGGACTGGAGCGGCTGGCGGCACTCGATCCGGCACCCGATTTCGTGCTGATCCACGACGCCGCCCGGCCGCTGATCGACGCCGATACCATCAGCGCGGTTCGGGCCAAGCTGGACGAGGTGCCGGCCGCCATCGCGGCGGTGCCCGTCACCGATACCCTGAAGCGCGGCGATGCCGATGGCATGATCGCCGGCACGGTGGAGCGGGCGGGATTGTGGCGGGCGCAGACGCCGCAGGGCTTCCGGTTTCCCGATATCCTGAAGGCGCACCGGGATCTGGCGGGGGCGGAGCTGACCGACGATGCGGCGGTGGCCGAGAACGGCCGGACTTGGCGTGGCACTGGTTCAAGGCAATGCGGACAATCTTAAAGTGACCAATCAGGACGATATGGCGAGGGCCGCCTTGACGATGAGCGCCGCCCTGCCCGACGTGAGGACGGGGCTGGGCTTCGACGTGCATCGCTTCGCGCCCGGTGACCATGTGGTGCTGTGCGGGGTCAAGGTGCCTTACGAGGCGCGGCTCGACGGGCATTCCGACGCCGATGTCGGCCTGCATGCCCTGACCGACGCGATCCTGGGAGCGCTGGCCGCCGGCGATATCGGCAGCCATTTCCCGCCCAGCGATCCGCAATGGCGGGGCGCCGACAGCGCCCTGTTCCTGCGGCACGCCGTCGGCATGGTGCGTGAGCGCGGCGGCGTCATCGCCCATGTGGACGTGACGCTGATCTGCGAGCGGCCGAAGGTCGGCCCTCACCGGGAGGCGATGGTGGCCCGCATGGCCGAGTTGCTGGACGTGGCGCCCGACCGGGTCAGCGTGAAGGCGACGACGACGGAGCGGCTGGGTTTCACCGGACGCGGCGAGGGCATCGCGGCGCAGGCGGTCGCCACGATCCGCTTGCCGGCCCAGCTAGGGATTTCCGCTTAAGCGCCAGAGGAAGGAAGTGACGCCATGTTCCCCGAAGATGTCCTTGAACAGGCGCGCGATGTCCTCGCGCGCTTCGATGCGGCCGGATACAAGCTGGCGACGGCGGAGTCCTGCACCGGCGGCCTGATAGCGGGTGCGCTGACGGAAATCCCCGGCTCGTCCAGTGTCGTCGATCGGGGCTTCGTCACATATTCCAACGAGGCGAAGACCGAACTGCTGAGCGTTCCCGCTGAACTGATCGCACGGGTCGGCGCCGTCAGCGCGGAGGTGGCCGAGGCCATGTCGCCGGCGCCATCGCCCATTCCAGGGCGGATGTGGCGATTTCGGTGACCGGCATCGCCGGTCCCGGCGGCGAAACACCGGGTAAGCCGGTCGGGCTGGTTTATTTCGGCATCACCCGGCG
>CAWKET010000053.1:0-40763 GCA_963848585.1 uncultured Alphaproteobacteria bacterium | reverse complement strand
ACCGGCAATTGAACGGGCACTTGCCTCACAGCTCCGCCAGACACAGGTCCACGTCGGCGGGATCGACCCGGAAGTTCCAGTTGTATTCCAGCGATGGGCGCAGGGACTGCGTGATCGTTCCGGGAATGGCCATGTGCCGCTGCCCCATCAGGCCGGTCAGGTGGCGGTAGAAGACCGGCAGATGCCCGGCGGGGTGGAGTTCGATCAGCAGGGCGCCCGCCGGTGCGAACAGCATGTTGGTGAAGCCGGCGCCGTGTACGCCCATCACGATTTCCGCTCCGCTGAACAGATCGACCTGAGCGTCGAATGTCAGGTCTTCCAGCCGGACCGGCACGAAGCCGTGGCGCACGGCGATATCGGCGATGGCCGCTTCGTTCTCGCAACGGCGGAACAGCGATCCCTCGCGGGAGATCAGGATGCGGCGGGGTCCCCCGCTCCGCACTCGCCATAGCCGGCCATCAGGCGTTCACGTACCCAGCGCGCCGCCGTGCGCGCTCACCGACGGGATCATCCAGTCCATCTGCCCGTCGGGCCGGCGCGGCCGTGACACCAGACCGGGAATGCTCAGCTGCGCGAATCGGGTCAGCGCCGGCGCCGCGAGGCACCATCAGCCGGCCGGCATCGACGCCCATCAGGTCCAGGGTGCGGTGATGAAACGCCCGCCAGGTCGCGGTTGACCAGAAGCGGCCGCGTCGATCTCCGACCACCGCCAGTCGCGGCAGGGTATCCAGCATCCAGTGATAGTAATTGCCGGTGCCGCCCAGGAACTCCACCGGCTCATCGATCCGGTCACGCGGCAGATCGTCCCTGACCAGGGCCGTGCCGTTACCCGGCAGCACGACGAAGTTGTCCTTGCCGAGCGGCGGCGTGAAGACAAGGTCGAGCGCCATCCGGTCGCCGTCGATCAGGTGCCATTGATCGACGCACAGGTCCACCTCCCGCAGTTCCAGCGGGCCGCCATCCTCCGGAACCGACTCGGACAGCGCGAACAGGCGGCGGATCGCCTCGCCAGGGCCGGGCATCCCGGACCGGAGCCGGACTTTGGCGGCCGCTTCGGCATGCCCTCTCGCGCCGGCAAGCCGGCTCCAGCGCTGAGTGGCCTCCTCGTGCCGGCCGGCATTCGTCGAGCGCCGTGGCAAGGTTGGACAGCACGTTCGGATTGTCCGGCTCGATCCGCTCCGCCTCCAGGAAGGCGGCCACGGCGTCCCGCCCAGCCCGCCGCCGCGCCGCGACGGTGCCGACTACGGTCCAGGCATGGACCGGTTCCTGATCGCCGGCGATCAGACTTCCGGCGATCTCCAGCGCCTCTTCCGGAAATCCCCGCGTCGCGAGCACCCCCGCCAGCGCCGCATGCACCGAAGCCGCGGCGGGCGTTCCCGCCGGCTGCCGGTCAAGCGCCCGGCGCAGCAGTCCTTCCGCACGTTCCAGGCTGCCGAGCCGGGCACAGGCGACACCCAGGTTATGCAGGACGCCGGGATCGTCCGGGGCGATGCCCAGCGCCTGTTCCAGCAGGGATGCCGCCGCCGGCTCGTCACCTTCCTCCAGCAGCTCGGCCGCGACCTCGTTCAGCAGAGCCGCATCGCCGGCATGGCGCCGGACCAGTTCGGCCCGCACGCGCGCGGCATCGGCGGGGCGCCCGGACTGGCGCAAAGCCCGGCTGAGCAGAAGCGCTGTCCTGCCGTTACCGGGATCGAGCCGCAAGGCGTCTCCGAACGCTTCGGCCGCTTCGGCCGGAGCGCCCGCCATGGTGTGGCAAAGCCCATGCAGATAGGCCATGGCCGCATCGTCCGGCGCCCGGATGCGAGCCTGGCGAATCAGCCGGTCCGCCGCCGCCGTGTCACGCGCCAGCAGATGGGTTCTGGCGCGGTCGAACAGTTCCGCCGCGCTCGATGCTGTCGAGATCGGTCATCCGTCCTGGTTTCCGCCGGTC
This sequence comes from uncultured Alphaproteobacteria bacterium, assembly GCA_963848585.1. GTDB lineage: Bacteria > Pseudomonadota > Alphaproteobacteria > Azospirillales > Azospirillaceae > Skermanella. The sequence goes on along the minus strand of CAWKET010000053.1, from coordinate 38,833 downwards.
AACCTGTACCTGTCATTCTACATACCACCGTAATCATTAGAAAAACAAATTTCCACCCTATCAAAAACCACGAAATTCTAACCCTCCGTATACATGACTTGGCAATATGCGGCGTCCTAAACTGCCGTTGCGGTTTCTCCGGCCGCCGACCGCGCCACCCCTTCCCCTGTGAGCACTGCGAAGAAGAACAAAGAACAAGATGCTGGCGACCTGCTCCCAGGACGATCTGTTGAGGATGATCCAGACCATCGGCGTTCCGACGTTCGCCATGGATGTGCTGGACGATGACGTCTTCCGCTATGCCGGCATCAACAGCCGCCTGGAGGAGATCACGGGGCTTTCCACATCGCTGGTGCAGGGCAGTTCTCCGGCGGAGATCCTGACCCCGGCGCAAGCCGCCGCGATGGAACAGCGCTGCCGGAACTGCGTCCGGCTGCGCGGAGCGCTGGAATACGAATACGAACTCGACCTGCGCGGGACACATCGATGGCTGCGTGTGGTGCTGGTGCCGCTGTTCGATCAGGCCGGGCGGATCGTCCGCCTGATGGGGACCGTCAACGATATCACCGAGCAGAAACGGGCCGAACAGGATCTGCTGCGCACGCATGAGCTTTATCGCGGCGTGCTGGATGAGCAGCCGGACCTGATCTCGAGGTTCCTGCCGGATACCACGCTGATCTATGTCAACGTCGCCTATGCGCGCGCCATGGGCCACCCCGCCCATGAGCTGATCGGCAGCAGGTTCGCCAATTCACTGCCGGACCTGGATCGGGACCGGGTGATGGCGCTTTTCCAGGAGCACCGGTTCCAGTCAGGTTCCGAGCCGGTCGAGTTCTGCAACGAGAACGCGCTGATAAACCGGTCGGGAGAACTGCGCTGGATACGGTGGCGCAATGTCGCACTGGCCGACCCCAGCGGGAAGATCGTGGGTTATCAGAGCGTCGGCACCGACATAACCGACCAGCGCCGGGCCGAGGAAGGCTTGCAGACGGCGCGGCAAAGCCTGCGTGAAGCCATCGACAGCATCTCCGAAGGTTTCGCGCTGTACGATCCCGACGACCGGCTGGTGCTCTACAACGGCAACTTCGTCGTCGACACGCCTCATCTCGCATCGTTCGAAACGCCCTATGGCGTGACATTCGAACAGATCCTGCGGGCCGGCGTGGCAAGCCGCCAGATCGTCAATGCCGATGCCATCAACGACCCCGAGCGCTGGATCGCCGAGCGGCTGAGCACCCATCGCCACCCACCCGAAAACCCGGTCGAACTGCGCCTTGCGAACGGGCGGCACCTGAGCGTCGCCGAGCGCCGGACCAAGGACGGCAGCATCGTCTGCATCCAGACCGACATCACCCGCCTGCGCGAGCAGGAAGCAAAGATCCGCGAAAGCGAGCGGCGCCTGAAGGTGATCCTGGACACCGCCGCCGACGCCATCCTGACGATCGACGAAAAGGGCCTGATCCGCGATTTCAACAAGGCGGCGGAAAGGATCTTCGGCTATCCCGCGGCCGACATGATCGGCCGAAGCATCGAAACGCTGATGCCGGAGGAGATGGCGACCCGCCATCAGGGCTTCATCGATACGCATATCCAGACTGGAATCAACAAGATCATCGGGATCGGCCGCGAGGTCCGGGGCAAGCGCGCCGACGGCAGCCTTGTCGACCTGGACCTTGCGATCAGCAAGGTGCATGGCGGCGAAACGCTGTTCACCGGAATCCTGCGCGACATCACCGACCGCAAGCAGGCGGAACGCGATCTGCGCGAAAGCGAGCAGCGGTTCCGCCTGCTGGCCGACAACGCGACGGACATCATTTCGCTGCATGCGCCGGATACCACCGTCCTCTACATCTCCCCTTCCTGCATGTCGCAGCTTGGCCATGCGCCCGCCGAGCTGGCGGGCCGGCGCCTGACCGACTTCGTCCATCCCGACGACCGTGTCATGCTGGAAACGAAGCGCAACGAGGTGCTGGAGGGACGTCCGCGCCTGACGAATTTCCGGCTGCGCCACCGGGACGGCCGATGGCTGTGGTTCGAGAGCATGGCGGCCCGGATCGACGGGACCGGCCGGAGGAGTAGCCGGGGATGAACCCGATGACGGCGCCAGCATCCTGGTATCGTCCCGCGAGATCACGGAACGGGTGCGGTACGAACAGGAGCTTCGCGAGGCCAGCGACCGTCTGACGGCGCAGGCGGCGGAACTGCGGACTCTGGCGGTCGATCTGGACGCGGCGCGCCGCGTCGCGGAGCAGGCCAGCCGCGGCAAATCCCAGTTCCTGGCGATGATGAGCCACGAGTTGCGCACCCCCATGACCGGCGTGCTCGGCATGGTGGATCTGCTGATCGGCACGCCCCTGTCGGAAGAGCAGCGCCACTATGTCAGAACCCTTGGGCAATTCCGCCAAGACCCTGCTGACCCTGCTCAACGATATCCTGGACTTCTCCAAGATCGAGGCCGGTCAATTGCAGATCGAGGCGATCGACTTCGAACTGCGCCGTGTCGTCGATGACGTCGTGCAGTTGTTCCTGGGCCGCGCCGCCGAAAAGGGCATCGCCCTGACCGCGTCGATACCGGACGACGCGCCGGAAATCCTGTGCGGCGACCCGACCCGGCTGCGTCAGGTGCTGTTCAATCTTGTCGGCAACGCGGTCAAGTTCACCCAGGCCGGCTCGGTCGAGGTCCGGCTCGCCGGGATCAGAGCCTTCACCGGATTTCGAGCGGTACCTGCTTCGATTCGAAGTCGCCGATACCGGCCTGGGCCTGAAGGATGAGGAACGGGCGAAGCTGTTCGAGCCCTTCGTCCAGGCCGATACCACCACCACCCGCCGTTTCGGCGGCACCGGGCTGGGGCTTGGCCATCTGCCGGCAACTGGTCGAGGCGATGGGCGGTTCGATCGATGTGCGCAGCGAATGGGGGAGCGGTTCCGTCTTCCACTTCACCGTATGCCTTGGGCGTGGCCGGACCGACGCACTGCCCCCTCCGCCGGAGTGGATCGCTCCGGCGGCGGCCCCCGAACGGCACCCGGGCGTCCGAATCCTGCTGGCGGAGGACAACGAGGTCAACCGCATGCTGGTCATGAAGATGCTGGAGCGTCTGGGCCATGTGGCGGAACCGGTGGAAAACGGGCGCGAGGCCGTCGAGGCCGCGAGAAGCGGCGGCTATGACCTGATCCTGATGGACATGCAGATGCCGGTCATGGACGGGGCGTCGGCAACCCGTGAGATCCGCAAGCTGCCCGGCGCCGCCGGACGGGTTCCGATCGTGGCGCTGACGGCGGACGCCATCTCCAACCACCGCGAGCGGCATCTGGAAGCGGGCCTGGATGCTTATTTCACCAAGCCGATCGACTGGAAAACGCTGGCCGAGGCGATCACCCGGCTGACCGGTCCGAAAGCCCAGGCGGAAAGCGACCACCTGCGAACGCCCTGAACATCCCGAACGCCTGAACAACCTGAAGCAGCCCGCATGCCAACGGAACCCGAACGCGGCCCGGATACCGAACAGGACGGCGATCTGCTGATCCAGTTGCCCCTGCTCGACACCATGCGGCTGGACGAATTGCGGGCGGCGGTGGGCGACAGCTACGACATGATGCTCGGAGATGTTTCCCGACAGCGCGCGGGAAGAACTCGACGCCCTGCGCGGCGCCCTGGATACCGCGGACGCCCCGACGGCGCGCCGCGCCGCCCATACGCTGAAAGGCGTGGCGGCGAGCTTCGGCGCCACCAGGGTCCAGGCCATCGCCCATATGCTGGAAGACACCACCCTGCCCCCCGCCCGTTCAAAGGCCCTGATCGAGTCGCTTGAGATGGCGCTGGAAGCGACGTTGGCGGCGCTGGAGCCGGTCGGCTAAGCGACGTATCGTTAGGCGAGGCCGATGCGACGATCTCGCTGAACGGCAAGCAACGCGAAACGGCGGCGCAGGATCTGCCGGCCCTCATGCGGGATGAACTGCCGCCGGTCGGCCAGGGTCGCCAGCGACAGCGTCTTGCAGTCATCCGGATTGTCGATCCGCACCAGACGCGCATGGACGGGAAAGCCCGGCGGCTGGACTATGCTGACAACCTGCCAGACATCGGGGTACGAGGCACCCGTCTTGACGAAGCACTGCCCAACAGTGACCGGCATGCCAAACCTCCAAACGCACTCCGCCGGGCGATAATGGCGGGACGGAATTACGTTAAGGTTAATTTCAACGGCTTTGCCGGTAATGTTGTTCAGAACGCTTCGATTTCCAGTTCAAGAAGCTCCGAACTCAGACATTTTCCGTGCGGATCGATGGTGAGGGAGGTCGTGACCCCGCCATGCAGCGCTTCCTGACAGACGAACTGGAGCGCCGCGACGTTCGGCATCTCGTAGCGGGTAACCGTTCCCTTGACGTTGCGCCACAGATGGGACCGGACAGCCTCCGCCGTCAGCACCCGGCACAGCAACGGATAGGATGCCTCGTCGCGGGCGAATACCGACAGGGTGGATGTATTTCCCTTGTCGCCCGCCCGGCAATGGGCGATTTCATGCAGCCGGATCTTCATGCTTCGGTCCTCATGACGGTGACCCGCGGGTTTACCCTGGCCCGCTCGACCAAGGTCGAGACGATGCCGACGGTCTCGGTGACGTATTTGCGGGCACCGCCGCCGCCGGCCGGTCCATTGGTCAGCAGCGCTTCGACCTCGCGCCCGATCTCGCCGGCCAGTTCCGCTGTCGGCGCCCTTGCGACCACACGCAGCCGGTATTCGGTGGTGGGAGCGCCCCCATCGAGGAAGCCATGGCGCCACGCGTCGCCGCCCAGGCATTCGACCTTCAGGTCGGAGAATGGGCCGGTCAGCCGATCCCGCAAGATTTCCCCGGCAAGCCGGGCGCGGGCAAGCGCATTGGCTCCGGCATAGGAGATCTCGCCCTCCCCCACATAGCCGGCATGGTACCCGACGCTTACCTTCAGGGTGTCGGGCCTTCGGCGCGCCGTTCCCCCGGTGACTTCGACCCGGTCGCCGCCCCGGTCGCGGATGCGGACGTTCCGGAAATCGGCGATGGCGTCCGGCGTGATGTACCCGGCGGGATCGGTCACCTCATAGAGAAGCTGCTCCTTGACGGTCGCGGCGGTGATCATCCCGCCACTGCCCGGCAGCTTGCCGAGCACGCAATGCCCATCGGCTTCGATATCGGCGAAGGGAAAGCCCAGGCTGGCGAGACCGGGAACGTCCTTGACGCCGGGATCGGCGAAATAGCCGCCCGTGATCTGGCCGGCGCATTCCAGCAAGTGGCCGATCACCGTCGCCTGCCCGATGCGCTCACCATCGCCAAGGCGCCAGCCGTCAAGATCCCAGCCGTAATGCCAGGCAAGCGGCGCCACGACCAGGGACGGATCGGCGACCCGGCCCGTGATGACTATATCGGCGCCCGACGCCAAGGCCGGCACCAAGGCATCGGCGCCCAGGTAAGCGTTGGCCGACAGGATTTTGCCGTGCCCGGCAATCGGCCTGCCGCCTTCCATCGACTGTGCCTGCGGGTCGAGGATGTCCAGGACATCGTCACCTGTGACCACAGCGACAGTAACCGCCACCCCCAGTTCCCGGGCAAGTTCAACGATCCGGCGCCCGGCGGCGAGAGGGTTGGCCGATCCCATGTTGGTGACAAGCCGCGTTCCATGCTCCTTCAGCAGCGGGAGGAGAGGACGCAGCCGACGTTCCAGAAGGGGATCGTACCCAGCGTCGGGGTCGTGCAGCCGGCGCTTCTGCCCAAGGCCGATCGTCCGTTCCGCCAGACACTCAAGAACCAGATAATCAAGATTGGCGTGCCGGAGCAGTTCCACGGCCGGCTCCAGCCGGTCTCCGCCGAACCCGGCGCCGCAACCGATTCGTACCATATCAGAGGTCTCCTTTGGTCTAGAGGGCGCCGGTGAGATAGGCGACCGCCGTCATCACCAGAGTGGTTCCGAAGGCCCAGGGGAAGATGAAGCGCTGGTGATCGCCAAGAGTGACGCCGGACAGGCCGATCAGAATGAAGGTCGAAGCCGTCAGCGGGCTGAGGGGGAAACCGGTGGTCATCTGGCCCAGGATGGAAGCCCGTCCGATCACCGCCGGGTCCATCCCGAAGCTGCCCGCCGCTTGAGCCAGGACGGGCATCACGCCGAAGTAGAAGGCATCGGGCGTGAAGACGAGACTGAGCGGCATGCTCACCACCGCCACGATCAGCGGCAGGTAGCCGGCCATCGCATCCGGGATCACCGATACCGCCGCCGAGGCCATCGCCTCGATCATCTTCGTGCCGGTCAGAACGCCGGTGAAGATGCCGGCGGCGAAGATCATGGTCGATACCGTCACCACGCTGGCGGAATGGGAAACCAGATGTGTCTGCTGGTCTTCCCAGCGGGGATAGTTGGCGACCAGCGCTATCGAGAAGGCCAGGATGAAGAGGATCGGCAGCGGCAGCGCCGCTATCAGCAGAGCCACGACCAGGGCGATGGTCAGGGCGGCGTTGAACCAGAAGAGAATCGGGTTCTCCAGCGCTTTCCGCCTCTTATCGGCTGGTGGCGGCGCCAGCGCTTCGCCGCCCTGGAGCGAGGCGAGACCGGCCGGGGTGGCCGCGGCGCCGAGGCTTGCCGGCCGAGGTTCCGTATGGGACGCCTGATGGGGTTCCGGTTGGGGCATGGTCAGCGTGCCGAGCCGCCGGCGCTCGCGCCGGCCGAGGATGAAGGCGACCAGCAGGACCCAGCCGATGCCGGCGGCCATGGCCGGCACGACGGGATTGAAGATGACCGAGGAATCGGCCTTCAGCGCCGCCATCGCGCGCACCGTCGGGCCGCCCCAGGGCAGGATGTTCATGACGCCGGCGCTCAGGCAGACGATGCCAGACAGCACCAGCCGGTCCATGCCAAGCCGCTGATAGAGCGGCAGCATCGCGGAAACCGTGATCAGGAATGTCGTGGCGCCGTCGCCGTCCAGGGCGACCGCCATGGTCAGAACCGCTGTCGCCAGCGCCACCTTCACGGGATCGCCTTTGACCATGCGAAGCAGTGCCGAGATCATCGGGTCGAACAGGCCGACATCGAGCATCAGGCCGAAATAGAGCACGGCGAAGATGATCATGATGCCGACCGGGGCGACCTTGACGATGCCGTCGAGCATCATCTTGCCAAGATCAGGCCCGGCTCCGGCGAGCAGTCCGAAAACGACGGGAATAAGGACGAGCGCCACGAGAACAGAGACGCGCTTCGTCATGATCGCGATTAAAAAGACCGCGATGGTCGCAAATCCTAAGGCTGCGAGCACTTTGTTTCCTCCAGTATCTTGTTTTTCCGGCTCTTCCAGGGCGGCTTGTTCTACGGAAGGACTTGCCACCTTCCGTCCCGGTCTTTGCCCTTTAGCGATTGGGTTTTATCAGGCGTCCGGGATCACTGGATTATGGGAATAAAGCAATACGACTAATCAGAGAATTGAAATGTTTTTATTGCTGTAATAGGTCTGGTTTATGAATGTCGAACTCCGGCAACTGCGCGCCTTCATCATCGTCGCCCGTTTCGGCAGCTTCACGCGCGCGGCGGAGCTTCTCAACCTGTCCCAGCCGGCGCTGACCGTGCAGATCCGGCAGTTGGAACAGGCGCTCGGGCTCAAGCTGTTCGACCGCAACACCCGCACCGTCGAACTCACCCGGATGGGCCGCGACCTTCTCCCCGTATTGACCCGTCTGCTGGGCGAGGTCGATCAGGTCGTCTCCAGCACGCGGGAGATGGCGGCGGTCAAATACGGAATCGTCCGTGTCGCGGCGCTGCCGTCCGTCGCGGCGACCCTGCTGCCGCCGCTTATCGCCCGCTTCCGCCAGCGGTATCCACAGGTTCAGGTCGCGATCCGGGACTCGGTGGTTGAGCGTATCAACACGATGGTCCGTGACGAAACGGTCGATCTCGGCATCGGCAGCGAACTCGACGCGGATGCCGGCCTGGTCACCATCCCGTTGTTCGAGGACGAAATGCGCGCGGTCGTACCCACCGGCCACTCGCTGGCCTGTGGGGAGGAGGTGACGCTGGAAGGGCTGATCGGAGAGCCGCTGATCCTGATGGACACCGCCAGCAGCGTGCGCCGCCTGACCGACCGGGCGTTCGCCGACCTGGGCCATCTGGTGACGCCGGCCTATGAGGCGACCTACATGAGCACGGCCGTTGGGCTGGTCCGCGCCGGCCTTGGCATCGCCATCCTGCCTTCCAGCGCGATCGAGCTTGAACTGGAACCCGGCCTGCCCTCTCTCCGCATCACGAGCCCGCACCTGCGCCGCCCGATCACGCTGACGCTGAAAGCCGGCCGCTCGCTGCCGCCGGCGGCGGAGGCGTTCCGGACGATGCTGTTGGAAATCGCTTCAGACGTAAAAGAATCCTTCGCAGGTCGGCCTTCGCCCGAAGTCACTCCTCCAGCAGCGCCGCCAGCTTCAGCGCGGAGCCCATGGAGCCCTGGACCTTCAGCTTGCCGGTGGCGAAGGCCAGCGTCGGGTTGAGGCCGCCTTCCAGCATCTTGCCGAAGTTGTCCAGGCTCATGCGGATGGTGCAGACCGCGTCGCCATCGTCGCGCGACAGGGTCGCGGGGCTTCGGGAGGCATCCAGGCGCAAAAGGCCGTCCTTGCCGAAATCGAATCTGGCCACCGCGTTGAACGCGCGGAACTGGGCAAGCCGGCCACGCATTTTGGTTTCAATCTGATCGAGTGTCATCGCCGCCGTGGAAATGAGGGAGGTGGACTGATCAGTCTGAATACCATTCAACCCCGGACGAGGTCCAGATAGCGCCGGGTCGCCAGGATATCCGCCCGCAATGCCGCGCGCCGCGCGGTCGCTTCCGCGTCCTCGCCCCACTGCTCGATCTGGAAGGTTTCGTCCACCTGCGACGCGGCGAAAGCCTCCTCCGCCGAGATCCGCTTTTCCAGCAGAGCCAGCGCCAGGATCAGGGAGCCGAGTTCCGACGTGGCGTTCTGGACGCCGGCCAGCGTCAGATCGTCGAGCGACTCGACGACCTTGGCCAAACGCGCGACGTCGGCCGGCGGCTGCGGCTTCGGCATGATGCCGATGTGAACTTCCAGAGACGCACCGATAGCGGATCTCCGCCCAATCCAGCAGCGGCTGCCAAAGCCGGTTCTGCCGCTCGGCCAGTTCAACCGGGTGGTCGGTGCGATAACACAGCAGATCGGTTTCGGCATAGGCCGCGACGGCGCGGACGATTTCCGCGCGCTGGGCCGGTATCCGGTCGATCGCGGTGCTGGCGAGCTGGGTCACCGGCATGGCGTGCGGCCGGATATCCTCGACCTGCGCGTCCCATTCCTCGGCGACGGCCTCCATCAGGGCGCGGTTGTTCAGGATGAACGGCGCCTTGGCGGGGGTCCGGACGGGCTTGCCGTCCAGATGAACCACATAACCGCCTTCGGTTTCAGCCACCGTGACCTGTTTATAAAACCTCTTCATCTCTCACATCATCCATTACGGTTCGCGGCATCCAGCGGAATGGTCCAGCGGATGGACGCCCAGCGGATTCAGGCCCAGCAGATCGAGAACAGCGGCCGGCACTTCGTCCGTCGTCAGGCAAATGCGCTGCGCGCCCGCTCCCGTCAACTCCTCCACCTCATGGTAGCCCCAGGCGACACCGACCGCTCCCGTCCGGGCGCTGCCCGCCATCAGCATATCGAAGCTGGTATCGCCGATGACAACGGTATCCGACGCATCGACTCCCGCTTCGGCCAGTGCGCGGAAGACCATGTCGGGGTGCGGCTTGCCAGGGCCGGTGTCCGATGTCTGCAATGTGCAGAAGCGGTCGAGCAGCCCGTGGCTGTCCAGCGTGGCGACCAGCCCGCGCCGCGACTTTCCGGTGGCGACACCCAGCAGGAGGCCGGCGTCCTCCAGCGCTTCCAGCGCCTCGCGGATGCCGGGGAACAGCGGCTCTTCATGGACGCCCCGGTTCCGGGCATCGGCGAAGGCCAGCCGGTACCTGTCGGCGACGGCGGCATGAAGCCGCTCCGGATTGTCGGGCAGCAGCACGGCAACCGCCCGCACCAGCGGCAGGCCGACGACGCGGCGTACCGCCGCAGGGTCGGGCAAAGGCAGCCCCAGCGCCAGAAAAGCGGCGTTCATCGCCGCGACGATCGCGTACTGGCTGTCAACCAGGGTCCCATCACAGTCAAATAGAGCCAGTTTCAATGACTTGGTCATGGCAACCCTGTTTTGTGCGCCTGTTTACAGGCGGCCTTGGTTCAGATCCGCACGGTGAAGCGGGCGTTTCATAGCAGACGGCGGCGATTATGTGGCGATTATGTGCGGGGAAAGCCCGTGTACCGACTCCCGCTACTCGCCCCGCTACTCGACCCCGCTACTCGACGGAAGCGAAGGGATCGCCGTCGTTCTCCTTGTCGAAGCTGAAGTAGTTCCAGGTCGTGACCATGTGCGGCGGCAGCGGCGCCGTCACGTCGATCCGGCCACCACGCGGATGGGGCATGATCAGCCGCCGGGCATGCAGGTGAAGCTGGTTCGGCAACCCGGTTCCGGACAGGAACGCGCCCGGCCCGCCATACTTGCCGTCGCCCAGGATCGGCGTGCCGATCGCTTCCATATGGACGCGAAGCTGATGGGTACGGCCGGTCAGCGGCCACAGCGCCACGAAGGCGGCCTGCTTGTTGGCGTGCTCGACCACCTGATAGAGGCTGACGGCGCGCTTGCCGTCCTCGTCGTCCACGGCGACCCGCTCGCCCCGGCCGGTCGGCTCCTTGGCGAGCGCCGCATCGACCTTGCCCTGGAACGGCCGGGGCACGCCCGATGTCACCGCCCAGTAATATTTCCGCGCATCCTTGCCCCGGAAGGTCGCCGCCAGCTTGGTCGCGGCGAAGGCGGTGCGGGCGAGCACCAGTACGCCGCTGGTGTCCTTGTCCAGCCGGTGGACGAGCTTGGGCCGCTCGTCCTTCTCGAACTTCAGCGCGTCGAGCATGGCGTCCAGGTGCTTCGGCGTCGCGGTGCCGCCCTGGACCGCCAGCCCTGCCGGCTTGTCGATCACCAGAACGTCCGCGTCCTTGTAGAGCACGCGGGCCTGGATCTCGGCGGCGTCCTTGCGGCTGACCTTGGGCTTGGGCGGGCCGCCGGGGGCCGGATCGGCATCCTGATCGCCCAGCGGCGGGATGCGGACGGTCTGGCCGGTTTCCAGCCGGGCATTCGCCTTGACGCGCTTGCCATCCACCCGGACCTGACCCGTGCGCAGCAGCTTTTCCAGCCAGCCATGGTTGACCTGCGGGAAATGGCGCTTGAACCAGCGGTCCAGCCGGATTTCCGACTCTTCCGCCATGATCGTCCTTGTTTCGACCTCGCTCACCCGACAATGCCCCTGACCAGAAAAAGGCCGGCGAACAACGCGCCGACCGAAAAAACTACGGAAACCACCATATAGAGCGCCGCCACCACCATTTCCCCCCGCTGCATCAGGACCACGAGATCCAGCGAGAAGGTGGAGAAGGTCGTGAAGCCGCCGAGCACGCCCACCGCCAGCAACGCCCTCAACTCCGGCGCCGGGCTCCAGGCGAGCGCCCACCACTCCACCAGCACTCCCATCACCAGGGAGCCGATCACATTGACCGCCAGCGTACCATAGGGGAACGCCGCGCCGAACCAGTGCCCGATGGCGGACATGGTGACGAAGCGGGCCACTGATCCGGCAGCGCCGCCAGCGGCGACCGCGAGCAGCATGGCGGGGGAGAAAGTCATGGCAACCGGAAAATTCCATGGATTGAGAAACGGCACCGTAGCCGGGCGGCACGCCAACGGCAAGGCGCCGTGCTCACCGCGGGCGCTCCGACGCCGAAAATCCAGCCTTCCTGGCTTCGGGCGCGCTCGTTCAGACCGGCGGGCGACCAGACGCCGGGATTTTCGCAGAGCCAGCGCAGACCGGCGGACGAGACCAGCGCGTCGGTATCGTGGTCGGTCGGCACCGGGGCCGATGCGTCGACGCCGTCGCTGTCGAGCAGTGCCAGACAGCCGTTGAGATCGGCCCACGTCCTGACCTTGCGCAAGCCCCAGCCGGTGCGCATCAGGAACAGACGGGGATATATCTCGACAAGGGTGCTGCGCCCTTCGATCCGCTCGAACGGCCAGACCGCGACATCGTCGCGCCTTAGCCGGAGGGCGCGCAGCAGCCGCATGCCAGCCAGAGCGCCCTTCCCCACCTGCTTCGCGCCGATCAGCTTATAGGGACTTTCGGGAGATCCCAGACCATCCGCCCGGCAGGCGTCCTCGGTCGCCCTGCGGCCAAGCACCAGACCTTCCGGCCGCGTGCCGCCGGTCCAATATCCCGAAGCATGGGCGGGATGGCGCGGGAAGGCGCCGCCGAACAGATCGGGGTCGGCTTCGCAGACCCGCTCGACGAGGTCCCACAGGTCGAAGACGGTAGCGGTGTCTTGCTGGAAATATGACGCCGCCGTATCGAACGGCAGCGAGAAAGCGCAGTCGATCCCGATCAGCAGCCGGCCGCCCTGCCCGATCCGCCGGTCCAGCCAATCCAGCACCTGGGTCCGTGTCCAGGGGCGGCCCGCGTCGGGTGGCGGTATGAGGCTGGGCGCGCCGCTGCCGGAAGCGCATTCCGCGACCGCGATGCCCCGGTAGCGTTTACCCGTCGCTCCCGACCAGTCGATCGCGATGAAGCCGTCAAAGCTTCCGGTCATTCCGAGATCGTCGGATTTCTGGGCGCGCAGCTTGCTCCAGTACTCCAGACGCTTGCGGATTTCCCGCTCGAACCCGCGTTCGGGAGGACGGTAGAACTGCTGGCGCGGCATTCCATCGGGGAAATAGTTCTGGCCGCTGAAACCCTCGGCGGTGTCGTGGTCGTATTCGTAGCCTTTGCCGTATCCCAGGCCCTTCATCATCTTGGTCGGCGCGTTGAGGATATGCTTGGGCGGCATCAGCGATCCGGTCTCCCGCGCGGTGCGCGTGGCGGCCTTGTAGGCGGTATAGGCGGCGTTGGATTTCGGCGCGGTCGCCATGTAGATCGTGCATTGCGCGATCGCCAGCTCGCCTTCCGGCGAGCCCAGGCGCTCATAGGTTTCCCAGGCGGCGAGCGCCTGCGGCAGAGCCTGCGGGTCGGCCAGACCTATATCCTCCACCGCCATGCGGACCAGCCGGCGCGCGATGTAGCGCGGGTCCTCGCCGCCATCCAGCATGCGGGTGAGCCAGTACAGCGCCGCGTCGGTATCGGACCCGCGCACCGATTTGTGGAGGGCGCTGATCAGGTTGTAGTGGCCCTCCTGCGACTTGTCGTACAGGGGCGCCCTGCGCTGCACGGTGCCGACAAGCGCCGTGGTGTCGAGCGGCGTTTCGGGAGCCAGCGCGAACAGCTCCTCGCACAGGTTCAGCAGAAAACGGCCGTCGCCGTCGGCCATCGCCTTGACCGCCTGCCGCGCGTCCGGGTCGAGCGGAAGCGGCTTGCCCATCTCGGCTTCCGCCCGCGTCAGCAGAAGTTCCAGCGCCGCGTCGTCGAGCCGGTTGAGGACGAAGACCTGTGCCCGCGACAGCAACGCGGCGTTCAGCTCGAACGACGGGTTCTCCGTCGTGGCGCCGACCAGCGTCACGGTGCCGTCTTCCACATAGGGCAGGAAACCGTCCTGCTGGCTGCGGTTGAAGCGGTGGATCTCGTCGATGAACAGCAGGGTGCCCCGGCCGGAGCCGCGCCGCTGCTTGGCCTGCTCGAACACCTTGCGCAGATCGGCGACGCCGGAGAAGACCGCCGACAGCGGCTCGAAATGAAGCTCGGTCTGATCGGCCAGCAGGCGGGCGATGGTGGTCTTGCCGCAGCCGGGCGGCCCCCACAGGATCATCGACGCCAGCCGGTGGCTGGAAATCATCCGCCCGACGGGACCGGAGGGCTTCAGCAGATGGTCCTGCCCGACGACCTCCGCCAGGGTCTTCGGCCGCAGCCGATCCGCCAGCGGTCGCGGGGCGGACGCGGAGAAAAGGGTCATCCCCGGCCTATCCCGCGACCGTGGAGGTCAACACCTGATCGCCGCGCCGGACCGTCACTTTCCAGGCGCTCTGGGTACGCGACAGAAGCTTTGTGAGCTGAGCTGGCGCTGCTGACCTCCCGTTCGTCGATCCGCAGCACGACATCGCCGCTCTGCACCCCGACGCGGGCCGCCGGACTGTTCCGCGCGACCTCAAGTATGACGACGCCCTGCGACGGGCCGGAAAAGCCGATTTCCTCCGCCAGCGCCGGCGAAAGGTTGGCGACCGTGGCGCCCGCGAGCGGCTGCCGTCCGCTGAGCTGGGTAACATCGCGCGGCGGGTCCTCGGGCGGCGCCGTGACGGAGAAAGCGATCTGGCGCGGATTGCCGCCGCTGATCACGGTCAGTGCCGCCCGTCCGCCGACCGGCAGCGTCGCGATACGGAACCTGCAGGGCTTCCGGATCGTCGACCTGCCGCTCATTGATGGCGGTGATCACATCCCCGACTCGCAGGCCGGCCCCCGCCGCCGGGCTTTTCGGGTCCACCGCGTTGACCAGCACCCCCGCCGGCCGGCTCAGCCCCAGGGAACTTGCGATATCCGCGGTCACCGTCTGACCATCGACGCCGAGCCAGGGACGGACCAGCTTGCCGCCATCTGCCACCGCATCGACCACCGTACGCACCATGTTGGACGGGATCGCGAAGCCGATTCCCAGCGAGCCGCCGCTGCGCGAATAGATCGCCGAGTTGATCCCGACCAGCCTGCCGTCCATCGACACCAGGGCGCCGCCGGAGTTGCCGGGATTGATCGCCGCGTCGGTCTGGATGAAGAAATTGAAGTCGCTGACGCCGACCGCCGTCCGCGCCAGTGCGGAAACGATGCCGCTGGTCACCGTCTGCCCGACACCGAAGGGATTGCCGATCGCCAGAACAAGGTCGCCCACTTCAAGATCGTCGCTGTCGTGGAGAGCCAGGAAAGGCAGCTTTTCTCCCCGTGGCGGCGTGATCCGCAGGATCGCGAGGTCGGTCTTGCTATCGGTCGAAACCACCTTCGCCTCGAACTCCCGCCGGTCCGCCAGCACGACCGTAATCTGGTCGCTGTCCTTGACGACATGGTCGTTGGTCACGATCAGCCCGTCAGCGGCGACGATGACGCCGGAGCCGAGCGATCGCTCGACCCGCTCGCGCGGCATGCCCAAAGGGTTGGACTGCCCGAAGAAGCGCTGGAAGAAGGGATCGTCGAACAGCGGCGACACCCGCTGCTGAACCACGCGCCGGGTATAGATATTGACGACGGCCGGAGCCGTCTGTTTGACCAGCGGCGCGAACGACAGGGTGATCTGCTGGCGCGAATCGGGCAAGGCCCGTTGCTGGGCGAAACCCGTATCCGCAAACCCAAGCAGGGTGACGAGGATAAGCGCGAAGCGGAGCGAATGGAGCGGCGTCATCATGAAAGGCATTTAGGCATTCGGCTACAATAGGAGAGAAGAGGCTCCGGCGACGGTCAGCCTAATTGCACCGCGCAAGGCACATGCTTAACTGCCGATCGCAGGTGCCGGCCGCGTAGGTTCTGTTTCTGCTGAAATCGTCCCGGCGGGAGGCTGCGGTATCGGTGCAGACGGAATAGTCCCGGTCGCAGGCGCGGCGGCAGGAATACCGGTCATCCTGGGTCGAATTGCTGCGCATGTCATCACTCGGCGGATTGATCGGCGCTCCGCTCCGCTGCCCGCGCTCTCCCCGGCCGGAGGTGGCGGTGCCGATACGTCCCCGCGAGACGTCTTGCCTGCCGGTGCACAGGCCGCCAGCAACAAACAGCAGGCAATCAATGCCGAGCGTAGATTAACCATCGCGTTTCCCCTGGGGCAGACCTGATTTTTATAAGAACACGAAAGCCGGAAAACAAAAAAGGCAGCCCGGTGAGGGCTGCCTTCCTTTGTGTCACCCAGGGGATGGAAAGATCAACCCTCGGATTCGTCCTCGTCGTTGACCTGACCGGACCGCTGTCCAGGCCCTTGGCCGCGACGTCACGATCGACCAGCTCGATGAAAGCCAGCGGTGCGGCGTCGCCGTAGCGGAAGCCGGCCTTCAGAACGCGGGTGTAACCGCCCGGACGCTGGCTGTAACGCTCGGCGATCGGGCCGAACAGCTTTGCGACGATGACATCGTCGCGAAGCTGGGCATAAGCCAGACGGCGGTTGTGCAGGCCGCCCTTCTTGCCGAGCGTGATCAGCTTCTCGACGATCGGACGCAGGTCCTTCGCCTTCGGAAGGGTGGTCTTGATCTGCTCGTGCTTGATCAGCGCGGCGGCCATGTTGCTGAACATGGCTTTGCGGTGGCTGGAGGTCCGATTGAATTTACGACCGCTCATACCGTGACGCATGATTGCGTGCTCCTTCCTCTGGCGTGGTTTCGCTCACGAAACCGATGGTGAAATCCACCGCCCGGCCCGCGTTGGATGCGGGTGCCGGTACGGTGGAAGGGATAGATGCTTAGTCGTAGAGTCGAGTGCTTAGTACGGCTCTTCGAGACGCTTGGCCAGTTCCTCGATGTTCTCGGGCGGCCAGTTCGGGATTTCCATGCCCAGATGCAGACCCATCTGGGACAGGACTTCCTTGATCTCGTTCAGCGACTTGCGGCCGAAGTTCGGGGTGCGGAGCATTTCCGCTTCCGTCTTCTGCACCAGATCGCCGATATAGACGATGTTGTCGTTCTTCAGGCAGTTGGCCGACCGGACCGACAGTTCCAGCTCGTCCACCTTGCGCAGAAGGTTCTTGTTGAACGGCGGCTCTTCGCCCCGCTCCTCGGCGACCGCATGGGTCGGCTCTTCGAAGTTGATGAAGAGCTGGAGCTGGTCCTGGAGGATGCGGGCGGCCAGCGCCACCGCGTCTTCCGGCGAAACGGCGCCGTTGGTCTCGACCTGCATCGACAGCCGGTCATAATCGGTGACCTGCCCGACGCGGGTGTTGTCGACCTTGTACGACACCTTGCGGATCGGCGCGAACAGCGCGTCCACCGGGATCAGGCCGATCGGAGCGTCTTCCGGACGGTTCTGGCTGGCCGGGACGTAGCCCTTGCCGTTCTCGACCGTCAGCTCCATCACGAGGCGGGCGCTGTTGTCGAGCGTGCAGATCACCAGTTCCGGGTCCATCACTTCGATGTCCGGACCGGTTTCGATCATGCCGGCGGTGACTTCGCCGGGGCCTTCGGCGCGCAGGCGCATCCGCTTGGGACCATCGCCGTGCAGGCGAAGACCCATGGTCTTGATGTTCAGGACGATGTCGGTAACATCTTCCCGCACGCCAGGGATCGACGAGAACTCGTGCAGGACACCTTCGATCTGGATCGAGGTGACGGCGGCACCCTGAAGGGAGGACAGCAGCACGCGGCGCAGCGCGTTGCCGAGAGTGAGACCAAAGCCGCGCTCAAGCGGCTCGGCAACCACGGTCGCGACCCGTTGCGGATCGTCGCCCGGCTGGATGTCGAGCTTGTTCGGCTTAATCAGCTCCTGCCAATTCTTCTGGATCACGTCTTGTAACCTCATGCCATCGGGTTGACGCGCCACCCCGGTTTGCCAACGCAGAAAAGCCGATACCCTTCCCGAATCAGGAAGGGTTCCGGCAATCTCGGCCGCCATCCCCATGCTTGACCGACCATGATGGCTCTATGGTCGGTTTTCCCGGAACGGCGGGCAACCGGAGGCGCGGTAGTTTACGCCTCCTGGACGACCCTCTGGAAGGTTGCCCTTCAAAAAGGCAGCCCGGAAAGAATGCCGTTCTGATAAATCAGACGCGGCGCTTCTTCGGCGGGCGAACGCCGTTATGCGGGATCGGAGTGACGTCGCGGATCGAGGTGATCGCGAAGCCGACCGACTGCAAAGCGCGCAGAGCCGACTCACGCCCCGAACCGGGACCCTTGACCTCGACTTCGAGAGTCTTCATGCCGTGTTCCTGAGCCTTGCGGCCAGCGTCCTCGGCAGCGATCTGAGCCGCGTACGGCGTCGACTTCCGGGAGCCCTTGAAGCCCTGGGAGCCCGACGACGACCAGGCGATGGTGTTGCCCTGCGCGTCGGTGATCGTGATCATGGTGTTGTTGAACGACGCGTTGACGTGCGCGACGCCGGAAGTGATGTTCTTGCGCTCGCGACGACGAAGGCGTGCTGAAGCGGCAGAAGGCTTGGCCATGGGTCCTGTCCGTCCTATCTCTTACTTCTTCTTACCGGCGATCGGCTTGGCCGGACCCTTGCGGGTGCGCGCGTTGGTGTGCGTGCGCTGGCCACGGACCGGAAGGCCCTTACGATGCCGAAGACCCCGGTAGCAGCCCAGGTCCATCAGACGCTTGATGTTCATCGCCACCTGACGGCGGAGATCGCCTTCGACCCGATAGTCACTGTCGATGACTTCACGGATGCGGAGGATCTCGTCGTCGGTCAACTCGTTGACCCGGCGCTCGGTGGGGATGGAAACCTTGCCACAGATTTCCTTGGCCTTGGAAGGCCCGATACCATGGATATAGGTAAGCCCAATCTCCACGCGCTTCTGCGCCGGGATATTGACGCCAGCAATACGCGCCACGCTCGTCTCCTTGCTTTTGATCTGTGGCCCGTAAGGGGCCGTCCATCTCGGTCACGGTCCTGTCCAGCCGTGCCGAATCAGGACGAGAATATGGTTTTGGTTCCCGGAAGAACCAAGGAGCGCGGAGTATACTCGCCACGCCCCTTGAGTCAACCGAAGTCTGTCTCAGAACCGTCACCGACGGTTCCAATACTTACGCTTTGAGCAGCGCTTCGATCTGCTCGGTCACGACATCGATGTCGGCCATGCCGTCCACCGTTTCCAGCACGCCCCGTTCCTTGTAGTAGGGAAGAATCGGCGCGGTCTGCTTGTGGTAGGCGGCAAGCCGGGTGGTGACGGTTTCGGCGTTGTCGTCGGCCCGCCGGGTGAACTCGGTCGAACCGCAGACATCGCAGACACCATCCACCTTCGGCGTCTGGAACTTGTCGTGATAGCCCTGGCCGCACTTGGCGCAGGTGTAGCGACCGGTGATCCGCTCCACCAGAGCGGCATCGTCCACCTTCATCTCGATGACGTGGTCGAGCTTCAGGCCCTTCTCTTCCAGCATACGGTCCAAAGCCTCAGCCTGGGGAACCGTGCGCGGGAAGCCGTCGAGAATGAAGCCGGTGGAGCAGTCGGGCTTGGAGATACGGTCAGCGATCATCTCGATCATCAGCTCGTCCGGCATCAGCTTGCCGGCGGCCATGATCTCCTTGGCCTGCTGGCCCAGCGGCGCGCCGCTGGCGACGACCGCCCTCAGCATGTCGCCGGTCGACAACTGCACAAGGCTGTGCCGATCCTCGAGACGCTTCGCCTGGGTTCCCTTACCGGCCCCCGGCGGTCCCAGCAGAATTAAGTTCATCCTCTCCTCCCCCGCAGCTTGGCCTTCTTGATCAGGCCTTCGTATTGATGCGCCAGCAGATGCGAATGTATCTGCGCGACGGTGTCCATCGTGACGGTGACCACGATCAGCAGGCTGGTGCCGCCAAAATAGAACGGGACGGCATACTGCGAAATCAGGATTTCGGGCAGGAGGCAGACCACGGACAAATATGCCGCACCTATGACGGTCAGACGGGTCAGTACATAGTCCAGATAGTCAGCCGTGTTCTTGCCCGGACGGATGCCGGGAATGAACCCGCCATACTTCTTCAGGTTGTCCGCGGTTTCCACGGGGTTGAAGACGATGGCGGTGTAGAAGAAGCAGAAGAACACGATCAAAGCGACATACAAAGCGATGTACAGCGGCTGGCCATGCCCCAGGTAATGTCGTGACCGCCGACAGCCATTCCGGCCCCTGCCCGCCCGAAAACCCAGCAGAGTGTCAGCGGAAGCAGCAGCAGCGAGCTGGCGAAGATCGGCGGGATGACGCCCGAGGTGTTCAGCTTGAGCGGCAGGTGGGAGCTTTCCCCGCCGAACATCCGGTTGCCGACCTGACGCTTCGGATACTGCACGATGATCCGGCGCTGCGCCCTCTCCATGAACACGATGAAGAAGATCACGCCCACGGCCATCAGCAGCAGGAAGATGATGAAGAAGGTCGACAGCGCACCCGTGCGGCCCAGTTCCAGCGTACCCGCCAGAGCTCGCGGCAGCTCCGCGACGATGCCGGCGAAGATGATCAGCGAGATTCCGTTGCCGACTCCGCGCGCCGTGATCTGCTCGCCCAGCCACATCAGGAAGATGGTGCCGCCGACCAGCGTGATGACCGTGGTCGCCAGGAAGAAGATGCCGGGATTGTGAACGGCCGGTCCCGCCGAGCCCGTCATGCCCTGAAGCCCGACCGCCATGCCGTAGGCCTGGACCGTAGCCAGGACGACCGTCAGGTAGCGGGTATATTGGTTGAGCTTCTTGCGGCCGCTCTCCCCCTCCTTCTTCATCTGCTCCAGCGTCGGCGACACCGCCGTCATGAGCTGGATGATGATCGATGCCGAGATGTACGGCATGATGTTGAGGGCGAAGATCGTCATCCGGTGCAGCGCGCCGCCCGAGAACATGTTGAACATGTCCAGGATGCCGCCGGAGCTTTGCCGGAAGATGTCCGCCAGGATGTTCGGATCGATGCCCGGCAGCGGGATATAGGTGCCGAGCCGATAGATGATCAGGGCTCCGAGGGTGAACCAGATCCGCTTCTTCAGCTCGGTGGCCTTCGCAAAGGCGCCAAAGTTGATATTGGCGGCGAGCTGTTCGGCCGCTGATGCCATATTCTAGTCCTCGACGCTCACGTGCGAAGCAATGTTCTTAATAAAGGACGGCCGGCGCCTGGGATCAAGCGCCGGCCAATTCCTCATCTTCCGATCACTCGGCGGCTTCAGACTTTTCAGCCTTCGGCGGCACGGTGACCGTAACGGTCCCGCCCAGAGCCTCGACCGCCGCGATCGCCGACGCCGAAGCGCCCGCAACCACGAAGCTGGCCTTGGTGGTCAGAGCACCCTTGCCGAGCAGACGAACGCCGTCGCGGCTGTTCTGGGCGACGCCGGCCGCCACCAGGATTTCCCCGGTGATCGGCTGGGAAGCGTCCAGCTTGCCGGACTCGATCGCCTGCTGGACCTTGCCCAGGTTGGCCACCGCGTAGTCCTTGGCGAAGATGTTCGTGAAGCCGCGCTTCGGCAGACGGCGATGCAGGGGCATCTGACCGCCTTCGAAGCCCTTGATCGCGACACCGGTACGCGAGGTTTGACCCTTCACGCCGCGGCCGGAGGTCTTGCCCTTGCCCGAACCGATACCGCGACCTACGCGCATACGGTTCTTGCGTGGCACCGGCATTATCCCGGATTTCGTTGAGTTTCATGGCTTTTGTAATCCCCTCGCCCGTTCTCAGCCCTGGCTCTCGACGCGAACCAGATGCTGAACCTTGGCGATCATGCCGCGGACGGAAGGGGTGTCCTCCAGCTCCCGCGTGCGGTGCAGCTTGTTCAGCCCCAGACCCACGAGGGTCTGGCGCTGGTCCTTCTTGCGACCGATCGGGCTGCCGATCTGGGTCACGATCACGGTTGCCTTGGTGTCGTCAGCCATGCTCAGGCCTCCTTCACTTCGGTGCCGGTCGCATCGCGGCGGCCCAGGATGTCGCTGACGCGACGGCCACGGCGAGCAGCCACGGCGCGCGGGCTGACGACCTGCGCCAGAGCGTCGAACGTCGCCTTGATCATGTTGTGCGGGTTGGAGGTGCCGATCGACTTCGTCACCACGTCCTGCACACCCAGCGCCTCGAAGATCGCGCGCATCGGACCGCCGGCGATGATGCCGGTACCGGTCGGTGCCGCCCGCAGAACCACCCGGCCGGCACCGAAGTGACCGTGCACGTCGTGGTGCAGCGTCCGGCCCTCACGCAGAGGAACGCGGATCATGGTGCGCTTGGCCTGGTCGGTCGCCTTGCGGATCGCTTCCGGCACTTCACGGGCCTTGCCCGATCCGACGCCGACGCGGCCCTTGGCATCGCCCACGACCACCAGGGCCGCGAAGCCGAACCGACGGCCACCCTTCACCACCTTGGCGACACGGTTGATGCCGACCAGCTTTTCTACCAGATCGCTCTCTTCGCGGTCGCCACCGCCGCCCCGGTTCTGGCCCCGGTTATCGCCGCCGCGCTGATCGCGCTCGCCGCCTCTTTCATTGCGTGCCATATTCGGGTTCCCTTAGAACGACAGGCCGGCTTCACGCGCGGCGTCGGCAAGCGCCTTGACGCGCCCGTGGAAGAGATAGCCGCCGCGATCGAAGACGACCTCCGTCACGCCGGCCGCTGTCGCCCGCTCGGCGATCAGTTTGCCGACCAGCTTCGCGGCTTCGATGTCCGCACCGGTCTTCAGCGCTTCGCGCAGATCCTTGTCGATGGACGACGCGGCGGCGAGGGTCTTGCCCTCGCTGTCGTCGATCACCTGGACGTAGATGTGCTTGCTGGACCGGAACACCGACAATCTGGGCCGGCCGCCCGCCTTCTTCCTGATCTGCGTACGCACCCGCATCTTGCGGCGTGCGTTCAGTTCCTTTGACGTTTTCATCGGCCGTGCCCCTACTTCTTCTTGCCTTCCTTGCGCAGCAGAGTCTCCGTCGCGTACTTGATGCCCTTGCCCTTGTAGGGCTCCGGCTTGCGGAACTGACGGATTTCTGCGGCGACTTGGCCGACCTTCTGACGGTCGGCCCCGGAAACGGAGATCGCGGTCGGACGCTCGGTCTTGATCGTGATCCCGGCGGGGATCGGATAGGTCACGTCGTGCGAGTAGCCGAGCTGGAGAACCAGATCGCTGCCCTGCACGGCCGCGCGGTAACCGACGCCGTTGATTTCGAGGTTGACCGTGAAGCCCTCGCTGACGCCCTTGACCATGTTGGCCACGAGTGTCCGCGAAGTCGCCCACATCGTCTTGCCGCGCTTGCTGTCGGCATGGCGTGGCTTGACGACGACCTTGCCGTCATCAAGCGAGGCCGCGATGTCATCGATAAGGGTCATGCTGAGCTGGCCCAGCTTGCCCTTGGCCGTCAGCGTCTGGCCGTTGACTGCAACGTCAACGCCAGCCGGGACCGGCACGGGATGTTTACCAATTCGTGACATGGCTGCCTCTTAGAACACGCGGCAAAGCACTTCGCCGCCAACATTGGCAGCGCGGGCTTCGTTGTCGGACATCACACCGCGCGGCGTCGACAGGATCGAAATCCCGAGGCCGTTATAAACGCGGGGCAGGTCCTTGATCTTCGAGTAGACGCGACGGCCGGGCTTGGACACGCGGCTGATGGTCTTGATGACCGGCTCACCCTCGTGATACTTCAGCTCGATGCGGAGCTGGGCGATACCGGGGCGCAGCTCCTCCTGGAAGTAGCCGCGGATGTAACCTTCACGCTTCAACACTTCCAGCACGCTCGAACGCAGCTTGGAAGCCGGGCTGTCGACGCTGGTCATGTGAGCCCGCTGACCGTTACGGATACGGGTCAGCATATCGCCCAAAGGATCGCTTAATGACATCTTTCCGATCCCCCCTTACCAGCTCGACTTCGTCATGCCCGGAATCTGACCGTTGGAGGCCAGATCACGGAGCGCGATACGCGACAGCTTGAACTTACGATAGAAAGCGCGCGGACGGCCGGACATCTCGCAACGGTTGCGGACG
This sequence comes from uncultured Alphaproteobacteria bacterium, assembly GCA_963848585.1. Classification (GTDB taxonomy): domain Bacteria; phylum Pseudomonadota; class Alphaproteobacteria; order Azospirillales; family Azospirillaceae; genus Skermanella. Next base: position 15,240 of record CAWKET010000053.1, on the reverse strand, counting down.
CGGGTCCGGCTCGAGTTGCGCGGCATCTCGGCAAGCTTGAGCCGGGCGGCGAACTGATCTTCCGGCGTCAGCGACGGGTCCTTGGAAATCGCCTTCAGCTCAGCGCGCTTGTTGGCGTATTTCTTGACCAGGCGCTCGCGGCGCTTGTTCTTCTGGATGGCGCTTGTCTTGGCCATGGCTGTAACCTCCTGCCGCTCAGGCGACGAACGGCATGTCGAAGCCCTTCAGGAGCGCCTTGGCTTCCTGGTCGGTCTTCGCAGTCGTCACGATGATGATGTCCATGCCCCGGATCTCGTCGATCTTGTCGTAATCGATTTCCGGGAAGATGATCTGCTCTTTCAAGCCCATGGCGTAGTTGCCACGACCGTCGAAGCTGGTGCCCGAGACGCCGCGGAAGTCGCGGACGCGCGGCAGTGCGATCGTCACCAGACGGTCGAGGAACTCATACATGCGCTCGCGACGCAGGGTCACCTTGCAGCCGATCGACATGCCTTCACGCAGCTTGAACTGGGCGATCGACTTGCGGGCCTTGGTCACCACCGGCCGCTGGCCAGCGATAGCGGTCAGTTCGGCGACAGCCGAGTTGACCTTCTTGCCGTCGGAGGTTGCTTCACCAACACCCATGTTGATGACGATCTTCTCGATCCGCGGCACTTCCATGTCGTTGGCGTAGTTGAACTCAGCCTTCAACTTGGCGCGTACGACGTCGTCGTATTGCTTCTTCAGCCTGGTCGTCATGGTGGCGCTCACAGATCGATGACTTCGCCGGACCGCTTGGCGACACGCACCTTGCGGCCATCCTCGAGGGTCTTGAATCCCACTCGGGTCGGCTTGTTATCTTTGGGGTCGACATGGGCAACGTTGGAGACGTGGAGGAAAGCCTCGATCTCCAGGATGCCGCCGGCGGAAGTCTGGGTCTGGCGCTGGTGCTTCTTGACGATATTCACACCACGGACCTTGACCCGGTTCTCCTTGGGGAGAACCTCGATCACTTCACCGGTCTTACCCTTGTCCTTGCCGGCGATAACGACGACCTTGTCGTTCTTCTTGATCTTAGCGGCGGACATTACAACACCTCCGGCGCGAGCGAGATGATCTTCATGAACTTCTTGCCGCGCAGCTCACGGGTCACCGGCCCGAAAATACGGGTACCGATGGGCTCGCCCTGCTTGTTGATCAGCACGGCGGCGTTGCGGTCGAAGCGGATGGAGCTGCCGTCGGTGCGCCGGATCTCCTTGGACGTGCGGACGATCACCGCACGGTGCACATCACCCTTCTTGACGCGTCCGCGCGGGATGGCTTCCTTGACGGAGACGACGATCACGTCGCCAACGCCAGCCACCTTGCGCTTGGACCCGCCAAGCACCTTGATGCACTGCACCCGGCGCGCGCCGCTATTGTCGGCGACCTCCAGGTTGGTTTGCATCTGGATCATATGTCAGACCTCTTCATTCAGCCGGCGGATGAGCCGGAGTCTGCCGCTGCTGCGGCGTCGGTGAGAACAACCCAGCGCTTGCGCTTCGAGATCGGACGACTTTCTTCGATGAAGACGTTGTCGCCGGTCTTGAACTGGTTGTTCTCGTCATGGGCAGCGTAACGCTTCGACTGCCGGATGAACTTCTTGTACACGGGATGCATCACGCGACGCTCGACCAGGACGATAATTGTCTTATCGCCCTTGTCGCTAACGACCGTGCCCTGCATGATACGCCGGGGCATGGGTAAACTCCTACGACGCGGACGAGCGCACGCGCTCGCCCAGGATGGTCTTGATGCGCGCGATGTCGCGGCGCACCTGGCCGACGCGCGCGGTGTTCTCAAGCTGGCCCGAGGCCCGGCGGAAGCGCAGGTTGAACTGCTCCTTCTTCAGGGTCAGGAGCTGGTCATTGAGCTCATCGGCGGTCTTGGTGCGCAGATCGGCGGGCTTCGTCATTGATCCAACTCCTCGCCCAAGCGGGTGATGAACCGGGTCTTGATCGGCAGCTTGGCGGCGGCGAGCTCGAAAGCCCGCTTTGCCAGGTCGCCGGGGACGCCGTCCAGTTCAAACATGATGCGACCGGGATGCACCCGGGCCGCCCAAAACTCGGGCGACCCCTTACCGGAGCCCATGCGGACTTCGGCAGGCTTGGTGGAAACCGGGACATCCGGGAAAATCCGGATCCAGACGCGGCCCTGACGCTTCATATGACGGGTGATCGCGCGGCGAGCCGCCTCGATCTGGCGCGCGGTGATGCGCGCCGGTTCAACCGCCTTCAGGCCGTAGGCGCCGAAGTTCAGAGTTGTCCCGCCCTTGGCGGTGCCGTGGATACGGCCCTTATGTGCCTTGCGGTACTTCGTACGCTTAGGACTTAGCATGGCATGTGCCCTCTACTAGTATCCTGCCGTTCAGCGATCGCCGCGATCGCCACGCTCGCCGCGTTCACCACGATGGTGATCGCCACGCTCGCCGCGCTCGGGCCGCCCGCTGGGACCGGCCTGTTGTTCACTTGCGCGTTTATCCTGCGCCATCGGGTCGTGCGCAAGGATTTCGCCCTTGAACACCCATACTTTAACGCCGCACGTGCCATACGTGGTCTTTGCGGTTGCAACACCGTAGTCCACGTCAGCGCGGAGCGTGTGCAGAGGCACACGGCCTTCCCGATACCACTCCATACGCGCGATTTCCGCACCACCGAGACGGCCGGAGCAGTTGATCCGGATGCCCTGGGCTCCCAGGCGCATCGCGGACTGCACGGCACGCTTCATGGCGCGGCGGAAAGCAACGCGACGCTCAAGCTGGTTGGAGATGTTTTCGGCAATCAACTTGGCGTCGATTTCCGGCTTGCGGATCTCGACGATGTTCAGGTTGACGTCCGAACCGGTCATCTTGGCCAGCTCGACGCGGAGCTTCTCGATATCGGCACCCTTCTTGCCGATAACAACCCCCGGACGGGCGGAATGAATGGTCACCCGCGCCTTTTTCGCCGGACGCTCGATAACCACCCGCGAAACGCCCGCCTGCTGGAGGCGGCCGTGGAGGAAGCTACGGAGCTTCAGGTCGCTGTGCAGCAGATCGGCATAGTCCCGATCCGCGTACCAGCGGCTGTCCCAGGTGCGGTTGATGCCGAGCCGAAGCCCGACCGGATTGATCTTCTGACCCATATTACTCGGCCTCCACCGCTTCGGCGCGCTCGCGCACGATGACGGTCAGATTGCTGAACGGCTTCTCGATCCGTGCGCCGCGACCGCGGGCACGGGCATGGAACCGCTTCATCACCAGAGCGCGGCCGACAGTGGCCTGAGCCACGTACAGACGGTCGACGTCGAGCTGGTGGTTGTTCTCCGCATTGGCGATCGCCGACTGCAGGACCTTCTTGACCTCCTCGGCGACACGCCGCTTGGAGAAGGTCAGGTCGGCCACTGCCGCCTGCGCGCTCTTGCCCCGGATCAACTCGGCGACGAGGTTGAGCTTACGGGCCGAAGACCGGATCATCTTACCGAATGCCATCGCTTCGTTTTCGGCGATGCGAGGCGCATTGGCTGCCTTGCCCATGACTACTTCCTCTTCGACTTCTTATCGGCCGCATGGCCGTAATAGGTCCGGGTCGGAGCGAACTCGCCGAACTTATGACCGATCATGTTCTCGGTCACGATCACGGGCAGGAACTTCTGACCATTGTGAACGCCGAAGGTCAAACCGACGAACTGGGGCAGGACGGTGGAGCGACGCGACCAGATCTTGATGATCTCGTTACGACCGCTTGCCCGCGCCTTATCGGCTTTCTTCAGCAGGTAACCGTCAATGAACGGTCCCTTCCAGACGCTGCGCGCCACGGCGTAACTCCTCTACTTCGCATGACGGCGGCGCAGGATCTGGCCATCCGTCTTCTTGTTGTTCCGCGTCTTCTTGCCCTTGGTCGGCTTGCCCCACGGGGTCACCGGATGGCGGCCACCGGAGGTCCGGCCTTCACCACCGCCGTGCGGGTGGTCGATCGGGTTCATGGCGACGCCACGAACCGACGGACGCTTGCCCAGCCAGCGATTGCGGCCGGCCTTGCCCAGGTTGATGTTGGACTGGTCGGGGTTGGACACCGCGCCGATCGTGGCGAGGCACTCGCCGCGCACGACACGCAGCTCACCCGAAGCCAGCTTCAACTGGGCATAGCCCTGGTCGCGGCCGACGAGCTGAACATAGGTGCCGGCCGAACGGGCCAACTGGCCGCCCTTGCCCGCCTTCAGCTCCACATTGTGGACGATCGTGCCCACCGGGATGTTCTTCAGCGGCATCGCGTTGCCGGGCTTCACGTCGACGCGCTCGCCGGCGATCACGCTGTCGCCGACCTTCAGGCGCTGCGGCGCCAGAATGTAGGCCTGCTCGCCGTCCTCGTAACGGACCAGTGCGATGAACGCGGTACGGTTCGGATCGTACTCCAGCCGCTCGATAACGGCCGGGACGTCGAACTTGCGACGCTTGAAGTCCACCAGACGGTAACGGCGCTTGTGGCCGCCACCAATCCGGCGCGCGGTGATGCGACCGGTGTTGTTACGACCGCCGCTCTTGGTCAGACCCTCGGTGAGGGACTTGACCGGCTTGCCCTTCCACAGCTCCGAACGATCCACCAGCACGAGCTGGCGGAGCGACGGCGTGATCGGGCGGAAGTTTTTCAATGCCATCGGTCAGTTCCAGCCTTAAACGCCAGTGGTCACGTCGATCGTGTGGCCTTCCGCCAGCGTCACGACCGCTTTCTTGTAGTCGGAGCGACGGCCCAGAATACCCTTGAAGCGCTTGACCTTGCCCTTGGTGATCAGCGTGTTGACCGCCGTCACCTTGACCTTGAACAGCCCTTCCACCGCCGCCTTGATCTCAGGCTTGGTGGCGTCCATGGGCACCTCGAAGGTGACCTGGCGGTGTTCGGAACCCAACGTCGACTTCTCGGTGATGATCGGGGCGGTGATCAGATCGTACATCCGCTCCTTGCTCACCGAAGGTTTCGAGATCTTGCTCATTTCAGGCGAGCCTCCAGCTGCTCGACCGCGTTGCGCGTCAGAACCAGCGTGTCGCGGCGCAGGATGTCGTAAACGTTGGCACCCTGTTCCGGCAGCACGTCGATCAGCGGCACATTCCTCGACGCACGCACGAAGTTCTCATCCAGATTGGCGCCGTCGATGATCAGCGCCGAGGTCAGGCCGAGCAGCTTGAAGCGCTGGACCATTTCCTTGGTCTTATGGCTGTCAACGGCAACCGCGTCCAGCACGACCAGCTTGCCTTCGGCCAGCTTGGTCGACAGAGCGGTCTTCAGCGCCAGCTTGCGGACCTTCTTGTTCAGATCGTGGGCATGGCTGCGAACGACCGGACCGAAGATCGCGGCGCCGCCACGGAACTGCGGCGACCGCAGCGAACCCTGACGGGCGCGGCCGGTGCCCTTCTGGCGGTGCGGCTTCTTGGTCGTGCCGCTGATTTCCGAAACGCCCTTGGTCTTGTGGTTACCGGACCGCCGCTTGGCGAGCTGGTAGTTGACCATGCGGGCGAGGAGATCGGTGCGCAACGGAACGCCGAACACGGCTTCGTCGAGCTCGATCTCACCGACTTCTTCGTTTTTCAAATTCTTGACGGTCGTCTTCATCTCATTCACTCCGTCGGCTCGGCGCCGGCTTCGGCGGCAGGGGCCTCGGGGGCGCGCAGCCGGAGCGGCGTCAGGCTTGGAACGCAGCGCCGCCGGGAACGGCAGGCCTTCCGGAGCCTTGCGCTTGACGGCGTCGCGAACCAGCACCCAACCACCTTCGGAACCGGGGACGGCGCCCTTGACCAGGATCAGGCCACGGTCTTCATCGACCGAGACGATCTTCAGGTTCTGGGTGGTGACCCGCTCGGCGCCGAGATGACCGGCCATCTTCTTGTTGGCGAAGGTCTTGCCGGGGTCCTGACGGTTACCGGTCGAACCAAGCGAGCGGTGCGAGACCGACACGCCGTGGGTCGCGCGCAGACCGCCGAAGTTCCACCGCTTCATGCCGCCGGCGAAGCCCTTACCGATCGTCGTTCCGGTGACGTCCACGAGCTGACCCGGAACGAAGTGAGCAGCCGAAAGCTCGGCGCCGACCTCGATCAGGGCATCGGCATCGACACGGAACTCCACCAGCTTGCGCTTGGGCTCGACCTTCGCCTTGGCGAAGTGGCCGCGCTGGGGCTTCGTGACGTTCTTGACCTTGGCGGTACCGGCGCCGAGCTGAACGGCGGTATAACCGTCGCTCTCCTCGGTACGCACGGCGACAACCTGTACGTTGTCAACCTTCAGCACAGTGACCGGCACATGTTCGCCCTCGTCCGTGAAGACGCGGGTCATGCCGAGTTTCTGCGCGATCAAACCGGATCGCATGGTTTACTTCTCCTCATTAGGGACATCCTCAGGGGGAGAGGTCCCTTACTCTTGTACTTAGAGCTTGATCTCGACGTCGACACCGGCGGCGAGGTCGAGCTTCATCAGCGCGTCCACGGTCTGCGGGGTCGGATCGACGATGTCGATCAGGCGCTTGTGAGTCCGGATCTCGAACTGCTCACGCGACTTCTTGTCGATGTGCGGCGAACGGTTGACCGTAAACTTCTCGATCTGCGTGGGCAGGGGGATCGGACCCCGAACCCGTGCGCCGGTCCGCTTGGCGGTGTTGACGATCTCGCTGGTCGACTGGTCGAGCACGCGATGGTCGAACGCCCGCAGGCGAATCCGGATATTCTGACTGTCCATCGTCTTCAAAACCCGTTTCTCTGCCGCTGAAGGGGCCGCTCCATTTCGGGGAGCGGCCCCTTTTCGCCGGCTAACTCGTTGCGCCCCTGAGCCTTATGGCCCGGTGCGAACCCGAACCGATTTACTTGATGATGCTGGCGACGACGCCGGCGCCGACGGTGCGGCCGCCCTCGCGGATGGCGAAGCGCAGGCCTTCGTCCATGGCGATCGGGGCGATCAGCGTCACGGTCATGGCGACGTTGTCACCGGGCATCACCATCTCGGTGCCTTCCGGCAGGGCCACCATGCCGGTCACGTCCGTGGTCCGGAAGTAGAACTGCGGCCGGTAGTTGGTGAAGAACGGCGTGTGGCGGCCACCCTCTTCCTTGGTCAGGATGTAGGCCTCGGCCTTGAACTTGGTGTGCGGCGTGATCGAGCCGGGCTTGGCCAGAACCTGACCGCGCTCGACGTCCTCGCGCTTGGTGCCGCGCAGCAGCGCGCCGATGTTGTCGCCGGCCTGGCCCTGGTCGAGCAGCTTGCGGAACATCTCGACGCCGGTCACGGTGGTCTTGACCGTGTTCTTCAGACCGACGATCTCGATTTCCTCGCCGACCTTGACGATGCCGCGCTCGACGCGGCCGGTCACCACGGTGCCGCGGCCCGAGATCGAGAAGACGTCCTCGATCGGCATCAGGAACGGCCGGTCGACCGGCCGCTCCGGCTGCGGGATGTACTCGTCGACCGCCGCCATCAGCTTGATGATCGCCTCGCGGCCGATCTCCGGGCTCTTGTCCTCCAGCGCCATCAGCGCCGAGCCGGACACGATCGGAATGTCGTCGCCGGGGAAGTTGTAGCTGCTCAGCAGCTCGCGCACTTCCAGCTCGACCAGTTCCAGCAGCTCCGGATCGTCGACCATGTCGACCTTGTTCAGGAACACGACGATCGCCGGGCACGCCGACCTGACGGGCCAGCAGGATGTGCTCGCGGGTCTGCGGCATCGGGCCGTCGGCGGCGGACACGACCAGGATCGCGCCGTCCATCTGCGCGGCGCCCGTGATCATGTTCTTCACGTAGTCGGCGTGGCCGGGGCAGTCGACGTGGGCGTAGTGGCGGTTGGCCGTCTCGTACTCGACGTGGGCGGTCGAGATCGTGATGCCGCGGGCCTTTTCTTCCGGCGCCTTGTCGATCTGGTCGTACGCGGTGAACGTCGCACCGCCGCTCTCGGCCAGGATCTTGGTGATCGCCGCCGTCAGCGACGTCTTGCCATGGTCAACGTGACCGATCGTGCCGATGTTGCAGTGCGGCTTGTTCCGCTCAAATTTAGCCTTCGCCATGGTCCTTAGTCTCCATATCTATCTTCGTCACCGCCAGTTGCACTCGAGAGTCTTACGCCAGCTTGGCGCGGACCTCATCGGCGATGGCCTGCGGCACCGGTTCGTAGTGGTCGAATTGCATCGCATGATGCGCGCGGCCCTGGCTGATGGACCGCAGGGTATTCACATAGCCGAACAACTTCGCCAGCGGCGCCATGGCGGTCAGAACCGCCGCATTGCCCCGCTGGTCCATCGCCTCGATCCGTCCCCGCCGGCTCCGCAGATCGTTGACGACGCTACCCGAGAATTCCTCCGGGGTAACGACCTCGACGCTCATGATCGGTTCCAGCAGGACCGGCCGGGCCTTTCCCAAACCTTCCCGAAACGCCGACGCACCGGCCAGTTCGAACGCAAGCGCCGAACTGTCGATGTCGTGCGCGCTTCCGTCCACCAAGGCGACCGCCAGATCGGTGACGGGGAAGCCGGCCAGTACGCCGGATTCCCGAGCCGACTTCGACACCCGCCGCGACCGCCTGGACGAATTCCTTCGACAGGGCGCCAGCGGCGAGCCGGTTTTCGAACTTAAGACCCGGCACCGGAACCGAGCGGTTCGAGCGCCAGCTTCACCCGGGCGAACTGGCTGGCGGCACCCACCTGCTTCCGGTGGGTGTACTCGACCTCGACGGACTGCCCGATGGTTTCCCGGTAAGCAACCTTCGGAGCACCGAACTTGGCATCGACCCGGAACTCGCGCTTCAGCCGGTCGGCCAGAATCTCCAGGTGAAGCTCACCGATGCCCTTGATCACGGTCCGGCCGGCTTCCCCGTCCACGCTGACGCGGAAGGCCGGGTCTTCCTGAGCCATCCGCAACAGAGCGGCAGCCAGCTTCTCCTGATCCGCCTTGCTTTTCGGCTCGACGGAAATCTCGATCACCGGCTCCGGAAACTCGATCCGTTCCAGCACGATCGGGTTCGCCGTGTCGCACAGGGTATCGCCCGTGGCGGTGTGCTTCAGACCGACGAAGGCGACAATGTCACCCGCGTGCGCCTGCCGCACATCCTCACGCGCGTTCGCCTGCATCTGCAGCATGCGCCCGATCCGCTCGCGCTCGCCCTTCAAAGGGTTCAGCACGGTCGAACCGGCCGTCAGCGTCCCGGAGTAGATCCGCCCGAAGGCGAGCGAGCCCACCACCGGGTCCGACATGACCTTGAACACCAGCGCCGAGAACGGCGCGGTGTCTTCGGCGGCACGGTTCGCGGCAACGCGCCCTTCCCCCTGCCCGTCGACGGCGATCCCCTGAACGTCACCGACATCGGCCGGAGACGGCAGATAATCGACGACGGCGTCCAGCATCGGCTGAATGCCCTTGTTCCGGAAGGCCGACCCGCAGAGCACCGGAACGAAGCTCAGGTTGCAGGTGCCCTTGCGGATCAGGCTCTTCAGCGTCTCCTCGGTCGGCATCGTACCGGCCAGGAAAGCCTCGGTCGCATCGGCATCCTGCTCGACCACCGCCTCGATCAGAGCGGTACGGTACTGGGCCGCCTGCCCGGCGACTTCGGCCGGAATGGCGGTTTCGGTGAAAACCGCTCCAAGACCCTCATCCTTCCAGACGAAGGCCTTGTTCCGCACCAGATCCACGACACCGGTAAAGGTGCCGTCGCTGCCGATCGGCAACTGGACAACCAGCGGCCGGGCACCGACGCGCTCGGACAGCATGCCGACGATCCGGTCGAAATCAGCACCGGGCCGGTCCATCTTGTTGATGAAGCACAGCCGCGGAACGTGATGCTTGTCCGCCTGACGCCACGCCGTTTCCGACTGCGGCTCGACACCGATCGTGGCATCGAACACCGCGACCGCACCGTCGATGACCCGCAACGAACGCTCCACTTCCACCAGGAAGTCGATGTGGCTGGGGGTATCGATGATGTTGATGAGGTGATCGTTCCAGAAGCAGGTGGTGGCCGCCGAGGTGATGGTGATGCCCCGCTCCTCGTCCTCTTCCGACAGGTCCGTCAAGCACGGAGTCCTCACGGACCTCCGCGGTCTTGCCGCGTCCGGTATAGAAAAGGATACGCTCGGTCGTGGTCGTGCGACCGGCATCGATGTGAGCCATGATGCCGATGTTGCGATACCGATCGAGCGGTGTGGAGCGTGACATGTGCTGTTCTCGAACTTCTCTCTGGTCAGATCGCCGTGGCGCTTACCAGCGGTAGTGCGAGAAGGCCTTGTTGGCCTCCGCCATGCGGTGCGTGTCTTCACGCTTCTTGACCGCCGAGCCGCGCTGGTTTGCGGCGTCGAGCAATTCGCCCGACAGGCGTTCAGTCATCGTGTTTTCAGACCGCGCACGCGCGCTGTTGATCAGCCACCGGATCGCCAGGGCCTGGGCGCGATCCGAACGGACCTCGACCGGAACCTGATAGGTTGCACCACCGACGCGGCGCGACCGGACTTCCAGATGCGGCTTCACGTTGCCGAGGGCATCGTGGAACACCTGAACCGGATCGACCTTGGCACGGCCTTCGACGCGCTCCAGCGCGCCATAGACGATCGCTTCCGCGACCGACTTCTTGCCGTCCAGCATCAGACAATTCATGAACTTTGTGAGGACGCGGTCGCCATACTTGGCATCCGGCAGAACCTCGCGCTTCTCCGCGCGACGACGACGAGACATCTTTCAGGATCTCCTTACTTCGGACGCTTCGCGCCGTACTTCGACCGGCGCTGCCGACGGTCCTTCACGCCCTGGGTATCGAGCGAGCCGCGGATGATGTGATAACGCACGCCGGGAAGGTCCTTCACACGGCCGCCGCGGATCATCACCACCGAGTGTTCCTGAAGGTTGTGGCCTTCACCCGGGATGTAGCTGGTAACTTCGAAGCCGTTGGTGAGGCGCACGCGGGCGACCTTACGAAGGGCCGAGTTCGGCTTCTTCGGGGTGGTCGTGTACACGCGGGTGCAAACACCACGCTTCTGCGGGCACTCTTCCAGTGCCGGCACCTTGTTGCGCGCCGCCACTGGCTGGCGCGGCTTACGGATCAATTGACTGATCGTCGGCATCAGAGCCCTTCTTCCATTCAATCTCGTCGTCGGCAAACCAGATGCCAGACGATGCAAAAACCCGCCGTCGAAGCGTAACCTCCGCCTCGTGCGGGTAAATCGTCAAACGCCGTCCGAAAAAGCTCGGGTGCGGCTATGTAGGTCGGGGCCTTTCCGGCAACAGCGTCTAGCCCGCGAGCGGCCTACCACCTGTCCCCTAAAAAGGTTCGCGGATAATATGGATGTGACCCCTCATCGTCAAGCATTCGTAACAGATATTTTAACGGTGGGCGTATGACCGACGGCAGGCGCGGATCAATTCCGGAGGCACCCCATAGGAGACCGTCTCTATAGAAGAGCCAGCACCGCTTCGGGCGGGCGGCCCAGGGCAGCGCGGTCGGCGGTCACCAGAATGGGACGCTCGATCGTGATCGGGTTGGCGACCATGCCCGCGATCAACTCGTCATCGGAGAGAGTCGGCATCGTCCAGACCGGCTTCCGCCGCTTCCCGTTTGCGGAGAAGCTGGCGTGGCGTCAGGCCGAGCAGGCCAAGAATACGGCGCAGTTCCGCGGCATCGGGCGGCGTCTTGAGGTATTCGATGATGGTCGGCTCGATGCCGCGCTCGCGCAGCAGTTCGAGCGTCTGGCGCGACTTGCCGCATCGGGGATTGTGATAGAGGGTATAGGTCAAGTCGGGAAATCCGGTTGGCTGTCATTGGCAGGCTTGGGGCCGGCTTGGGGCTTGGCCCGTCGCTCGTTTGGCCGCACAATGTTGACGGTCGGGCCTTCAGTCAACATCGCGATGCCCGCCAGCCTGCCCCTTGACGACGGCCCGCCTCGGCGATGGACGCCGTTGGAGCTGGACGGCGGTCGAAAATGCCGCAGCGCCGGCGCATGCGCATCAGGCGAGATGCATAGATTTCGTAAGAGATATGGCGTATTCGGGCATGCATGTTTGCGAACCGGTCCGCCTGATGGGTAATGCAAGGGGTAATGCCCACAGTCCATTCCGTCCCGCCTGACGAACCTCTTGCAGATCCGGTGCTATACCGGAATGACGATGGCAAAGTGACACGCGGACCAGACATTATTATTGAAGCATAGCCGCGCCGCCGCGTCGGAATGGACGCTGAAGCGCAAAACCATTGAACAAGGATGTGGTGTCAAGGGAATGGCGAGTAAATTGCGACTTCTCATTGCGGAAGATGATGAGCTCGTCGTCCTGGGCCTTACCCTTGTGATCGAGCAACTCGGCTACGAAGTATGCGGCATCGCCCGGACCGCGGCGGAAGCAGTGGATCTTGCCGAGCGACATCGCCCTGATCTGGCGCTTGTGGATGTGGCACTTGGCCGACGGCTCGGATGGACTGTGCGCCGCGCGTGAGATTTCCGGTCGACTTGGCATTCCCGGTCATCGTCTGCAGCGCCCATGCGACCGCCGCGGACGCGCATGCGGCCGGCGCGTCGCACTTCCTGATGAAGCCTTTTGGAATCGGTGCGCTTGCGGAGGCGGTGAGTTCCGCCTTTCGTCCCAACGGCTCCCGCGCACCTCTGGTGGCCGCCTGAACGCTGCACTTTCGGCAGTTCCCGAACGGCCCTCCCGCGTTCCTCCACTCGCTGATCGCGCGTCCTTGCCTCGCCTGGCGCGTCATTAGCATTGACGAAATCTCCGGCTTCTTCCAAGCTTCAGTTGCCGCGATCGCACCATGGAGGCAAATCAGAGACACGATGTTCACCCTTCCCCTCTCTGATGATAATCCGACACGGCACCTGCCCCTCGTCACCTGGACGATCATCGCCGGCTGCATTGCCGTTTTCCTGTGGCAGACCTCGCTCGGTCCACGTGCCGGGCAAGCGATCGTCTATTCGCTCGGCGTGATCCCCGCCGTGCTGTTCGGATCGGCTCAACTGCCGCCAGAGCTTCGACTGGTTCCGGCACCGGTCAGCATCGTGACTTCCATGTTCCTGCACGGCGGATGGATGCATCTGCTGGGCAACATGCTTTATCTCTGGATCTTCGGGAACAACGTGGAAGACAGCATGGGCGGGGGGCGGTTCGTCATCTTCTATCTGTTGTGCGGAACAACCGCGGCGCTGGTCCAGTCATTCGCGGCGCCGGGGTCGGAGATCCCGATGATCGGAGCCAGCGGTGCCATCGGCGGCGTCCTGGGCGCATATCTGGTGCTTCACCCCCGCGCCAATGTGCGCATGCTCTTCGTCATTCTGTTCTTCATCAGGGTCATCAGCGTACCCGCCGCGGTCGTGCTTGGCCTCTGGTTCGTCATGCAGTTCATCAGCGGCGCCACCACCCCCACCACCGGCGACGATGGCGGAGTGGCGTTCTGGGCGCATGTCGGCGGTTTCGTCGCCGGCGCTGTCCTGGTGCCCTTCTTCAAACGGCGGGATGTCAGGCTGTTCGAAGGGCCGCACAGCAGAGCGTTTCAGGTCACTTCGGCGACCACGCCCAGACGGCGCGGCAGCGTTCCCCCGTCAGGACGGCGCTGGTAACCAAAAACCTGTATCCACGATACAGCTTCTTGAACGCCGTTGGCGACACCCCATATCAGCATAGTCCCCGACACACCCGCTTCCCTCATTCAGTTCAACTCGACCGCCGTGGCGCACGAGTGAAGGAAGGCCTGTCTCTCATGGCCGGGGGCGCTTAAGGGTCTTGGAGGTTCGCTTTGAGCATTCATACCGACGACGCCGTTACCCCGTTCATCGAAGAATCCCGCCGCTTTAAAATGCTGAGCGCGGAGGAGGAATTGGATCTGGGCCGGCGCTGGCGAGATCACGGTGACCGTGGCGCCATGCGCCAGTTGGTCGGCAGTCATCTGCGTCTGGTCATCAAGATGGCGCGGGATTTCGCCGGCTACGGCCTTCCCTGGCCGACCTGATCGCCGAAGGTAATGTCGGCCTGATGCAGGCCGTCGAGAAGTTCGATCCGGAGCGCGGTTTCCGGTTCAATACCTATGCCCTGTGGTGGATTCGCGCCGCCATGCAGGGTCATGTGCTGCACAACTGGTCACTCGTCAAGCTGGGCACCACTGCCGCCCAGAAGAAGCTGTTCTTCAACCTGCGCCGTGTGAAGCGTGAGATGCAGGAGCTTGAATTGGGCGATCTGTCACCCGAAACGGTTTCCGCCATCGCGACCAAGCTGGAAGTCAGCGAAGCCGACGTGGTCGACATGAACCGGCGTCTGGCCGCCGCGGACAGTTCGCTGAATGCCGTGACGGCGGCTGAAGGCGATATGGAATGGCAGGATCTGCTGGTCGATCAGCGGCCCGATCAGGAAAGCATCCTGGTGGATGCCAGCGAATTGGCATCCCGCCGCCGCCTGCTGGCTTTGGGCATGGAGAAGCTGAACGACCGTGAACGCCGCATCCTGGTGGAGCGCCGCATGAAGGACGAACCGGCGACGCTTGAAGAACTGAGCAAGCAGTACGCGGTTTCCCGGGAACGGGTCCGCCAGATCGAGATGCGGGCCTTCGAAAAACTACAGAAGGCGATGCTTACCGCGGCGCCTTCCGGCCGCGAACTCATGTCAGCCGCCGCATAATCGGACTTCACCGGCCCAAACCTCATCCTAGGCAAACATCCTGAACTGGCATCCCGGAGGGGTTTTCACCTCAGCCGGGATAAATTTATTTTGTGGATCGGGAAAGGAATGACATCGGCGCCACGGGCATGTTCAGCCGAAGAAGCCAAGGGCGGGGAAACCTTGACCGTACCATGCGTCTCTTCAAGGGCTCCCAAGTAGGCTCCCATGGAAGAATTGATGCACTTGCACATGGCAAGACTCATTTCCGCCCCGCAAGTCCACAAGGTTGCGCAGGCATAGGCCTGGTGCGCCATATCGAAAACAGTATCATAGTAAAATTCGCCCTCCCGACATACACGCGTCGATTTGCCTTCATCCTGGCTTGAAGGCAGATCTGCTGAGACAGCTTCAGTCAGTCGCTAACAGCTTATTCTGATCTTCGTTGCCAAATGGTAATTCCACTCGCTTCGAAATAGCTTTTCAGTGGATGCTACTTCTTTTGGGCATACTTCCTTGGCAATACCTGCTCGCGGGTGCGACACCGCAGTCACCCCATGCCGCTTGAGAACGTGGGAAACTGCGGCGATCAGTTCCCAGCTGCGAGCACCTCCATGTCCGACAGCCCTTCTCCGACTACCCCGATAGTGGA
>CAWKET010000052.1:0-22200 GCA_963848585.1 uncultured Alphaproteobacteria bacterium | reverse complement strand
ACCTTTTGCCGATTGCTCTGATGTTGCAGTGCAGCAAGGAGATGGGCCGCTTGATAGCCCGATGGCGGAACGGCCCGACTTGTTATCAACTTACAGGATAGGAAACACATCCATGAGCGCGATCAAAGGTTTTTCACTGCCGAACTTCGACTTCGGCACCATCTTCGACATGCAGCGCAAGAACATCGAGGCGTTCACCGCCGCCAGCCAGACCTTCAGCCAGGGTCTCCAGACCGTCGCCAAGCGCCAGAGCGAAATCGCCCGTCAGCAGATCGACAGTTCCAGTCTCTGCTGAGCGCCGCGCTCCGACCGCCAAGGTTGAAGACAACCTGGTCAAGCAGGCCGATCTGGTCAAGGCCGCCTACGAGAAGAACGTCTCCAGCGCCCGCGAGCTGCAGGACATTCTGACCAAGGTGACCACCGAGGCTTCGGACATCCTGAGCCGCCGCGTCGTCGCCAGCCTGGACGAGATCAAGAGCGTCGCCCAGAAGCCGAAGGCTGTCGAGCGCACCGCCAAGGCCGCCTGATTTCCGCTCATTCCCGGTCACGGCATTACCGCCTTGGCCGGGAGCTGGAAATAGCGACTAAAAATTGAAGGTGCCGGATTCCCGCCCTTTGAAAGGCGATGTATCGCCGCTATGGTACATCCCTTCAAGGACGAGTGCTGGCGTGAAATCGCGGCACCCCTTTGTGACTTGATGCTCCGGCCGTGCGGCTCACCACCTCGGGCTTGCTCCGAAGCCGGCAATTGAATTGGAGATCTTCATGCGTGACATTGCCATTACCGTCGAGCAGGCCGCCCATTGGCTGAATTGCAGCACCGCCAAGATCAAGGAATATCTGGCGTCAGGGCTCCTGCGTAATTTCGAGGGCCGTTCCGGTGACGCCGCCAAGGTGATCTCGCTCAACGCCACCGTGATCCTGGCCGAGAGCCTTCCGGTGGAAGCCGGCATTTTCCAGATCGCCGAGAAGCGCGATTACGACTCGGCGCCGCGTCCCCGTACGCTCAGCACCGGCCGCGAGCGCCCGCCGCTGGAAGTGGTCCGCAGCGGCCCGATCGTCGAGCGCCGCCCGCTGCGTCCCTTCGCCTCCCGCTAACGTTCAGGCGGTATCGCGCTTACTCACGACTGGCCGGATTCCTTATCCGGATCCTGGCCGGATGTGAGCGAGGCGCCGTTCAGTTCCGCCACGATGTCGGACAGGCGGGGACATATTCATCGCCCCTGCCAGCCCCGACCGCCAGCGCGAAGGAATTGCGCACGGCCGCGCCCAACGGGTTGGCGGCCCCGGCGGCGTTGGCGAAGGACGACAGATAGGTCATGTCCTTCAAACCATTGCGCGATGTGAACTTGTGGGCGTTCGGATCGCGCTCCAGCACATATTTGAAGAAGGTCTGGTAGAAGCCGCAATCCATCCGGCCGCCCCGGATGACGCTGTCGAACACGTCTGGCGTCAGCCCGGCCTTCGCGCCGAGCGTCAGCGCTTCCGCATAGAGCGCGGCATAGCCCATCGACAGGAAGTTGTTGAGCAGCTTCATGGTGTGGCCGGTGCCGGCCGGCCCGGTCTGGATGACGCGGCCGGCGAAGGCTTCAAGCACCGGCCGCGCCCGCTCGACATGCTCGGCCGCTCCGCCGGCCATGACGTCGAGCGTGCCTTCCCAGGCGTCCTTCGGCGTGCGGCCGAGCGGCGCGTCGATCAGGATGATTCCCTGCGGCTCCAGTTCGGCGGCGAGGCGGGTCGTGACCGAGGTTCCGACGTGGAGCAATCGACGATCATCAGCGGCTTGCCCGCCGCCGCCAGGCCGTCCGGCCCCTTGACGACGGCTTCGACCTGGGGACTGCCGGTCACGCACAGCACCACGATGTCGCTGGCTTCGGCAAGTTCGCGGGGTGAGGACGCTTCGGCGGCGCCCCGGCGCTTCAGATCCTCGACCGGCTCGCGGTTGCGGTGGCCGAACACGGTCAGCGGCCAGCCCTTGTCCACGATGTTGGCGGCCATCCCGTGCCCCATCAGCCCGACGCCGATGAAACCGATGCGCTCTTTGGTCATCACTTCTCTCCCCATTGTTTTTTATCGCTTGTTATCGAACGCTTGTCAGAGCCATCCGCTGCGTTTGAACCGAACATACAGGTAGGAGCAGATCACGACGATGGCGGCCAGCACGACGGGATAGCCAAGGTCCCATTTCAGTTCCGGCATATGTTCGAAGTTCATGCCGTAGATGCCGGCGATGGCGGTCGGGACCGCCAGGATCGCCGCCCAGCCCGCCAGCTTCTTCATCACCTCGTTCTGGCGGATCGACACGATCAGCAGATTGGCCTCCAATGCCGAAGCCAACAACTCGCGCAGGTTTTCGATCCGTTCGGCCAGACGGGTCGTGTGGTCCTGAACGTCCCGGAAATAGGGCTTCAGGTCGCCGTCGATCAGCGGGACCTCGACGCGCGCCAGCCGCCCGGCCATCTCGATCAGTGGTGTCACCGACCGGCGCAGGACCTGAAGCTCCCGCCGGATTTCGTAGATGCGGGCGATCTTTTCCGGCGAGAAGGCGGCGGTCAGGACCTCGGCGGCGATTTCCTCGACCTCGGCTTCCAGGGTTTCGACGATCGGAAAATAATTGTCCACGACGAAGTCGATGATCGAGTAGAGGACGAAATCGATGCCCTTGCCCAGCATCCCCGGCACGCTTTCCGCCCGCTTCCGCACCTCGGCATAGGAGGAGGAGGCGCCGTGCCGGACGGTGATGACGTAGCCGGGGCCGATGAAGATATGGGTTTCACCGCACTCGACCCTGCCGCTCTTCAGTTCCGCCGTGCGCAGCACGACGAACAGCGAGTGGTCGTAAACCTCCAGCTTGGGCCGCTGATGGGCGCGATGGGCGTCCTCGATCGCCAGATCGTGCAGACCGAACCGCGCCTGGACCATGCGCAGCATTTCCTCGCTGGGTTCCAGCAACCCGATCCAGACGAACTGCCCGGACTGCTCGGGAGGTCTCGCCGCGTCGATACTGACGGATTGATCGCGATGCCCGCCGACATAGAGGGCACTGTCAACCACCATTCCCATCAGAGCCTCCAACCGAAGACTATCGCTTTCAATCGACTGCGGAAGGCCTGCCGCCCGCGGGAGAGTCCAGACGCGCCGTTGCGGCAAGATCGCATGCTCGTGTCATGTGTTCATGCTCCGTTCGTTCAAACATGGACTCTATCCAGCCTGCGATCAGCTCGCTGGCCTTACGGACATGCTCAGGAGCTTTCGCGATCTCTACAACACTTGTTTGCAGCAGCGGATCGAGGTGTATCGGCGGTGGAGCAAAAGACGCTCGGCTAAGGCGATCAGGCCAGCGAGTTGAGAGCCGTCCGGGCGATCGATGAGCGGCGACACCAAGTTCAACAACATTCTGACCAAGAGGCGGTTTGATGCCGAATAGGCTTCGGAGCGCCTATCTATGCCAACTCTACGCTTATCTGCGCACGCAAGAGGGGCGAGCATCGGTCTGGGATGAGGCCGCAGGCCTTCTGCATCCAGCCATAGACATGACGCTGCATGAAATGGTGGTGATGCAAGGTCATGCGCAACATTTCGCCACCATCGACCTCTCGGCACCGACAGTGGAGATATCGCCGGAGCCTTAAGACAACGATCCAAGCTAGTGTCAGCCCGGCAGATCCGCTTCAGCCAGTTCCTCGCTGAACAGGCCGGTCGGCAGGCCGTCCATGCTGCGGGCGTTCTTCTCCAGTCGGTAGGCCGCCAGTCCCTCCTCGCCCTTGGCTTCGGCCCAGCGATCGAGGTTGTGGCGTTCGCCGTGGTAGTCGAACAGGGGAACGCCGAAGCCGCAGGAGGTCTGGACCAGATCGACGTCCAGCAGCACGATCTGGCGGGCGCCGATCGGCTCCTCTCCGAAGGCGTCTCCCAGCAGTGCGGCATAGTCGTCAGTGCCCCTGTGCAGCACCCGCCCTTGGCCGTAGAGCCGGAGGATCAGCGGCGCTCCTTCGAACGAGCAGAACATGATCGTCAGCCGCCCGTCGGCCAGCAGATGCGCCGCCGTTTCATTGCTGCTGCCGGTGCGGTCCAGGTATGCGACGGCGTTGTCTCCGATCACGCGGAAAGCGTTGGTCGGCTTGGGTGACAGGTTGACCCGCGTTCCCTCCGCCGCCGACGCGGTGAAGAAGATGTACTGCCGCGCGATGAAATCCCGGTGCGCGTCGGTGATGTGGGGGAACTGCTTCGCCATGGTGCTGGCCGCTCTCATTAAAGTTTTCTCGCGAAAACTATAATGGAGCAGCTATCCCTCCACAAGCTTTCTGCCGCTGACGGCGGCCTTGCTCACCCTGGCGTTCACCACCTCCAGGAAATCCGCCTCGCCGCGCCAGAAGGGCAGGGGACCCAGCGTCGCGGCCAGCACCGTTGGCGCATCGGGCAGGGATGCGGCACCGTAAAGGTCGGCGGGCACGGGGCGTCCCTGCCAGAAAGCGCCGCGTCAGCCTTGAGCGGTTGCGGCGGGACCGGCGGCGGTTCGGGCGCTCGTGGCTTCCGGCATGCCGCCGAGCAAGCCTACGAACTCGTCGCGGGACTTGCCCGCGCAGGCGGAACAGCAGGAACGGGTCGCGGTCGAACTCCTCGCCCAGCAGGTAGTAGACGGCGGCCATGTGCTTGCACGGGTTCGACCAGTCCGGGCAGGAGCACTCGGTCTTCAGGTCGCCGAGCTTCGCCGGGAACAGCGACAGTCCCGCCTCCTGGAAGGTGTCTTCCAGGTTTTCCGGCATCTCGCCGGCGATCAGGCGGGCGGCACTCCAGGTGTCCTCCGATACCGCCTTGCCGACTTTCGTCCATTGGGCCTCGGTCAGCGGCTTGACCTGGATCGTCACGTCGTACGGCCTCGGCCGCGATCCCTGCACCTTGGCCTGGACCAGCCCCGGCTCGATCGTCAAGTCGAGCACCTGGCCCTTGCGGGCATAGGTGCGGCCCCGGCTCAGCCGCTCGCCGATGTTGAAGCTCTCCAGCACCTCGATCCAGCGCCGGCCCACCAGCTTTCGGCCGAAGGCGCCGCGCTTGCTGCGCGCCTTGATGCCGCCCTTCGCCTCGCGCGGGCGGGTCGGTCCCCATTCGTACCAGCCATGACGGTTCGCCCTCCCTCCCTAATCCGACCGCTTCGCGGCCAAGCGTGAACAGGTCGCGAAGCTGCGATGTGTTCAGTTCCGTCAGCCAGGCCTCGCCGGTGCCGACGACCGGCCTCGGCGACGCTTCTTCTTGCGCTCGATCATCTCGTCGATCTTCTCTTCCAGCGTGCCGGCGCAGACGAACTTGTGGACCTGCACGTTGCCGCGTCTGGCCGATGCGGAAGGCGCGGTCGGTCGCCTGGTTCTCGACCGCCGGGTTCCACCAGCGGTCGAAGTGGAAGACGTGGTTCGCCGCCGTCAGGTTCAGGCCGGTGCCGCCCGCCTTGAGCGACAGCAGGAAGATCGGCGGCGCCGTCGCGCCGTCGGCCTGGAAGCGCTCGACCATCCGGTCGCGCTTGCGCCTTGGGCACGCCGCCGTGGAGGAACAGCACCTCGCGGCCGAACGTCTCCTGAAGGTGGCTGCTGGAGCATGTCGCCCATCTCGGTGAACTGGGTGAAGACCAGCGCCCGGTCGCCCGCCGCGAGCACCTCCTCCAGCATCTCGGTCAGCCGGGCCAGCTTGCCGGAGCGGCCGGCGATCGGCGGAGTTGTCGCCCAGGAACTGGGCCGGGTGGTTGCAGACCTGCTTCAGCTTCGTCAGCGTCGCCAGCACCATGCCCCTTGCGCTGGATGCCCTCGGCCTGCTTCGAGCTCGTTCGGCCGCTCCTCGACCACGGCGGCGTAGAGCGACGCCTGCTCCTGGGTCAGGGTGCAGAAGACCTTCATCTCCAGCTTGTCCGGCAGGTCGGCGATGATCGCCTTGTCGGTCTTCAGCCGGCGCAGGATGAACGGCGCCGGTCAGGCGCTTGAGCCGCGCGGCGGCGTCCGCGTCGCGCCTGGCCTGGATCGGCACGAAGAACGTTGCGCTTGAACTCGGCCTGCGTGCCGAGGAAGCCGGGGTTGAGGAACTCCATGAGCGACCACAGGTCGCCGACGTGGTTCTCGACCGGCGTGCCGGTCAGGGCGATCCGGTAGCCCGGCCGGCAGCGCGCGGGCGGCCTGGGCCTGCTTGGTCTCCGGGTTCTTGATGTTCTGCGCCTCGTCCAGGATCGACGCCGTCCCAGGGCACCGCCTTCAGCGCCTCCGAGTCGCGGTGCAAGCAGGGCGTAGCTGGAGACGACCAGGTCGTGCGTCGGCGGCCTTCTCGGCGAAGCTCCGGCGCCCTTGGTCCGCGCCGCCGCCGTGGTGGACCATGCACCGGCAGCTCGGGGCGTGAAGCGCGCGGCCTCCTGCTGCCAGTTGCCGACCACCGACGTCGGGCAGACCAGCAGCACGGTCGGGCTCGTCCGGCGCCGTCTCGCCGGTCGTGCTGGATCAGGGCGAGCGTCTGGATCGTCTTGCCCAGCCCCATGTCGTCGGCCAGGCAGGCGCCCAGGCCCCAGCGGCGCAGGAACGCCAGCCAGGAGTAACCGCGAACCTGATAGGGCCGCAGGGTGGCCTCGCAGCCCCTCGGGCGGCGGCAGATCGTCGATCGGCTCCCGGCCCGTCAAGCTGGGCGAGCAGATCGTCGATCCAGCCCGTCGCGCGGCACGCCCTCGAATGTCAGCCGGTCGTCGCCGCCACCCAGCGCCATCCGCACCACCTCGCGGACGGTGGCCTGTCTCGCCCCGCCGCTTCCAGGCGAGCGGCGGCCTCCTTGATCTCCTCGGCGTCCAGCTGCACCCACTGGCCGCGCACCCGCACCAGCGGCAGTCTTGAGCCGGGCCAGCGCCATCAGCTCCTTGGCCGACAGCGTCTGGTCGCCCAGCGCCACCTCCCAGTCGAACTTGACCAGCTCGTCCAGCGACAGGCCGCTGCCGCCCTGCATCTTCGACGCGCGCGACCTTGGCGCGGGCGCCGATGCCGGGTCTTGGTCCCCTTGGCCGTCCACCAGGCCGGCAGCAGCACGCCGAAGCCCGCCTGCTCCAGCCCGGCGGCGAATTTGGTCAGGAAATCGACGGCCCCGGTGGCGTCCGTCTCGAACCCCTCGGGAATGCCGCGCTTCAGGCTGGCCTCGATCGGCGGGCACAGCCGGCCGGCCTGGGCGAAGGACAGCAGCAGGAATTCCCGCAGGTCCGCTTTGCCGCCGGTCAGCCGCGCCAACTCGCTCCCACCGCCCTTCCACAGGTCGGAGGCCGGCACCAGCAGGCTGGGGTCGTCGTGGGGCTGGAGCAGGATAGCGCACCATCCAGGGGCCGGTGGGGCTCACGACCGCCGTGGCGTTCTCCCCCTCCTCCTCGTCGTCGTCGCCCAAATCGACGATGGTCAGCGGTTCCTCCAGCCGGAAGCACAGCCGGACCGGGCTGCCCGCCGTCACGGCGACCGGGCGGCGCCATTGCTCGATCCGCTTGCCAAACTCAAGAAGCTCGCGGTCGTCGGCTTTCAGCGAAGCGTCATCACCCGTGAGGGCGGCCAGCCAGCGGTCGTCGAGCGTCGCCCTCGAGCGGCTTCGGCAGCGCGTCCGGCTCCTGCCGGATCAGCCCATCCGCCATCAGGGCGACGAACCCCGTCAGCACCGCCGCCGGCCCCGTATCGGGCGGCGCACCGACCGTCCCGGCGGAGCGCGCCGCGTCGGGCATGGCCTGCGCCAGCCGGGCCAGCGCCTGCGCGTCGCGTCCCAGGAACGCGGGCCGCCATCTGGCGAAGGCTTTGCCATCGGCGGCCCGGACCAGATCGGGCAGCACGGCCCCGCGCGCCACGATGGCTCCGGCGAAGCGGAGCGCCATCGTCCAGTATGCCAGATCCGCAGCCGCGAACAGGCCGGGCGCGAAGGTGCGGTCGGGCGGGCAGTTGGTCAGCAGCTTGACGATATCGTCCGCTTCCAGACCCAGCGCCGTGGTCTCCCACGCTCGGAGGGCGACTTCCCCAGTCTGATCGGGAGGCTCCTCGATCACCGGGCTGGAGGCGACCGGCCCCTCCGCCGTCGATGGCAGCCAGAGCGTCGCGCGGTCCACATCGGCCGCGAGGTCCATCAGTCCCGCTATCTCGTCCAGCGCTTCGGCGCCGATGTCGAACGGGTTGGACAGCGCCCGTGGCTGCCGGGGCTTCCGCCCGCGCGGGGGCGGCAGCGGCACGGCGGAAGACCGCGCCGTCTCGCCCCACAGCCAGAGCCGGCCGGCATGGAAAGCCGCATGGAAAAAGACGCTCATATCCCCCGCTTGCCTAAAACCTGTTCCTCGATCCGCCCGATCTCTTCCATAAGGTCGTAGTAGCGGTCCGTCCAGGCATCGTCGCCCCGCTTGCGGCCGTGCTCGTTGACCTCGCAGGTATGGGCGGTGCAGATCGGGCGCAGGTGAGGCGCCACCGTGCAGCCGGTCGGCCCCATGAAAGGCAGCGTCGGATGCCAGCCCGGCTCCAGCTTGACGCCCCAATGCTCGCGCGCGAAGTCGCTGGCGAGATCGCAATACATCGGCGCGCAGCACGACAGCGGCTTGGGGCAGCGGTTGCCGGCGCATTCCGGCTCGGTATGGGCACCCAGTTCGGCGTACAGGGCGATCAGGCGCCGTCTCAGGTCATCAGACATGGCGAATCGGGTGACGGGGAAAGATCGGCCGATGGTGCGGGTTCCGCCAGCCGGAATCAATACCCGCTCATCCGATCGATCGGATCTTGCTCGTATTTGCGGATGATACCCTTTCAGGCAACCCATCGAAGCCCAATCTGTTAATATGTTAACTATGGGCTGATGGCGTCCAGCGCCATCCGTCGCCTGCGTTTTCGTTCTCGTCGAGGCAAGGAAGAGCAATGAAATCCTATAAAAGTCAGGTTGGATCAACGAATGATCTCAACTCTCTGATCGACGAGTATATCGCCAAGGGCAACAAGGTCACCCAGTGCCCGCCCGGCCCGTCGGAAGAAGTGGTTTACAAGAACCAGTACCGCCGCCGTCCGAAGAAGGCCGAAGCCAAGCCAGAGGAAGCCACACAGGAAGCAGCCGGCGAGAAGGTCGCGGAAACCACCCAGTCCGCATCTGAATAATGGACCGCACGACAGCCCCGGCGGACCTTACTCCCGCCGGGCGGTGTCGAGCCGGGGGAGGTTCCCCAGCCTTATCGTCGGTTCCGCGCCCGCCATCGGTTCGGCGATCCCGATCACGGTTGCCTTGGCATAACCCAGCGCCCGCAAGGCTTCGATGCAGGCATCGGCTTTGTCCGCAGGAACTCCGGCCAGCAGCCCGCCGGCTGTCTGCGGGTCGAACAGCAGTTCGGGAGCCTGCCCATCGACAAGATCGGCCGATCTCGGCATTGCCGGGATGCAGGGTGCTGCGTACGCCGGCTTCCAGCATTTCCACGCGCGCCGTCCAGCGCCGGTATCCGGCGCCGGATCGATCCGGACATCGGCATGCCGACGCCCGCGCCATCTCCGCCAGATGGCCGATCAGGCCGAAGCCGGTCACGTCGGTGCAGGCGGTGGCGCCATGTTCGCTCAGGCAAGCGCGCCGCCGGTCCTGAAGACTGCCGCATCGCCGCCAGCGCCGCCACGATCCAGCGCGCCTTCGCCTTGCCCCGCATCGCGGCGGCCAGCAGCACGCCTGTCCCCAGCGGCTTCGTCAGGATCAGCCGGTCACCAGGGTTGAGGCCGCCCTTCCGCAGGATGCGATCCGGCCGCGACCGCCCCGGTGACGGTGAAGCCCAGCGCCGGCTCCGATCCTTCGGCGCTGTGGCCGCCGACCAGCCGCGCGCCCGCCTCCTCCAGCACGTCCAGACCGCCGCGAAGCATCTGGAACAGGTCGTCCTCGACGATCGCGGAGCCGGCGGGAGGGACGCAGGCGATGGCGAGCGCGGTCTGCGGCTCCGCCCCCATGGCGTGGATATCGCCCAGCGCATGGTTGGCGGCGATGCGGCCGAACAGGTACGGATCGCTGGTGAAGGCGCGGAAGAAATCGACGGTCTGCACCATCAGCCTGCCGTCACCGGGAGGCGCCAGCACCGCCGCGTCGTCGGTGGCGTCCAAACCGTCGGGCTTCAGCCGCTCCAGCACGCGGCGGAGCAGGTCCGCCGGCACCTTGGCGCCGCACCCGGCGCAGCGCATTTCATCAGGTGCCGCCGCCATGCCGGGAGCCATGGCCGGAACGTTCTGGAACTTCTCCATGAACCGGCGGTCGATCCAGTCCTTCAGCCGCCAGACCCAGCGCCCTTCCGCCGAAAGCCGGCCGCGCGAGGCGACGGCGTACTTGTCCCCCGTCGTGATCAGCTTCAGGAACTTCGTCTGCGGCTTGAAGGGCCGCAAGGCCTCTCCCGCCAGCGCGCGGCGCAGGTTGGCGGTCAGCGGCGGCCCCTGGCGCACGGCGAAAACGCCCGCCTTCTCGCGCGGATAGGGCAGCACCGAAGCGACATCGCCGACCGCGAACACTTGGGCGTCATTGACCGAGCGCAGCGTCGCATCGACCGCGATGAAGCCCTTGTCGTCCAGTTGCAGGCCCGTGTCGCGCAGCCACGGCGCGGCACCGGCCTGGACCGCCCACAGCGCCTCGTCGAAGCGGACGCGCCGCCCATCGGCGCAGACGACAGCGTCCGGCTCGACCCGGACGACCTCGGCATCCTCATGGACGGTGACGCCGTGTTCCCGCACGACGCGCTGGAAAGCGGCGCGTACCCGGTCGGTGTGCCCGGACAGCATCCCGCCGCGCGTCACCAGCGACACGCGCGGCCGAAACCTCGCCCCGCTGAAACGGTGATCGATCGATAGCGCCAGTTCGACGCCCGCCGCACCGCCGCCGACCACCACCAGATCGAGCGGCCTGTCCGCCGCCGAAACCCGCTCCACCAGCGCCGCCCAGCGGCCGGCCAGCCTGTCCACCGGCTTGACCGGAGTGGCGTGCTCGGCGGCACCCGGCACATCATGCGCCCTGGGCGTCGATCCGATGTCGAGCGACAGCAGGTCGTAGCGGATCGGCGGCCGGTCCCGCAGCAGGACCGTCCGCGCGGCCCGGTCGATGCCCACCGCCTCGGCATGGATCAGCCGGGCGCCGCGCGAACCCGGCGAGCTTCATCACGTCGATGTGGCAGGCGTCGTGGTCGTAATGCCCGGCGATGAAGCCGGGCAGCATGCCGGAATAGGGCGTCTCCACATCCCGCGCCACCAGCGTCAGCCTGACTCCGGGGACGGGGTTCATGCCGAAGCTTTTCAGCACCTGGACATGGGAATGGCCGCCGCCGACCAGCACCAGTTCCGCTCGTCACGGGCTTCGCCTGTCTCACTTCAGCCCTCTCCCCGGCGACGGCGCTTTGTATCGGCCGTCACTTGACGCCATGCCGGGGCAAGGCAACCTCACTGCGCCGGGCGGCTGCAATATTCCAGGGTCGTGAAGCGCCCGGTGATCGTATACGGCGTGCCCGGCTTCAGGATGAACTCGCTGACACCCTTCGGCTTGTGCGGGTTCGCGGTGTCGTTGGCCGGCGCCCAGTCGTAGGTGTATCCAAGCCGCGTCCAGGGAGCACCCGAAACGCTGTAGGACTTGGCGAAGTTGCTGGTGAACCACGTCCTGTAGTCATCGACATCGCTCGCCGCATCGACTTCGCAGCGGTTGTCGTCCACTTCGCGGTCGGGGCAGGGGCGCATCATGTCCTTGGGCGAAACCCACATTTCGACGAAGCGCGCGTTCTGGCCGGTCGGCGGCAGCCCGATAAGCTGAAGCAGCCGGTTGGTGATCGCGGCGTTGTCGCGGGTACCCAGCGCGCGGCAGAAGTCCTGCACCTGCGGGACCGCCGTCACCCACATCACCGTGCTCCAGCTTGGCGGGGCCGACTTGTCCGTCGGCAGGTCCGCCGGCTCCGAGTAGTAGCGCTGGAACGTGTTTTCCGACATCCAGGACACGACCTTGACCCGCGCGTCGCGCCGTCGTTTTCCCAGCGGAGCGCCGTGTTGTCGCGCCGGATCGGGATCAGGTGGTCGTCGATCTTGGCCGGGGTCGGCACCGCCGCGTCGGAAATCGCGTCGATGAAACGCTTCTGCGGATCGGCTCCGTCCGGGGGAGCGGCGAACGCCGTGCCGGCGACAACGAACAATCCCACGGCCAGCGCCGCGCGAAGACTTCTGCCCATACCCATATATCCCTGCCTGGATGGATATCGGCCGGCACGGGATCGGGCCGGCCCGGCGCTATCCGCTCTACCGAGCGGATGCGCCGGAACCTTGCCTACAGCTTAGATGTATATAAATGGTGTAGGGGATACGCCGAAAGTGATGTCAGCGCAGCCAGCCGCGCTTCTCGATCATTTCGACGGTGCGGCGGACGACGGTTTCCATATCGGCGCCTTCGGCCCGCCATCCGTCGCGCGCCCGCGACAGCTCGTCCAGATGGTCTTCCCAATCCGGCTGGAACAGGTCTTCCAGATAGCGCCGGAGCCGTTGGGCCAGACCGGGGCTGCGGCCTCCCGTCGAGATCGACAGCAGCAGGTCGCCGCGCCGGACCTGCGACGGCGTATGGAAGTCGCAGAGGTGTTTGACATCCTCGACATTGACCAGCCGGCCCAGCGCCCGGCAGCGGGCGGCCAGTTCGGCGGCGATGCCGGGCTCCAGATCGACGATGTAGATCACCTGGAAGCCCGCCAGATCCTCGTCGGTCGGCAGGCGGCGGATCAGCCGCTCGCCCGCCAAGGCCGCCAGCGTGGTGTCAGTGGCCTTCCGAAAAGACGGTCAGCCGCCGCGCCCCCGCCTGGAGAAGCTGCGTCAGCCGCTTGACCGCCAGTCCGCCGGAGCCGACGAGAGCGACCGGAACGATCTCCAGATCGAGGACGATGGGAAACACTTCAGATCGCCTCCACCAGCTTGCGTTCGGCCTTCGCCGGAGCTTGGCCGTCGCCGCCGCCCGCGTCTTTCGACACCAGCGCCGTCACCCGCTCCAGCCCCAGACGATACAGGAAATCGCCGAAGCCTTCCCCGGTATTCCGGGATCTTGGCGAACTCCGCGAACAGCGGGGCCAGCGTTTCCGCTACGTCATTTTCAGGAACACGGTCAAGCAGCCTCCAGTTCAACCGCGTTCCTTCGAAATCGCCGCCGACATAGAGCGCGAAGTATCCCGGCATGCGGCCGACCAGCCCGATATCGCCCGCATAGGGCCGGGCGCAGCCGTTGGGGCAGCCGGTGATGCGGATGCTCAGGCGCTCCTGCGCCAGACCGTAGCGCGCCATGACCTCGGCGATGCCGTCGATCATCGGCGTGCGGATACGCTCCGCCTCCGTCAGCGCCAGACCGCAGGTCGGCAAAGCGGGGCAGGCCATCGACCAGCGGTGGACCGGCAGCAGATCCTCGGCGAACTTGACGCCGTGGCCGCGCAGCGTCGCCTCGATCGCGTCGCGGTCGCTGTCCTCGATATCCGCCAGGATCAGGTCCTGGGTCGGCATCAGGATCAGCGCCGGCTGGAAGCGGCTGACGACCTCGCGCAGTCCCGTCCGCAAAGTGACGGTATCGGTATCCTGAATGCGCCCGCTGGGAACCGGCAGGCCCAGATACCAGCGGCCGTCGCCCTGGGGATGCCAGCCCAGATGATCGACCACCTTGAACGGCGGCATCGGGCGGGGATCTTCCAGGGGATGGCCCAGCTCGCGCTCCATCTCCCCCTTGAACCAGTCGAGGCCGCGCTCGTCGATGGTGTATTTCAGGCGGGCGTGCCGGCGGTTCGACCGGTCGCCGTAGTCGCGCTGGACGGCCACCACGGCCTCGACCGCCGGGATCAGGTCGTCGGGCTCGACGAAGGCGACGAAGCTCGCCAGCCGGGGGTAGGTCTGCGGCTTGTTGTGGGTCATGCCAAGGCCGCCGCCGACCGCGAAGTTGTAGCCGGTAAGCCGGTCGCCGTCGAACAGCGCCACGATGCCCAGATCGTTGGTCAGCACATCGACCGAATTATCCTCCGGCGTGCCCAGACCTATCTTGAATTTGCGCGGCAGATATGTGGAACCGTAGAGCGGCTCGGATTCGGGCTCGCCGGTTTCCAGCTTCTCCCCGTCCAGCCAGATCTCATGGTAGGCGCGGGTATGCGGCAGAAGACGGTCCGATATGCGCTTCGCGTCCGCCGCCAGCCGCTCGTTGATCGGGCTGCGCACGGGGGCGGGCTGGGCCGTGACGTTGCGGACCACGTCGCCGCAGGCTCCCAGCGTCGTGATCATGGTCCGGTTGATCTCGGCGATCGTGGCCTTCAGGTCGTCCTTGATGACGCCGTGGAACTGGATCGCCTGCCGGGTCGTGATTCGCAGCGTATGGTTGGCGCGGCGGCCGGCAAGATCATCCAGATCAAGATATTGCCCGGCTGTCAGACGTCCCGCCGGGATACGGGCGCGGACCATGAATTCCCACTTCTTTTCCGCCTTCTGCTGCTTCAGCTCGGTCGCGGAATCGCGGTCGTAACCCTGATATGTCCCGTGGAACTTCAGCAGATTGTACTCATCTTCACTGAACTTTACGGAATCACTGTTCAAGGTCTCTTTGATGCTGCCGCGAAGCAGCGCGCTCGCCTGCTTGACGCCCTCGACCTGAGAAGGCTTGGCTGGGAGGCTTTGGCGGTCGGTCGGGGAAGGCTGGGGTTCTGTGACATGGCAAAGCTACTTGATCCACTGGGATAGACGGGTCGTTCCACTGTTGTGTGGTATAAGGTGGGTACAATCAGAGAAATTCAACACAGAATTTACGTGTGAAACCCAGCATTGACTCAGTGTCGCATGTTAAACGCATTGCATAATCACGGTAAGCTCGCTAAGTTGCAATTGCGAGATGAACGAACTCGCAACTGTTTTTGGATCAGATTGAGCCATGGTCGAACTGGCGGAAACCCAGCAAGCAACGGACTTTTCAGCCCTGCAGGCCCGCTATGACGGGCTTTCCGGCAGCGATCTCCTGCGCCCGATAATGGAGCGGGAGTTTCACAGGAAAATCGCGTTGGTTTCTTCGTTCGGTACCGAGGCCGCCGTCCTCCTGGCCCTCGCGGCGGAGATCGATCCCGGTATTCCGGTCATCTTCCTGGACACCGGCAAGCTGTTCGGGGAGACGCTGCGCTATCGCGACACCCTGATCAAACAGCTCGGGCTGACCGATGTCCGCACGATCGAACCCGATCCGGTCGAGCTGAAGGCCGCCGACCCGGAAGGGCTGCTGTGGCAGTCCAGGCCCGACGCCTGCTGCCATGTCCGCAAGACCATCCCGCTGGAGCGGGCGCTCAAGGGCTTCGACGCCTGGATCACCGGCCGCAAGCGCTTCCAGGCCTCCACCCGTGCCGCATTGTCCGGCCGTCGAACTGGATGTGGACGGCAAGATCAAGGTCAACCCGCTGGCGTCCTGGTCGCGCGACCGGATCGAGGCGGAGTTCGAAAGCCGCGGGCTGCCCCGCCATCCGCTGGAAGCCGACGGCTTCCTGTCGATCGGCTGCATGCCCTGCACCGACCGGGTCGCTCCCGGACAGGACCCCCGGTCCGGCCGTTGGGCCGGGCTCAACAAGACCGAGTGCGGCATCCACATGTCCGCCGCGTCACGCAACTCGTCACCTATTTGATACGGTGGAATTTCTGAAATGACCGATCTCGACCAACTGGAAAGCCAGAGCGTCTATATCCTGCGCGAGGCGTTCAACAAGATCGACCGTCTCGCTCTCCTGTGGTCGATCGGCAAGGACAGCAATGTCCTCCTGTGGCTGGTGCGCAAGGCGTTCTTCGGCAAGGTGCCGTTCCCGGTGGTGCAGCTCGACACCGCCATGGAACTGCCGGAAGTCTACGAGTT
This sequence comes from uncultured Alphaproteobacteria bacterium, assembly GCA_963848585.1. Lineage (GTDB taxonomy): Bacteria > Pseudomonadota > Alphaproteobacteria > Azospirillales > Azospirillaceae > Skermanella. Next base: position 6,357 of record CAWKET010000052.1, on the reverse strand, counting down.
CCGCGACGTGACCGCGCGCGACTGGGACCTCGATCTGGTGATCGAGCAGTGCCCGCCGGAAAGCGAGATGGACCCGACCCTGCCGCCGGCCACCCGCGCCGCCGCCCGCAAGACGGAAGGTCTGAAGGCTCTCCTCAAGCGCGAGCAGTATCAGGGCATCTTCGTCGGCATCCGCCGCGACGAGCAGGCGACCCGCGCCAAGGAGCGCGTGTTCAGCCCGCGCGCCCTTGACGGCGTGTGGGACTTCAAGGACCAGCCGGCCGAGTTCTGGGACCACTACAAGACCCGGTTCGAGGAAGGCACCCATGTGCGCATCCATCCCCTGCTGCACTGGACCGAACTGGACATCTGGCGCTATTCCAAGCGCGAGGGCATTCCGATCGTGCCGCTGTACTTCGCCCGTGACGGCAAGCGGTACCGCTCGCTGGGCGAGAAGAACATCACCTTCCCGGTGGACAGCAACGCTTCCAGCATCGACGAGATCATTTCCGAACTGGAAATAACCCGGACGCCCGAGCGGGCCGGCCGGTCCATGGACAACGAGACCGAAGACGCTTTCGAGCGCCTGCGCAGCTCCGGGTATATGTAAGATGACCACGAATATCCGTATCCGAGATTCCCGCATCCATGCGCCGTCAGGCGCGCATCGTCATCGTCGGCCACGTCGATCATGGCAAGTCCACCCTGATCGGCCGCCTGCTCAACGACACGCAGAGCCTGCCCGACGGCAAGGTCGAGGCCGTCCGCGAGATGAGCCGCCGGCGCGGCATGCCGTTCGAATGGTCCTTCGTGATGGACGCGCTCCAGGCGGAGCGCGACCAGGGCATCACCATCGACACGACGCAGATCCATTTCCGCACCAAGCAGCGGCCCTATGTGATCATCGACGCGCCCGGCCATACCGAGTTCCTGAAGAACATGGTGACCGGCGCCTCCAGCGCCGACGCCGCCCTTCTGGTGATCGACGCCGGCGAGGGCGCCCTGGAGCAGTCCCGCCGCCACGCCTATCTGCTGCACCTTCTCGGCGTCAAACAGGTCGCCGTGATCGTCAACAAGATGGACATGGTGGAGTTCTCGCAGAACCGGTTCGACGATGTCTCCGCCGAGATCCGGGCCTACCTGAACGAGATCGGCGTCGCCCCCGGCGTGATCGTGCCGATCTCGGCCCGCCACGGCGACAACGTCGTGGCCCCTTCCGAAAACCTGCCCTGGTTCAAAGGCCCGACCCTGGTCGAGGCGCTGGACGCCTTCAAGCCGGTGGCGTCGGAGGACGAGCTGCCGCTGCGCATGCCGATCCAGGACGTCTACAAGCCGGACGAGCGCCGCATCCTGGCCGGCCGGATCGAGACCGGGCGTCTCCGCGTCGGCGACACGCTGCATTTCTCGCCGATCAACCGGACCGCGAAGATCGTCAGCATCGAGGCCTGGAACCGCGAAACCGCGATTACCGCCACGGCGGGCCAGTCCATCGGCATCACGCTGGACCAGCGCATCTTCGTCGAGCGCGGCCATATCGCCAGCCTCGTCAACCAGCGTCCGATCGAGTCGCACCGGCTGACCGTCCGCCTGTTCTGGCTGGCGTCCAACCCGCTGACCGCCGGCAAGTCCTATACGCTGAAGATGGCAACCGCCGAGCATCGCGTCAGCGTCGAGAAGATCGTCGAAGTCCTCAACATCGATGACCTGACCGCCGGCGCCTCCGACAAGGTCAGCCGCAACGAGATCGCCGACGTCGTCCTGCACAGCCGCAGCCTCGTGGCGGTCGATCTCGCGATCGATCTGCCGCGCACCGGCCGCGGCGTCCTGCTGGACGGCAACGATGTCGTCGGCGGCTTCGTCGTGACGCAGGCCGATCCGGTCGATGCCCGCAACCTCCAGCGGGTCGAGCACGCCGTCACCCCGACCGAGCGGTCGCGCGCCAACGGCCACCACGGCGCCGTCCTGTGGCTGACCGGCCTGTCCGGGGCCGGCAAGTCCACGCTCGCCATGGGCCTGGAACGCACCCTGTTCGAGCGCGGCCGGCAGGTCTATGTGCTGGATGGCGACGGTGTCCGCCAGGGCCTCAACGGCGATCTGGGCTTCTCCCCCGCCGACCGGGCGGAGAATATCCGCCGCGTCGCCGAAACCGCCCGCCTGTTCGCCGAGGCCGGCATGATCGTGGTCACGGCCCTGATCTCGCCGACCCGCGAGGACCGCGCCCGTGCCCGTGAAATCGGCGGCGGCTACTTCCGCGAGGTCTATGTCGCGGCCGATCTCGACACCTGCGAAGCCCGCGACCCCAAGGGCCTCTACCGCCGCGCCCGCGTCGGCGAGATCCCGGAGTTCACCGGCGTCTCCGCCCCCTACGAGGCCCCGGAAGCGGCTGAACTGGTGATCGACACGGCGGCGCTGGCCATCGACGAAGCGGTCGCCGAACTGGTCGCCTTCGCCGAAGCCACCACCGCCCTGAAGCACCCGCGCGACGAAATCGACGGGCCGGGCGACGGTATTTGAAAGCACCAAGCCAACTTACGTCTTCCGTATCGACTCCGCGATCACCCGCCGGTCGTCCAGCCGGCGGGTGAATCGTATGGCGTCCAGGTGCTCCAGCAGCGGGATGCTGTATTTCCGCGATATCCCCAGCAGCCGCCCGAGATCCGCCACCAGGAAGCCGCCGGTCCGGTCCGCCAGATGGATCGTCATGATCCGCTGAGCCTTCGCCAGCGCATCGCGGTGGAAGAGGATTTCACGCTTCTGGACCCGGTCGGCGGTGCGGACCAGCACGCCCGTCCGCGTCAGATAGCGGATCGCCTGAAACCGCCCCCGGTCGTTTCCGACGACGGCGGAAGCGTCGGGCGGCGCCAGCCCTCCTGTCAGGAACTCCCGCTCCACCGCCGCGATCAAGCGCCGGTCGCGATCCGACAGAAGTGCCGCCGGGTCGAAGTCGCGATGCCGGAGCCGGCCCTGCTCGTTCCGCAACTCGCCGCGCTCGATCAGCGCGGCTGCCACCGCACCCGCGTTCCTCCCCAGCCGGTCCCGTGGCAGGCCCGGTTCGGTCGGATGGCTCGCGGTGGTGTTCCTCCACCAGCGCCAGGACTTCGCATTCCAGATCGCGCCCGGCCGTGCTGTCGAGCACGGTGCCGTCCGGCAGCACGATCGCGCCCGCATCCTCCAGATACACGCGCAGCCGCTCCGGCGATACCGCCAGCAGCCGCGCCAGTTCGGCCATGCCGCATCCCTCGGTCCCGGCGGCGCGGAGCCGATAGGCCAGGATTTCCGCCGGACCGGCCTCCGCCAGCACGCGCAGCAGCGCCAGGGTCGCGGCATCGTGCCGCCGCCGCCGGCGCGACACCGGATCAAGGATGCGGCCGCCGCCGATGGTGGCGGGCGGGGAGGGCGTCCGGATGATGAAAGGCTCCCCGGCCGGCACCGCCACGGGAGTTTCCGTAAATAGCTGGACCATGGCGCTCGACCCCGGCTCCAGCCGGTCGCGGTCGAGCAGCCGGAGCCGCGCCGCCGTCTCCACCGTTCCGGTCAGCAGCCGGACCACGGCACCGCCCCGAAGCTCCTGCGGAGCCGAGCCCAGCAGCGTCAGTTCAGCATCCAGCCATCGCGAGCCGGTCAGCAGGCCGGGAGACGCCAGCGCCGTCCCGCGCGGTCAGATCGGATTGCTCGACCCCGCGCAGATTGACGGCGGTGCGCCGTCCCGGTGGCGCCGCTTCGACCGGGCGGCCATGGATCTGAAGGCTCCTGACCCGCGCCCTCCGGCCGCCGGGCATCAGTTCGACCTCGTCACCGACGCGCAAGATCCCCCGCCGCAGCGTGCCGGTCACGACGGTGCCGAAGCCCGGCACCGCGAAGACCCTGTCGGTCGGCAGCCAGAAGACGCCGGCATCGGTGCGCCCGCCGGCATCCTCCGGCAAGCCCGCCAAGCCGCTCGCGCAGATCTTCCAGCCCTTCTCCCGTCACGGCTGAGGTCCGCACCACCGTCACATCGCCGATCCCGGCAGCCCGCGCCAGCCTGATCGCGGCCTCTCCCGCGGCAAGCGCATCCTCCGCCGGGACGAGGTCGCATTTGGTGACCGCGACGATGCCGCGCCGGACGCCGATCAGCCCGGCGATCTCGACATGCTCGACCGTCTGCGGCTGGATACCCTCGTTAGCACTCACGACCAGCAGGACGGCGTCGATCCCCGTGGCGCCCGAAATCATCGTGCGAACGAAGCGCTCATGGCCCGGCATGTCGATCAGGTCGATCTCACCGCTGGCGGCAAGCTCAGATGCGAGAAGCCCAGCACGATGGAGATGCCGCGCCGCTTCTCCTCCGCCAGCCGGTCGGTATCGATGCCGGTCAGCGCCCTGACCAGCGCCGTCTTGCCATGATCCACATGGCCGATCACCCCGACCATCGCGCTTCTCATGCCGATGCCGCCTCCGCCAGAACGGCGCCGACCGCCCCGGCGATCTCCGCCAGATCGCGGTCCTCCAGCGTCCGCACGTCCAGCGTGAGCCGTCCGCCGGAAATCCGCCCCACCACCGCCGGCCGGTGGAGCCGCAGCCGGCGCGCCAGTTCTCCCGTGCTCAGACCCGGCGCCCGGATCGTCACGATCCTGGTCGGCAAGGCTGTCTCGGGCAGGGAGCCGCCGCCGGAATAGCTCTCGCCTCCCGCCTCATCCACCTCCAGCCCGCCGATTTCCCTCAGCAGCGCCGCCAGATGCCCGGCCCGCCGCTCCAGCACCGGCATGGGTGCCGCCAGCATGGCGAGCACCGGCACGGACGCCACCAGCCGGTCGGGATCGCGGTAGAGCCTCAGCGTCGCTTCGAGCGCCGCCAGCGACAGCTTGTCGATCCGCACGGCGCGCAGCAGCGGGTGGGCCTTCAGTATGCCGATCAGGTCCGCCCGGCCCACGATGATCCCCGCCTGCGGCCCGCCCAGCAGCTTGTCGCCGCTGAACATGACCAGATCGGCGCCGGCGGCGACGCTCTCGCGGACGGTCGGCTCATGGGGCAGGCCGATGCGTCCGCAGATCGAGCAGGGTGCCGCTGCCCAGATCCTCCATCAGCACCAGCCCGCGCGCCTTCGCCAGCGCCGCGAGTTCGGCCATGGCCGGAGCGCTGGTGAAGCCGACGATGCGGTAATTGCTCTGATGAACCTTCACGATCGCCCGCGTCTCGGGCGTGATCGCCGCCTCATAGTCGCGAAGCCCGCGTCTTGTTGGTGGTGCCGACCTCCACCAGCCGGGCGCCGCCCTGCCGGATCACGTCGGGCACGCGGAAGGAGCCGCCGATCTCCACCAGTTCCGACGCGCGACACCAGCGCCTCGCCGCCCTGCGCCATGGCGCTGACCGCCAGCAGCACGGCGGCGGCGTTGTTGTTGACGACCAGCGCGGCTTCAGCGCCGGTCAACTCGCGCAGCAGGCCGGTCACGGCGGCGTAGCGGGAGCCGCGTTCGCCGCTTTCCAGGTCGAACTCCAGGTTCGAATACCCGGATGCCACTTCCGCCACGGCGGCGACGGCCGGCTCCGCCAGGGGAGCGCGGCCCAGATTGGTGTGGATGATGATGCCGGTTCCGTTGATCACCCGCCGCAGGTGGCGGTGGCGGGTCGGCTCCAGCGCCGTCCGCACCGACTCGAGCAGGGTCTCCGCCAGGGACTCGGGGCACAGCCCGTCAAGCCTGCCTCTCCCGCCAGCACCGCGCGCCGCATGGCTTCCAGCGCGTCCCGAATCGCATCGACCACGGCCGCGCGCGGGAAACCGCGCGGTAAGCTCCCGGGCGGCCTCGGTCTCCATCAGTTTCTGGACCTGGGGCAAGGCGCGCAACAGCGCCGGGTCGGCGGATGGCCGGAAGCGGGCGGGGATGGTGCATCGCGAGCGGTCATGGAGTGCCATGTGGATGGGCCGCGCTCCGAAGCATATCCCCTCCAATCGATCTACTCCTCCCGCAGGATCTCCGATGGCCGTGCGATGCCTGGCGCCTCGCATACAGCGTCAATTCGCGCCCTTGTGCGGGAATATGCAGGGTCTAACGTGGCCTCAAAAACAAATGGGGAGGAGGGTAGAGACAGTTTTTGCAAAGTCATGCCGGAGAAAAACACATGGCCATCGTAACATTTTCCTCACCAACTCTTCACCGCGACGTCACCGTTTACGCGACGGCCGGAGATACAAAGACTGTTCTGTCCTTGGCTGAAAAGAACGACGTCAAGATCCCGCATGATTGCCGTGAAGGCAATTGCGGTTCCTGCCTGATCGAGGTCAAGTATCTTGCCGGCAAGCCGAAGATGGCGATCGACCTGACCGACAAGGAAAAGGCGACGCTTCAGTCGCTCGGCCGCATCACCGCCGCCCAGATCGAGGACGCCGAAGTCAACCACGTG
>CAWKET010000051.1:0-14813 GCA_963848585.1 uncultured Alphaproteobacteria bacterium | reverse complement strand
TGGGAAGGCTGGCCGCCTTTCCTGATCGTGGTCGATGTCGGCCACTCGATCGAGCTTTTCGCCGATTTCAGCCTGAGCGGGACGCGCTACAGCCACTTTCCCGAGCCGTCGAACAGCAGGATTCTGCTCGAAGACCTGGCACGGCCCGAAATCCGCGCCCGCCTCGCCAAGGTCTGGACCACGCCCTTCGATCTCGACCCGGCGCGGGCACCTGAGCGGGAAGCCGCCCCGCTGCCCCGCCTTCTCGCGAAACCACGGGCAAAGCGCGGCATGACGCCGGAGGCGGTCAGCCGGCAGGCGTAAGAGGATCGAGCGCACGGATGCGCGCGCTGAAGTCGAGCTCAGCGCGCGCTCTGGAAACTGTCGAAATGCAGGCGGGAGGCGAAGACGACCGCCTGGGTGCGGCTGTAGACCTTCAGCTTCTGGAGGATCGCGGAGACATGCGCCTTGACCGTCGTCTCGGCGATGTTCAACTCGAACGCGATCTCCTTGTTCAGCTTGCCGGTGCCGAGCATTTCCAGCACGCGAAGCTGCTGAGCGGTCAGGGTCGCGATCCGGCGCGCGATCTCGGCGTCCTCGTCGCGGCTGCCGGCCCCGGTCGCCGCGTCGTCCTTCGCCATGTTGGGCGGGATATAGACATTGCCGGCGATGACGCTGCGCAGCGCCTCGGCGATGCCTTCGCGCGGGGTGGATTTGGGGATGAAGCCGATGGCGCCATAGTCCAGCGCCTGATGCACCAGCTTGGCGTCCTCGTGAGCGGACACGATCACGACGGGCAAGGCCGGGAACTGGGCGCGCAGGGTCAGCAGACCGCTGAAGCCGTTGACGCCCGGCATCGACAGATCGAGAAGCGCCAGATCGAAATCGCCATGAGCGCGAATCGCCGCGATAGCCTCGTCGAGGTTCGATGCTTCGATCGGAATGCTTCCCTCCACGGAAACCGCGAGAGCGGTCTTGAGGGCGTCTCGGAAGAGCGGATGATCATCCGCGATCAGAACCTTGCACATGGCGGTTTTTTAGGCCCGTTGTAGCGGCGTTTCCCTGTCGGGAGTGTGCGTCGGGTTCCGTTTCGATGCAAGATCGAACTCGTCACAAAAGCCGGGTTCCGATACCGAAACGGGGCCGGTTGGAACCGGCCCCGCTCTTTATCACAATTTACCGGCAAGAAACATCCGCCAGCGTTCAGGTCTTCGGCAGCTTGAAGGCCCAGACCATGCCGCCCTGGTTGATGTCCTTGACCTTCTTGGCGACGTCGCCGCCCCACAGCGGCACGGCGCCGCCCCAGCCGGAGACGACGGCGACATACTGCTCGCCGTCCTGCTCCCAGGTGATCGGCGGAGCCGACGACGCCGGAGCCGGTGTTGAACTTCCACAGCACCTCGCCGGTCTTGGCGTCGACCGCCTTCAGGTAGCCCTCGGGCGTGCCGTAGAAGACGAGGTTGCCGGCGGTGGTCAGCACGCCGCCCCAGAGCGGAGCGCGGTTCTTGTACTTCCCACACGATCTTGCCGGTCTTCGGGTCGATCGCGCGCAGCGCGCCGATATAGTCGTCGTAGAGCGGCTTGATGGTGAAGCCGGCGCCGAGATAGGCCGCACCCTTCTTGTAGGTGATCGCCTCGTTCCAGATGTCCATGCCCCACTCGTTGGCCGGGCACGTAGAACAGCTCGGTCTTCGGGGCTGTAGGCCATCGGCATCCAGTTCTTGCCGCCGAGGAAGCTGGGAGCCGCGAAGATCGGCTTGCCCTGTCCTGCCGTCGCGCCGCCGCCGTCGATCGGGTCTGGGCGGACGCTTGTCCTCGTTGTAGATCGGCCGGCCGGTCTTCAGGTCGAAGCCCTTGGCCCAGGTGATCTTCGGTGACGAACGGAGTGGCGTTGATGAAGCTTGCCGTTGGTCCGGTCGATGACGAAGAAGAAGCCGTTGCGGTCGGCCTTGGCGCCGGCCTTGATGACCTTGCCGTCCTTCTTCAGGTCGAACGAGATGAACTCGTTGACGCCGTCGAAGTCCCAGCCGTCATGCGGCGTGGTCTGGAAGTGCCACTTGATCTCGCCGTTGTCCGGATCGATCGCCAGGGTCGAGGACGTGTAGAGGTTGTCGCCGGGGCGCAGGTGGCTGTTCCACGGGGCCGGGTTGCCGGTGCCGAAGAAGAGCGAGCTTGGTCTCCGGGTCGTAGGTGCCGCCGAGCCAGGTGGCGCCGCCGCCGGTCTTCCACAGGTCGCCCGGCCACGTGGCGTTCTTCGTGCCCGTCATCGTGCTGTCCTTGCCGTTCAGCGTGCCCATGTGGCCTTCGACGGTCGGGCGGGTCCAGACCAGCTCGCCGGTCTCGGCATCGCGCGCCTCGACGGCGCCGACGACGCCGAACTCGCCGCCGGAATTGCCGGTGATCATCTTGCCATCGACGATCAGCGGGGCGGCGGTGTATGGAGTAGCCGGCCTGATAGTCGTCGATCTTCTTGTTCCAGACGACCTTGCCGGTGTCCTTGTTGAGCGCCACGAGCTGCGCGTCGAGCGTGGCGAAGATAGATCTTGTCGCCGCGGATGCGCGGCGCCGCGGTTGACCACGTCGCAGCAGGGCATGATGCCTTCGGGCAGGCGGGCGTCGTACTGCCACTTCTTCTCGCCGGTGCGGGCGTCGAGCGCGAAGAGGCGGGAATAGGAGCCGGTCACGTAGATCGTGCCGTCATGGACGATCGGCTGGGATTCCTGGCCGCGCTGCTTCTCGCCGCCGAACGAGAAGGCCCAGACCGGCACCAGCTTCTTGACCGTGTCGGGGTTGACCGCCTTGAGCGTGCTGTAGCGCTGGCCCTGAGTGCCCATGCCATAGGTCAGGATGTCGCCCGGCGTCTCGGCATCCTTCAGGATGTCCTGGTCGGTCGGGCCGCCGGCCGCCTGTGCGGCTCCGCTCGCCATACTGACCGCAAGCCCGCCCGCGACGGCGAATTTCACAAAAGTACGCTTCATTAAGCAGCCTCCCTCAAGATCTGACCATGCCTGGCGCCGCTCCGCCGATGCTGGCTTTGTTTCACGCTCGCCATCAAAGGGCCGACAGGGCTACGGTTTGATTTGGAAAGCGCCAAATCTTCCCGGATCGATTGCCTGTTTTTCCTTGTGAAGACGAGCTTAACCGCACCAGCGAATCAAGCAATTGGCAAAAAGTACAATGCAGGAGACACGCGCTTTTGCATTAGGCATGACAAGGATTCCCGCAGCCCGTGCCGGGTGCGGAATTATTGGAATATTAGCTCGATTCAGTTTATTTTTGGCAATACAGACTGTTCTGTTTTTGGATAAAGATGAGCAACCGAGCGGGTGAATTCCTCCCGCAGGACGTTGAGCGCGGAAAACCGCGCGGGGATATCGAGAGCCATGACCTCCGTCATGTCCAGCCCGCTGTCGGCCGACTGGGCAAGCGTCCGCGTCAGCCAGTTCAGATAATCGCGGGTCTGCGCGATGGCGGAATTGTCAGGCCGGATGGTGCCGTGGTTGGGAACCAGAACCGCCACGTCGAGTGCCGCCAGTTCGTCCAGCGACGACGAGCCATTGCGGAATATCGGCATGCGGCGTGGTCGGCGCGCGGTCCGAAAACACCAGCCCGCCGGCGAACAGCACCCGCGTCGTCTCGTCATAGATCGCAAGGTCCGCCTGCGTGTGGCCGGACAGCGGAATCAGCCGCAGCCGGTGCCCGCCATAGACCTGCGTCGCAGCCAATACCGGTTCGGCCGGGACCACCATGTCGGTGCCGCGCATCCAGTCGCCGATCAGCCGGTACATGTTCTCGGTCACCGCGCGCCCCTCGGCGCGGATGCCCTCGATCGTTCCCGGCAGTGCCGCGATGGGGACATCGGCGAAAGCCTGAGAACCCAGGAAATAGTCCGGGTGCTGGTTGCTGACGAAGACCTTCAGAATCGGCTGCTCGGTCACCTTGGCGATGGCGGCCCTCATCTCCTCCCCATACCGGCGCGACGGCCCGGTCTGGATGACGATGACGCCGGCCTCCGTCACGATGAAGCCGGTGTTCAGGATGTTGCCGCCGTTCTTCAGGGTGAAGTGCTCGACGGCGCCCTCGAAGACATAGGTGTCGGGAGCGATCAGCTTCGGCTCAAGCCGGTATGTCAAGGCCGGCGGCCCAGCCGGGCACCGCCCACAGAAGGCAGATCAGCACGGATGCGGCGAACCTCATCATGGCAGCGCGCTCTGCCTCCAGGGCAAGGGAATGTCGCCGAGCACCGGCGTCCCGTTGTTGTCCCGCCCGGTCAGCCGCAAGCGCCCTGGCGTCGGGCTGAGGTGAGACCTCCAGCGTGAAGACGGGGTTCTCCGACACCGGTTCGAATGTGTCGATCCGCCCAAGCTCACGCCCCTGCCCGTCATGGACAGCAAGGTTCTCCAGATAAAAGGCCGGAATGCCCGGCGCCAGCCCGGTATCCATCGGATGCCGGATGCGGAACCTCAGCCGGACTGCCCCATCGGCAGCCGGAGCCCAGGCACGCGCCTGAACCTCGCCCAGATGGCGTTCCCATTGCGGATCGCCATGGGCCAGAGCCGGAGAGGTGCAGCCCCCGCCCGCCGCATCGACGAAGACCCCGCCGACATGCCAGACGCCGTCGTGGGTCTTGGCGGCGGCGCGGATCGGAGTCGCCTGCTGAAGCTTCAGGCGCAGACCGATCAGCGGTTTGGCCCCGGTCGGGCGGTAGTTCAGGATACGGGGGATCGGGTTCATGTCGGCGAAGACGACGATCTCTTCGACCTTCTCCTGAGCATCCAGGGACGAGGCATCGACCATCACCGGCACGTTCAGCGCGTCCTCGGCGCTGGCGGGAGCCGTGACCCGGACACGCTCGTCGAATACCACGGCGCCGCCGCCCAGGATCAATGCCCGCATGTCGTCCCACATCACGGACCGCAGAGGGTCCGGCGCGGGATGCCGGCGGCGGCGGAGCCGCGAAAATGAGCCATGGCAAGCGCCGCGGCGGCAATCCTGAGCAACGTTTGACCTCCCCGGACAGCTCGTTCTTTTTATCGTCGGCATTCTATTCGGCGGGCGCTGTGGGTCAGCCCGTGCCGGTCGTATATTTCCTTTACGGTACCACCATCCAGCAACTCGGTCACGACATCGCCGACACGGTACGCCAGATCGTGGCCGTCCTGCTTGACCGCCATGCCGATCCGCCATTCCGACGGGTTGAGGTTCGGCGCCGCCATCTTGCCGATCGGGAACTTGGCCTTGTCAGGCCCAAGCGCGCCTTCCAACTGGCTGAGCGGCGCGAACACCGCCGCGACCGAACCGCCCTTCAGCCCATCCACCGCCTGCTCCACCGTGTTGAAATGGACCACATTCTCCCGCAACCGGCCGCCGAAGGCGCCGGAGAGGAAGAAGTCGGGCACGGTATCCAGTTCAACCCCGACCTTCTCGGTCTGGAAGACCGGAAATCCGGCGGTTTCCGAAATGCGGGAAGGATCGCGGGCGACGGCGAAGGTTTCGCGCTGATAGGCCCCGAAGATCACGACGAGGTCGTTGCGCTGCGCGAAGTCCCGGTTGACCGGCACATGCATCATGACATCCGCGACGCCGCCGCCGAGATAATGGCCTTTCCAGACGGCGTTCCGCAGATCGTCGTCCATGTTCTCGTCGGCCGTCAGCTCCATGAACTCGACGCCAAGGCCGAGCTTCTCGCCGATGGCCTTGGCGAGATCCACGTCGGCGCCCTCAAGGGTGCCGCCGACGCGGTGCGAGAACGGCGGGAAGTCACGGTAGACGGCGAACCGCAGTACGCCGCGCTCCGTCACCGTATCCAGCGACGCGGCGAACCCCGGGAAGGTGGCCGCCACGACCAGGGCGGCGGCCATAATCAAGCGAGGGAGCAATGCCGGCGCTCATTGCTCGGCGACGGTCTCAAGCCATGCGCGGATGGTCCACAGAGCTTCCTGCCCCAGCGCTTCGTCGAACTTGGGCATATAGGTGACGCCGTTGCGGATGGCGCCGTTGCGCACCCGCTCCTTGAACCACTCGTCACCGCCGTCGCCCGGCTCCAGGAAGCGCAGGTCGGGGGCGATGCCGCCCGATACGGCGCCAAGGCCGTGGCAGCGGGCGCAGTTCTGGTTGAAGGCGGATTTCCGATTTCGATCGCGCGCTCGTTGCCCCGGTAAGGATTGCTCTCCTTCCAGTCCTTGCCCAGCGGCTCCAGGCCGGTGGTATCGACCGCCTGGGGAGTCACGTCGCCATGGGCGAAGGCCGTGGTCGGGAAAACGCCGGCTGATACTGCGGCAATCCCGCCGAAGATGAGCGGCGGCGGCGGAGAGTCGGATAAGCCGAGCGTTCATGAGCACAGTCCTTTCGCATACAGCGGTGATCGCTTCGTTGCGCCGGATGATATCGGCAGGACGGGCGGGAACTAATTGGACTATGGTAGCAGCCGGACGTACCGAAAATTGCTCAAGTATCGATGAAACAAGGCTTTTCCGCCAAATGCTGAGCGCATTTTCCGGCATGGTTCCAAAGTCTAATGCGTCACAGGAGACCTGTCGCCGATACCTTGGGCGCCGCAATCGGAAACGCTCAAACGAGCAACGTTCAAGGGGAGAAACACCGATATGGTGAAGCGGATGCTGCTGCCGGCGGCGATCATCGTGATGGCGTTTACGGCTCCGGCGGCGGGCCAGACCGTGTTCGTCTCCAACGAGAAAGACAATACGCTGAGCGTGATCGACGCCCAGACGCTGAAGGTCACGAAGACCATCAAGGTTGGAAAACGTCCGCGCGGCATCACGCTGAACGCCGACGGTTCGCTGCTCTATATCTGCGCCAGCGACGACAACACGGTCCAGGTGCTCGACACCGCCACCGGCAAGATCCTGCACAACCTTCCCTCCGGCGAGGACCCCGAGCAGTTCGCCCTCCACCCCGACGGCACCCACCTGTTCATCGCCAACGAGGACAGCAACGTGGTGACCGTGGTCGATGTCCCGGCCCGCAAGGTCGCCTACCAGATCGATGTCGGCGTGGAACCGGAAGGCATGGCCGTCAGCCCCGACGGCACCTGGGCGGTCAACACGTCGGAAACCACCAACATGGTCCACTGGATCGACACCGATAAACGGCTGCTGGTGGACAATACCCTGGTCGACAGCCGCCCGCGCCACGCGGAATTCGACAAGTCGGGCAAGAAGCTCTGGGTTTCGGCGGAGATCGGCGGCACCGTGTCCGATCATCGACACGGCCACCCACAAGGTCGAGCACACGATCCAGTTCAATATCAAGGGCGTGTCCAAGGACAAGATCCAGCCGGTCGGCGTCCGGCTGAGCGACGACGGCCGCTACGCCTTCGTGGCGCTGGGTCCCGCCAACCACGTGGCCGTGGTCAATGCCCAGACCTTCGAGGTCGAGAAATACCTGCTGGTCGGCCGCCGGGTCTGGCACCTGGAATTCACACCGGACCAGAAGCGGCTTTTCACCTCCAACGGGGTCAGCAATGACGTATCGGTGATCGATATGGACACGATGACCGTGATAAAGTCGATCCCGGTCGGCCGGTATCCATGGGGTATCGCCATCAAGGGATGAGATGACGGCCAAGGGATGGAAGGACTCGCCCACGGAATGACGCAACGCAAGGGATAGATGACCGAAGCGGCATTGGAAATCGACGGGCTGAGCTACGGTTATGGCCGTGGCTTCGCCCTTGAAGACATCTCGTTCCGGATCGGCAAGGGGGAGTTCACGGCTCTGCTCGGCCCGAACGGGGCCGGCAAGACGACGCTGTTCTCGCTGATCACACGGCTGTTCGAAGCGCCGCGCGGCAAGATCCGGGTCTGCGGGATCAACCTGCGGGAACACCCGACGCGGGCGCTGGCCCATATGGGCGTCGTGTTCCAGCAGCCGACGCTGGACCTGGACCTGACCGTCCGCCAGAACCTGCACTACTTCGCCTCGCTCCACGGCATCGGCCGCCGCGACGCCGCCGACGCGCATCGACGAGGCGCTGGACCGGCTCGACATGGGCGAGCGCGACAGGGAAAAGGTCCGCCAGTTGAACGGCGGCCACCGCCGCCGGGTGGAACTGGCGCGTGCCCTGCTTCACCGCCCCGACCTTCTGGTGCTGGACGAGCCGACCGTCGGCCTGGACGTCCCCGCCCGGCGCGGCATCGTCGAGCATGTCCATGACCTGTGCCGCACCCAGGGCATGGCGGTGCTGTGGGCGACCCACCTGATCGACGAGGTCCATCGCCGACGACCGCGTGGTCGTGATCCACAAGGGCCGCATCCTGGCCGACGGCAGCGTGGCGGAGGTCAACCAGAACAACTCGTCCGCCAACCTGACCCAGACCTTCCACCGCCTGATCAATCAGGTGGCGGCATGAGCGCCCTGCACTACGGCCGCGCCCTGAACGGCATCGTCACGCGCGAGGTGCTGCGCTTCCTGCATCAGCGCGAACGGTTCCTGGCGGCGCTGGTGCGCCCTCTGGTCTGGCTGCTGGTGTTCGCGGCGGGCTTCCGCGCCGCACTCGGCGTCTCGATCATCCCGCCCTACGAGACCTACATCACCTACGAGACCTACATCATTCCGGGGCTGGTCGGGATGATCCAGCTCTTCAACGGCATGCAAAGCTCGCTCTCGATGGTCTACGACCGCGAGATGGGCAGCATGCGGACGCTGCTGGTCAGCCCCCTGCCCCGCTGGTTCCTGCTGACGTCCAAGCTGCTGGCGGGGACCGCCGTGTCGATCCTCCAGGTCTACGCGTTCCTGCTGATAGCGCTCGCCTTCGGGATCGATCTGCCGCCGATCGGCTTCGTGACGGTGCTGCCGGCGCTGGTCCTCAGCGGCCTGATGCTGGGTGCGGTGGGCATGCTGCTGTCCTCCACGATCCGGCAGTTGGAGAACTTCGCGGGCGTCATGAACTTCGTGATCTTCCCGACCTTCTTCCTGTCATCGGCGCTCTATCCGCTGTGGAAGATGCAGGAATCCAGCGTATTGCTGTTCCAGATCTGCTCGGCCAACCCGTTCACCCACGCGGTCGAACTGATCCGCTTCGCGCTCTACGCGCAACTGAACTGGGAGTCGCTGGGCTGGACCGCCCTGGCCCTGGTGGCGTTCCTGGGCGCGGCGATCTATGGCTACAATCCGGCGCGCGGCTTCATGCCAAGGAAGGCGCAGGCCGAGTGAACGTTACGGAAATTCCGTGACTTTATAGGTAAATCGTTCGGCTAGAGATTGCCCGATCCGCCAACAAGGTCTAAACCTTTGGCTGGTATCCTGCCAGCCGACCATGTTACCGACACCCTTGTTGTCTTGGACAGCGCTCTTCCGGACCCCAGTTGATGACTTCGAGCCCGAACGCTCCGACCCGCATCAATCCGACCCACACGATCGCCATCTATAATCACAAGGGCGGCGTGGGCAAGACGACGGTATCGCTGAACCTGTCGGTATGTCTGGCGGCAGCCGGATACCGCTGCCTGCTGGTCGATATCGATCCCCAGCAAAGCAGCACCACCGTCCTGTCGCGCACCGGCGCATCGCCCAATCTGGTGGATGTCATCCGCAAGCAGGCGGTGATCGAGGACGCGCTGCACGAAACCGTCGTCCAGAACCTCTGGATCATCCCATCGACGCGGGCGCTGACGCTGCTGGAAACCGGGCTGGACGACCGCGTCCGGCCGAACCACGGGCTGAAGCGCTACCTGACCTTCTCCGAAGACCGCTTCGACTTCATCGTGATCGACTGCCCTCCCGCCATGGGCCTGCTCTCGCTGAGCGCCCTGATCGCGGCCGACAGCGTGCTGATCCCGACGACATCGGGCGCGTTCTCGATCCAGGGCGTGCAGCGGACGGTGGAGACGGTCAACGCGCTGCGCGGCGGCCTCAGCCCCGGACTGGTGGTCAACGGCATCCTGATCTCGCTGTTCGAAGGAACGCGGCGCGACCAGCAGACCATGAAGGACCTGAACAACCAGTTCTCCGGACTGACCTACCGCAACCGCATCCGCTTCGACCCGGAGATCCTGAAGGCGGAAGTCAAGCGGGCACCCTCCACGCTGTTCAACCGCGCCACCCACTCGACCCAGGACTATATCTTCCTGACGGCGGAATTGCTGGGCCGCATCCATCGCCAGCGCCGGCTGCCCGACGCCGATTTCTCTTTCGACACTGTCACGCAGACGATCACGGAAACGCTGGCGAAGCCGGAGTTCACGACCGTGGCCGCCGATCCGGAAGCGGATGCGACGGGGATCGGCAGCGCCAAGCCGGGCCTCGGGTTGGAAAGCGATGCTGGCGAGCCTGATGGCGGGACAGGCGGCAAAACGCGTCAGCTTGTCATGGCGACGGTGATATTCCTGGCGGGGATGCTGTGCGGCGGCTCGCTCGCCACCTGGCTGGGGCCTGCGGCGATCACTCTTTTCCAGACCGCCGCCAACGGCAACTGATCAGGAAGCGGCCGAGTCAGGCTGCGGTGCGGGCGCCGCCGGCGGATGGGCGTGTTCCGGCATGGAGCGTTGTTGTCCTGGCTGAAGCGGGCGACCGCGCGCTTCCAGGCGCGATCCAGCAGGGTCAGGTCTTCAGGCTTGTCGCTGGGCTTGTTGTACTTGTCACCGCAAAGAGAGAGGATGACCATCGGTTGTGTCCTTGAAACTCACTGAAACGTAACAATCGTCTGACAGCACTGAACATAAGCATCCGCAGCATTCCCGCCATCCCCATTTGCTGCAATGCAGCATCGCGGCGTATGTATGCCGTCTTTACCGATGGTTACCAACCGACGGTCGACCTTCCACCTCCATGGGAGGTACCCTGACGATATAGCCCTGACTGAGATGCTGACCTAATTCCCGCAATGGGTGTTCCATTGGAAAGGACATGCGCGCCGGCCTTTCCCAAAGGGCCGGCCGCGTATCGACATGCCGGAGGAACAGGAATGCTCGAAACTATGCAGGACGTGATCGAACTCGCGACCGCGCCGGACGCACGCGAACGGCTGGTGCGCCGCTTCATGCGGGTGCGCGGACGGACCGTCGGGCTGGTGGCGCCGCTGACCCCTGAAGACCAGATGATCCAGTCGATGCCGGATGTCAGCCCATCCAAGTGGCATCTGGCGCATACCACCTGGTTCTTCGAAGTCTTCGTGCTGTCGCGCTACGCGCCGGGCTATACGGCCTTCGACGAGCGCTACGGCTACCTGTTCAACTCCTACTACAACAAGCTGGGCAACCGGCATCCAAGGCCGCAGCGCGGCATGCTGTCCCGGCCAAGCTGGGACGAGGTCCAGCGTTACCGCGACCATGTCAACGCCGCCTGTCTGCGGCTGATCCGCCAGATCCCCGACGACAACCTGACCGAACTGACCAATGTCATCATCCTCGGGCTCAATCACGAGCAGCAGCACCAGGAGCTGATCGTCACCGACATCAAGCATGTGCTGTGGTCCAATCCGCTGATGCCGGCCTACCACACGCTCCAGAACCAGCCGATCCCGACCACGGCGCCGCAGAAATGGTTCGAGCACCGGGGCGGGCTGGTCCAGATCGGCTGCGATCCCGACGATCCCGCATCCGAGCGACGCCGTTCTGCTTCGACAGCGAGACGCCGCGCCACGACACCTATGTCCGGCCGTTCCGGCTGGCCGGGCCGTCCCGTCACCTGCGGCGAGTATCGCGAATTCATGGAGGCCGGCGGTTACGACAAGCCGGAATACTGGCTGTCCGACGGCTGGAACGAGGTCGAATCCCAGGAATGGCGCGCCCCGCTCTACTGGCACAGGCAGCACGGGGAATGGATGGTCTATACCCTGGCCGGGGTGAGGCCGGTCATCGATTCGGAACCGGTCTGCCATGTCAGCTTCTACGAGGCGGCGGCCTATGCCGCCTGGGCCGGCAAGCGCCTGCCGACGGAAGCCGAGTGGGAGCTGTTCGGCCGCACCCAGATGGCCGAGGGCAACATGCAGGAATGCGGAACGCTGCACCCCGCCGCCTCGCACTGCGGCGGCCTGGGACCGTGGCAGATGTACGGCGATGTCTGGGAATGGACCGCCAGCCCCTATACCCCCTACCCCGGCTACCGGGCGCCTCCGGGAGCGGTCGGTGAGTATAACGGCAAGTTCATGTGCAATCAGATGGTGCTGCGCGGCGGCTCCTGCGCCACGCCGGGCGACCATATCCGGGCGACCTACCGCAACTTCTTCCCGCCGAACGCCCGCTGGCAATTCTCCGGGATCAGGCTCGCGGAAGATTTGTGAATGGGCTAGTGTGGCGGTCTATCACCTTTGGGTTCGAACAACCGGCAGGAATGACCGCCATGACCATCCGCCCCACTTCAGAGTCCCTGGCGGCCGGACCTTCGCTCGACGACGCGCTGGCCGCCAACCGCGCTTTCTACCACGCCTTCAGCAGCCGCGATCTCGCCACCATGGATACGATATGGGCGCGCGGCGTGCCGGTCCTGTGCATCCATCCCGGCTGGCCGCCGCTGATGGAGCGCGCGGCGGTATTGTCGAGCTGGCGCGACATCATGAAAAACCCGGCATCGCCGAACGCCTATAGCCGCAACGACCGGGCCTTCATCTACGGCAAGACCGCCATCGTCGTCTGCGAGGAAGTGCTGGATGGCGGCGTCCTCGCCGCCACCAACATCTTCATCGAGGAGCTGGGCTCCTGGCGCCTGATCCACCATCAGGCAAGCCCGATCGCCGTCCAGATCGAGGAAGCCGAAGCCCCGCCGCCCCGGCATCAGCTTCATTGACAGCTTGAATCACGCGGCGTCCCAGGCCGGAGCCCAGCCGGGATTGATCAGGCGGCGGTTGCCAAGCAAAGCGTCGATCTCCGCCCGCTCCGCGTCGCTGAGCTTGAAGTCGAAGATCTCGAAGTTGCTCTTCAGGTGCTTCTCGCCGCTGGCCTTGGGGATGGCGACGACGTTCCGCTGGTCGAGCAGCCAGCGCAAGCGTGACCTGAACGGCCGATTTGCCATGGGCCTCTCCGATCCGGACGAGGGTCGGATGCTTGGCGGCCTCGCCGCGCGCGATGGGGCTGTAGGCGGTCAGGAACATCTCGTGGGAGCGAAGGAACTCCAGCACCGGACGCTGCGACAGGAAGGGATGGTATTCGACCTGATCGCACAGCAGATCGGCGCCGTGCCGTTCGACCGCTTCCTTCAGCAATGCGACGGTGAAGTTGCTGACGCCGATGTGGCGCGCCTTGCCCTGGGCCTTGACCTCGGCCAGCGCCTTCAGGCTGTCGCCGAGCGGGACCTTGGCGTTGGGCCAGTGGATCAGCAGCAGATCGACATGATCGGTCCGCAGCTTTTCCAGGCTTTCATCGACCGAGCGCTGAAGATCGCCGGGAGCGATCCGCTCGTACCAGACCTTGGTCGTGAGGAAAATTTCGTCACGCGCGACGCCTGAATTGGCGAGCGCCACGCCGACCTCATCCTCGTTGTTGTAGGCCTGGGCGGTATCGATATGGCGATAACCGAGATCCAGGCCGGCCCGGACGACATCGGCGCATTGCGCGCCCGACAATTGCCAGGTCCCAAGGCCAAGAGCGGGCACCCGCGCGCCCTTGAGGTTCACGTATTCCATAGCTCATTTCCTTTGATTTCTGTGAAGCCAACGCGACACCGGCCGCCCTGGTTCCGAATCAGCGCGTTGTCAGCGGCGCAACGTCGCGGCCTGGGGTTTTCCTGAAGAGGGCGATCTATAATGCCGACGTAACCAGTCAAGATCATTGTGGAAGGCTTCCATGACGGCTCCCAGTCGCAGAAGCACGTCAGGCGCCCGTCCAACGCGTGTTATCGCAAGTCGGTCAGGTATTGAAAGCGCGAAATCTTGACGGCGGCGACGGCGGGCCGCATGATCCCGTGATGGAAGCACGCGTCGCACGACTGGACGAGGATATGAGTGAGGTCAAGGGCCTCCTCCACAACCAGATTTTGCCCCTGCTCCACCGCATCGACGAACGCCTGAACCATACCGCCAGCAAGGCGGACCTCAGCAACATGGCGACTGAACTGCGTGCTGAATTGGCAGACGCGCGGATCGAAACATCGACGCGCCTGATGGGCATCCAGACCGAACTGGCGGAGCGCCCGACCCGTTCGTATCTGTGGATGGTCGTCGGCGTCATGGTCGCCACCGTCCTTGCCGCCGCCATCGGAGGCGCAACCATCGTCGGTTTGCTGAAGTAACCTCCCATCATGGCACTGGTCTTTCGCATGAGCGGCGCGTGGCGCTTTCCGATCCTTGGTACGGCGCTTTTGCTTGCCGCTTGCGCCGCCGCCCCACCATCGCCTTTAACCGGATCGCCCCCGGCGGGAGCGCCGGAGTCGGTCGAGGTCATGTTCCGGACCGATCCTGTCACGGGCAAATCCGACGGGCCGTTCGACCTGACAAGCGGCCGGCGGGTCGAGACGCATATCGGCGACGACGGGATCATGAGGGTTGTGATCGATCCCGTGACCAATCTGCCACGGCTTCAGCCGGACAAGGCGAAGGAACCGCTGGCCCGGCCATGAAACGCACGCTTCTTCTGATTTCCGTCGCGACAGCCACCATACTGGCGGCGCTTCATCATGGGGCGCTCGCCCAGCAGCCGATCCCGCCGACCGGAGCGGTGGCAGCGACACCCGCGCCGGACAAGGCGAAGAAAACTCCGCCGCCCAAATCGGGGAAAAAGGCGCCCGCCAAAGCCGCCGAGTCCAGGACACCGCTGCCCGCGCCACCTCCTGTCAGCATGCCGCCGCCCGTGGTGGAGATAATGCCGATGGATCTACCGCCACCGGCCTCCAACGCGCCACCCGCACCGGTGTCACCCGGAGCCGGTTCGATAGCGTCAGG
>CAWKET010000050.1:0-84656 GCA_963848585.1 uncultured Alphaproteobacteria bacterium | reverse complement strand
CGCGGTGGATGTAGACGGACATGACGAGGCCGAAGCCGAACAGCACCGTCAGCATGGCGGTGCCGCCGTAGGAGATCAGGGGCAGGGGGATGCCGACCACGGGGATCAGGCCCATCACCATGGCGATGTTGATGAAGACGTAGAGGAACAGGTTGGTCGAGACGCCCAAGCCCACCAGCCGGCCGAACTGGTTGCGGCAGCGGAGCGAGATGACGATGCCGTAGGCGATCAGCAGGCTGTAGAGCAGCAGCAGCCCGGTGCCGCCGATCATGCCAAGCTCTTCCGCCAGCATCGTGAAGATGAAGTCGGTCTGTTTTTCCGGAAGGAAGTTCAGGTGGCTCTGGCTGCCCATCAGGAAGCCCTTGCCGGCGACGCCGCCGGAACCCAGCGCGATCTTGGACTGGGTGATGTGGTAGCCGGCGCCCAGCGGGTCGTTTTCCGGGTTCAGGAAGATCAGGACGCGGTTCTTCTGGTAGTCGTGCAGGAACTGCCACGCGACCGGGACGGAGGCGGCGCCGCCGGCGATGATGATGCCGAACTTCCACAGCCGCACGCCGACCAGGAAGAAGATGGCGCCGCCGACCATCATGACCATCAGCGCCGTGCCAAGGTCGGGCTGCTTCATCACCAGACCGACCGGGGCCAGCACCATCAGCAGCGGCACGATCAGGAAGGTGGGGCGGCCGACCTCCTCCAGCGAGGCGCCGTGGAAGTAGCGCGCCAGCGCCAGCACGATGGCGATCTTCATGATCTCCGACGGCTGGATCTGGATCACGCCAAGGTCGATCCAGCGCTGCGCGCCCATGCCGATCTCGCCGACGATCTCGACGGCGATCAGCAGGACAAGCGCCACCGCGTAGATCGGATAGGACAGGCGCAGCCAGATCCGCAGGTCCACCAGCCCGACCAGCACCATGACGCACAGCCCGATGCCGAACCGCGCCGCCTGCCGCGAGGCCCAGGGATCGATGCTGCCGTTCGCCGCGGAATAGAGCATCGTCCAGCCGAACGCCGCGATGGAGGTCAGCAGCAGGATCAGCTTCCAGTTGATCTGCCACAGCTTCTCGCCGAGGCTCAGTTCCGGCTGGTGGCCGAGGAAATCGCCGCTCATCCGCCCACCTTCCGCGGAGCGCCGGGTTTGGCAGCGATGCGCCGCCGCCGGCTCCACCATGCGGTTCGGCCTTCGAGACCTGCGCCGCACCCCGCGCGCTGTCGCGGCGCTGGACCTCCAGCAGAAGGTCGCGGGCGATGGGGGCCGCCACGGCGGAGCCGCCGCCGCCATGCTCGACGATCACGGCGCAGGCGTAGCGCGGCGCGTTGATCGGCGCGAAGCCTACGAACAGCGCGTGGTCGCGCTGACGCCACGGCAGTTGGTCGTTCTTGAGGACGCCGGTGCTGCGCTCCGCCATGGTGATGCGGCGGACCTGACTGGTGCCGGTCTTGCCGCCCATCTCGAAGCCGGGTTCGGTGATGCGCATCTTGAAGGCCGTGCCGTCGCCCTGGTTCATGACGGCGTTCTGCCCGGCCAGCGTGATGTCCAGATGGGCCTTGTTGATGCCCATGGCCGGCCATGCCGTCTGTTCGCCGGCGCCGCGCTCGATCTGCCGGGTCAGGTGCGGCTTGACCGCGAAACCGCCATTGACCAGCCGCGACTGCATCACCGCGAGCTGGAGCGGGGTCGCCAGCACATAGCCCTGGCCGATCGCCGCGATCAGCGATTCGCCCTGCGTCCAGGATTTCCCAAGGTTCGCCTGCTTCCAGTCGCGGCTTGGGATCAGTCCGGGCCGCTCGCCGGGAAGGTCGAGTTGCAGCCGCTGGCCAAGCCCGAAGCGCTTCGCCATGTCGTGGATGCGGTCGATGCCGATCCGCTTCGCCAGATCGTAGAAGAAGGTGTCGCAGGAATGCTTGAGCGCGCCGACGAAATCGACCGTGCCATGCCCGCCCTTCTTCCAGCAATGGAAGCGGTGGTCGCCCAGATCCATGTGGCCGGGGCAGAACACGCTATGGCGGGGGCCGACGATCCCGCTGTCCAAGGCCGCCAGCGCCACCATCATCTTGAACGTGGAGCCCGGCGCGTACTGGCCGGCGACGACCTTGTTGGTCAGCGGCGTGGTCGGGTCGGACAGCAGTTCCTCCCACGTTTCCGCGTTGATGCCGGTCGTGAAGAGGTTGGCGTCGTAGCTGGGGTTGGAGGCCATCGCGTAGATGCCGCCGGTATGGACATCCATCACGACCGCGGCGGCGCTCTTCTCGTCGCTCAAGCCGGTCCTGGGTATATTGCTGGAGCCCGATATCGATGGTCAGCGTGACGTCGCGGCCCGGCTGGCCCTCGTCGCGCGACAGCTCGCGGATGACGCGGCCGACGGAATTGACCTCGAGCTGGCTGGTGCCGGCGACGCCGCGCAGGTTGGCGTCGTGGAACTTCTCGACGCCGGCCTTGCCGATGCGGAAGCCGGGCAGGGTCAGCACCGGGTCGCCGTTCAGTTCCGATTCCGAAACGACGCCGACATAGCCCAGCAGATGGGCGGTCGCGGCCTCGTAGGGATAGTTCCGCAGCTCGCCCACGTCGATCGACACGCCGGGCAGGTCGGGGGCGTTCACCTCGATCATGGTGACCTGTTCCCAGGTCAGGTTCTCCTTCACCGTGACCGGAACGAAGGCGCGCTTGCGCTGGATCTCGCGGGTGATGCGGCGGAAATCGGCGTCGGTCAGCGGCACGATTTCGGAGATCAGGTTCAGCATGCGGTCGATCTTGCGCGCCTGCTCCGACACCATCACGACGCGGAAGTTCTGCTGGTTGACCGCCAGCGGCACGCCGAACCGGTCGAGGATCTGCCCGCGCGAGGGGCTGAGCAGCCGCATGTTGATGCGGTTCTCCTCCGCCAGCATGGTGTAGCGGTCGGATTGCAGCACCTGCAGATAGTACATGCGGCCGACCAGGGTCGACAGCAGCCCCGCCTGTATGCCGCCCAGCATCAGCGCCCTGCGGGTCAGGCTGCGGTATCGGTCGGTATCGCGCTCCACCATGGCGGCAGGATTCCCGTCAGTGCTGAAGAAATGCCCGGTGGATGCGCATGAACATCCAGCCGAACGGGGGGAACAGGACCACGGTCATCACCGCCTGCATCAGCGCCGGATCGGGCGACAGGAGGCGCAGGTTGAGGATCGAATAGGCCAGCCACCCGACGAAGGCCGGCGCCGAACGCGATCAGCGCGAAGCCGAACCACAGCATGGCGAAGGACGTGCCCAGGAAGAAGCGGCGCTGGGTCAGGACGCCCCAGTAGACCAGCACATAGATCATCGGCGTCATGCCGAGCGGCGTGCCGCTCAGCAGGTCCTGCAACAGGCCGAGGCCGAAGGCGAGGCTGGGCCGCAGCAGGTCGGGCCGGTGGATCACCCAGTAGTAGAGCGCCATCAGCGGCAGGGCCGGGGCGACCGAGGCGTAGTTCGGCAGGTGCAGCGGCGCCATGCCGACCAGCATCAGCGCCACCGTCACCGCCATGCGGAGCGATGTTGCGTCCGGCCTGATCGATCTTGCCCCAGAACCCGCCTGTCATGGCAAACGCCCTGATCAATGATCCCCAAATACCTGATCACTGAAGGCCGCCGGCGCCGATCGCCGGATCGTTGGCGCCCAGCCCGCCCGGCAGCCCGAAATTGACGAGTTGGAGGTGTTCGACCCGGCCAAGTTCCACGAAAGGCTGAATCCGGATCGAGTTGTCGCTGACGCTGGCGACCAGCCCGATCGGCAATCCCGGCGGGAACATGCTGCCGTGGCCCGACGTGACGACCCGGTCGCCCACCGCCAGCGAGGCATCGCCGGGGACATAAAGCAGCTTCGGCTGGCCGGAATTGTCGCCGGCCATGACGGCGCGCTGGCGCGACGGCTCGACCACCACGGGAATGCGGGAGTTGAGGTCGGTGACCAGCAGCACGCGCGACGACCATTCGCCGACCTGAACGACCCTGCCCATCAGTCCCTGTCCCGCGACAGCCGCCTGACCCGGCCGCACGCCGTCGCGATAGCCGGCGGTGACGACGACGGTGCGGACGAAGGCGCCGCCGGGATCGGCCACGACCCGCGCCGTGATGTAGGAGGACGCCAGTTCCGGCTTGTAGTTGAGCAGGCTGCGCAGGCTGCGGTTCTCGGCGTCCAGGCGCTGCGCCGCCTGCTGCCAGCGGAGCAGCGTGGCGTTCTCGCTACGCAGGCGTTCGTTCTCGCTGCGCAGGTTGATCACCTCATGGACGCTCTCGACGAAGCGGGCGGCCGTGGCGGCCGGGCGGGAGATCGCATCCAGGATGGGCGCGAAGGCATCGGTCACCCGGTTCCGCATGCCTTCCACCAGCACGGTGTCGATCTTGCCGACCATCATCAGGGCGATGGCGGCCAGCACGAGCAGAAGGAAGGAGAATCGCTGGGCCAGCGCGCGCAGGGGAGCGGCAAGACGAACCACGGAGCCGGTGGTGCGTGACTTCACTGGACCTTCCCTATGCTAAAAGCCGGCCCAGTCTGATGCGCACAAGCGATCGGCCGGGCCGAAAGGGGCCGGATGCCGCGAGGTTCATGTGCCGCCACTCCCATAACGAGGCGGCGGCGCATGATACGGATATCAGGAGTACATCTGGATGAGAACGTGCTTAAGCGTCTTCATCTCTTCGAGAGCCCGGCCTGTGCCCAAAGCCACACAGGACAGCGGATCGTCGGCGATGGAAACCGGCAAGCCGGTCGCGTGGCGCAGCACGTAGTCGATGTTGCTCAGCAGCGCGCCGCCGCCGGTCAGGACGATGCCCTTGTCCACGATGTCGGCGGCCAGTTCCGGCGCCGTGTGCTCCAGCGCGACCTTGACCGCTTCGATGATGGCGCTGACCGGTTCCGCCAGGGACTCGGCGATCTGGCGCTCGCTGATGATCAGTTCCTTGGGCACGCCGTTCATCAGGTCGCGGCCCTTGATCTCCATGATCCGGCCTTCGCCGTCTTCCGGCGGGCAGGCGGAGCCGATTTCCTTCTTGATCCGCTCGGCGGACCCTTCGCCGACCAGCAGATTGTGGTTGCGGCGGATGTAGCCGATGATCGCTTCGTCCATCTTGTCGCCGCCGACGCGGACGGAGCGGGAATAGACGATGCCGCCCAGCGACAGCACGGCGACTTCCGTCGTGCCGCCGCCGATATCGACGACCATGGAGCCGGTCGGCTCCGTCACCGGCAGCCCGGCGCCGATCGCGGCGGCCATCGGCTCTTCGATCAGGAACACGCGGCGGGCGCCGGCCGAACTCGGCCGATTCCTGGATCGCGCGCCGCTCGACCGCGGTGGAGCCCGACGGCACGCAGATGATGACCTGCGGGCTGGCGAAGCTGCGCCGGTTATGCACCTTGCGGATGAAGTGCTTGATCATCTCCTCGGCGACATCGAAGTCGGCGATGACGCCGTCCCGCAGGGGCCGGATCGCCTGGATGTTGCCGGGCGTGCGCCCAAGCATCATCTTGGCTTCGTCCCCGACCGCGAGGACCTGCTTTTTGCCACGGATGGTGGCGATCGCTACGACCGAAGGTTCGTTCAGGACGATGCCGCGACCCTTTACGTAAACGAGGGTGTTGGCCGTGCCCAGATCGATTGCCATGTCGGCCGACAGGACGCCGAGCAGTTTGGAAAACATGGAGTTGATTAACTCTTTATCCGGTTGAGACGGCGCATCCGAGGCAACGGCGGCTCAGGGGCGAGCCGCCGCTTGGGGTAATCTGGATGGCGGATCATAGCTGAACCGCCGTCCTTTTCCATAGAGCAACGCCGTAAATCACTCAAGCGGAGAGTGCTTCCGGCGCGGTTTTCTGACGCTTGGTCAGCAACTTGTTCAAAGCGTGCACGTAGGCGCGGCAGCTTGCCACCAAAGTGTCCGTATCCGCTCCCTGACCGTTCACGGTCTTACCATTTTCCTCCAGCCGCACGGTCACTTCGGCCTGGGCGTCGGTGCCCTCGGTGACGGCATGGACCTGATACAACTGCAAGCGGGCTTCGTGCGGGAACAGGGCGGCGATGGCGTTGAAGGTGGCATCGACGGGGCCGGAGCCGGTGGCGGTGGTGCTGACGGTCTCGCCGTCGATCTCCAGCTCCAGCTCGGCCTTTTGCGGACCCTTGGAGCCGGCGACGACCATCAGCGAGACGAAGCGGATGCGCTCGTTGGTGCTGCCGATGCTGTCATCGACCAGCGCCACGATATCCTCGTCGAAGACGTCCTTCTTCTTGTCCGCCAGATCCTTGAAGCGGACGAAGGCTTCCTCGATCGGCGTTGTCGCCCAGCGCGTAACCCAGCTCCTTCAGCTTGGCGCGGAAGGCGGCGCGGCCGGAATGCTTGCCCATGACCAGGGTGGAGCGGTTCAGGCCGACCGACTCCGGAGTCATGATCTCGTAGGTCTGCGCGTTCTTCAGCATGCCGTCCTGGTGGATGCCGGATTCATGCGCGAAGGCGTTCTTGCCGACGATCGCCTTGTTCGGCTGGACGACGAAGCCGGTCACGGCCGAGACCAGACGGGACGCCGTCATGATCTGTTCGGAATGGATGCCGGTGGTGTAGGGCATGGCGTCGGCGCGGGTGCGCATCGCCATGACGATCTCTTCCAGCGCCGCGTTGCCCGCGCGCTCGCCCAGGCCGTTGATCGTGCATTCGATCTGCCGGGCGCCGGCGGCGACGCCGGCCAGCGAGTTGGCGACGGCCAGACCCAGATCGTTGTGGCAGTGGACCGAGAAGATCGCCTTGTCGGCGTTCGGCACCCGGTCGATCAGCATGGTGAACAAGGCGGCGTATTCGTCCGGAACGCCGTAGCCGACCGTGTCGGGGATGTTGATCGTGGTGGCGCCGGCCTTGATCGCGGTCTCGACGCAGCGGCACAGGAAGTCGTGCTCGGTGCGCGAGCCGTCCTCGGCGCTCCACTCGACGTCCTCGACCAGATTGCGGGCGTGGGAGACGCTGTCCCAGATGGCTTCCAGCACCTTTTCCGGCTCCATCTGCAGCTTGTACTTCATGTGCAGCGGGCTGGTGGAGATGAAGGTGTGGATGCGCTTCCGCTCGGCGAACTGCAGCGCCTCGGCGGCGCGGTCGATGTCGCGGCGGTTGGCGCGCGACAGGCCGGCGATGGTGGATTTCTTGATGACGCGGCCGATTTCGCGCACGGCCTCGAAGTCGCCGTTGGAGGCGATCGGGAAGCCGGCCTCGATCACGTCGACGCCCATCTCTTCCAGCACGTGGGCGATGCGCAGCTTTTCCTCCAGGTTCATGGAGGCGCCGGGCGACTGCTCGCCGTCGCGCAGGGTGGTGTCGAAGATGATGACGCGGTTGGCGTCGGCGGGGGGCGTTATCGTGCGTGCGGTCGAGACGGTGGCGTTCATGGAACCTGATCCTTCTGAGCTTTCCGGCGCCCGCGATCCGCTGGGACCCTTGTGCTGGCGAAACCGGAATTATCGATGCGACGGTGATGGATGGCGCTAAGCGCCATGATCCCCCTGAACACCTGTCAAACGAGACGGCGGCGCTCAGGGGCGCATAAGTCGCAGAAGGAGAGCCCCATGCAGCCCACGGGCAGACAGCAGCACGTCGGACACACCGGCGAAGCGCCGCACGCGCACATCACCACGGCCCCCGTGAGGGGCCTTCGTGAAGTCGGTCATGCGAAACTGCGTTTTCACCAGTGTCTGCCTTCGGTCAATCGGCCCTTGACCGACTATGATATCGGGGGGCCGGCTGCTGGAGCCAAGATGGCGCCTTATGGTTAAGTCTTCGTTAAAGCTCGTACCGCCAAACCGGAACCGGCAATCGTGCCGGGATCGGCGTGGGTCCGTATCTCTAAATCACGGGCGGGGTTTGCCGCAACCGTTTTCATGGCCTGGAGGCCGTGACCAGACCGGAATCTTCAGGCGTCAGACGCCGATGGGAAGCGGTTGTGACATAAAAAGGGCGCGGAATGGGGAGTTTATGACGTTGGGGGTAGTAAATTGTTTCTTAAAGATAGGTCGTGTTGCGCATCACCAGTGCCATATCCTAGGTATACGAACGACGACCCACAGACCAGCCGGTAACCGATACGCTCTTAACCGCAGCCATGACCAAAGATCACGTGGCCCGACAGGATAATTTGCGAGAGGTACGATTTATCGCGGTATGTGGGAACAAAGAAGCCTTCTATGGTTTTACATCCCGGAGATCTGATGTCTGGTTCGCGTTCCGCGTCCAAACGAGGTACCGGGTGGTGGCTCATCCAAGCAGACCGGGCCGCCGCCGAAAGGTGGTTCAAGCCTCGGTCAGGAAGTGGTCAAATGGTGTTACGCTCAACCATCCTATCCGCAAATAACAGGGCGAAGACCGAAATGTCCGGGGAGGCAGTCTCACATGTCTGAAAACACGCTCGACCGGTTGGAACAGGAAATCCCGGCTCTGCGCCGCTTCGCGCGGGCTCTGGTTGGTCATCCCGAGCGGGCTGACGATCTTGTGCAGGACACCCTGGAGCGCGCTCTGACGCGCCTGGACAGCTATACGCCCGGCACCAACATGCGCGCCTGGCTCTTCACGATCCTGCGCAACGCTCACATCAACGAACTGCGCCGCGCCCGCACCACGGCGACGCCCGACGAGACGCTGGAGGCCTTGAGCCCGCCGGCGCCCGCCGCTCAGGAGCATGGGCTTGCCGTGCGCGACCTGGAGCGCGCTCTTGCCCGGCTGACGCCTGAAATGCGCGAGGTGCTTCTGCTCATCGGCCTTGAAGGCATGAGCTACGAGGAAGCGGCCGACGTGCTCGGCGCCAAGGTCGGCACCGTCAAGTCCCGCCTGTGCCGTGGCCGTGAGGCGCTCCGCCGCCTGATGGACGGCGAAGTCGGCGAAGACGGCATCACCCGCTTGCCCGGCCGCCCGCTGACCCCGGCGACCAGCCGCGAGATGGCGGCGGTCGTGCTGGCCTTCCAGCGCTCGGCGGCAGCCGCCGCGCGGACAGTCCATGCCGGCGCCGAAGTGGTCGATTTGGCGGAGCGCCGTACCGGGACGTGATGTCCGGTTGTTGAGCTGAAACGATCAAGGCCGCTGCCTGAGAGGGCAGCGGCCTTTTTCTATTACGATGGGGACACCGAAGTTGTTGGGACACGGCCGACCTACAGAGTGACGCTGCCGTAGGTTGGGCCGTGGCCCAACAATCCAACAAGAGCGCCGCCGGACCTTGCGGCCCGGCAGCGTAAGCTCTCAGCGAGCTTAGGCGCCGGCTTAGTTCTTGCTCTTGTCCACCAGCTTGTTGGCGGCGATCCAGGGCATCATGGCGCGCAGCTTCTGGCCGACTTCCTCGATCGGATGCTCGGCGTTGCGGCGGCGCATGGCCTTGAAGCTCGGCTGGCCGACCTTGCATTCCTGGATCCAGTCGCGGGTGAAGCGGCCGGTCTGGATGTCGTCCAGGACGCGCTTCATCTCGGCCTTGGTTTCCGCCGTCACGATGCGCGGGCCGGTGACGTAGTCGCCGTACTCGGCCGTGTTGCTGATCGAGTAGCGCATGTTGGCCATGCCGCCCTCATAGATCAGGTCGACGATCAGCTTGACCTCGTGCAGGCACTCGAAATAGGCCATTTCCGGAGCGTAGCCGGCCTCGACCAGCGTCTCGAAGCCGGCCTGGATCAGCGCGGTCAGGCCGCCGCACAGCACGGCCTGCTCGCCGAACAGGTCGGTCTCGCACTCTTCCTTGAAGGTCGTCTCGATCACGCCGGCGCGGCCGCCGCCGTTGGCCGAGGCGTAGGACAGCGCCAGCTCAAGGGCGTTGCCCGAGGCGTTCTGATGGACGGCGACCAGCGAGGGCACCCCGCCGCCACGCAGATATTCGCTGCGGACGGTGTGGCCGGGACCCTTCGGGCGCGATCATGAACACGTCGATGTCGGCGCGCGGCTCGATCAGGCTGAAATGGATGTTCAGGCCATGGGCGAAGGCGAGAGCCGCACCTTCCTTCATGTTCGGCGCGAGGTGGTCGCGGTACAGGTCGGCCTGAAGCTCGTCCGGGGTGAGCAGCATGATCACGTCGGCGACCTTGGCCGCATCGGCCGGGGTCATCACGGTGAAGCCGGCGGCGGCCGCCTTGGCGCCGCTCGGGCTGTTGGGCCGGGCGCCGACGATCACGTCCTTTACGCCGCTGTCGCGCAGATTGTTGGCATGGGCATGGCCCTGACTGCCATAGCCGACGATGCAGACTTTCTTGCCCTTGATCAGGTTGACGTCGGCATCACGATCGTAATAGACGCGCATGGTGGTAATTCCTCGGTTTTTCGCTTCAGACAGCACTGTGCTGGGGTTGGAGGCTGGGAATCAGTACAGCGATTTCGCCTGGTGCTTCACAGGCTGGTCTTTTACAGGCTGGCGGCGCCTTTGGAAATGGCGGCGACGCCGGTCCGGCTGACATCCACCAGACCAAGCTGGCGCATCAGCCCGATGAAGTCGTCCAGTTCGGCGGCGGAGCCGGTCATTTCGAAGACGAAGGAGCTGAGCGTGGCATCGACCACGCGGGCCTTGAAGATATCGGCGATGCGCAGGCTCTCGATCCGGCGGTCGCCGGTCCCGGCGACCTTGATCAGCGCCAGTTCGCGCTCGATATGCGGGCCTTCGTCGGTCAGGTCGCGGACCCGGTGGACCGGCACCAGCCGGTCGAGCTGGTTCTTGATCTGCTCGATGATCATGCGGGTGCCGCTGGTCACGATGGTGATGCGCGACACCTTCTGCTCGGCATCGACCTCGGCCACGGTCAGGCTTTCGATGTTGTAGCCACGGCCGGAGAACAGGCCGATGACACGGGCCAGCACGCCCGGCTCGTTATCGACCAGGACGGAGATCGTGTGCTTTTCGATGGTGGTTTCCACGGAACAGGGCTCCAGATGGGAAGTGACGGCAGGTGGTAAAGGCGCATGGCGACCAGCCCCGAGCCCATGGCCCGGAGCCGGTCTTCTGACCGCGATCGAGCGGTCGGCCTATACCAGAACCATGCCCTCTTCGGGAGTGGCTTCACCGGTCTTGGTGGGCTCGCCCATCTGATCCGCCGGGCCAA
Source organism: uncultured Alphaproteobacteria bacterium (assembly GCA_963848585.1). Lineage (GTDB taxonomy): Bacteria > Pseudomonadota > Alphaproteobacteria > Azospirillales > Azospirillaceae > Skermanella. The sequence continues at coordinate 73,601 of CAWKET010000050.1, read as the reverse complement.
GCAGGATCTCGTTGTGCGCGCGTCCGCCGGGGATCATCGGGAAGCAGTTTTCCTTCTGATCGACGCACATGTCGACGATCACCGGGCGCTTGATGTCGATCATCTGCTGGAGGACGTCATCGACTTCCGACACCTTGGTCGCGCGCAGGCCCACGCCGCCGAAGGCTTCGGCCAGCTTGACGAAGTCGGGCAGGGCCTCGCTGTAGCTCTGGGAATACCGGCTGCCATGCAGCAGTTCCTGCCACTGGCGGACCATGCCCATGTACTGGTTGTTCAGGATCAGGATCTTGACCGGCAGGTTGTACTGCACGGCGGTCGCCATCTCCTGCATGTTCATCATGAACGACGCCTCGCCCGAGATATCGACCACCAGGACTTCCGGGTGGGCGATCTGGGTGCCGATGGCGGCCGGCAGGCCGTAGCCCATGGTGCCCAGGCCGCCCGAGGTCATCCAGCGGTTCGGCTCCTCGAAGGGGAGGAACTGGGCCGCCCACATCTGATGCTGGCCGACTTCGGTCGTGATGTAGGTGTCGTGCTTGCGGGTCAGTTCACGCAGCCGCTCCAGCGCGTATTGCGGCTTGATGATCGGATCGGTCTTGATGTAGCGCAGGCAGTCGCGGCCGCGCCATTCCTCGATCTGAGCCCACCACTGCTTCAGCGCCGCCTGATCGGGCCGCTTCTGGCGGGCCTTCCAGATGCGGATCATGTCTTCCAGCACATGGGCGCAGTCGCCGACGATCGGGATATCGACCCGGACGTTCTTGTTGATCGAGCTGGGATCGATATCGACGTGGATCTTCTTGCTGCCGGGCGAGAACTCCGACAGCTTGCCGGTCACGCGGTCGTCGAACCGCGCGCCGATGTTGATCATCACGTCGCACCCGTGCATGGCGAGGTTCGCCTCGTAGGTGCCGTGCATCCCCAGCATGCCCAGGAACTGCCGGTCCGACGCCGGATAAGCGCCCAGGCCCATCAGCGTGTTGGTGCAGGGATAGCCGGTCATCCGGACGAACTGGGTCAGCAGCTTGGACGCCATCGGGCCGGAATTGATCACGCCGCCGCCGGTGTAGAAGATCGGCCGCTTGGCGTTGGCGATCAGTTCCACGGCCTGCTCGACCAGCGACAGGTCGGGCTTGACCTGCGGGCGGTAGGTCTTGTGCCTGACCTCGCCCGGCGGGACATAGACGCCCTCGGCGAACTGCACGTCCTTCGGGATGTCGATGACGACCGGGCCGGGCCGGCCGCTCTTGGCGACGTAGAAGGCCTCGTGCATCGTCCGCGCCAGATTGTTGACGTCCTTCACCAGATAGTTGTGCTTGGTGCAGGGCCGGGTGATGCCGGTCGTGTCGGCTTCCTGGAAGGCGTCGTTGCCGATCAGATGCGTCGGCACCTGACCGGTCAGGCAGACGATCGGAATGCTGTCCATCAGCGCGTCGGTCAATCCGGTGACCGCGTTGGTGGCGCCCGGACCCGAGGTTACGAGAACGGCGCCGACCTTTCCGGTCGAGCGCGCATAGCCTTCCGCCGCATGGACCGCCGCCTGTTCATGCCGCACCAGGATGTGGCGCAGGTCGTTCTGCTTGAACAGCGCGTCATAGATCGGAAGTACCGCGCCGCCCGGATAGCCGAAAATTACGTCTACGCCCTGATCCTTCAGGGCCTTGATGACGATCTCCGCACCGGTCAGCTTGTTCTCGGACATCTTGAACTACCTTCGTCTGTACGCACCCGCACCCCGCGGATGCACGTCTCCGTTTTTGAAAATCCCGCAAATTCAGGAATTCCAACATGTTAGGGCACCGTCCCGAGACTGCTCCCGGGGCGGGACGACGCAACCTAATAAAAACATTTTCCAGGGTCAACCCATTTTGCGAATTATGTTGCAAACGGCAGGTTTGAGGCTTTCCGAATATTGCGCGGAAATGACATGGCAGCCATGCACCGGGGCAAGCTGGTGGCGGAACCACGTACCCTGCCGTTTGGCGTACCGGCGGGTCGATTGCCGGGCGGATGCCGCCGCCGTCGGCAGGTCGGTTTCGCCCGCGCAGGTATGATGAAAGCTCAGGCACGCCGAGCGCCTTCATGACGGGCAGGTCAGGCGGCAGATCGAGCGCCATCAGCGCCCGCACTTCGTCCAGCGCGCCAAGCTCGATCATCCTGTCGAAGCGCCCGTCGCAGGCGGCGTACAGGGCTTCGCGCGGAGGATCGACCACGATGGGCAGGAACCGCAGCCCGGCCGGCGGGCCGGCTGCCGGATCGGACTGCCATGCGGTGATCGAGCGGCCGGTGGCTTCCAGAACCTCCGACGGCGCGCAGCAGGCGCTGGGTGTCGCCCGGCTTCAGGCGGGCCGCCGTCTCCGGGTCGCGCTCCGCCAGCAGCGCATGAAGGCCGGGGCTGCCGATGCCGGCGTGGAGATCGCGTGACCATGCCCGTATGTCGGCCGGCACCGGCGGGATATCCGCCAGCCCTTCCATCAGCGCCCGCAGGTAAAGGCCGGTGCCGCCGACGACGATGGGCACCCGGCCCGCACGCTTGGGCGGTGCGGATTTCCTCCAGCGCCATGGCCTGCCAGCGGGCGGCGGAGCATCGCTCGGAGCCGGGCAGGGCACCGTACAGGCGGTGGGGAGCGCGGGCTTCGTCGGCAGCGCTCGGGCGGGCGGTCAGGACCGACAGCTCGCGGTAGATCTGCATGCTGTCGGCGTTGATGACGGTGCCGCCGAACTCCTCCGCCAGGTCGAGAGCGAGCGCTGATTTGCCGCTGGCGGTTGGGCCGCCGACGACGATGACGGTTGTTTCGGGCATGGACAAGGCTTGGTGGGACATTTCATAAAGGCGCCTGATCTTCGCCGCGGATAATACAGATGAACAATGTTCTGACCCTGATCGCCGACCCCGCCGCCGCCGACCTGGACGATAGCACGGTTGCCGCCGCCAGAAGCGCCCTGAAGGAACTGGGCGCCGAAACCGGTGCGCCCGACTGGCTGGCCCCAGGCATCGCGTGCGACGTCCCGTTCGACGGGCTCAACTGCGATCAGGCCGACGCGGCCCTTCACGTGGCCTTGCCGGACCGGCCGGCCGACATGATCACCCAGCCGGTCGCCAGCCGGCGCAAGCGGCTTCTGATCGCCGACATGGAATCGACCATCATCCGGCAGGAGATGCTGGACGAACTGGCCGAGCTGGTCGGGCTCAAGGACCTGATCGCAGGCATAACCTACCGCGCCATGAATGGCGAGATCGACTTCAAGGATGCGCTGCGCGAGCGGGTGGCGTTGCTGAAGGATCTGCCGGTCGAAAGCCTGGAGCAGGTCTATGGCCGGGTCGAGCTGATGCCGGGAGCGCTGGAACTGGTCGCCACCATGAAGGCCAACGGCGCCTATTGCGCGCTGGTGTCGGGCGGCTTCAAGTTCTTCACCGAGCGGGTGCGCGTGACGGTCGGCTTCGACGAGGATCAGGCCAACGATCTGGAAATCAAGGACGGCCGCCTGAGCGGCATCGCGGTGGAGCCGATCCTGGACAAGGACGCCAAGGTGGCGGCCCTGCTGCGGGTGGCGGGCGCCAACCGCATCCCCTTGCGGGACAGCATCGCGGTGGGAGACGGCGCCAACGATCTGCCCATGCTCCAGGCCGCCGGGCTTGGCGTGGCGTTCCATGCCAAGCCGGCGGTGGCGACGCAGGCGCGGGCGCGGGTCGAGCGGTCGGACCTGACCGCTCTGCTCTATGCCCAGGGCTACCGGGCGGCGGATATCCGCCGCTGACGGTCAGGCCGATTTGAGCGTGGCGGCATCCGTCGCTTGCCGGCGTGGCTGAAGCAGCGTCGGCCTGTGCATCGGCTCGGTGCTGTCGGTCGGACGCTTCCGTCTGCGGTGGTTTCCTCGGCCGGCTGGTCCGCCGGTGCTCCCGTTGATCGGCTGTCTGGCCGGCCGGTGTCGAGGGTCGCGGCGACAGCCGCCGTCGCGGCGGTCGTGGCGGCGGCCAGGGCGGAAACGGCGGCGGCGCTCGCGGCGAAAGAGCCGGGAGAGGGCAGGGCGGCCTGGGGTGTGGCGGGGATCGCCGCCGTCGGGCGGTGAGCTTCGGTTGCCGGGGCGGGCTGGTAAGCTGTCGCGGTCGAGGCGCCGGATCCCGGTGCTGGTGGAACCGCGCCGTTTTCGAGTTGAAGAGTAGCAATTCGACGGTTTCGACCAGCCGCTGAAGGATGGTGTAGACCAGGGTCGCCGAGAATCCGCCGAGCAACGCCAGCAGTGGTTTGCTGAAGACTGCAGCCGGCGGAAGCCGAGCGGCTTCGCCGGATGCCGGAGTTCGAGTTCCGGCCCGATCGGGATCATCTGGGACAGGACCAGTCCGGCGATGACGCCAAGGCCGATCCGCATCCAATAGGAGGATTCGAAACGCGGATCGTAGGTGCCCTTGCTCGATATAGCTGTGGGCGATGAACAGGGCATGGAAGCAGCCGCCCATGGCTGCGGCGCTCATCAGGAAGATCAGAACCTGCAAGGCTTTCCATGCCATTGAGGGAGTAGATGTCCGATCGACAGGTTCTTGTGGCTGATCGAGTCGGACATGCTGCTGAGAACGAACACGAGCGTGAAGAACGCGGCGCCGATGACCAGACGCCGGATCGTCGGCAGCGGGCCGAGGCATGACAGCCAACTGTTCTGCGCCTGATCGATATGCAGAAGATAAATCGTGCGCGGCGTCGCGGGCGCCACCACATCGGCCAACTGGCTGTGCAAGGTGGTGAGAGTGGCCACCGGGACGGTCAGATCGTCTTGCTCGACGACGTTTTCGAACACGTCGAGGGATTGCTGCAACGACGGCGGCATCTTCAGCCCGGCTCCCAGCGCGTAGCGCGCCATCGCGTCGCACTCCAGCGCGATCTGCTGGCGAAACTTCGTTTCGCTCGTCGCTCCGACAGGTTTCGCCGCCTGCGGCAACGCCTCGATTGCGCTGCTGACAGCCATATCCGACACGAAAATTCTCCCCGGAAAGCTAAACCAAGGGACGTTAGATTTCGATCGTCATTTATTAAAAAATATATAAAAATACTCTGTATGCCACTCATGACGTGTAGTTGATGTTCTTGATTTGTTTGCTTGGGCGAGCTTAGATCTGAAGCCAAGCACCACGTTCCAGCCGGCGACCCATGGCAACCGTCATCATCACGGAAAAATCCAGTCAGGCACGGGACCTGCGCGTGGCGTTGGGCAACCGGTTCGGCCAGATTCTGCCGGCGGAAGGGCACCTGCTGCGTCTGGCGGAACCGGACGAGGTCAATCCGGAATGGAAGCGCTGGACCACGGCGCTGCTGAAACCCGACGGGCTTTATCCGACCCGCCCCGACACCTACGGCAACAAGCAGGCCAAGTTTCAGGCGATCGTGGCGGCGCTGAAAGGCTGCGACAGGGTGATCCTGGCGACCGACTGCGACCGTGAGGGGCAGTTGATCGGGCAGGAGATCCTGGAGCATGTCGGATTTCGGGGCGACGTGATGCGCGCCATTTTCACGGCGCAGGACCCCAAGACGATCCGCGACGCCTTCGATCGGCTGAAGCCCAATACGGAACTGCGCCCGATCTACGAGGCGGCGGTGGCGCGGCAGCAGTCCGACCAGATCTTCAACCTTTCGCTGACGCGGACCGCCACCACGACGCTGCGGGCTCCCGGCTCCAAGAGCGTGATCGGGATCGGCCGGGTCAAGACGCCGACGCTGGCCATCGTCTGCATGCGCGAGCTTGAGATCATCAATTTCAAGCCGGAGGATTATTTCGAGATCGTCGCGACCGCGACCGTCGAGAAGGGCAGCTTCGCGATGCGCCACGCGCCGCCGCCCAAGGACCGCATCAAGGACAAGAAGCGGGCCGACGCGATCGCGCAGGCGGCGGAAGGCTGCAAGGGTCCGCTGGCGGTGACGGTGGAGGAGAAGCGCCAGGGACCGCCGCGCCTGTTCGACCTGCCGGCCCTGCAGAAGACCTGCGGCCAGCGCTGGGGCTGGAACGCCGACAAGACGCTGTCCGTCGCCCAGGAACTCTATGACGGCGACGGCAAGAAGCTGATCACCTACCCCCGCGCCGAGGCCCGCTACCTGTCGGAGAACCAGATCGACGACGTGCCGGCGATCGTCCGCGCGCTGACGGCGCTGCGCGGCTTCGCCCATCTGGATATTTCCCGCCCGGTGATCCGCAAGGGCAAGTCCGGCCATTTCTGCGACAAGGCGCTGGAGGGCGTGTCGCACCACGCCATCGTGCCGAACGTCAACGTACTGGGCGACCTGGAACCCCGGCTCGCCCGCCTCAGCGACGATGAGAAACGCCTGTTCGCGCTGATCTGCCGGTCCTATCTGGCCGTCGTGATGCCGGATTACGAGTACCGCCAGACGACGGTGACGATGCCGGTCCCCATGCCGGAGGGCAAGCCGGTCGAGTTCCGCACCATCGGCCGGGTGCCGATCAAGCTGGGCTGGAAAGAGGTCTATACCGGCGCCGAGCAGTCGAACCAGCCGGAGCCGGAGAACGAGCAGACCCTGCCGCCGATCAAGGACGGCGACATCGCGGCACTATCCGACGCCAAGGTCGAAGCGAAACGGACCCAGCCGCCGCCGCGCTACAACGAAGGCACCCTGATCGACGCCATGCAGAACGCGTGGCGCTTCGTCGAGGACCCGGCCTTGCGCGACCGCCTGAAGGAGGCCAAGGGCATCGGCACCCCCGCCACCCGCGCCGAGGTCATCAAGGGCCTGAAGCGGCAGAACATGCTGGTGGCGGACGGCAAACTGGTGGTGCCGACGCCAGCCGGCCTCCACCTCTTCGAACTGCTGCGGACATCCGCCCCGGTGCTGGTCGATCCCGGCACCACGGCGGTCTGGGAAATGCGGCTGGACGAGATCGTCACCGGCAAGGCCGAGTTCCGCACCGTCATCGACGGCATCGCGACCGAAGCCGACCGCCTGATCGGCGCGCTGCGCCTGCGTTCCGGCGCCAAACTCGACCTCGGCGCCCCTGCGCCGCCGGTGGTCAAGACGAAGGCGAACGCGGAAGCCGCGAGCCAAAGCGGCGGCGAAGGACGGGGAGGCGCCGCCGAAAGCTCCCGCAGCCAAGCGCCGCCGTTCGCCGGCGCGTCAGAAGCAGACGGCGACGACAACTCCCGCCCCGCTCCAGGACGAAGCCCCCGCACCAGCGGAGCGGCCTCTCACCCGAGCGCGCGGCAATCCCCCGACCGAAAAGATGCTCGCCTTCGCCCGAACCCTCGCGGAGCGCCGGGGTATCGAGCTGTCACCAGCCGTAGCCGGCGATTTCGACGCCTGCCGGACCTTCCTGGACCTCTACGCCAAGATTCCTTCGTGATCGGTGGAAATAATCCTTCCCTGAGCGTTGGAGTAGCCGCGAAGTGATCGTGCTGGACCCTCGGCCAGCCGACCATGACGAATCATGACATTTCATGACATCCGGGAGGGTTTTTCCGAAGCGGACAGTGACCCGCCAGTTACCCCGCTCCCGCCTGCCTACCGGTTCGCCTCGAACGTCGCATAAAGCTTACGCGCCGTCTCCACCACCTCCCACGTGCCCACGAAGCCCGCAGGCATCACGAAGCTGCTGCCGGCGCGGAAAGTCCGCTCACCGCCGGCCTCGTCCCGGACCACCACGACGCCGCTCATCAGGTGGCAGAACTCGTTCTCCGTGAAGTTGACGCGCCACACTCCGGGAGCGCCCTCCCAGATCCCGGCGGAGAACTGGCCGGTCCGGTCGGTGAAGTGGTTCCAGGCGGTCTGGTCCGGCGATCCCGCGAGAATGCGGTCGGCGTCGGGCCGGATAGTAAACTCCTCCGATGGGGTTTCGCCGAAAACGGCAAGGTCGGCTATCGTGATGGACATGAAATTTCCTTTTTACGGGCGGATCGGCATATCCGATGCTACGAAATGCGCGGTCTGTATTGCATAAAAGTCTAGTCCCTTGAGACGGAGAGGGGCAGAGGCTATGGTGTCGCCAAAAGGCGAACCCGGCATATTCCGTAAACTCGGGGGCCGGGAAATTCGGGTCCCCTGCTGGAACGAGATATCAGAGAACCAAAACAATGGCCAAGCCGCGCACGCTCTTCGACAAGATCTGGGACAGCCACGTCGTCCACCGCCAGGAGGATGGCACCTGCGTCCTCTATATCGACCGCCATCTGGTGCATGAGGTGACCAGCCCGCAGGCCTTCGAAGGGCTGCGGCTTGCCGGCCGCAAGGTCCGGCGCCCCGAGGCCACGCTGGCCGTCGCCGACCACAACGTGCCGACCGGTGACCGCAGCCAGGGCATCGCCGACGAGGAAAGCCGCATCCAGGTCGAGACGCTGGAGCAGAACGCGCGCGACTTCGGCGTGCCTTACTATGCCATGGACGACATCCGCCAGGGCATCGTCCACGTCATCGGGCCGGAGCAGGGCCTGACCCAGCCGGGCATGACCATCGTGTGCGGCGACAGCCACACGGCGACCCATGGCGCGTTCGGCGCGCTGGCCTTCGGCATCGGCACGTCCGAGGTCGAGCATGTGCTGGCGACCCAGACGCTCCAGCAGCGCCCGGCCAAGAACATGCGCATCACGGTCGACGGCGACCTGCCGGTCGGCGTCACCGCCAAGGACATGATCCTGGCGATCATCGGCGTGATCGGCACCGCCGGCGGCACCGGCTATGTCATCGAATACGCCGGCAAGGCGATCCGCGCCCTTTCCATGGAAGGCCGCATGACCGTCTGCAACATGTCGATCGAGGCGGGCGCCCGCGCCGGCCTGATCGCCCCGGACGAGACCACCTTCGACTACCTGAAGGGCCGCCCCTACGCCCCCAAGGCCGGGAAGTGGGAACAGGCCGTCCAGTACTGGCGGACGCTGCCGAGCGACGAGGGCGCGGTCTACGACAAGGAAGTGGTGCTGAAGGCCGAGGACATCGTGCCGCAGGTCACCTGGGGCACCAGCCCGCAGGACGTGCTGCCGATCACCGGCATCGTCCCCGACCCCGCCGACGTCGCCGATCAGGGCAAGCGCCGCGCGGTCGAGCGGGCGCTGGAATACATGGGCCTGACCCCCGGCACGCCGCTGACCGAGGTCAAGATCGACAAGGTCTTCATCGGCTCCTGCACCAACGGCCGGATCGAGGACCTGCGCGCGGCCGCCACCGTCGCCAAGGGCCGCAAGGTCGCCGACGGCGTCTACGCCATGATCGTGCCCGGCTCCGGCCTGGTGAAGGAACAGGCCGAGGAAGAAGGCCTGGACGTGATCTTCAAGGACGCCGGCTTCGACTGGCGCGAGCCCGGCTGCTCCATGTGCCTGGCCATGAACGCCGACAAGCTGAGCCCCGGCGAGCGCTGCGCTTCCACCTCGAACCGCAATTTCGAAGGCCGGCAGGGCCGTGGCGGGCGCACCCATCTGGTGAGCCCGGCGATGGCCGCGGCCGCCGCGGTGACCGGCCATCTGACCGACATCCGCGAACTCGTCTGAGGAGCACCCGGAAAATGGAAAAATTCACCACCCTGACCGGGGTCGCGGCCCCGCTGCCGATCATCAACGTCGATACCGACATGCTCATCCCCAAGCAGTTCCTGAAGACGATCAAGCGGACGGGCCTGGGCAAGCACCTGTTCGACGAGATGCGCTACACGCCGGAAGGGCAGGAGAAGCCCGATTTCGTGCTGAACCAGCCGGCCTACCGGCAGGCGAAGATCCTGGTGGCCGGAGATAACTTCGGCTGCGGGTCGAGCCGCGAGCACGCGCCCTGGGCGCTGGCCGATTTCGGCATCAAGTGCGTCATCGCGCCCAGCTTCGCCGACATCTTCTACAACAACTGCTTCAAGAACGGCATCCTGCCGATCGTGCTGCCGCAGGAGCAGGTCGATCTGCTGATGGACGACGCGGAGCGCGGCGCCAACGCCATCGTCTCGATCGACCTGGAAAAGCAGGAGATCACCGGTCCCGACGGCGGCAAGATCAAGTTCGAGGTCGATGCCTTCCGGAAGCACTGCCTGCTGAACGGCCTGGACGATATCGGCCTGACGCTGGGACACGTCCAATCGATCGACAACTACGAGACATCGCAGCGCGGTACGCAACCCTGGCTGTGGGCGTAGCGCAACTGGGGAGCTTTTCAGGAGCGTCAAGGCGCATTACAAAGCTCCCCACCAGATATTCCACGGAGAAACCACGCGATGTCCGCCAATAAGAAGCTGCTGATACTGCCCGGTGATGGTATTGGCCCGGAAGTTATGCGCCAGGTACGCCGCGTGATCGATTGGATGGATCGCCGGCGTAAAGTCACGTTCGACGTTCAGGACGGTCTGGTCGGCGGCGCCGCCATCGACCACTATGGCGTGCCCGTGAGCGACGAGACGATGGCTGACGCGTTGAGCGTCGATGCCGTCCTGCTCGGCGCGGTCGGCGGCCCCAAGTGGGACAATATCGGTTTCGACAAGCGGCCGGAGGCCGGTCTGCTGCGGCTCCGCAAGGACCTGGGCCTGTTCGCCAACCTGCGTCCGGCGACGGTGTTCGACGCCCTGGTCGATGCCTCGACCCTGAAGGCCGACATCGTTCGCGGCCTGGACCTGATGATCGTGCGCGAGCTGACCGGCGGCGTCTATTTCGGCGAGCCGCGCGGGATCGAGGAGCTGCCCGACGGCCAGCGCCGGGGCGTCAACACCCAGGTCTACACCACGTCGGAAATCCACCGCGTCGCCCGCGTCGCGTTCGAACTGGCGCGCAAGCGTCAGAACAAGCTCTGCTCGGTCGAGAAGGCCAACGTGATGGAGTCCGGCCTGCTGTGGCGTCAGGAAGTGACGAAGCTGCATCAGGCCGAATATTCCGACGTCGAGCTCTCGCACATGTACGCCGACAACTGCGCCATGCAGTTGATCAAGAACCCCAAGCAGTTCGACGTGATCGTCACCGACAACCTGTTCGGCGACATGCTGTCGGACGAAGCGGCCATGATGACCGGCTCGCTCGGCATGCTGCCGTCGGCCTCGCTGGGCGCCCCGGACGAGACCGGCCGCCGCCGCGCCCTGTACGAGCCGGTGCATGGTTCGGCCCCGGACATCGCCGGCCGCGACCTCGCCAACCCGATCGCGACGCTGCTCAGCTTCGCCATGATGCTGCGCTACTCGTTCGACCTGAACGAGGACGCCGACCTGATCGAGAAGGCGGTGCAGAACGTCCTGAACGGCGGCACCCGCACCTCGGACATCATGGCCCCCGGCATGGCCCGCTGCTCGACCTCCGTCATGGGTGACTCGATCATCCGCGAACTGGAGAAGGTGGCGGCGTAAGCATCACCGCCGTAGCCGACAAAAAAGCCCGCCGGATCTGATCCGGCGGGCTTTTTGTGTTTCTGCAGTCGACACGCCGTGCTCCGAAACTCCCTTACGGAAACTTCCGGCTGTTCTCGACCAGCAGGACGTACAGTTCCTTGATGAAATCCTGCTGCTTCAGCCGGCCGAACGGCAGGTTGTCGCAGGCGAAGTCCACCAACCCGTCGGAAGCCTTGTTCGGCACGATCTCGAAGCCGGCCTTGCGGAGCGCTATGATGACCGCCGTGGCCTGCTTGACGTAATCCTCGTTGAAGAACGACTTGTCCGCGTCCTTGATCGCCTGGGCGATGGTGTCGCGTAGTAGATTGGTGCTCACGCCGGCCCCACCTTGGAATGATTGATTTCGTGACGGCGCAGTTCCGCGCCCAGGCGGCCCGTCACGAACAGGAAGAACATACGGAAATCGCTGACCAGCGACCACAGCGGATACGTGAAAGTCGCCGGGCGGTTGCGCTCGATCAGCATATGGCTGATCCAGGCGAAGGCGTAACCGGAGATCACCGCCGCAAGCGCCAGCCATGGATTCAGCGTCACCACGGCCGCCGCCAGCAGCGCCAGGGCCAGCGCCGTCCCGGTGAAGTGCAATGCTCTGGTGCCGGGTCTGCCATGTTCGGCGAGGTAGTAGGGCCAGAATTCCGCGTAGGTCCGGAATTTGCGCGTCATTTTGTCCTCCCTGAATTATCATGTGGGATATGGCTTGATCTTGCAAACTGACCGGGATCGGAATAATTCAATGGCCTTTGCCGGATGGCCATGGGGGCCGTCCAAAAGCGCGGGTGCGCCATGGCAGAGACACGGCCGCACCACAGAGAAAAACAGGAACGCATCATGGGCTACAAAATCGCGGTAATCGGCGCCACCGGGAATGTCGGGCGTGAAATCCTGACTACCTTGGCCGAGCGCAAATTCCCCGTCGACGAGGTGGTGGCCCTGGCGTCCGAGAAATCCGTCGGCAAGCAGGTCTCCTTCGGCGAGGATCAGGTCCTCGACGTGCAGGATCTGGCGAAGTTCGATTTCCGGGGCTGGGACATCGCCTTGTCGTCCCCCGGCGGAAAAGTGTCGGCCGAGTACTCGCCCAAGGCGGCAGCCGCCGGCTGCGTCGTGATCGACAACACGTCCCATTTCCGCATGGACCCGGACGTGCCGCTGGTCGTGCCGGAGGTGAACCCCGAAGCCATCGCCGGCTACACCAAGCGCCACATCATCGCCAATCCCAACTGCTCGACCATCCAGATGGTCGTGGCGCTGAAGCCGCTGCACGATCTGGCGAAGATCAAGCGGGTGGTGGTGTCCACGTACCAGTCGGTTTCGGGCGCCGGCCGCGACGCCATGGACGAGCTGTTCAACCAGACCCGCGCGATCTACGTCAACGATCCGGTCGAGAAGCGGAAGTTCGCCAAGCAGATCGCCTTCAACGTCATTCCCCAGATCGACGTCTTCATGGATGACGGCGCCACCAAGGAAGAGTGGAAGATGGTGGTCGAGACCAAGAAGATCCTCGACCCGAAGATCCTCGTGACCGCCACCTGCGTTCGCGTGCCGGTCTTCATCAGCCACTCCGAAGCGGTCAACATCGAGTTCGAGCGGCCGATCAGCGCCGACGAAGCCCGTGAAGCGCTGCGCGCCGCCCCCGGCGTCAGCGTGATCGATCATCTGGCCGAGGAAGGCTTCGTCACTCCGGTGGAGACGCGCCGGCGAAGATTCGGTCTTCGTGTCGCGCATCCGCGAGGACATCTCGGTCGAGAACGGCCTGAACATGTGGGTTGTCGCCGACAACCTGCGCAAGGGTGCGGCGCTCAACGCGGTGCAGATCGCCGAAGTGCTGGCCCGCGATTACCTGAAGAAGTAATCGGCGGCTAATGAGAAAGGGTGCGGACCCCGCCGGGGTCCGCACCCTTTCTTCGTCAGACTTTCCGGACTTCGAACATCCGCTCCGGCCGGACCAGTTCGTCCTGGGCGGCGATGAGTTGAAGTTCCCGCGTACCGGCCTTGAGCGTCGCGGAGAACACCGCGTAGATCGCCGCCGCCGCATGGCCCAGCGCCTTCGCCGGATCGCCCGTCTCCAGATACTTCGCGAGGAACACGGCCGCCACGCAGTCGCCGGCCCCATTGGGCGGCGGGTCGAGCGGCAGGCGCGGGGTCGCCACCAGGAACGCGCCGTCGGGCGTGTCCAGCAGCATTTCGATCGAATCGGCCGGCGCTTCATCGCGGGTCAGGCTGGTCAGCAGCACCAGCTTCGGCCCCATCGCCCGCACGGCCTTCGCCGCCGCCAGGGCGTCTTCCAGCGAATGAACCTCCCGTCCGGTCAGGAATTCCAGCTCGAACTGGTTGGGCGTGATGATATCGGCGGCGGGCACCGCCTCCGCCCGCATGAAGTCGCGGATGCCCTCGTTCACGAAGAAGCCCCGGCCGACATCGCCCATCACCGGATCGCAGCAATAGATCGCTTCCGGCTTGGCGTCCCGCACCCGGCGGACGGTCTCCACGATGACCTGCCCCAGGGCCGCCCCGCCCATGTAGCCGGACAGGACGGCGTCGCAGCTTTCCAGCGCGCCACGGGCGGCGATGCCGTCGATGACCTCGGCGATATGCGCCGGTGAGAAGATCTGACCGGTCCAGGACCCGTAGCCGGTATGGTTCGAGAACTGGACGGTGTTGACCGCCATCGCATCGAAGCCGAGGCGCTGGAGCGGAAATACGGCCGCACGATTGCCGACATAACCGAAGGCGACGTGGGACTGGATCGAGAGTATCTGTTTCATGGTGGCGTCAACGGTGCCACATCGGGATGCCGCGTTGCAGCAAACTTGTGGCGAGCAATCCGGTATGCGCTCAAGCCGGCGCCTGATAGGGAACGGGTGCGCGAACCACGCGGTTGCGGCCCGCAGCCTTGGCTTCATAGAGCGCATGGTCGGCCCGCGCCAGCGGCTGCTCGATCCGGGCATCCTCCCGGTGGCATTCCGCGACGCCGATGCTGACCGTGAAGCCGAATTCCGAATCCGGGCGGATCGGTGTCGAAGCGCATTTCCGCTATCCCCCGCCTGATGCGGTCGGCCACCAGCATCGCCTCATCCCCGACGGTTTCCGGCAGGATGATGGTGAACTCCTCGCCCCCCATGCGCCCGACCATGTCGATTTCCCGCAGCAGCCCGACGCAGGTCGCGGCCAGGGCGCACAGGGCGCGGTCGCCGCAGGCATGACCATAGGTGTCGTTGATCCGCTTGAAGTGATCGACATCCAGCGTCATCAGGGTGAAGGGATTGCCGAAGCGCTGCAGGCGAAGCAGTTCCCGCTCGGCCCGCTCAATCAGGTGGCGCCGGTTGGCAAGGCCCGTCAGCGGGTCGGTCGTCGCCATCAGCCTCAACTCGGCCTCATGTCCGCTTGCGGTCGGTGATGTCGCGGATCATCGCGGTGAACAGCGGCCCGTCCGGTCCCTCCGACCGGGAAAGCGAGACTTCCACGGGAAAGACGCTGCCGTCACGGCGCAATCCGCTCACTTCGGGCCGGTCCACCATGACCCGCGATTCCACGCCTTCGCGGATAAATCCTTCGAAATGGCCGGCATGGGCCGCCCGCAGCGGTTCGGGGATCAGCAGCGACAAGGACCGGCCGACGATCTCATCCGTCCGGTAGCCGAACATCCTCTCCGCCGCCGGGTTGAACAGGACGATGCGCTGTCCGGCCGTCCGTCGACAGAATGGCGTCATGCGCCAGATCCAGCACGCCCTTCAGCCGCTCCTCGGACGCTCTCAGCCGCTCTTCCAGGTGGCTGCGGGCGATGGCGTGGCGAACCGCCCGCTCGATCATGGCGTCCTCGAAGTCGCCCTTGATCAGGAAATCCTGCACCCCGGCTTCGACCGCCGCCACGGCCATGTCATTGTCGTCGAAACCGGTCAGGACGATCAGGGGAATGGCCGGCGCCGCCTTGCGGATGGCGGCGATGGTGGCGAAGCCACTGCTGTCCGGCAGCATGATGTCGAGCAGGATCACGTCGAAGGACGCGGCGTTCAGGGAGACCAGGGCATCGGCCAAGCGTGGCGACGGTGGTCACGCTGAAGCGGTTGCCCCGATCTTCGAGCGCGCGGAACACCAGATTGGCATCGCGCGGGTTGTCTTCGACCAGCAGGACCGTGATGGCCTGGATGGGTTTCCCATCAGTAATGGACATTTTGAGTATTCACCGACCGCCCGGCAGCGACTTCGCGCGACGAGCGCCAGCGACCCCTGGTACCGTGATTAGACGATGATCATAATACAGATGCGAAGCACGATTACCAATCACACCTTGCGGTCGCAACGCGTCATTGTGCAGCACCGGGGCGGACATCGGCCGCTTTGTCGCGCATAATGTCCCCTTCCTCCCTCATGTCCCCGATTGCTCCCTACCGCACCTGCGCTGTAAGGTCCCGGCCAACGAATTCAGGTCCAGACAAAATCCAACGTCAGACAAAATATAGGGAGTCCGCGCATGGCCATGACTGTCCGCCCCCGTCGCAGCGTCCTTTACATGCCGGGGTCCAACCCGCGCGCCATGGAGAAGGGCAAGACCCTGCAGGCGGATGGCCTGATCCTCGACCTGGAGGATGCGGTGGCGCCCGACGCCAAGGCGCAGGCGCGCACCCAGATCGGTGCGGCGATCCAGGGCGGCGGCTATGGCAAGCGCGAGCTGATCGTCCGCACCAACGGGCTGAACACGGCCTGGGGCTATGAGGATCTGGTGTTCGCCGCCACCTCGGGCGCCGACGCGGTGCTGCTGCCCAAGGTCGAATCGGCCGATCTGGTCCGGCAGGCGGAACAGATCCTGGTGGCGTCGGGCGCTCCGGCCGATCTCAAGATCTGGTGCATGATGGAAACCCCGCTGGCGATGCTGAACGCCAAGGAGATCGCGGGCGCCTCGCCCCGGCTCGGCGCGTTCGTCATGGGCACGTCCGACCTCGCCAAGGACCTCCACGCCGCCCATACGCGCGACCGGCTGCCGATGATCACCAGCCTGGGCCTGTGCATGCTGGCGGCCCGCGCCTATGGCCTCGCCATCCTCGACGGCGTCTATCTCGACCTCAACGACGACGAAGGCTTCGCGGCCTCCTGCCGGCAGGGCGTCGAGCTGGGCTTCGACGGCAAGACCCTGATCCACCCGAAGACGCTGCCCGCCACCAACGCGGCTTTCGGCCCGTCGGCCGACGAGGTGGCGCACTCCCGCCGCATCATCGACGCGTTCCAGGCGGCGGTCGCCGAGGGCAAGGGCGTGGTGCTGGTCGATGGCAAGCTGGTCGAGAACCTGCACGTCGAGAACGCCCGCCGGCTGGTGGCCCTGGCCGAGGCGATCGAGGCCCTGGAAGCCGAATCGGCCTCCAATTAAGCCTTATCCTTCAAAGAAGAACCGTTCGGAGCGAGCAGGGCAATGACCAAGACCAATCCCGGCAATTATTTCGAGGATTTCCGCCTAGGCCAGGAAATCGTGCATGCCACCCCGCGCACGGTGACCGAAGGCGACATGGCGCTTTACGTGGCCCTCACCGGCTCGCGCTTTCCCCTGCATTCCGCCGATACCTTCGCCCAGGATCTTGGGTACGAGGGAGCCACCATCGACGATGTGCTGGCGTTCCATGTCGTCTTCGGCAAGACGGTGCCCGACATCTCGCTGAACGCCGTCGCCAATCTCGGCTACGCGGCGGGCCGCTTCGGCGAGCCGGTCTATCCCGGCGACACCCTGTCGTCGGTTTCCGAGGTGATCGGGCTGAAGGAGAATTCCAACGGCAAGACCGGCACCGTCTATGTCCGCTCGATCGGCGTCAACCAGCGCGGCGAGATGGTGCTGGACTACTGCCGCTGGGTGATGGTCCGGAAGCGCGACGAATCAGCCCCGGCGCCCGAAGCGGTGGTGCCCGACCTGCCGGAATCCGTGCCGGTGAGCGAGCTGATCGTACCGGCCGGCGCCGGCTTCGCGACATACGACACGGTCGCCGCCGGATCGCCCCACCTGTGGGACGATTACAGCGTGGGCGAAAAGATCGACCATGTCGATGGCATGACGATCGAAGAGTCCGAACACGCCATGGCGACCCGGCTGTACCAGAACACGGCCCGCGTCCACTTCAACCAGCACACGGAGAAGGAAGGCCGCTTCGGCCGCCGCCTGATCTATGGCGGGCACATCATCAGCATCGCGCGGGCGCTCAGCTTCAACGGCCTCGCCAATGCGGTGCGGGTGGCCGCCATCAACGGCGGACGCCACGTCGCCCCGACCTTCGCCGGCGACACGATCTATGCCTGGACCGAGGTTCTGGAGAAGCACGAGCTTCCCGACCGGCGCGACATCGGCGCTCTCCGCCTGCGGACCATCGCCGTCAAGGACCGCGCCTGCGCCGACTTCCCCAATGTCGGGGCGGACGGCAAGACCGATCCTTCCGTCGTGCTCGACCTCGACTACACGGTGCTGGTCCCGCGCCGGGTCGGCTGACGGCTCAGGAGTGGCCGGGGGAGCGGGATCAATCCAGTTCCGCGACCTCGGCCCTGTGTGAACACGTCGGAGGCCTTGGCGATCCGGGGTTCGAACGGGTGGCGCTTGCGCGGATAAACCGCGTTCAGGCGCTTCACGTAGGTTTCCGTTTCCTTGTAGGGCGGAACGCCGCGATACCGCTCCACCGCACCCTCGCCGGCATTGTAGGCGGCGGCCACCAGCGATACGTCGCCCTGGAAATAGGCCAGCAGCCAGCGCAGATAGCGCATGCCGCCGCGCATATTGTCCTTGGCGTCGAACGGGTCCTTGACGCCGAACCGCTCGGCCGTGTCGGGGATCAACTGCATCAGCCCCTGGGCGTTGCGCGGCGATACGGCATCGGTGCGGTAGCCGGATTCGATCTGCATGATCGCGAGCACGAAATTGGGGTCGAGCCCGAATTCCGGCGCCATGCCGCGCACCATCTTCTCGATCTGCGCCGGCGCCGGCATGTGCTGCCGGGCCGCGCGCGCCGGCGACGTAGCAGCCCGGCGCCGGCACCTGCTTCACGCTGGCGAACTTCGGCATCATCTCCCTGGCTTCGGGATGGCCCAGTTCGATGGAGCGGCGGAACCAGGATGCCGCCATCGCGTCGTCGCGCGCAACGCCTTTGCCTGAAAGATACAGGGCGCCAAGCCGGTATGCCGCCATCGGGTGCCCCTTGGCCGCCGCCTTGCAGTAGAGATCGAAAGCCTTGGTGCTGTTGGATGCGGTCCCGATACCGGTTTCAAAGCGGCGCGCCAGCTCGAACTGGGCTCGGGTGCTGCCCGACTGGGCCAATGTTTCAAGTACAAGTACTGTTTTGTCGGGAGGTGAGGCGTTAGCCTGAAATGGTACGAAGCAGAAACCGATAATGATTAACGATTGTCGGATTGCCCGCATCACCAAACGACTTTCTTCTTATGAAAACTAACAGATCTGAAGTAACACAGGCCGGCGGACACCCCAAGCCTACCTTTAGGCTATCCGGTGGCCCATGAGGTTTCTCGGAATTACCCGTCAGCGTTCTCCCCCGCCACGCCTATCGATTGTTATCGAGGTGCATTTCGATAGACCGTTTGGCGGCGGGGCGACTGTCGGCACGTCACAGAACCGGTGCCGCTTCACGCTGAAGCAGCGCCGCTTCGGACTGGGCGGCGATGGCGAGCGATGCGGTGATACCGGGAGATTCGATGCCGTAGAGGTTCAGCAGACCGGGCACGCCATGGTCGCGCGGTCCCTGGATCATGAAATCGGCGTCGGGCACCCCGGCGGGGACCAGCTTCGGCCGGATGCCGGCATAGCCCGGCTGGAGCGCATTGTCGGGCAGACCCGGCCAGTAGCGCCGGATGGCGCCGTAGAACTTGTCGGCCCGCCGGATATCGACGTCGTAGTTCATCCGCTCGATCCACTCGACATCCGGACCGAAGCGGGCCTGACCCGCAAGGTCGAGCGTCAGGTGGACGCCCAGCCCGCCCGGCTCCGGCACGGGGTAGATCAGCCGGCTGAAGGGCGCGCGCTTCGCCAGCGAGAAATAGTTTCCCTTGGCGTAGTGGATCGGCGGAATGCTTGAGGCCGGAATGCCCTCGATCAGCCGCGCGATGTCCTGGGCGAAAAGACCGCCGGCATTGACCACCAGATTGGCGAGCAGCCGGAACGGCTCCGGCCCGCCGGTCTCGATGATGATCCCGTCGTCCGTGACCTTGCCGCCGGTCACGGGGCTGTTGAACGCGACCATGCCGCCATGGTCTTCCATCTCGCCCTGATAGGCCAGCATCAGCCCGTGGGTATCGACGATGCCGCTGGAAGGGGAAACGAGGGCTCCGACCGTGGTCAGTTCCGGCTCCAGATCGGCGACCTCGGCGGCGCTGATCCGGGTCAGGTCCATCACGCCGTTGGCCTGCGCCTTCGCCACGATCTCGTCCAGCTTGGGCAACTGGCTCTCATCGGTCGCGACCAGCAGCTTGCCGCAACGCTTGTGCGGAACGCCCCGGTCGGCGCAATACGCGTAGAGCAGATCACGGCCCTGAACGCACATCCGGGCCTTCAGGCTGCCCTTGGGGTAGTAGATGCCGGCATGGATGACTTCGCTGTTGCGCGAACTGGTGCCGCTGCCGATGCAATCCGTCGATTCCAGCAGGATCACGTCGCGGCCGGCCGCCGCCAGTTGGCGGGCGACCGCAAGCCCGATCACGCCCGCCCCGATCACCACGCAGTCCACCCGTTCCAGGGCCTGGTTCGGCTGTGTGTCGCTCATCATCACCTGACTGATCGCTGAACTTTTCGGGTCGGGATGCGGAGCACCGGACCGGCCCATCTCAAATTGTGCAGCCGACACTATGCAGTGCCGGCAGGGTGCCAGTCCATCGCCCCAAAGAAGAGGAAAGAGAGGCGGCGTCCCCTTGGAGGGACGCCGCCTTGCAGGTGCGAGGCTAACATCGAGAGGCTTTGGGATAGAACAGAAGGTCCGGACCCCATTTCGCCCGAACCCAGCGCCGTCAAGTCATAGTCACAATGGGATCGTGGCGCCAATCCAATCCCATCATCCGTGCTACAACGAAGGCCACTTCATCCGCGATCAAGCAATCATCCGCTTCACCGGGAAGCATTCGAGTGATCATCGAAGTTATGACCGGCTAACACTGGGAAACACATTCGTGTTCCCTTGTTAATCCTTAATTTCACCGGTAGCGGCCGGCTCCATTCTTTGAGCCCGCCCCATTCTTGGGAGGACGGCCCGGCTTGTTCGTGCTGCCCGTCCAGGTCGGCCAGCCGCGGCCGGTGCCCGATGCCGGCTTCCGCTGCGCGGAGGCCGTGGTTGTAGCGGTCTTGGCTGAGCGGCCGCCCTGGCGGGAGGCTTCGGCTTGCTTTGGGCCACCCGCTTGGGCTGAGCGACGGGACGGGGCGGTGCGACGGCCTTCTTCGCTGGCCGCGCCGGCTCCTGCTGTAATGGTTGGGTACAGGACAGAAGGCCATGATACGCGGTCTGGAACAGCGCCGGGAAAGCGTCGAACGTCTCGTTATGGCAGCGCGCGTATGACAGGGCGATCTGGGTCGCCATCCGATGAAGATCGGCGCGGTCGCTGGTGCTCATTCGTGGGGGCTCCTCAATGTCCGCCCGGACAGGGAGATCCTGCCCATCCGGCGGATAAACGCCGGTAATGCTCTGGTGTTCCCAGCTCAACTCGCTGAAATTGCGGAAACTGTGCCGGTCTTGTCCGGGACTTTGGCAACAGTGCCGCCTTATCATGGTTAACGTAGTCGAATTCTCGCCCCGTAAAGAAAGAGTTACCATGCGAAGTATTCGGTACGAGAGCTTTGGTGAGCCGGCTGACGTGTTGACTTTGGTGGACTGCGAACGGCCCGTTCCGGGGCTGGAGTCGGGCGGGCGGAAGGTTCTGCTAAGGTGATGTGTGCGTGACGGCCGTCACCGACACTCAGGCCGAGCGGTGTGACAAAGCTTGACCGGCTATGGATTTAACACCGATACATGCCAAAATAGCCGGGGCAGCGTTCAGGCCACACGGCCAAATGAAACGGCCGGCAAAAATGGCCCTCGGAAAGAGGGCCGATGACGTTGGAAGAGGAACCCATCATGAAGAAAATCGCTGTTCTGGCCCTTGCTCCGGTGCTGGCTCTGGCCGCCGTCGCGGCATCTCCGGCTCTTGGCCCAGTCCGGCGGGACGGCCGCGCCGGGCGGCATGATGACCCCTAATCGCCAGATGCAGCCGGGACCGATGCAGGGGACCATGTCGGGGCAGATGCAGCATCCGATGGCGCCCATGGCGGGCTCATCCAGCGAAACGCAGCTCAGCGTCGAACAGGGGCGGCCCGATATCTCCGACCGCAAGGGCAAGGATCAGCGGGAGATGGAACTGGTGCAGACCAGCCTGCTCAACCGCTTCGGCGGCATGGGCTTCGCGGAGATGCGCAACTTCCGCAAGATCGGCGAGAACTACGCGGCCGAGGTCCGCACCGTCGAGGGCGTCTGGGTGAATATCCTGGTCGATCCCGCCACCGGCGCCGTGACCGTCCAGCAGTAAGGCCAGCATGGTAAGGCGTTCGCCCAGTCAGGCATCCGCCTATTCCAGCAGGCGATCCCAGCTTCCCATGATCCGGCCGACGCCGGCGGCGCCGGTCAGGTCGTATAGCCGCAAGGGCTGATCCACCCTCTGCCCGGCATCGCGGCCCAGGCTGCGGGTCGCGATTTCCGGCGCCAGGGCGCGGCCGGCCAGCGGCAGAGGGCCGATCGGAACGCGGATGGAGATCCCCTGATCGAGGTTCCGGCCGCCGGCATTGGTCAGGGTGGCGTAGGCGCCGATCCGGACACCGCCGTCGAACATGCGGCTCAGTTCGATGGTGGAACCCAGATCGCCGGCCAGATACCGCCCGGCGCGCAGCACGCCATGGATCAGCCCGTCATTGCTTTCGTAATGAAGGTTGGCATGCGCGGTGGCGAAGCTCCCCGGCTCGACATAGATCAGGTTGCCGGGAACCCGCTTCGCCACGAAGTCGCCATCGAATCCCGCCGCCCAGCGGGCGCCGAAGGGGCGGTACAGCACCTCCCCCTCCAGGCCGCTGAACATCTCGTCCAGGTAGCCTCCGGAAATCCGCGTGTGCCAGTCCGAAACCGGGTTCCACAGCCATGCGCCGTAGAGATGATCGACCGTGGCGGGGACGCCGGCGGCGTAGCGGGCCACGTCGCTGCGGACCACCGGCAGCCGGGGATCGGGCGTGCCCAGCCGGCCTTCAAGATTGTCCGCCAGATTGAACCGCAGGCCGGCGCCGCTGACGAAGCCGCTGGACACCCCGTTCACCATCGCGAAGTCGAGCGTCGTCCGGTAGGCGTGGAAGCCGGTTCGTCCGCTTAAGGACTGCTCCAGCCGGGGAGTGATCCGGCCACTGCCAGCGGTCCGCCGCCAGACCCGGAGCACCCCCGGCCGAAGCCGCCCGGTCCAGTTCCGCCGTTCGCCAGATCTCCGCCGGGGAGCCGGCATGGCGGTCGGCCCGCTCCAGATCGGCGCGGAGGAACGATACCGCCGATCCGGCCAGTTCCGCCGGCCCCAGCACGACGGTCAGCCGCTCGACATCGGCGGGAGAGCGCGCGGCCATGATCCTCGCCACCCGGCCCGCCGTCCGGGCCGGCGGGCCATCCGGCACACTGTCGAGCCAGACCGTCGCCTGGATCGTCATCGATCCGGACGGCCTGGACCGGCATGCCGGCGGAGCGCAGGGCCGCCTGGATGCGGCGCTCCGCGTCGCGCGGCCTCGCGCGCTTCGGTCGCGCTCCGATGGTCTGGGGCGGTGATTTCGCCGGTGCTCCGCTGTCGAGCCGGCCGGCATCGAGCATCAGCGATGCCCGGAGCATCGCGGCATGGCCCTGTTCGAAGGCGGCTCCGGCCTCGATCCAGGGCAGGGGGCGCCAGACCATGCCGGCATTCACCGGGAAGGGCGCGGGAAGGTCGGCATAGCGCGAGCGCTCGGCGCGGAACCGGTCGCCGGTATATTCGACCTTCAGCGACACTCCGCTGAACGGCCCATCCGCCGGCATGTGGATCTCGACCCCGCCGATCGGCGAGAAGTCGTAGCCCAGGAAGCCCTGCTGGGCGAAGCGGCCCCAGCCGACGCCCAGCGTCCAGTCCGTGTCGTACCAGCGGCGGCTCATCATCAGGTACTGCCCACCGAACCCCCGGCCGTCGAACAGACCACGGGCGCCGGCCGAGATTTCCGGCCAGTGCGGTCCCTCGCGGAGCAGCCGGAGCTTCAGGTCGAGGCCGCCGGAAAATTCCGTTCCGTCCTTGCCCGCGAAGGCGTCTCCGCTCTGGCGCAGGGTCATCTCGACCCCCGGCAACGCCTGGAGCGTCACGAAGGCGTGGCGGTACAGGGGTGTCCAGGTGAAGCCCGCCGCCAGGGTATCGGCGTCGAACATGCGGGCGGTCGGCACCTGAAGAAGGCCGATCCCGCCGAGGTCGCCGAGCGTGGGTTCGGCGCGCGAGGCGGCGCTGGTCGCCGCAAGCATCAGAAGCGCTGAAACAGCCAGCCGGCAACGATGAATATACGCCAATATGAATGACACGCGGGATTTAAGATGCTGTCCTGATCAATGTTCGCATTTAGAGCGAAAATGAATACGGATGCAACCCTAACCGCGTGACGGTGGAGTGATTTCAGCGCTGGTAGAGGCCTGCGGGCAGCCGGGCGCCGGTCAGGTCGGCGCCCTCAAGATCGGCCAGTTCCAGATTGGCTTCGCTGAGGTTGGCGGACGCCAGTTGGGCGCCCGCCAGATGAGCATGGCGCAGATCGGCGCCAAGCAGGGTCGTGGCCCAGATGCGTCCCGTCGGCTTGCCGTTGGCATCCAGGATCTGGGCCGGGCAGAGCAGGGCGTCGTGCAGGTCGGCATTGATCAGCTTGGCATAGCTGAGATTGGCGCCGGACAGGTCGGCGCCGCTCAGGTTGGCGCCTTCCAGATCGGCGCCCGACAGATCGGCCATGATCAGCTTCGCGCCCGCCAGCAGCGCCTTGACCAGCGAAGCGCCCCGCAGGGTGGCGCCGCTGAGATTGACGTTGCGCAGATCGACCCGGTTGAGGTCGGCCCCGTCAAGATCGGCCCGCGCACCCCGGCCGCCGCCGCTTTCGATCCAGCGCTCATGGTTGTTGATGACGCGCTGAAGCTCCAGGCCGAGCGTATCCAGCATCTTGGTGAAATGCGCGCCGGTCAGATCGGCCCGGCTGAAGTCGCAGCCCGACATCCTTGTCCCGACAAGGTCGGCATTGTGGAAGCGTGTGCCGGCAAGGGCGGCGCCGGTCAGGTCGGCGCCGCACAGGCGGCAGTCCGACAGGTTGGTGTTGGTCAGGTCGGCTTCGCTGAGGTCGGCGTTCTGGAGATTGCAGCCGGTCAGGTCCGCCTCGGTCAGGTCGGCGCACCGCAGACCCGCCGACGTCAGGTCGGTGCGGGAGCAAACTCCGGCCGGCATCCGTTCCCCATCGGTCGGCCGGCGGGTCCGCCGGTACCCCATCCCGCTCCATCCCCGGATAGGCATGGCATCGGCATGGTGTTCAGCCTGGGCGCTCGGGGCATGGTGGCAAGGTTGAGCGGGCTGCCGTCGGCTGGCGCTATCAGCGTGCCTTCCCGCAGGTCGGCGCCGCGCAGGTGCGCTCCGGTACAGTCGGCCGAATGCAGGCGGGCGCCGCGCAGATCGGTTCCGGACAGATCGGCCTGCCTCAGGTCGCAGTTGCGCAGATCGACGCAGAACATGTCGGCGCCGGTGAGCCTCGCACCCGCAAGATGGGCGCGGGCCAGCTTGGCGCCGCCGAGCTTTGCCCAGCGGAGATCGACCTTCGAGAGGTCCAGTCCTTCCAGATTGGCGAGGGACAGATTGGCGCATGCTCCACCCGCGAGCCCTCTGACCCAGCGCGAGTGCTTGTCCAACACGTCCTGTAGAAGTTCAGGCGTCATTGTCTTCCGTGACGGAGCGTATGTGCCGAGAGGACAAGCAGGTGGCGGCTCACGCTCCGGATCCATGATGGATCGCATTCCTTACGGAAGATTAAAGCCGTATTTTATTTACTCGTTTGTGCGCGGGCGCGACACAGAGTGGCCAAGCAGCCACACTCATGAGACAAATTTGGAACAAACTCTACTACCTCTCCATTTAGGTGTATGATCGAGCCGAAAGTATGGTGGTGGGTCCCTGATGAGAAGCCTGTTCCGTAACGTCCTGATCGTTGTCGCCCTCGGCGGCAGCTTGTCCGACGCCGTGCCGGCGATCGCGCAGGAGGACCCCTCCTATGCTCCCGTGCTTGCTCCGGAAACGGAAACCGATGTCGCGATCGCGCGGCGCCTGAGCCGGAACGGCGCCCTGGTGATCGACAACCAGCGTCTGCGCAATCTGGATGCCCTGCGGCGCTTCTATGCGGAGCGTGGCTTCGATCCGGTGTGGACCGATACGTCCGGCGCCGCCCCCGCGGCGGATGGTCTGGTGGCGCTGCTGCGCGCGGCGGACCAGGAAGGCCTCAACCCGCTGCACTACCATGCGGACGCGATCGAGCGGCGGGTGGGGTCGGCCGACGTGACGGTGCAGGCGGAACTGGATCTGCTGATCGCCGACGCGGTGATGGAATACGCGACCGACCTGCGCGCCGGGCGCCTGACGCCGCGTTCGATAGCGCCCGAACTGGCGGCGGTCCCGCCCCGGCTCGATCCGGTCGAAATCGCGAAGCAGGGGCGGGATCAGGCGAACCTCGCCGCGTTCCTGTCCGGCTTCACGCCGCCCCATCCCCAGTATGCGGCACTCCGCGACGCTCTCCGGCGGTACCGGTCGATCGCCGCCGCCGGCGGCTGGCCGGCGGCGGGGCAGGGGCCGGTGCTGAAGCCCGGCATGCAGGACGCGAGCGTCCCGGCGTTGCGCCGCCGGCTTGCCGCGACCGGCGATTATACCGCCAAGGATCTGGCATCCACGGTCTATGACGCGCCCTTGCAGGCGGCGGTCAAGCGGTTCCAGTCCTACAACGGCCAGACGGCCGATGGCGTGGTGGGCGAATCGACCCGCGTGGCGCTGAATGTTCCGGCTGCCGAGCGGGTCAACCAGATCATCGCGAACATGGAGCGCTGGCGCTGGATGCCGGACGACCTTGGCGAGCGGCATGTCATGGTGAACATTCCCGGCTATACGCTGAAGGCGCTGGACAAGGGCGAGGTGGCGCTGCGCATGCCGGTCATCGTCGGTTCGGTCGAGCGGCCGACGCCCGTGTTCAGCCACCGCATCACCCATCTGGTCGTTCAATCCGACCTGGACGATTCCGCCGACGGTCGCGCGCAACGACATCCTGCCCAAGCTGCTGCGCAATCCGGCATATCTCAAGGAACACGACATCAAGCTGTTCGACAGTTGGGCTCCCGGCGCCCGGCCGATCAATTCGCGTTCCGTGAACTGGCGTGACGTGGGGTCCAGGATCACCCGCTACCGCATGCGCCAGGACCCCGGCCCCAAGAACTCCCTGGGGCGGATCAAGTTCATGTTCCCCAACGACTTCGACGTTTACCTGCACGATACGCCGGCCCGCGACAAGTTCGCCCAGGTCGAGCGCGGCCTGTCATCCGGATGCGTGCGCGTCGGCGACCCGGCCGCCCTCACCGCCTTCCTGATGGAGGGCATGGAAGACTGGCCGGTCGAGCGCCGGACCCAGATTCTCGACGCGGGAGAGACGAAGACCGTGTGGCTGCGGCAATCGGTCCCGGTCCACCTGACATACCAGACGGTCTACTTCGACGAAGCGGGCAAGATCCACTTCCTGGAAGACGTCTATGGCCGTGACGGCGCCTTCGTTACCGCCCTTGCCAAGCGCCTGCCGACCCAGCAGGCGGTGGCGCAGATCGACGGTTGAAGACCGCGGGCTCCTCTCCCGCGACCGCCATGTCCCGAAAATATCACTCCTGAACCTTGAGGAACCCAGCGACGCCAGTGGCTTCCCCCGTGTATGTAAACCTTTGCTTAACCCGTCCCGGCAATGCTCGGGCAATATCGTGATTGGATCGGTGCGGCGACATTTTTAAGTCGCCGACGGGCTGCATTTAGGAATTGCGGGCACATCGTCTCTGGGGGAGCCATATGCGGAATGAACGCGATGAGACCTTTCACGCGCCTCGAATGGGTCGGCGTTCGTTCCTCAGATTCGGCGCTGCGGCGGCGGCCACAACGGCAGCCACCCTCCTGACCCCGTGCGAGGTGGAGGCGGCGAACCGGATCGCTCCACCCCGGCAGATCTCCCTGCTCAATACCCACACCAGCGAACGGCTGACGGCGGAATACTGGTCGCGCGGGCGCTACCATCGCGATGCCCTGCGGGCGATCAACAAGCTGCTGCGCGATCACCGCACCGACACCGTCTACCCGATCGACCCGGAACTGCTGGACACCGTCCATGCCCTTCAGGCGCGGATCGGGACGAGAAACCCGCTCCACGTCATCTCCGGCTACCGCTCCCCCGAATCCAACGAACTGCTGCGGGAAGTCGGCAGCGGCGTCGCCCGCAACAGCTTCCACATGCGCGGCATGGCGATCGACATCCGGGCGCCCGGCCTGGACACCCGCATGGTCCACCGCGCGGCGCTGCGCCTGCGCGCCGGCGGCGTCGGCTTCTATCCCCAGAGCGATTTCGTCCACATGGATGTGGGGCCGATCCGGACCTGGTAGGTTTGACGGTTCCGTCGCGAACCAACTTTGCGGCAGGACCCGCCTGCTTTCCTTGTGTTCTCACATGAAAACGCGGTCAACACGCCCAATATACCTGGCTTATTTGGGCCGTGACTTTTTTGATCGGACCAATGATGGTCTGCTCTTCATTCCAAGGGTAAGTAACCTCCCAAGTCATTGGCGCAACCAGGACAGCGATAGCCGTACCCATGGATGTCTCTAAGGAAATCATACCGTCAGCCATTTCTCTCTCGATGTTTATTGAGTTTCTGATTTCGGCCTCAAATATTTTCCATCCTTGAAGCCCTGAAGATGGCGAAAACTTAGGCCGATATGGTGAGCATTGAACAAGTAGGGGAAATTCCTTATGCCGGTCAGGTACCTCATCTTGGCAGGTCAGCAATGGATCTGGTGAGTGTGGAAATACGCTATTTAGGGTATACTGGTAGAGCTTACGAACAGGGCCTGTATCTCTTTGCGAAAGCGCTGTTGGAGCGGGCCTCGCTTGAGCTTCATGGTCGGCGTAAGCACACCGCCCTCAATCGTCCATGGTTCGAGCAGCAGGTGGACAGCATAAATCCGGACATGTGGGGGAAACTCCCACAGAAGTTTCTTCAGGCGTGAGCAGGACCGCCTCATGGACAGCCGGTGCGGACAGCGAAGCCGGGACTTCGGGGTCGAGCCCCAACATACGGGCCAACTCGCCCCATGCCGCGCCATCGAGCACCAGCAAAGCGCCGAGATGTGGTTGGCCCTCACCGACGACCATCGCCTGTGAGAACAGCGGGTCCTTTGTGATCGCGACTTCGATGTCCGTCGGCGAGACCTTTTTGCCCGTCGACAGGACAATGATCTCCTTGAGGCGTCCACGGATATACAGGCGTCCATCCCGGATCTCGCCGATGTCGCCCGTGTGCAGCCATCCTTCCGCGTCGATTGCGTCCGCGGTGTTCTCGGGGCTGTTCCAGTAACCCAGCATCACGCCCGGCGACCGCACCAGGATTTCGCCCTGTTCGGCGATCTTGATCTCCGTGCCGTCAAACGGTTCGCCCACCGAGCCCGGAACGTAAGTCCCCAGTTTCGCCGCACATACGGCCGAGGACGCTTCCGTCAAGCCGTAGCCCTCGACCAGGGGCAAGCCGAGGCCGAGGAAGAACTGCCCAACCTCTCCGGAGAGCGGCGCGCCGCCGCTGACCGCAAGGCGCACGCGCCCGCCGAAGCGGTCCAGGACCCGCCGGGCAACCAGACGACGCAGGAGCGGCCAAGCCGCCCGTTGCGGCAAGGACGGCGGAGAACGACCGTCACGGATGGCCGCATACCGCGCCAGTCCGATGGCGACGGTCCGCTCGATGAGAAGCCGGGTAAGCCGACTTCGCTTCATCCTGGCCTGGACGGTGGCATACACGCGGTCGAGCAGCCGGGGTACAAGAAGGAGGATCGTCGGGCGCGCCACCAGGAGATCCTGGGGCAGTTGTTCGACCGACCGGGCGAACACGACCCGGGCGCCGAGCACCATCGGCACGTAATAGCCGACTACGCGCTCGAATATGTGAGCCATCGGCAAGTAGGACAGAAAGACGTCGTCCCGTGTGCCGGGATTGCGGATCAGGATGGTTTCCGCGGCCGATAGCAGGTTCTGGTGGGACAGCATGACGCCTTTGGGGCGTCCCGTCGTCCCCGAGGTGTACACGACGTGGCGAGCGTGTCGGGCGTGATATGCGCTTCGGGTTCCGCACCAGCATCCGGAGCCGTCGCGAGCCATCCGCCGGCATCGCGCACGCGCCCGTTCTCCTCGCCCAAGGCCTCCCGGCCACGCAGACACAGCACCCGCTTGAGATCGGTCAGGGTGGTGCAGTGCGCGGCAAGACACAGCCACCGGTCATAACTGTCGATGAGCAGCAGGCGCGTGCCGGAGTTGGCAAGGATATAGGCGGTGGACGCGGGGAGCGTCGGTCGTGAACAGGGGCACAACGACCAAGCCAAGCGACAGGGCGGCTTGGTCGAAGCACACCCATTCGACGCTGTTGTGGAGCAGGATGGCCACACGGTCGCCGACGGCAAGCCCTTCCTGCCGAAGGGCTCGCCGCCAGCGGCGGACAAGTGCGGCCATATCGTTCCACGTGAAACTGAGCCAGGCGTCTTGTCCGGGATCGTATTTCTGGTAAGCGATATCGGAGCCGCCATGCACCGCACGGTTTGGAAGAGATCCGGCACAGTTCCCACAACTCCCGGTGCGCCGTCCCCGGTCGGGCCAACGTTCAGGCCAACGTCTCGACTGGGCTGATCCAAAGCAATGGTCATGGCACGATATCACACCTCCCTGGTGCGAACCTCTTCCCGTCAATGGGCCAGCAGCACCGGGAAGTCGATCGGGCGATTGAGCATGTGCCGCGTCGCTCCGCCCAGGACGATCTCGCGGAGGCGGCTGTGCCCGTAACCGCCCATAATCAGCAGTCCGGCTTTCATTTCCACGGCTGTCGCGGCCAGCGCCTCGCCGACCGACCGTCCATCCCGTTTGACCGCCAGAACGAAAGCGGTTACCCCGTGCCACGCGAGATGTTTGACGAGATGGTCGGAGCGCGGATGCGGTCGCCCGGCGACCGCCGCGTCGTCGGAGCATCCTCCGTATCGTCTTCCACGACCAGGATGGTGACCATATCAGCGCGGGTGATGAAGTCCCGCGCGCATGCCACCGCCCGGGCCGCCGCGATGCTGCCGTCCCAGGCGATCGCAACGGAACTGCTCAACCCGGCCATGTCGCCTCCCCTCAGGAGTACAGGGCGGCCGGATTCGAGCAAAGCTCCTTCCAGGATTTCCAGGTCCGCGAACCTGTCTGTCGGTTTGGACAGCACCGTCAGGTCGGCTGTCCGGGCTTCCGCACCGATAACCCGCGCCGCCGGCCCGGCGATCTCCCGCCATTCAGCCGTCACACGTCCATCTTCCCCGCAGCTGGCGATCACGGGGACAGAGGCGGCGGTCGTGGCCTGCTCGAATATCCTTCTGGCCGCCAATGAAGCCTCCTGGGCGCTCCGTTCCGCCTCGCGGATCATGCTGTCGAGCATTTCAAGAGAAAAGCCCTCGCCGTAGAAGGGCAGGTCCCACCTTGGTTCCCAGCGCAAGTGCAGGACATCGACGTGTGCGGAGAACGGGCTCGCGAGCTTGAACGCGTCCGCCAGCAGGTTCGCGTCGAAGCCAAGGCCGCTTGCAGGAACGAGAATATGCTTGATCACCGTGCCCTCCATGGCACTGCCGAAACGGGAACGGCAGCCTGCGCCGGAGTGTCGGTATCGGACTTAAACCATGTTAAGTTGTTCACGTCTTTTTCGCTCCGGATGTCCGGTGCCAAGGTTCGACCACGTGCCAAGGTTCACTCGTCACCACCCTATGTCGGAAAGCTCCGGCGAACTCTCGACAAATCGTTTCCTTTTTGGTTAATGAGAACGGTATCGTGCCGGTAAGAGGAGCGGACCGAAACGGCGGCATCGAGAGCGATGAACAGCATGGCCACCTCGCGAACCGGCAGTGTCCTGGTCCTGGGCTGCGACAGCCGTTCCGGGCTGACGGTGGTCCGTTCGCTGGGAAGGGCAGGGCTCGCGGTCGATATCGGCTGGCCGGAGGCCGCAAGCCTCGCCGGTAACTCCCGCTATGTGCGAGCATTCAGGGATATCCCCGCCTACGACCCGGCGGACCGTTCGGCGGAGCCTGCCTGGAAGCGCTCGCTGATCGACCTTGTCGAGGAGCAGCGCTACGATCTGGTGATACCGTGCAGCGATCCGGCGATCATCCCGCTTCAACTCCACGCCGATGAACTGGCCCGCCACGGCCGGTTCTATACGCTGGGCGACCGCGCTTTCACGGCCAGCTTCGATAAGTGCGAAACGCACCGGCTTGCCGACCTCTCGGACATCCCGACACCGCCCTGGGTGCGTGTCGAGACGATCGGGGATCTCGCCTCGGTCGGGTCCGGCTGGCAGTTGCCGCTGGTCCTGAAACCGCTCTCCTCCTTCGACATGGCCGGCCCGGCAAGCGGCAAGCGGATGGTCCGGAAGCTCTACGACCGCGACCGGCTGGACGAGACGGTTGCCGAAATGCTTACCCAAGGTCCGCTGCTGGTTCAGGCGAACTTTTCCGGGCGTGGCGTCGGGGTGGAGGTGGTCGCGTCCAACGGCGACGTGCTCTGCGCGTTCCAGCATGAGCGGGTGCATGAGCCGCCCCATGGCGGCGGCAGCTCGTACCGCCGGTCGGTAAAGCTCGATCCCCGGCTGGAGGACGCCACATTCCGGCTTGTCCAGGCGCTGGATTATACCGGCGTGATGCAGGCCGAATTCCGGGTCGATGCCGCGTCGGACCGCTGGATACTGGTCGAGATCAACGGGCGCTTCTGGGGTTCGCTGCCGCTGGCGGTCGCGTCCGGGATGGATTTCCCGCTCGGGCTTTATCAGGTGCTGGTCGAAGGCCGTCGGGAACTTCCCCGCACCTACCGCACCGGCATCCATTGCCGGAACCTCGGGCTCGACATCGGCTGGTTCTTCAAGAACCTTCGGGTCGACCGGAGCGATCCGACGCTCCAGACGCGGAAGCTCTGGCAGGTGGCGGCGGAGATCCGCCATGTGGTGACGCTGACCGAACGGAGCGACCTGCTTGTCCTCGACGATCCCAAACCGGGCATTCCTGGAGATCCGGTGGCTGGCGGCCGAATGCGGACGGCGCGCCGCCGCGGCACTTCGCCGGCGGTTCCGCCGTACGCGTTTCGCCAGACGGCAGGCGGCCCGGCGGCTGAGTACCCGGGCGGCCACGGCGCATTCGATCCTTTTCGTCTGCAAAGGCAATATCTGCCGCAGTCCCTTCGCGGCGGAGTACGCGCGCCGTATTCTGCCCGAACGGATCGCCGTGGCATCGGCGGGCTATTACCCGGAGCCGTTGCGGCGCTGCCCAGGCGAAGCGGTAGCCGCCGCCGCCCGGCTCGGCATCGATCTCTCAAGCCACCGGTCCGCCGTGCTGGATGGCGGAATGATCGCGGGCGCCGACCTGATCTTCGTCTTCGATGACGAGAACTTCGAACGCGTACTCCTCGATTTTCCTGAAGCGGCGGACCGGGTGTTTTATGTCGGTTCATTGGGGATTCGCTGGGTGAGGGGCGCGAGTTTGCCATTCCCGATCCATGGGGCGGCGATGCCGTCACCTTCGGGCGCTGCTATACCTCGATCAGGGCGGCGCTCGACCGCCTGATGCCCGCTTTGCGGTCCGGCGGCGATACCCGTCCGCCAGCGGCGGCGTCCTCGCTCTACCGTGCGATAGGGGCGGAGCACCGGAAGAACGCGCATCAGGAATAGCAAGCCTACCCGTCAATCGGGGTAAGCGTTTTGCCTGCCGCCACGGTCTTGGTATGTACCGGTTCCAACGTTATGTTAAAAGTTCGTCAGGACATTTTTAGTCCTGAAGAAGTGAAATTTCTTGCCATCAGATGGGGATGGGCGCGTGGGGCGTCGGTTGTCGGAATTTGGTAACTTGGCCCAGGGGAAATTCGTTGGGTAGCTTCATCGTCACCATTGACACCGAAGGAGACGACATCTGGAACGGGCCACGTGAGATCACGACGCGAAACGCACTCTACCTTCCCCGGTTTCAGCAGCTTTGCGAGCGCTTCGGCCTGAAGCCGACATATCTCGTCAATTACGAGATGGCTGTTTCTCCGGCTTTCGTCGAATTCGGCCGCGACGTACAGGCTCGCGGAAAGGGCGAGATCGGCATGCATCTGCATGCCTGGAACTCCCCGCCCATCGCGGCGCTGACGGGCGACGACAACCGGCACAAACCCTTCCTGATCGAGTATCCGGCGGATGCCTTGCGCGCCAAGGTCGATTTCATGACCAAGCTGCTGCAGGACGTCTTCGGCACTCCGATCACCAGCCACCGCGCCGGGCGCTGGGCCATGAACGAGCATTACGCCCGTACCCTTATAGAGTACGGCTACCTGACGGACTGCTCGGTCACCCCGTATGTCGATTGGCGCGGGACGCTGGGAGATCCGGTCGCCGCAGGCGGCAGCGACTATCGGGACTTTCCGACGGAGCCCTATTTCATCGATCCCGAAGACATCGGCCGTCCCGGCAATTCCACTTTGCTGGAAGTGCCCATGACGGTATCGAAGCGCTGCCCTCCGGCACTCCGTCCCCTGGTCCGGACCATCCTGTCCCGTCCGGGACTGCCGCGCCGCGTCGTCAGCCGGATGCTCCGCAACCAGTGGCTTCGGCCCAACGGCTATAATGGCGCCGCCATGATGGCCCAGGTGGAGGAAGCGGCGGCGGCCGGAGCGTCGCATGTCGAGTTCATGCTCCATTCATCCGAGTTCATGCCGGCCGGCAGCCCCACATTTCCCGATGCCGAATCGGTCGAGCGGCTCTATGCCGATCTGGAAGCGCTGTTCGAGCGGGCGAGCGCCCTGTTCAGCGGCGCCACGCTGGCGGAATTCCGCCATGCGTTCGAGCCCGCTCCGCGTGTCGCCGTTCAGCCCGAAGCGATTCCGGCGGGGGATAACGTGGTTATTGATGGTTTAAGGAGTTGACCGTTAGGCTACGCTTCCGCAAGAACGGCTGACCGGCTCAGCCGGGGCAGGATGGGTATGTCATGAAAAACCTCGTCATCGTTCTGAAGCGCAGTGTCCTCGCGCCGGACTTCTCGGCAGCGGTATCGGATTGAGCGGAGCGGCCGGCGCCTGGGCCGTCACTCCCGACCGGCCGGCGCCGGCCGCAAGCCTGGACGGCTCGATCACCGCGACCGGCAGCTACCTTGCCGGACGGCATGCCCAGCAGACCGATGACTGGCCGGCCGCGGCGGAGTTCATGGGGCGGGCGCTGGCCAGCGACCCCCAGAACATCGGCCTGCTGCGCCGGATCTACCTGCTCCGCCTTGGCGACGGCAAGCTGGCCGAAGCCGTGGAACTCGCCCGTCAGGTGACGGCGGCGGAACCCGGCAACCATCTGGCGAAGCTGCTGCTGGTGGCGGACGACGTCAACGCCGGCCGCTTCGACGAGGCCGGGCGGAGGCTGGCACCGGCTCCGAC
This sequence comes from uncultured Alphaproteobacteria bacterium, assembly GCA_963848585.1. Taxonomy (GTDB): domain Bacteria; phylum Pseudomonadota; class Alphaproteobacteria; order Azospirillales; family Azospirillaceae; genus Skermanella. The sequence goes on along the minus strand of CAWKET010000050.1, from coordinate 38,533 downwards.
GACGGTCTCGCCCGCTTTGTCGAGCCGATCCTGAGGGCCTGGATCGCGGTGGCGAAGGGCGATGCCGCCGGCGCCCAGGCGGCGCTGGCGCCCATGGAAAACGCCCAGGGCTTCTCCATCCTCCATCACTTCCATGCCGGCCTGATCGCGGAATATTCCGGCGATCCGGTGACGGCGGAGTCCTGGTACCTGAAATCGCTGGGAACCGGAGCGCCGCTGCGGATCATCCAGGCGGTCGGCGGCTTCTTCGAGCGGACCGGCAAGACGGAGGAGGCCAAGGCCTTCTACGAGAGCTTCCGCGACAACAACCCCGATACGCTGCTGCTTCAGCCCGAGCTGGACCGGCTGAGCCGTGGCGAGAAGCCGGCGCCGATCGTCTGCCAACCCGCGCGAGGGCATGGCCGAAGCCCTGTTCGACATCGCCAGCGCCCTCAATCAGGAAGGGGCGGGCGACATGGCGCTGATGTATGGCAGGATCGCCCTTCATCTGCGCGGCGATCTGCTGCTGGCCCGGATGATGGTCGGCGACATCCTGGAACAGCGCGGCCTGCACGACGACGCGCTGGCGCAGTATCGGACGGTCAAGGGCGACGCGGCGCTGCAATGGACCGCCCGGCTGCGCAGCGCCACCGTGCTGGAGCGGATGGGGCGCGGCGACGAGGCGGCGGCCTGCTCGACGCCATGGCGGCCGAGCGCCCCGACCGCTCCGACGCGCTGGTCGAATTGGGCGACGTTCACCGCGGCGCCGAGCGCTATGAGCAGGCGATAGCCGCCTATGGCGGTGCTCTGACCCGCATCGGCACGCCTCCAGGCGCGCCATTGGGTGATCCTGTATGCCCGCGCCATGACCTACGACAAGCTGAAGCGCTGGGAAGAGGCCGAGCGCGACCTGCTGCGCGCCAACGAACTGAGCCCGGACCAGCCCTTGCTGCTCAACTACCTGGGCTATTCCTGGATCGACCGGGGCGTCAACCTGGAGCGCGGCAAGGCGATGATCCAGCGCGCGGTGGAGTTGAAGCCGACCGACGGCTACATCATCGACAGCCTGGGCTGGGCGCTGTACCGGATGGAGGATTTCCCCGGCGCCGTCACCAACCTGGAGCGCGCGGTGGAGCTGAAGCCGCTCGACCCCACCATCAACGATCATCTCGGCGACGCCTATTGGCAGGTCGGCCGGGAGGCCGAAGCCCGCTTCCAGTGGCGCCGGGCGCTTCTCCATGCCGAGGACAGCGAGTTGGCCGCCGCTATCAACGGCAAGCTGGAAAACGGCCTGCCGCGCAGCCGGACAGCGGCAACTCAAGCCCGCCGCCAAATGACTGCTTCCATCGTCATCACCGAGCAGGCTCCGGCCAAGCTGAACCTGTATCTGCACGTGCTTGGCCGGCGTGCCGACGGCTATCACGAGTTGGACAGCCTTGTGGCCTTCGCCGACATAGCGGATACGGTGAGCGTCCGCCCGGCCGAAGGCCTGTCGCTGACCATCGACGGCCCCTTCGCCCCGGCCCTGGCGGCGGAACCCGCATCCGACAATCTGGTCACCCGCGCCGCACGCCTGCTGGCGGAGAGCATCGGCCGGCCCGATCCCGCCGTCGCCATCACCCTGACCAAGCGCCTGCCCGTGGCATCCGGCATCGGCGGCGGCTCGGCCGATGCCGCCGCGACCCTGCGGGCGCTGGCCCGCCTTTGGGAAATCGGCGCGGACCACCCGTCGCTTCTCCCGCTGGCGGCCCGCCTGGGCGCCGATGTGCCGGTCTGCCTGACCGGCAGGCCCGCGTATTTCGGCGGGGTCGGCGATATCGTCGATCCGGCGCCGCCGCTGCCGCCCTGCGCCGTGGTGCTGGTCAACCCCGGCATCCCGCTTTCCACGCCGGCGGTGTTCCGGGCGCGCACCGGACCATTCTCGCCCGCGGCACGCTTCGCCGGCGACGCACCGCCGCCGGATGCCGCCGCTTTCGCCGAACTGCTGTCCGAGCGCCACAACGACCTGACCGCTCCCGCGCAATCGCTGGTGCCCGAAATCGGCGCCGTCCTGGAAGCGCTTTCGGCGACCTCCGGCTGCCTGCTCGCCCGCCTGTCGGGAAGCGGCGCCACCTGCTTCGCCCTCTACGCCGATCCGGCGCAGGCGCGTGCGGCGGCGGCGGAACTGACGCAGGCGCATCCCGGCTGGTGGATCGTGCCGGGACGCCTGCTAGCCTGAATCGTGCAGACCCACCTACCCATTTAGTGAGAGCGCGTTGTGGGTAGCGTGATTCGCGTGTATGGATAGGGTGTTCCGCCCATCCCTCCGACCGCCGGTGCCGCCTTGTTCCGACTTCACGCGATTTTCCGGGCTGCCTGTGTATTCGCCCTGATGCTGTGCGCCTTCGCTCCCGCCCAGGCTTCCGAGCAGGGGCGGAGAAGAAGGAAGGCGCCGTTTCGCTCGACGTGCCGATCCCCAACCTGACCCTGCCGCTGATGGTGGAAGACCGCCGCGTGGTCGGCCGGCTGGAGCTGTCGCTGCAGGTTCATGCGACGGATGCGTCGGCGGTTGGCAAGCTCGAGGAGATGCTTCCGCGTATCCGGGACCTTCTGCTGACCCGCATCACGCCTCACGCCGATCCCCGGCACCAGCAACCTGTCGGCTGAAACCCTGACTGAAATGAAAAGCAGCATCCTGGACCTGCTGCGCGAGGTCGTCGGGGCGAATGCGGTCGATGCGGTCTACATAGTAAAGGCCGTGACCCGGCGGATCTGACGGCCCACCGGGTCACGGCCTCCAACTTCGGCAAGGTCCAGTTCCGGCTTTACCAGCCGGTGACCACGGCGCCCTTGAACTTCTCGGCGACGAACTGCTTGACCTCCGGCGTGTGGTACGCCTCGACCAGTTGCTTGACCCAGGGCTTGTCCTTGTCCACCTCACGCACCGCGATGACGTTGGTGTAGGGGGATTCGGCGCTTTCCCGAGCGATGGCGTCGGTCAGCGGGTTCAGGCCGGACTTCGATCGCGTAGTTGGTGTTGACCGCCGCGGCATCCACGTCACCGAGCGAGCGGGGAAGCTGCGCCGCGTCCAGCTCGACGATGCGGAGCTTCTTCGGGTTCTCGGTGATGTCGATCGGCGTCGCCTTCAGCCCGGCCTCGGGGCTCAGCTTGATCAAGCCCCTGGTCCTGAAGCAGCAGAAGGGCGCGGCCGCCATTGGTCGGGTCGTTCGGGACCGCGACCGAGGCGCCGTTGGACAGTTCGGAAAGGCTTCTTCACCTTCTTCGAATAGATCCCCATCGGGAAGACCACGGTCTTGCCGACCGACACCAGCTTAAAGCCGCGATCCTGCACCTGATTGTCCAGGTAGGGCTGATGCTGGAAGGAGTTCGCCTCGATCTCGCCGGACGCCAGAGCGGCGTTGGGGATCACGTAGTCGGTGAACTCGATGATCTTGATGTCCAGCCCCTGTTTGGCGGCGATCGGCTTGACCGCATCCAGGATCTGGGCATGGGGACCGGCGGAAACGCCGATCCGGATGGTTTCGGCCGAAGCCGCACCCGCCAGAGCGATTGCGGCGACGCCGACCAGAGCGGCGCCGACGCGGCCGGCAAGGGTCTTGGCGGACAGGATGTTCATGATGGTTCGACTTCCTCTCTTCTGCATGATTCGGAATCGACTGATCAGGAGGCGATGGCGCGCTTGTTGACGCGGCGGGCGATCCATTCGCCCAGGCTCTGGACAAGCTGAACCAGCACGATCAGCACCAGAACCACGGCCGCCATGACTTCCGGCAGGAAGCGCTGGTAGCCGTAGCGGATGCCAAGATCGCCCAGGCCGCCGCCGCCGACGGCGCCCACCATGGCCGAGTAGCCGATCAGGCTGACGGCGGCGAGCGTCAGGCCCAGGACGATGCCGGGCAGCGCTTCGGGCAGCAGGATCTTGGTGATGATCTGCAACGGCGTGGCGCCCATCGTGTGGGCGGCCTCGATCAGGCCGTGATCGACCTCGCGGATGGCGCCTTCGACCAGACGGGCGATGAACGGGACGGCGGCGACCGTCAGCGGCACGATGGCCGCCGTGGTGCCGATCGACGTTCCCGCGATCAGCCGCGTGAACGGGATGATCGCGACCACCAGGATGATGAACGGCGTGGAGCGGGTGGCGTTGACGATCAGCCCGGCGACCCGGTTGAACGTCAGGTTCTGAAGCAACTCGCCCCGGCCGCTGGTCGCCAGCAGGACACCCAGCGGCAGACCCATCAGCGTTCCCAGCAGCCCGGCCAGACCGACCATATAGAGCGTTTCGATGGTTGCGTTAACCAACAGCTCGAAGATTTGCTGGGACATGGCCGAGCACCTCTACTGACAGATTATTGACGTTGATGAATGTGATGGCGGCCTGAACCGCCTCGGCGCTGCCGACGGCCTCGACCACCAGCGTCCCGAACGGAGCGCCCTGGATATGGTCGATCCTGCCGTGCAGGATGTTGAGGTCCAGCCCGAAGCGCCGGGTCAACTGGCTGATCACCGGCGTATTGGCGAGCGCGCCCTTGAAGGTGATGCGCAGCACCGGATTGCCGCCGGGCAGGGGCCCCGCCACCAGCCGCTCGACCAGGGCTTCCGGCAATTCGGCACCGACGACGGAAGACACGAAGCTGCGCGTGGTCGGGTGCTTCGGGCGAGGTGAAGACGTCGAACACATCGCCCTGCTCGATGATGCGCCCCGCCTCCATCACCGCGACGCGGTGGCAGATCTCCTTGATGACGGCCATCTCGTGGGTGATCAGGACGATGGTCAGGCCGAGCTTGGCGTTGATGTCGGCCAGCAGCCGCAGGATCGACGTCGTCGTTTCCGGGTCGAGGGCGGAGGTCGCCTCGTCGCACAGCAGAACCTTCGGTTCGCTGGACAGGGCGCGGGCGATGCCGACGCGCTGCTTCTGCCCGCCGCTGAGTTCGGCCGGATAGCGGTCCCGCTTGTCGCTGAGGCCCACCAGTTCCAGCAGCGGTTCGACCTTCGCCTTGATCTCGGCCCGGCTGCAGGCCGGCGAGTTCCAGCGGCAGCGCCACATTGTCATAGACGGTGCGGGACGACAGCAGATTGAAGTGCTGGAAGATCATGCCGATGCCGCGCCGCGCCGCCCGCAGCCCGGCGCCGTCCAGGGCGTTCATATCCACCCCGTTGACCGATACGCGCCCGGCCGTCGGCCGTTCCAGCATGTTCACGACGCGGATCAGCGTGCTTTTGCCCGCCCCGCTGCGGCCGATGATGCCGAAGATCTCACCGCGCCCGATGCTCAAGTCGATCCCGTCGAGCGCCTTTACCGCCGCTCCGCCACCGCGTCCGGGAAACTCCTTTTCGACGCCGTGAAATTCGATCATCGCCACATACCCTCAACTAAACAAAAATCCGCCAACAGCAGCATCGCCGGGCGGATTGCCACGCTCTTTAGCTGCATTTATAAAGCGCCCGCAAGCTGGTGCTCAAATCGGCGCTGTGAATTCCAATATAATCACACGCTGCAGCGCGTCAAATAGATTTTCCGAACCGTCAGCCCATGTAGTTTACGCAATCCCACGGCATGGCTGAAAGCCCGCGCTTGCGGCCCGGCATTTTTGTGGCTATGTTCCGCGCACCTCAAGGCTGGGGCGTCGCCAAGCGGTAAGGCAGCGGTTTTTGGTACCGCCATGCGGAGGTTCGAATCCTCCCGCCCCAACCAACATCATCTCAAAAACCGGAACCAAACTTCCGCGCGTCCTGTTCCCTCCGCCATGACGAAACCTTGGAGTTTCACCATGGGCACGCGGCAGGCCTTTTCCGACGCCGATCAAAATCACAGCTACCCGCGCGAAGACGATTCCCGAAAACCCGGTCTGTCGCCCGCCACCGCCGCGCTGATCGTTGGCGGCGTGCAGGTGCTCAGCGGGCTTTTCAGCCGGCGCTACAGTCCCGATCCCACTCATCCCGACATCAGGGACTGGTACGACAGTCTTGAGAAACCACCTTACAAGCCGCCCGATCCGGTCTTCGGCGCGGCTTGGCCGGTGGTGACGACGCTGCTCGGTATCGGCGCATACCGGCTGATGCGCCAGCCGCGCAGTCCGGAGCGCGATGCGGCGCTGGCGCTGTGGGCGTTCAATATCGCCATGACCAGCGGATGGACCAAGATCTTCTTCGGTGAGCGGAATATTACCGGCGGCGCCGTCGCCGGGGCTGTCATGATCGCCGGTGGTGCCGCCTATGTCGAGCGGGCATCCAGGGTGGACGGGACCGCTGCGGCCCTGGGCGTGCCTTTCACGGCCTGGACCGCTTTCGGCGACATCATGACGGAGGATCTGCGTGAGCGGAATCCGGATCTCGACGGCAGCGATCCGCCCCCGGAAAAATGTATCATCGAAGTTAACCGGCCTATTGAACCGTGCTTCCACGTCACCATATCAGTCATCGTTGAAGGCCTGCCGGCCTGAAAAAGCCAGTGGGTCAGGATCTTGAAAGTACCGGTCCAGTGATTATATAGAGTTTAGTCTTCAGCGGACGCCCACTCCGCTTCAACAGATCACCCACACAACCACAATATACTCAGGAATTCGCCACCGGAAGGTGGCTTCGAGTTCCTCCCTGCGCCCGAGGTGCTGGCTGCCGCGATTTTCCCCAGTCGTGGCGCCGCCTTCGGGCTCGGGGAGGTCCACCCTTCAGCACCGGTTCCCGGTGCGCGCTTCTCCGGCAGCGTCGAATGCCGGCCCCGAACCGGAACGAAAAGAAACTTATGGGAAGTCAGTATCGTACTCAGAACGGGCACGCTCAAACCAACCGCGCCCACACCAGCAACGCCATCGTCATTCACCCGGTCCTGCCGGGCGCCGATCAGGCGCGCTCGCCGGAAGCCAGCCTGGAGGAGGCGGTCGGCCTCGCCAAGGCGATCGAGCTTGAGGTCGTGCATGCGGCCTCGGTCAAGGTCAACCGGCCGCAGCCGGCGACCCTGCTCGGCAGCGGCACCGTTGCCGAAATCGGCAAGGTGATCGCCGAAGCCGATGAACGGGACGAAACCGTCGATCTCGTCATCATCGACCACGCCCTGTCTCCGGTGCAGCAACGCAACCTGGAACAGAGCCTCGGAACCAAGGTGATCGACCGTACCGGCCTGATCCTGGAAATCTTCGGCGACCGTGCCCGGACGCGTGAAGGTCAGCTTCAGGTCGAACTGGCGGCCCTCAGCTATCAGCGCTCGCGCCTTGTCCGGTCATGGACCCACTTGGAGCGGCAGCGCGGCGGTTTCGGCTTCATCGGCGGTCCCGGTGAAAGCCAGTTGGAGATCGACCGCCGTCTGATCGACGGACGGATCGTGAAGCTGAAGAAGGAACTGGAGGAGGTGCGCCGCACCCGTGGCCTCCACCGCAAGGCGCGCGCCCGCGTGCCCTATCCGGTGGTGGCCTTGGTCGGCTACACCAACGCCGGCAAGTCCACGCTGTTCAACCGGCTGAGCGGAGCCAAGGCTTTCGCCAAGGACCTGCTGTTCGCGACGCTCGATCCGGCCATGCGGGCGATCGAACTGCCGACGGGCGGCAAGGTGATCCTGTCCGATACGGTGGGCTTCATCTCCGACCTGCCGACCCATCTGGTGGCCGCGTTCCGCGCGACCCTGGAAGAGGTTCAGGCCGCCGACATCATCCTTCATGTCCGCGACATCGCGCATCCGGACACGGAGGCGCAGAAGGCCGACGTGGACGCGATCCTGCGGGACCTTGGCATCGATCCGGAAAGCGATCCGCGCGTGGTCGAGGTCCTCAACAAGATCGACCTGCTGTCAGCCGAGGAGCAGGCGCGGATCGATACGCGGACCGACCGGCAGCCGCAGACCGCAGCGGTTTCCGCCGTGACCGGGGAAGGGATCGACCGGCTCATGGCCGTGCTCGACACCCAGCGGACAGCGGGGCGTCAGGTGGTCGATATCGATGTGGACCTTGCCGACGGCGCCACCCTGTCCTGGGTCTATGCCAAGGGCGAGGTGCTTAGCCGGCGGGACGACGAGGATCAGGCTCACCTGCAGGTCGCCATCGAACCCGCGCATCTGGCGCGGATCGCGGGGCGGAGCCGCCCGGCGGCTCACGCCTGAAAAAATCGATGTGGAAACTCTTGTCGGCCGGATGGGAGTTTCCATATAGGCTTTACTGTCATAAACAACAGAAAGGAGGTGGTCCTGTGTCTAATTGTTCCAAGCCACGATCCCCGATCGTAGTGACCAGGGTTTGCGCCTCCGGCGTGATCTAAGCACTGTAGTGCGTCGTATCGTGGTCCTATAAGGATCGTGGTTTGACAATTTGAAAGGCCGCCCTTTTGGGCGGCCTTTCTGCTTTCCGGGTTGTTTTTCTATTTGTCACCCGTCTCCTTGCATCGTCGTATTACTTGGTTTCCCCATAGGGCCGCGCATCCTTTAGGTTATGACCCTGTGGGTAGGAGAGAGGGAGGGTCGAGACGCCTGTTGGGGGCGGTTGAAACAAGGGGAGTTCGACTTTATGAAAATACCCGTTATGGCACCGCCGCCATTGTTCTCCTGAGCGCCTGTGCGAACCAGGACGGTGCCCAGCAAGCCAGCATGTCCCAGAACAAGCAGCCGCCAAGCAACTTCCAGTCCATCGGTTCCTGCGAGCCGACTGCCTGGACAAGCCTTGAACGGGATTCTCGCGGAAGCTTCCGCCGGATCAGCGCCAGCGTGTCATGCTCCTGCTTCAGGATGCCCAAAGCCAGCGTGCCGAAGCCAACCAGGGGCAATGCATCATGACGCTTCAGCAGGCTGAGAAGATCGTTCGTCAGGGTACGGGGACTTCCTGAGATCACGCATAACACAGCATTCTTCAGGAGTTGCGAGAATGTCCAAGGGAACGACGATCTTCTCCCTGGCCGTCGCCGCTATGACGACGATCGGCACCGCGATGGCTCAGGCGCCGGCCGAGGCGCCGTCACCGGGACCGGCGAACGATCTGCCGGATTATGGTCCCCATCCATGGCAGGTCTGGCATACCACGCCGGCCACGCCCATCGCCCAGCAGCTTGATGATTTTCATAAGTCGCTCTTTTTCATCATGCTGGCGATCTGCCTGCGAGCGTTCTTCCTGCTCGCCTATGTCGTTGAGGGTTTAACGATGTAATGTCCTGTTTTAGCAAAATTGCAGTAGCATCCCGGCGAAACGTCAGGGGCTCTCAATTCCGGCTTTCGTGGTCCGCCCTCCTATGATTTTGGAAGCACCTATGTGCGAGAAAAAATTCGAATTTTCAACCAAAGCGGTTAACAGTTTGCGTCTCTCTGGTTTGGCTAAAATGCAACGTTACTTCGTGAAACCCTCCACCTGATCGCCTTGGAATGTAAGGTCCGCTGGTCCACTTTCTTCGCCGTCACTTCCTCTTGTTCGCTTGGTCTAACAATTTTTGACTGCCTGGACGGATTGTTCCGTTGGGCGCGACGTGCCGGTACAGCGTCTTTCGTGTAACTCCCAGATCCTTGCAGAGCTTGGCGATTTCCGTCTCCCCTAGCACAAGCGGTCTCGAGGTAACGGTTTGGCCTGCTCTTCGTCAGATCGGCTGGGTAAGTAAAATGATTACCTGTGGCGAGATCAGCCGCGACGCTTTACTTCAGCACAGAGTACGGTTTCGGAGCCCGAAAACTGGCTCAGTTTCAGCATGTTACCGGCCAGAGTCAGGGGGTGAGTAGTTCCGTCAGGCGAACCTTTGCGAATATCGCGCGTATTCGTGCAACTTGGTCAGTTTGCCCGGTCGACAATGGTTCTTTCAGTCCTCGCGCCAGATTTTCGAAAAACCCACAAATGATAGTGTCTCACGAACTGCTGGCGTTTCTACATTTGTACCGCTACCAATAACTTGGACACCGGGGAAGGGGCACACGGTGTGGTCGGTCTAGGTTGTGTGACCTTGCCCCCGTGCAGCGCCTCCCATAGCGCCTGATTTATGCCACCAATGTCTTTTGCTGGCGACGCCAATTTTCCTCGAACGCCATTGGGCTCGTGTAGCCCAGGGTCGAATGCATCCTTCTTCCGGTTGTAGAAGGCAAGCCAGTCGATGACCTCGTCTTGGGCCTGGCGCCGTGTTTCAAAGCGCATGCCGTGAAGCCGCTCGACCTTCAACGAACCGAAAAGCGTTTCCGTCACCGCGTTAGTCCCAACAGTTGCCCTTCCGGCTCATCGATCCGCGCATGGCGTAACCGCGCAAGGTCGCTTGAAAGTCGCCGCTGGCGTATTGCGAGCCTTGATCGGAATGGAAGATCAGGCCTTCAGCCGGTCGGCGTCTGAACCACGCCATGGTCAGGGCATCGATGACGAGGTGTCGTGTCATGCGCTTGCCCATCGCCCAGCCAACCACCTGCCGGCTGAACAGGTCGATGACGACGGCCAGGTACAACCAGCCTTCCTGCGTGGCAATGTACGTTATATCGCCGGTCCACACCAGATCCGGTCGCTCCGGCTGAAAGTCACGGTTCAACAGATTGTCCGAGACCGGCAAGCCATGATTGCTGTCGGTCGTCGCTTTGTATTTCCGCTTCGAGCGTGCCCGAATGGCGTTGTCCCGCATCATCTTGCGCACCCGCTCCTTACCAACCCGAACGTTCTCGTTGCCGCAGCTCGCGCCAGATCCGAGGCCACCCGTAGGCGCCTCTGGTTTCGGCATGGATCGCCTTGATGTGGGTCAGCAGCGCCATATCGCTCACTCGCCCCACGCCCTTGTCGGGCATTTTCTTCCGATGCAAGTATTGCTGAAATCCTCTGGCGCTGACATCCAAGACAGAGCATTGTATCGAGACAGGCCAGTCACGGCGGTGTCGCTCAATAAAGGCGTACTTCACAGATATTCCCTGGCGAAGTACGCCGTCGCTTTTTTTAAGATGTCGCGCTCCATTTTCACGCGCGACAATTCTGTTCGCAGACGACTGATTTCCATTTGTTCCGCGCTGACTGCCGGCGTAGCAGAACTTTTCAATCCGCCGTTGCTCGCTGCCTTAACCCAATTATGCAGCGTCTGCTCCGACAGGCCAAGATTCCTGGCGACCGTCGCCACCCGCTCACCACTGGTGACCAAACGAACGGCCTCTTCCTTGAATTCCAGCGTGTAGCGCGCCCGTGTTGATTTCGTCATTCCGCCTCCATCCTCTCGCCGATCTTACCCGGCTATGGGAGGCGCTGCACGGGGGCAAGGTCACTGCCCGTTATCGGTGAGCTGGCAGGTGATCTTGATCTTGCCGATGATGCCCGAGACACCATGGCGCAGGGTCTCGGCGGCTTCGGTAAAATTGATGAGGTCACGGCGTTCGTCGGCGGGGGCCGATGCGCTCGATGGGCCAGCCCTCGGATAGTGGCTGAAGCGGGTTTAGGAAGGCATGCCCAACGGTGAGCCTGCTCGCGGCAGATTCAGGCGCCTTGGCGAGATACAAGGTCACATGAACAACGCACGGTTCAGGCGGACGACGTATTCCGCATCGGGATTCGTTGTGCTGTCCCCAATCCGTTCCATGACTGCCGCGACCGCCAGGTCGCGCCGCTTGGGCAATCGCGCCCGCGTCGGCTGCCGCCAGCGCGGCGGGCATCTCCTCGCGGGTGAGGTCCGTGCAATAGCAGGGCGCGCCAGGCTGCTGCCGCCACGAGTCCGCGAGCGTGCCCGCGTCGAATGCGTCGAACCCGGTGTCCTCGACGAGCGCCATTCCCACCTTGCGGTCCGTTTCGCGGTCGGCCGCAACGGGGATGGCGATGCGATCCGGGCTCCCCGCAGGCTTTCCCTTCCTCGCGAAAGAGTCGGAACCGATCGCGTTCCATGCCTTGACGATCGGCCGGCCCAACTGTTCGGCCACCCACAGGCTCTCCACCTGACCGGCTTCGATGGCGTCGATCCTGCCGTCACGATGCGGATAGTAGTTCGACGTGTCGATGACGACCGTCTCGGCTGGCACGCTGGCGATCAGCGGCGCGACCTCGGGAAGACGGTTCAGGGGGATCGAGAGGATCACGACGTCAACGTCCGCCACGGCTTCCGCCGCCGTGACCGCGCGTCCGCCGAAGGCCAGCACGTCGGCCTCGATCGTCTCCGGGCCGCGGGAGTTGGCCACCTTCACGTCATGTCCGGCCGCACTCAGCTTTCGGACCAGGGTCTTGCCGATGTGGCCAGTGCCGAGAATGCCGATCTTCATGATTAGAATCTCCTATGAAATTCTTGAAGGATTCACTCGCTCGCGGGATGTGCGAGCGCTTCGAGCGTGTGACGAAGGTCGTCCAAGTCCCGGTCGGTAAGCTGGCATGCCGACTTGATCTTGTCGGGAATGCCGCGAACCTCGGCTTCGAGGGCACGGCCACGGGGTGTCAGATCGACCAGCACGCGGCGTTCGTCGGCGGGGTCGCGTGTCCGCGTGACCAGGCCGGCGACATCGAGGCGCTTGACCAGCGGCGTGATCGTGCCCGTGTCCATGCCAAGGCGGTCACCGAGTGCACCGACGGAAAGAGGAGCACCATCCAGCAATTCGAGGATCACGAGATACTGGGGAAAGGTCAGGCCCAACGGCTCAAGGAACGGCTTGTGCATGCGCACCATTCTGTTCGCCGCGCCATAAAGCGCGAAGGAAAGCTGTGTGCTGACGCTGTGCCGTTCCAAAGCAACATTTCTCTAGTGTGCCAATATCTAGTGCACTAGATAATGTGGCGCGGTAGCTTGTCAAGGCGCCTGCTGCTCATTGAGCGGTGTGATCCAGGCAGACGAACACGCGGCGCCGGACCAAGTGGCCATGGCTGTCGTCGAAGGCATCGGCTTGTCGCTCGCCGCTTTCAACCGATCGAGGACCACTTTGAGGCGAACATCGCAATCGGCAACCTTGGCTTGATAGATGTCATACAACTCCAAGGCCTGGGTCAGGGCGAACATGTGCTCCTCGCGGTCGTTGCCGGTCAGCGCGTCGCCGAGTGTCTCCAGCATCGCGTGGCAGCGTGAGGATTAAGGCCGCGGTATCACAGACCGCCTCATCAGACGCCGGAACACCGCCTCATCAAGGCGACCGACAGCCATCGCCACCCCGAGTGCGGCAAGCACCATGCCGACCAACGCCATCAAACCTAGTCGCTCGCCAAAAAGAAGGAAGGCTTCCGCCGCAGTTGCCGGGGGAACCAGATAGAACAAACTGGCGACTTCCGAAGCTGCGCCTCGCCGGATCAGCAGCGTCAGCAGAGAGATGGCGCCGAGCGACAGCATCACGACGAGCCACACCAGAGCGAAAATGAATTCGGCTGTCCATTGGATTTCCATCGTTTCCGTTGTTACGGCGATCAAGCCCATCGCGACTGTGGATGCCAAGTACTGGATGATCGCACCAGTTCGGAGATCCATGTCGGCGCAGAATTGCTTCTGATACAGAGTACCGAATGAAATACCCAATAGTGCTGCAAGGGCGAAGAGCAAGCCACCAAGTCCAAAACTCGAGAAGCTACCAGTACCGGCCGCAAGCATCTTTTCGCCCAGGACCAGAATGCCTCCGGCAAAGCCGAGAAGCAGACCCGCCCATTGCAGACGCGACACGGAGTCGCCGAGATAGGCACGTGCCACGACAGCCGTCAGAAGCGGTTGCACCCCGACAATCAAGGCGGTCAGGCCAGCTGGCATGCCCAGGCGGATCGCTGCAAAGACACCACCAAGATAGGCGGCATGCACGAGCAGCCCGGACACCGCAATGTGTCCGATGTCAGGCCACTGCCGTGGCCAGCGCGCCCGCGTGATCAGCGCAACCGGGAAAAGTACCGCGAGAGTGAACAGGAAACGAACGAACAGAAAGGTGAAGGGCTCGGCATAGGGAAGCCCGAACCGCGCACCAATGAAACCCGTGCTCCAGAGAAAAACGAACAGTCCCGGAACCACATGCACCCAGGATTGATTAAACCGCTTCATGCCAGACCATAATCCTTGATATCTCGCACGCCAGCGCAGGTTTTCAATCGGAGGCACGGCGAAGGGAATTCCCTTGAAGGTCTCGATGTCATCCGCGCTGCCGCCAACCATCCGGTCTCCATCCGCAAGGACTGCACTGCGCGGGGCACCAGTAGGATCGATCATTGTTTCCAACCGGCGACGTCACGCGTTTCCATGGTGTTCACGGCATCAGGATCAACGATCCTGACGTCCTGCGCGCTTCGAGGTCCCGGTGCGCCTGGGCAGCATCGCGCAGCGCGTACTTTGTTGCTCCAGGGGTCGTGATCAGGCCTGTGTGGATCATGTCGAACAGGGCAGCGGCACCGGCTTCCAACTCCTCACGCCTGGCGGTGTAGTGCGCAATCGATGGCCGGGTGACGAACAGCGATCCCCTGGCGCCCAGCTGACCCAGATCGAACGGCGGAACGGGCCCGGAAGACGTGCCGAAGCTGACCAGCAGTCCGCGGGGCTGGAGGCAATCGAGCGAGCCGGAGAACGTGTCCTTGCCGATCGAGTCATAGACGACCGAGACACCCCTTCCCTCCGTAATTTCACGGACGCGCTCGACAAAATTCTCCCTGGTGTAGAGGATCGTGTGTTCACAGCCATGGGTGCGGGCCTGCTCCGCTTTTTCCTCGGAGCCCACCGTGCCGATCACCGTCGCTCCGATCTGCTTCAGCCACTGTGAGGCAATCTGGCCAATCCCTCCGGCAGCCGCATGCAGCAGCACCACATCACCCGGCTGGACGGCATGGCACCGTCGAATGAGATATTCGACCGTCAGTCCCTTGAAGATCAGGCTCGCCGCCAGCTCGGTCGATATGCCCTCGGGCAGCTTCACCACCCGGGCCGCCGGCACGTTGCGGGTCGAGGCGTAGCCCCCGGGAGGCCCCCCGACATAGGCAGCGCGGTCACCGGGGACCACGTGGGTCACACCGTCACCGACCGCCTCGATCACGCCGGCACCCTCGACACCGATGCCGCTGGGAAGAGGGAGCGGGTAAACTCCCGTCCGATGATAGATGTCGATATAGTTGACGCCCACGGCCTCCTGGCGAAGCCGGACTTCTCCGGGACCGGGCTCGGGCAACTCTTCCTGCGTCCATTCCAGGACATCGGGAGAGCCGACGCGCGAGATCTTCATTGCATGTACGGTGTGCGCCATTTTCTGGGTCTCCATGGTGTTCCGGACTTCGGCCCCAGGTTCACCGTTGCCTGACCTGCCGGCCAGCACCATTATCGCAAATCCGTTTTTCATTCATGACGTGACGGCGATGGACTGGAACGATCTTCGGTACTTTCTCGCCGTTGCAAGACTTCATAGCCTGACCGAGGCGTCCCGTCTGCTCAGGGTCAGCCAATCGACGGTGGCGCGCCGGATCGCGGCGCTGGAACACGCTCTCAAGACGGAACTTTTCACCAGAAGATCTGACGGCTACATGCTCACAGAGGCAGGGGAAGCGCTTCTTCAGCCCGCCGAGCAGGTGGAAGCCCAGCTCCTTTCCCTGGAAAGGGGCGCCACCATGCCACGCGATGCCTTGACCGGAATTGTCAGACTGGCTGTGCCCGAATTCCTGGGTCAGCACCTTATCATCCCGGGATTGACCGAGCTCCAGAAACGCTATCCCATGATCGGGCTGGAACTCATCGCCGACGTGCGCCCCATGCGGCTTACGAGACGCGAAGCCGACGTTCTTGTCCGCCTTGTCCAGCCCAATCAGGGAACCTATCTCGTACGCCGGATTGGCGGCATCGTCCTGGCCTTGTACGGGTCAGCCAGCTATTTGGCGGCACATGGCATGCCGGGAAGAAGTGGAGAGCTTTCAGGACACCGGCTGATCGGTTGGGAGAGTGGTCTTGGCTTCCTGCCCTTGGCTCAGTGGCTGCAAAACATGGCTGCCGCACCCAATTTCGTAATCCGCGCCCATACGATGGGAGCACAGCTCGCGGCTGTCGAAGCTGGTCTGGGACTGGCCGTCCTGCCGGCTTTCGTAGCCCGAAAATACGGCCTCATCCGTGTCCTGGGTGCTGAACCCCCTTTCCAGTCGGACATCTGGCTGCTTCAGGAAGCGGAGGCACACAAGCTTGCCCGTGTTCGCGCCGTTGCGGATCACGTTTCGGATGTGGTCAGCCAGGCCGTGCCCCAGCTCGAAAGCCTCGACTGAGGGCCCCAGGTGCGGAAACATTTTCGGCAAAAATACCTAATTCTTAATCACTGGGCTGTGTCACTTTTCAAAAAAATTCTTATTTAGCAATGAGTTGCTTCATAAGAAATCAAGTTAAAGTTTGGCTGCAAGCCATTGATCTTCGCGGTAACGGACGAAAGTCATGACACAGCCCAGATCAAATTGCTATGTCTGGAATTGTCATGATTTTTTAATCCAAGTCGTCGCGTTGCCGTGATGCGACGATCCCCTCAATCAATGTCGTGACGAGCCGAGCGGTGTTTTCCATCTCGATGCGCTTTGCCCCTGGAGCTTGACCAGCCTGCTTTCTCAGTTCGGCTACATAGGCGCGCATCCTGTCGAGATCGACGGGCATCAGAACGTCAAATCAGGCTTTTGGAGCCTGAGCGATAGATGCAGAAGACGCATTGCCGCCACGAGCGTGCTATTGCGCATCTCTACATGGAAAGGGAGCAAAGCCGTACTATCCAAACAGCGTCAGTTTTTTCTCCGGTCATGAAGTAAACACGGATTGGCTGATATCAATCCGTTATAGCGGATAGGGCCGGAGAATGGAGGCTTATTGGAAATGCCGACCAAGGCAGAGACGCAGAAGGAAAGTTATGGACAACGAGGTTAGGACTCAAGCCAAAATAACTGCGTGATCTTTGGCTCGCGGTGAGATGGTGTAGTTCCATTCCGGATGGAAGTCATCGCGCGTGATGGAGAGGGTGGCCATCTCGGCGGCGGTGACCTTGATGCCCTTCTGGTAAGTGGTGGTGTCCAGTTCGCAGGCGACGGTCAGGCCGGTCGTGGTGGTGGTGGCGGCAATCAGTTCGACCACGGCCAGGCGGCTGGTCAGGGGCCGGCCACGCCAGTTTTGATACTGTTGGTCACTTCCCGACATTGACCTCATGCGGCATTTGGGACCAAGGCGGTGAGTTTTGACTGTCGGGTTTGTGCGCGAAGGTTGCCCTGGAGCCATGCGTCGAGGCGGGCGAGGTTGATGGCCGCTGCGGTGAAGAGGTGCTGGAGGTGGGTTTTGGCCTGTCCAACATAACGGCAGCGGCGCAATCCGAAGCCCCGAATGCCCTGCGACAGAGTGCCTTCGATCCCGGCACGACAGGAATATCGTTTCTTCCAGATCTCGCTTTTCTGCTCGACGCGACGCGCCTGCAAAGCTTCATGCTCAGGTTGGCGGCGGACAACCAGGCTGCGGGGGCGGCTGCGCTTACCGGGAGGTGACGGCGTGCACAAGGGCCGGTTCGGGCAGGCGGCGCATGTCGCCGGAGCAAACGTGATGTGGACCAGGGGAGTGCCCCGCTTGTCGCAGGTTTCCGACCAATCCCGGCTGGTCTGGCCGGCCGGGCAGTGGGCGACCCGATCGGGCCAGACGATCGTGAAGGCACTGAGATCGAAGCCCTGTTCACTGTGAGCCCGCCAGCCATGATCCAGCGCGACCGGACCGAGCAGATCGATGGCATGATCAACCTGGCTCGCGACCAGCAGGGCGGCATCGACATAGCCGGCATCGACCACGTGGGTCTCCGGCAGCAATCCACGCCCGGCGAGAGCGCTCTGAACCGGTGCCGTCACCGCCCCGTCCGGCGTTCCCGCCGCAGTGGTCTGGACATCCGTGATCAGGTTCGGCCGATCCGCCTCGCAGGTCTCGGTCAAATGAACCTTGTAGCCGATCCAGCTGGTGTCGCGCTTTTTGGCGTAGCGGGCGTCGGGATCATAGGGCGAGTGAAGGCGTTGGTTGACCGGCGGCTGGTCGACTGGGCGACGCCAGCGCACCCGGCCCTGGTCGTGATAGAATTGCTGGATCCAGATGATCCGCAGCCTCTCGACCGCGGGCAGCCGGCACAGCCAGAACCGCTGCGTTTCGGCGAACAGGGCGGCCAGCAGGTCATGGCCATCGGCGCCAATCGCCTCGCCCAGAGCCTGGCGGGCAGCCTCGCCTTTGGGCAGACGGTACTGCTCGACCCGGGCGCCATAGCGCTCCGCCCAGTCCGGCCGGTTCTGCCGCGCCAGCCACTCGGGCGCCGATCGGACCACGGCGTTGAGTGCGGCCCGCATCGTCTCGCCGACCAGTTCCAAGTGGTTGAGGCTGCGGATTGCCGCCAGAACGTGAGTGGAGTTGGTGCGCTGCTTGCCGCGCGCCTTGACCAGGCCGCGCTCGCCCAGGTGCTCCAGCATGACCTCGAGCAGGTTCTGATCGTGTTCTCCGGCAAGCAGGCGCGCTCTGAACTCACAGAGAACGGAAAAGTCAAAGCCCGCATCCTCAAGCTCCAGGCTCAAGGCGTACTTCAGGTCGATCCGACCGCGCACCGCCTCGGCCGCCTGCCGGTCGGACAGGTTCTCGAGGAACTGAAACACCGTGACCAGAGCCAGGCGCCAGGGTGCTATCGCCAGCTGACCGCGCGCATCATACAGGCTGGCGAACATCTGATCGTCATACAGAACCCCGATTTCATCGCGGATCCGCATCAACAGGTTGCCTTTGCGGAATGCCGCCCGAGCAATCCGGGCAGTTTCCTCGGGAACAGGCTCAATCGGCGACGGACGCATCGACATTGGTTCCCTCCTTCAAGGGGTTCCACGTCTCAATACGCCGATCTCACCGAATGACCAACAGTATCAGTTTTGCGTGATATGGCAGAAGAGGCGGTGCTCGATCTTGTTCCACTTCGAGGTTCCGGGCGGGAAGTGGCACACCGAGATCGTCAGCCCGGTCTCGTCGGCCAACGTCCTGAAGTTCGCGCTTCCACAGTCGCACGCGGGCTCCGTTGGAGCCGCCGCAGTCGGCCGTGATCATCAGCCGGGATGCCGCGGGATAGCGGTCGCGGCCCATCTTGTCGAACCAGGAGCGGATGGCGTTGACCGCGAACTCGGCGGTATCACTGGTCACGCCGACGCTGACCCAGCCGCTGTTGTCGGCCAGATCGTAGACGCCGTAGGGCACGACCTTGCCGAGTTCCTTGTTCTCGAAGTCATGGACCTCGGTCCGCCGCGGCTGGCCCTCGGGGCGGTACTCGGTGCCCTTGTTGGTGTAGTTGCCGACCAGCTCCTTCTTCTTGGTGTCGACCGAGATCACCGGCTGATCGTCGGCCTGGAAGGCCAGGACCTGGGCGTTGATGTGCTCGAACTGGGCGTCACGGTCGGCATGCTGGCGTCCATCATTGGCTTTGCGATTGGCCCGGCGGCCATAGCCGAGCTGGCGCAGCAGCTTGCGCACCGTGTTCGGGCTGACCGTGTGGCCCATCTTCTGAAGCGCTTTGGCGAGTTTGACGTGGCTCTTGGAGACCCACAGCAGCGGTCGCATCGGGTCGCCGAGCGTGACCGGCTCGACCAGACGACGCAGATCCTCCAGCAGCGTTGGATCCTTGGCTGTCAGGCGCCGCCGCCCGCTCCCGGCCCGGCGGACCCGCCCGGCAGGTGGTGCCGGCTGGTCGAGATCCTTCAGCCCCCGCTCGATGGTGCTGCGCGCCAGGCCGGTTGCCCGGCACACCGCCATCACGCCGCCGCGTCCGACGACCGCGCTTCGGCGGCCGCAAACAGACGCCGTCCCCGCTCATCCAACTGGTCCCGGATCGCCTCATACCGCTCTCGTATCGCACGCTCATCAATCATGCCGCCGAAGTGCTTTGGCAAGTTTGACGTGGCTCTTGGAGACCCACAGCAGCGGTCGCATCGGATCGCCGAGCGTGACCGGCTCGACCAGGCGACGCAGATCCTCCAGCAGCGTTGGATCCTTGGCTGTCAGGTGCCGCCGCCCGCTCCCGGCCCGGCGGACCCGCCCGCCGGGCGGCGCCGGCTGGTCGAGATCCTTCAGCCCCCGCTCAATGGTGCCGCGCGCCAAGCCGTTGCCCGGGACACCGCCACCACGCCGCCGCGCCCCGCAGACCGCGCCTCAGCCGCCGCAAACAGGCGTCGACCACGCTCGTCCAACTGGTCTCGTATCGCCTCGTACCGCTCTTGTATCGCACGCTCATCAATCATGCCGCCGAATATGGCAATCACCAGCGGAGATCAAATCCACACCTGAAGCATGACACCAGAATGTCTCAATTATTTCTGCGCGTCTCCATAGTGCTCGTTGGCGCGTATCGGTTGGGGCACCAGCGCGGTTCCCGGGAAGTAGCGCTCGACCAGAAAAGCGATGTCCGCGGGCGGAACGTCCTGCCAGGAGAAGCGGAAGAAGGCCCGCTTGGCCTTGAAGTAGCCGATCTGCAGCAGGCACCAGACCCGCTCCGCCACTCCCTTGCGCCGGTCGGCCAAGGCGCGCTCGGCCCCGCTCAGGGCGAAGAACTCGGCGCGCTGAAAGTCATCGAAGTCGGGCAGGCCATAAAGCGCGAGCTTTTCGGCCTCCGAGAGGACGGTCAGCCGCTTGCCGTGGTCGGCGCGCATTGGTCGGTCAGGCACGCGATCGTCCCGTCAGGTGAACACGGCCGAAACATTCCCTATAACGTATCTTTTCGGGAAAGTAACCTGTTCCGAGCTCAGGTGGCGCCTGGCTCTGACAGCGTCGGCGACCGACGCGCCACCGATCATTTTCGGGAAAGTCGGACGATGACCCCGCCGCCCAAGCAACCCAATGCCGAGCGCCGCAGCCGGGAGCACCTGACCCCGGTCGAGATCGACAGGCTGGTCGCCGCGGCCCGACAGCTCGGGCGCCATGGTCACCGGGACGCCACGATGATTTTGATCGCCTACCGGCATGGACTGCGCGTTTCGGAACTGGTCGGCCTGCGACGCGACCAAGTGGATCTGCGTCAGGGGCTTCTGCATGTCCGACGGCGCAAGAACGGGCTGCCGAGCACCCATCCTCTGCGCGGTCCGGAAATCCGGGCCCTGCGCAAGCTGTTCCGCGACGACCTGGAGACACCTTACGTCTTCGTCTCCGAGCGCAAGGCACCGATGACTGAGGCCACCTTCCGTAAGCTGGTCGCCCGCGCCGGCGAGGTGGCCCGGTTGGGCATGCCGATCCACCCGCATATGCTGCGACATTCCACCGGCTTCAAGTTGGCCAACGACGGCCAGGATACCCGGGCCATCCAGCATTACCTGGGGCACAGGAACATCCAGCACACCGTCCTCTACACCCACTTGGCAGCGGAACGCTTCAACGACTTCTGGGACGACTGACTGGCAAAAAGGACCATGCCGGATAGCGTAGCCCCTTAAATCTAAAGGATTTCAAAAATTTCGCGGTTTTGGGCTTGGAACCCCTCAGCCAGCCGCATCCTTGTAACACGCTGTCCTTGGCTTGACTCGACCGGCTTCGAGCCCTTCAACCTTCGCCATCCCCTTACCTGATCTGAAATCCGTGTGCTAATGGATCGCGGTCGTCGACGAAGATCGTGTTGTGGCCGGTGATCCGGGCCCATCCCCCTATGCTGGGTAGGATTCCGTCGTAAGGTCCGACCATGGCGCCTGCTTCGATCCGGCCCTCGAAGATCGTGCCGATGAGGCTTTCATGCCGGTACGTTTCTCCAATCTTCAGTCGCCCCTTTGCCTGCAACTGCGCCATTCGCGCAGATGTTCCCGTGCCCCCAGGCGACCGGTCGATTGCCTTCTCACCATAGAAGACAGCACAGCGGCCATCTGCGGCTTCACTTCGTGCGCCGTCGCACCAGATCGCGTGATGAACACCCCGTATTCTGCTGTCCTCGGGATGCACGGGGTCGCAGACATCGGAGAGTGCCGTGCGGAGCTTCTGACTGAGGTTCACGATCTCCGCAGCGGTCATGCCGTCCAGACCGGCCCAATTCTCCTGCGGCTCGACAACCGCGTAGTAGTTGCCGCCATAGGCGATGTCCACCAACAGACAACCGATGCCGGGAACATCGACGCGGATGTCCGCACTGTGCAGATAGCTTGCAACGTTGAACAGGCGGACCGTATCGACGAACTCGCCCTGCATTTCGTACTGGATGTCCACCCTTCCGGCAGGTGTCTCGATGGACAGCCTTCCCGGAACCCGGGGAGTGACCAAGTCCTTCCTCGATCGCCGCCGTGACGAGACCGATCGTGCCCGCCCCACACATGGGCAGGCATCCGCTGACCTCGATGAACAGGACCGCGAAGTCGCAGTCCTCCCTGAACGCGGGATAGATGATCGCGCCGGACATGACGTCATGGCCCCGCGGTTCGAACATGAGCGCCTTGCGGATCCAGTCATGATCGCGGACAAAGATTTCACGCCGCTCGGCCATTGAGAGATGGGGCAGCAGCGGCCCGCCGCCCGCCACGACGCGTACAGGGTTCCCGCAGGTGTGCGCGTCTATGCAAAAGAAACTGCGTCGCATCGTATGTCCTTTGAATTCGAAAGCGGGCTTCAGCCCGCTCGTCGCCACGCGTTTGCGCTGAAGCGCGCCGCGCGACAGCCTGTCGAGAAGAAGGGCGACCGCGACGATTGCAAGTCCCGCCCGGAGGCCCACGCCCATCTCCATGCGCGTCAGCCCTCTCGTAACCTCCGCTCCAAGACCGCCGGCCCCCACCAGTCCAGCCAGAACCACCATCGCCAGGGAAAGAAGGATGCACTGGTTGAGGCCGACCAGGAGCGTCGGCGTGGCCGCGGGAATCTCGATCTTGAACAGGATGGAGCGTGGCGGTGCCCCGATGGCCTGGCCAAGCTCCAGCAGGTCTTTCGGCACCTGCTTGAAGGCGAGCGTGGTCAGCCGGAGCATCGGCGGAACGCCGTAGACGATCGTCGCGATGATCGCAGGAACACGCCCGAGACTGAAGATCATCACGGCCGGGATCAGATAAACCCAGGGCGGCACGGTCTGCATGATGTCGAGCACGGGCCGGATGGCCGCCTCGACCTTGCTGTGGCGCGAAGCGAGGATCCCGAGCGGGAACGCGATCAGCACGGAGATCGCAACCGCGACGGACACCAGGGCAATCGTCTGCATCGAGGCTTCCCAAAGACCCACCAGAAGACAGAACCCCAGCGCGACCGCTGCGAGGACAGCCGCCCGCCCGTTGACAAGGAAGAAGGCGAGAACGACCACGACGGCAATCAGCACGTATGACGGCACGGAGAGCAGCGCCGCCTCGATCGCACCCAGGACGGCCTCGATCAGGCTGCTGATCGCCGCGAACAGCGGATGGAAGTTTCTGTTGAGCCAATCGACCGCCGGCGCGAGAAACGCGCCCGGCGAGATCTGAGGGAGCGAGGAATTCATTGTTTGCCTCCATGCCGACGCGGGCGGCACTCTGCGTGAGACGGTCGAGAACCATGGTCAGGATGACGATGGCGATGGCGGCATCGATCGACTTGCGCGATATCGAGTGTGCGGATCGCCTCGTAGATCGTCTCGCCAAGGCCGCCCGACCCGACGATGCCCGCGATCACGACCATGCCGAACGCCATCATCAGGCTCTGGTTTATGCCCGCCATGATGCTGGGCATCGCGAAGGGCAGACGGATCTTGAAGAACATCTGCCAGCGCGTGATCCCGGTTGCCTCACCCAGTTCGACGAACTCGCGTGGCGTCATGCGGATGCCGAGCGATGTCAGGCGGAAGGCCGGCGGCACCGCGACGATGAAGGTCGCGACAAGCGCGGTCGCCGGTCCGTAGCCCAGCAGGGCGATGGCTGGGAGGAGGTAGATGTAGGGCGGCAGCGTTTGGATCAGGTCGAGAACCGGCTCCAGCAGATGGTCGAACTGCCGGATTGAAGCCAGCGACCACTCCCGCGGGGATGCCGACGACAAGCGCCAGGACGGTCGCCGTGATGACGAGCGCCAAGGTGCTCATCGTCTCCGGCCACAGCCCCATCAGCGCACAGAATACGAGCGCAATCCCGACCAGGGCGCCAAACCAGGCATTGACCAGGCGCCACCCGAGAACGGCAAGAACGAGTGCCACCACGTAGAAGGGTGCGAGCTCGAGCAGCCAGAGGACGCTGTTGTACATGCCCTCGAGCATCTGGCGCATGAAGTCGAAGAGAAACTCGCCATTGTCTCCCAGCCAGATAAGCGCCTCGTCGATGTAGGCGTCGAAGGTGTCGGTAAAACCCGAAGTGTCCATCTCGAAGTGCTCCAGCAAGGTGATCGGCTATGCCGCGGCGAGCTCGCTCGTCGGCGTTCCCTTGACACCCCGAAGCAGGCTGCGGGGGGTTACGACGCCGACGACCGCTCCATTGTCGACAACGGCGATGCCGTCGCGGTCCGAGCGCATGATGAGGCTGATCAGCTCGTCGATGTCGGCCTCGGGCGAGGTCTTGACGAGCGCGTTGACATCGGTGTTCGGCTGTGCGCGCTGGAATTCGGCGACCGATCCCATCACGGAGTGCGCCTTGATGAGGTGAAGGCGGGAAATGCCCGCGACGAAGTCGGCGACATAGGCATCTGCCGGCTTCAGCACGATCTCCTCCGCCGTGCCGACCTGGATGATGACGCCGTCCTTCATGATGGCGATACGGTCGCCGATGCGGATGGCCTCGTCGAGGTCGTGCGTGATGAACACCGCGGACTTGCCGAGTTCCTTTGTCAGCTGCCGGAACTCGTCCTGCAGCTGCCGGCGGATGAGCGGATCGAGCGCGCTGAACGGCTCGTCCATCAGAATGATCTCGGGGTCGGCAGCGAGGGCGCGCGCCAGGCCGACGCGCTGCTGCATTCCCCCTGAGAGCTCCGCCGGGATAACGCGACACCCACTGGGCAAGGCCGACCTTCTCAAGCGCCTGCGCAGCCGTCCTGTTCCGTTCCGCTTTCGGAAATGCCCCGCACTTCAAGTCCGAAGGCGGCGTTCTCGAGAACGGTTCGGTGCGGAAGCAGGGCGACGCTTTGAAACACCATGCCGATATGGCGAGCCCGCACTTCGCGCAGCTCGGTGGTGCTCAGTGTCGAGAGATCCTTTCCCTTCACAAAGACCTTGCCGAGGCTTGGCGTCGATCAGCCGGTTGAGGAGCCGGATGAGTGTCGACTTGCCGCTGCCCGACAGGCCCATGATGCAGAAGATCTCTCCTCGCCGGACCTGGAGGCTGGCGTCGGAGACGCCGACGACGCAGCCGAAGTCCTGCAGCACCTGCGTCTTCGTCAGCCCTCGCTCCCGGATCGCCTGCATGGCTGCGGGAGCCTTGTTGCCGAAGATCTTCCAGACCGACTGGCAGTCGACCAGCACTTCTCTGGTATCGATGTTTGCTGTTCTCATTTCGCTCCCCATGGGCACCGGTGTTGCACCGGTTGCACCCCCTGCTTGATTATTTGGCGTCGGCCGCCTGGTGCGGACTCCAGGCGGCCGATACGATCCGCCGTTAGTACTTCTTGATGTTTTCCCACCGCTTCAGAAGGTCGGCATGGCTGTCCGTCCAATCCTTGACGGCCTGATCCATCGTCTTGCCGTCCTTCACCGCGGCATTGATGGCGGTGATGTCCGCGAGCGGGACGTAGACGCTCGCCAGAACTTCACGCGCGTGCGGGTTCTCCTCCGAGAAGCCCTTGTTGCCGATCCAGTAGTAGCTCTGCGGCGGCGGATAAACGCCCTTCGGATCCTTGAGGAACTTCACATCGAACTTCTGGACCATCCAGGATGGCTCCCAGAGCGGTTGCAACGATCCACTCCTTGCGGTCGATCGCCGACTTCAGCGCTGCCGTCATTGCGGCGGTGCTGCCCTCGACAAGCTTGAGCTTGAGGCCGTAATCCTTGACGGCCTTCGACGTGTCGCGCATCAGGCCGGCACCCGGCTCGATGCCGATGATCTTGCCGCCGAACTTGTCGGCGTTCTCATTCAGCTGGTCGATCGAGTCGACGGTGACGTAGTTTGGCACCGCGAGGCCCTGGAAGAGGCCGTGAGACACCGGCGAGATCTTCTCCAGCCGGTTCTTGTTCTTGTTCCAGTAATCCTGGGCGACATAGTCGGTCTGCGACGCGAGGATCTGGATGTCGCCCTTGCTCAGGGCAGCATAGGCGATGCCCCATTCGGAAAACTCGGACACCTTCACGGTATATCCGGAGTCTTCGAGCACCTTCTTGGTGATGCCCGTGATCGGAGTCAGGTCCTCCCAGGACATCGTGCCCATCTTGATGGTCTTCTCCTGGGCCTGGGCGGGCAGCATGGTCATCCCGACCATCACGGCGGCGCACAGCGCTGTCCACAATTTCTTCATGGTTCCCTCCTCCTGTTTGTTACTGTTTTTCTTTGAAGACTACGAACAGTCCAGGAAGCATGCAGAAATAAATGCTACTGCGAAACCCACGCAGGAGCTTGATTTCGACTGTAATTCAACCGGTCGAACTGAAGCGGTTATTTTGGCTGGAGCCTCTAGTACAGGCCTGGTCCATACATCATCATGGAAGGCAATAGCTTTTTGATCCATGCCAATCACGCATTGGCATACGAACTTTCAGCAGTCTCTACCAGTCTTCGCTATTGCGCGGCTGAAGGATCACCCCTCGCGGCCTGCTCGCAATTCCTGCAACCGGATAACCGAGTTGATGCCGAGCCACGCGATTGGCTCTGGCGGAAGCCTAGCGCGCGTAATTCTCATTGAGTTTCATGCCGCGTTCGGTCGCCGCCGCGTTGATCTTTCCCGACGGATCGAAGGTCTCGGCCGACATCCCGTATTCCGCGGCGGCCTCCGCCGCGAACGCGATGGCGAAGCGGTTCTGCGCGATTTCCAGGCTGTCAATTCCTCGCTTCCGACCGAATACTCCCCGGACGAAAGGTTGTGCGGGACGTCGATCATGTAGCCGGAGTTCCGGCCCGCCGGTCCTGTCGCAATCTCCCGCGCGTCGAGGACGACGATCCTCTCGCCGGGTCGGAGCTGGGACAGCCGGCGTGCGGCGGAAAGGCCAGCAAAGCCCGCCCCGACGATCAGCCAGTCGGCAGTCACTCTCCATCAAGCGCCCGGACGGGAGTGCTGCCGGGTGCTGATCGCCTCCCAGCCGGAAATGCCGGTATCGACCGGAAGGCGCTTGACGACGTGCCTGGTCATCGGACCGTCTCGTCAACCGAGCGATCCGAGACGTCGATCCAGATCGTCTTGAGTTCGGTGTACTGGTCGTGCGCGAAGATCGACTTGTCGCGGCCGCCGAACCCGGATTCCTTGTAGCCGCCGAAGGGCGTGGTCGCGTCACCTTCTCCGAAGCAGTTCACCGTGACCATGCCCGCCCGGATTTCCCGGGACAGCTTGATCGCGTTGCGGAGGCTGCCGGTATAGACCGACGCGGCAAGGCCGTAGGGCGTGTCGTTGGCGAGCGCGACCGCCTCCGAGATGCTGTTGAAGGTGGTGACCGCAAGGACCGGCCCGAAGATCTCTTCCTGGAAGAGGCGGCTGTCACGGCGCGACTTCATCGATCACCGTTGGCTCGATGAAGTTGTCCTTCTGCGTTTCCCCGCCATGCACGACCGCGAGGTTTTCGGCAACAGCCTGGTCGAGATAGGACTTCACCTTGTCGAAGTGCTCCGTACTCACCAGCGCGCCGACGCGGTTCTCCGGATCGAGCGGATCCCCCATTCTCCACTCGCGCATGTACGCTCCTATGCGATGGAGAAGCTCGTCCTTGATCGATGAATGAACGATGAGACGGGACGTCGCGGAGCAGTTCTCGCCCATGTTCCAGAACGCACCGTTGACCACCTGCTCGGCGACGAGGTCCAGATCCTCCGCGTCGTCCATCACCACCGCCGGGTTCTTGCCGCCGCATTCCAGAACGATCCGCTTGAGGTTGGAGTCGGCGGCGTACCGCAGGAAGCGACGCCCCGTCGCCGTCGAGCCTGTGAAGCTGACCATCGCAACATCCATGTGCATGCCGATGGGCTCGCCGACGTCCTTGCCGCGTGCCGGTCACGACATTGAAGACGCCGGCGGGAATGCCGGCCTCGTGGGCCAGCTCGGCGACGCGCAACGTCGTCAGCGAGGTCTGCTCGGCCGGCTTGACGACGACGGAGCAGCCGGCGGCCAGCGCCGGGCCGATCTTCCAGGCGAGCATCAGCAGCGGGAAGTTCCAGGGCAGGACCAGGCCGACGACGCCGATCGGTTCGCGGACGACCAGGGTAAGGGCGTTGGAACCGACGGGTGCGGTGCTGTCGTAGATCTTGTCGATGAGTTCGGCGTGCCAGCGAATGGTGTGGATGGTGTCCGCAACGTCCACCGTCTGGCATTCCCGGACCGGCTTGCCGCTGTCGAGGCTCTCGAGCACCGCAAGCTCATGCCGGTTGCGCTCGATGAGCTTTGCGAACTTCAGCAGAACGGCCTTCCGCTCCCCCGGCGAGCGCAGATGCCAGCGGCCGTCGTCGAACGCCTCCTTGGCCTTCGCCACGGCGAAGTCGACGTCGGCTGCGTCGCAGGCGGCCACCTCCGCCAGCACCTTGCCGGTGGCCGGATTCAGGGTCTTGAACGTCTTGCCCGATGCCGCCGGCCGAAAGGATCCGTTGATGAACGCATTCGCCGGGAAGGACATCGTTTCCGCGATTGCCGCGTACTCCGCCGCGGTCAGAAGATCATGCATGGTTCGCTCCCGATGTGATCTGCGCGACGGTGCGCTTCAGGTTGGCAATCGACCGTCTGAAAGGTTCGCTTTTCTTCCGAGTTGAGGGGGCGCAGCGGGGCCCGCACCGGGCCGACGTTGAGGCCGTTCAACTCGCAGCCGAACTTGATCGACTGCACGAACTTGCCGCCGTCCAGGAAGTGCATCAGCGGCAGCATCGCTGTCATGATCCCGCGGCCCTTGTCGAAGTTCTTTTCCAGGACGCAGGCCTCGTAGAGCGCCACATGCTCCCTGGGAAGGAAGTTGGAGCCGGCGCAAACCCAGCTCCTCGCCCCCCAGGCGAAGAACTCGAGCGCCTGATCGTCCCAGCCGCACGACAGGCTGATGTGCGGAAACTCCCGCGCCAGGAGGTGGACACGGCTCATGTCGCCGGAGCTTTCCTTGATGGCGACGACGTTCTTCGACTTTCCGACGCGGGCGAAATACTCCTCGCCCATGGTGACGCCCATCCGGGCGGGATAGTTGTACAGCATGATCGGCAGGTCGGCGGCGCGATCGATCGCGAGCGCGTGCACCGCGTTCTCCTGGTCGGTCGGCAGAGCATAGGGCGGCGTCGTCACCAGGATCGCGTCGGCACCGATGGACTTCGCCGCCTTGGCGTACTCGATCGCGTCTTCGGTGCGGGTGGCGCCCGTCCCGACGATCAGCGGCAGCCGCCCGCCAAGCACGTCCTTGGCATAAGCCGCAAGCTCGAAGCGCTCCTGGGCCGTCTGAGCATAGTATTCACCGGTGGAGCCACCGATGATGATGCCGTGCACCCTGGCCTCGATCAGAGACTCCAGGACCTCGGCGAACGCCTTCCTGTCGATCTCGTTGTCAGGTCCAAACGGAGTGACGGCGGGCGTGTAGATACCTTCGAATTTCAAAGCGACTTCTCCATCGGTGACGTGGTGGTGCCGTCGACAAATGCGTCCGGCTTCATTCCTTCGGGGGCGATGAACATCTCCATGTTCTCCCGCGAAAGTTCCCAGTGCTGGAAAACGAGATCGACGACAGCATCCTCATTGCGCGCGGCGATCGAGGCGATGAATCCGTCATGGTGCTTGACGGCCAGCTTCAGCCGCTTCTTCATGTCGTCGGTGCGGGGCCGGAAGAAGGTGTGGCCGATCCGGGCGTGATCGATCAGGAGACGGTTGAGACTGGGCTGGAGGTACACGTTCCCGGACATTTCGCCCATGATCTCGTGGAACCGGTTGTTCTCCAGGACCATCGAGAGCGCGTCTTCAGTCTCGCTTGCCGCTCGAAAACGCTCCTGCGTATCCTTCAACTCCGAGAGCTGCCTCGGTTTGAAGTTCTGCACGGCCAGCCGACCGATGGCGGCGTAGATCATCGGCGCGACAAGGAAGAAGTCTCTCAGCGTCGAGTGGTTCATGGGGACGACCCGCGTCCCTCTGTTCTCGCGGATGTCGACGTAGCCTTCCCCAGCCAGGCGCCGGAAGATTTCCCGAACCGGCGTGCGCGAAAGGCCGTAGCGCTCGCTCAGGATCACCTCATCGAGATCCTCGTCGGGTTCGAGTTCCACGGTCAGGATCTGACGCTTGAGGTCGTCATACAGGCTGTTCTTGGCGCTCTTCACGAGGGACCTCCCGGTTCACTGTCCCAGTTGTCGCTGGGCTCGCCTTGTTTGTTAACCGGAATGCTGCCTCACAGCACGCCCTGTGTCAACAGTTTTGTATTTTGTTCGTACACAAAAAAGATGCTGCAAAAATACAATTTGTCGAGGCTTGGTTCCCCTGGCGCCGGGATCATCGCCGAGGTGGCGAGCATTCCCGGTGCTGCAGTGGGGCACGGCCCTTTCAATCAATGTCTGTTGGTGATGATGCTGAGTTTAGAAAGTAGTGACCCATGGCCCTTCGTAGGTCGGCTAAAGCGAAGCGGCAGCCGACAAGCAGGCGCGTCGATGTCGGCTGCCGCTTCGCTTTAGCCGACCTACAGGGACGGCATTGTGTGCCGATCAATACTTAATATAGACGGCAGCCCTTAATGCGTGTCCGCGCCCGTTTCGAAACGCTGTGTGGTAGCTCGCCCACTGCGCGCAGGCCTCGGGGCCAAGCGTTTCCTTCCACGTCAACGATGGAAATACGAGCTTAAGAAGGCGGACGGTTCCCTAGCATTCCGGCAGGTTGACGGCGAGCCCCTGAGGCTCGTCTCCTTGAACTTCGTGCTCATCTCCTCGCCCGTCTGGCGCATTGCCTCGATGCAGTTGTCGAGCGGCATGAAATGCGTGCCGTTGCCACGAAGCGCCAGCGACGCGGCGGTCACGGTTCTGTTGCAGCTTTTCGGAGGCACGGATTGGGTAGAACGCCGTGCTTTGGGGCGAGGGAGGCGGCCAAGGCATGCGGAACAGGAAGAACCCGTTCAAGGGCCGGCAGTTCACGGCCGAGGTGATCCTGTGGGCGGTGCGCTGGTACCTGCAGTTCCCGATCAGCTACCGCGACCTCGAGCTGATGCTGCGGGACCGCGGCGTGTCGGTCGACCACACCACCATCTACCGCTGGATCCAGGCCTATGCCCCCGAGCTGGAGAAGCGGCTCCGGCCCCATCTGCGCCTGACCAACGGCTCCTGGCGGGTCGACGAGACCTACATGAAGGTGAAGGGCCGCTGGATCTACCTGTACCGGGCGGTCGACAGCCGCGGCCAGACGATCGACTTCCTGCTCAGCGCCAAGCGGGATGCCGCAGCGGCCAAGCGGTTCTTCCGCAAGGCGCTGGCCCAGCCGCACACGGTCAACCCGCGCACCATCACGGTCGACAAGAACGCCGCCTATCCCAGCGTGACCGACATGAAGCGGGACAAGCGGCTCTGGCGCTTCTCC
Organism: uncultured Alphaproteobacteria bacterium; assembly: GCA_963848585.1. GTDB lineage: Bacteria > Pseudomonadota > Alphaproteobacteria > Azospirillales > Azospirillaceae > Skermanella. The sequence goes on along the minus strand of CAWKET010000050.1, from coordinate 7,148 downwards.
AAGCTGCGCCAGGTCAAGTACCTCAACAACATCGTTGAACAAGATCACCGGCGAATCAAGCGGCTGGTCCGGCCGGGTCTTGGCTTCAAGAGGTTCCGGACGGCATGGCGCACCCTGGTCGGCTATGAAACTCTGGCGATGATGAGAAAAGGGCAGGTAAAATGGATCAGCGGGAACGACATCGTCGCCCAGGCCGCCTTCGTGAACTCACTGTTCGACATTGCCGCCTGAGAATGACCCGAAAACTACGGCATTCTTATCTTCTGCCAAATTTTGCAACAGAACCGGTTTTACCTGTCTCCAGATGATGCATCCACCGCAATGAAAATCGATGACCCGAAGATACTTCCCCTCCGAGCGAAGGCCCGCGCCGCCCACGAGGAATTCGACACGGCGCAGGCATGCCACGAGGCATGGAAGCCGGCTGCATATGATGAGGCGCTGCACGAGCGCATAGGACGCTCGTTCGCTGCAAACACTTTCATCGTCTTGCGGCAGGCGCTCCGGCGAGAAATGTTGCTGGCGCTGATGCGGTTGTGGGACAACAACTCGCAAGCCGTCGGGATGAAGTCCATCGCTAACAGTCTTCAGGACAAACGCATAATGGATGCCCTCGCAGCGGAATGTGAAGCGCAGGGGGGAGGTTTGGGAGATGCCGACGTATTGGGCAAGTTCGGGCGTGAGCAAAGCGACGCCCTGCGACAGCGCGCAATGGAAGCGATCGCGATCATCGACACCTACACCGACGGTGGATCTCGGTATTCCACGTACAAAAAGCTGAAAAGGTTGCGGGACGAACACCTTGCTTACCGCCAGGTTACACCCACGCCGGCAGAGGTTGTCGGTGCGGACACTACCGACGAAGAGATCGAGAACTTCTACCAAGACATGTCAAGGCTGATCCGCCTCTTGCGCGGTTCTGTCGAGGACACCGACTACAACCCGGAGGAGACTGCCAAGCTTCGCCGTCGCCACGCAGCACTCTTCTGCAGGGGCGACGCATGAAATGGGCTGGCGGGATTTGACGGTCTAACGGGGCGTTACGGTTCTCCCTTTATCAACGAAGGGAGAATGGCGATGTCGGTCGAGAAACTGGTCGAGCACTTTTCAGCGCTCGAGGATCCGCGGTGTGCCGGCAAGGTCGATCATCGGCTGATCGACATCCTGGTCATCGCGGTGTGTGCGGTGATCGCGTGCGCGGAGAGCTGGGACGACATCGCGCTCTACGGCCGCAACAAGCTGGGCTGGCTGCGATCCTTTCTGACCCTGGCCAACGGCATTCCCTCGCACGACACCTTCCGGCGCGTCTTCATGCTGATCGACCCGGACGCCTTCGAGGCCTGCTTCAGCGCCTGGGCTCAGTCCTTTGCCGAGGCCTTCGACCGGGAGGTCGTGGCGATCGACGGCAAGACCCTGCGCCGCTCCTTCGACCGCGGCCGGGCGCAGGGGCCGCTGCACCTGGTCAGCGCCTGGGCCAGCGAGCAGGGGCTGGTGCTCGGCCAGCGTGAGGTCGATGGCAAGTCGAACGAGATCACCGCGATCCCGGCGCTGCTCGAGACGCTGTCCTTGAAGAACTGCATCGTGACGTTGGATGCCATGGGCTGCCAGAAGACGATCGCCGACCGGATCCTGGAGCGGGGCGCCGATTACCTGCTGGTGCTCAAGGCCAATCACAGCAAGGCGTTCCTGGCGGTGAAGGAGTGTTGCGAGCGGCACTGTTTTGCCCGCGGCGCCACGGCCAAGCCGGTGTTCGATGCCTTCGACGACAGCCATGGCCGCCTGGTCCGCCGGCGCGTGTTCGTCTGCCCGGAGGCTGCCGGCCTGAAAGCGCTGGACGCCTGGCCCGGGCTGCGCACCGTGCTGGCGGTGGAGACCATCCGCGGGGTCAATGGCTCCGGCAAGGTCGAGGCCGAGATCCGCTACTTCCTGTCAAGCTGCCGCGATGATCCCACGGTGCTGGTTCAGGCGATCCGCCGGCACTGGACGATTGAAAATGGGCTCCATTGGGTCCTGGATGTCACCTTCCGCGAGGATGACAGCCGCGTCCGGGATCGAACGGCAGCTCGCAATCTGGCCATCCTGCGCAAGATCGCCATCAACCTCATGGGCCGGGACCGAACACCCCGGATCAGCATGCGGGCCCGTCGCAAGCAGGCCGCCTGGAATGATGAGTACATGCTGTCTCTTCTGGCTGGGCTGATTTCATGCGTCGCCCCTGCACTCTTCTGGGCTGGAGTTCGCGGGGAACGGACCGAGGGGCACCCGGATTATGAACCACCTCGACTGGCACCGAGACATCGCTCGGAGGGCTGACCGTACAGGGGTATCGGGACCGCACCCTATCTGGATCGGTCACATCATGTGTCACCGACACGCTCCCGTATAGCGTCTGGAGCCCATGATGCCCCTCGGGCATAATGCTCCCGTCAGGCTGCCCGCAATGACCGCCTGACCCGGCTCAACCTGCCGGAGAGCGATGGCCAAGCCCTCTCGCTCCACACCACCTCCTGGAGCACGATCGGGGCACGGCTCGGAAGACGGGGAGGATAGGATGGAAACGTTCTTTACGGGCGCGGCCTTCCGGGTCTGGCTCGACAGCGCCATGATCTGGCTGACCCAGAAAGTCTTCACCACGACGATGGTCGTCTACACGGCCATGCAGGTGCCGGCCCTGGTCGGATCCGGTTTCGCCGCCTGGTGGGTGCACGACTTCGTCCACCCCGTGCTGGAAGGCCGGATCCGGCGCTCGGTCAGGGACGATTATGCGAAATCCGTCGCTCTGACGCTGGCCTCGCTGGTCTTTCCCGTGCTGTGGATGCTCGGCATGGGGGCTTCGATCGCGGTGGCCATGCAGTTCGGATGGCCACACGACACGCTGCGAATCGCCATCAACCTGCTGGCGGCCTGGACCGTCATCCGGGTCGTGGTGATGCTGGTGCGCGACCCGGTCTGGGCGCGCGCGGTCGCCTTCGTCGCCTATTCCATCGCCGCGCTGAACATTGTGGGCCTGCTTCAGCCCACCCTATATCTGCTCGACCGCATCGCCATCACCATGGGCAATGTGCGGATTTCCCTGCTGACCGTCTCCCAGGGCGCGCTATCGCTGGGGGTGCTGCTGTGGGGAGCGATGCTGCTGTCGGGCATCCTCCAGCGCCATGTTGACCGGCTGCCCAATCTGACGCCCTCCGTCCAGGTGCTGTTCGGCAAGCTGCTGAAGACAGCCCTGATCGTGCTGGCGGTGATCGTTTCGCTGACCAGCATCGGCATCGACGTGACCGCGATTGCCGTGTTCAGCGGCGCGGTCGGCGTCGGCGTCGGCCTCGGGTTGCAGAAGGTCGTGTCGAATTTGATCAGCGGCATCATTCTGCTGATGGACAAATCGATCAAGCCGGGGGACATCATCCAGATCGGCGACAACTATGGCTGGATCGCGTCGCTCGGCGCCCGCTACGTCTCGGTGGAAACCCGTGACGGCACCGAATTCCTGATCCCGAACGAAGACATCATCACGCAAAGGGTCATCAACTGGTCGCACAAGAACGATCTGGCGCGCATCAAGGTGCGCGTCCGCGTCGCGTTCGACTCCGACGTGCGCAAGGCGCTCGACCTGATGGTCGAGGCCACCCGCCGCCCGCCGCGCATCCTGCGCTCGCCCGAACCCCGGGCGCTGCTGATCGCCGTGAATGAAAGCTCGCTCGATCTGGAGTTGCGTTTCTGGATCCGCGACGTGCAGAACGGCATCCGCAACGTTTCCAGCGAGGTCCTGCTGGAGATCTGGGACCTGTTTCGCGCGCACGGCATCCACGTGCCGTTTCCCCAGCGCGACGTCCACCTCCACTCCGCTGAACCGTCGGCCATCGCCCGCGACGCGCCCGCACGCAGCGCAATGATGGAGGTGCGCCTTGGCTGCCCAGGTCACATGGGTCTTTCTGTTCATGCTCGCGTACTGGGGCTATTGCGTGTTCTGGGGCATTCGGGGCTCGCTCCACGCCCGCACGGCAACCGATTACTTCATCGCCGGGCGGAACCTGCCCGGCCCGATCTTCGTGCTCGCGGCCACCGCCACCTGTTACTCGGGCTGGAGCTTCTTCGCCGATCCCGGGCAGATCTATACCGACGGCTTTCCGTACGCCTACGTCTCGATGGCCGCCATCGCGATGCCCTTCACCGGCGTGCTGTTCCTGAAGCGTCAATGGATTCTCGGCAAGCGCTTCGGCTTCGTCACGCCGGGCGAGATGCTGGCCTATTACTTCAAGTCCGAACTGATCCGGGTGCTCGTGGTCATCGTGGCCATGTTCTTCTCGGTGCCCTATCTCGGGCTCCAGCTCCTGACCTCGGGCTTCCTGTTCAGCGTGGTGACGAACGGCCTGGTCGGCGTCGAGTTCGGCATGTGGGTGCTGACGATCGTGGTGGTCAGCTACGTCGCCTCCGGCGGCCTGCGCACCGTGGCCTATGTCGATGTCCTCCAGGGCGTGCTGCTGGCCAGCGGCATCGTCGTGATCGGGTTTGCCACCCTGACCCTCGTCGGCGGCTGGGAGCGGCTGCTGGCCGGCATCGCCGGGCTCGTCGCGCAGGATCCCGTGCGCACGCCCGAGGGGTACAGCCATTACATCGCCGTTCCGGGGGCGATCCAGCTTGTCCGCGACGGCACCGCGGCCGTGGGCAGCCCGTGGACCGGCGCCTGCTCATGACCTATGGGTTCGCCGTGATGGGCATACAGGCGTCACCGGCCTTTTCCATGTGGGCCTTCGCCAGCCGCAGCCCGGCGGCCTTCGCCCCGCAGCAGGTCTGGGCCTCGGCCTTCTGTATGGGCCTGATCGTGACCCTGTTCTCCGCGATCCAGGGCATGGGGGGCCACTTTCTGGGTGCCGACCGGGCCCTCCTGGAGGCTCGCCCCGACCTGGTCAATCCCGTGATGGTTCCGGCGCTCGGTGGGCGCGACCTTTTGGAGATGCCGGGGCGGCCACGACATGCTGGTTCCCCTGCTGATCAATCTGATCGGTGTCACCGCACCCTGGCTGGTCGGGTTGCTGGCGGTGTGTGCCTTGGCGGCCATGGAATCGACCGCCTCGGCCTATATGGCGACGGCGGGCGGCATGCTCGCGCGCGACCTGTTCGGACGGTTCCTGATGCCCGGTGCCGACGACCGGACCCAGAAGTTCATCGGGCGGCTGTGCGTTCTGGTCGTCGTCGTCCTGGCCCTGATGATCGCCACCACCAGCACCACCGCTCTGGTGCTTCTCGGCGGACTCGCCGTGTCCTATGGTTTCCAGATGTGGCCGGCCCTGATCGCCGTCTGCTGGTGGCCCTTCCTGACCCGCCAAGGCGTGGCGGCCGGCCTGATCGCCGGCTTGGTGACGGTCACCGCGACCGATCCGGTCGGCGTGGTCTGGTTCGGCATCCAGGCCTGGGGCATTTGGCCGCTGACGATCCATGCCGCCGGCTGGGGCATCATGGTCAACATGACGGTCGCCGTGCTGGTCTCGCTGGTGACCAGGGACGACCGAGCGCGCAAGATGGAATTCCATACCGTCCTGCGCAAGTATGCCGCCCTGCCCGCGAAGCGACGCCGGCTGGCGCCGCTCGCCTGGATCCTGGCCATCCTGTGGTTCGTCTTCGCGTTCGGTCCCGGCGCCGTGATCGGCAATACCCTGTTCGGCGACCCGAACGATCCGTCCGGCTGGCTGTTCGGCATGCCGTCGATCTGGACTTGGCAGATCGTGATGTGGGCTGCCGGTGTCGTGTTGATGTGGTTCCTGGCCTACCACCTGGGACTGTCCACCGCGCCGGACGGGCCGGTCTGGCCACTGGCCGAAGACATTGCCGGTGCGGATCGACAATCTCACACTGCCTGACAGGATCGACCGCACCGTCAAGTTGGGGGTGATTGGCAGGTTGGGATTGATTGGCTTGGTTGGCTGGCTGTGGGGTGCCGATGCCGGATACGAACTACACCATCAAACCCGTGCCAACACAGCAGCCACCATGACGCGGTTATTTCGCGTCGGATCCTAAGCTAAACCATTAAATTTATAGCTAAATATTTTTGCACCAAAGACGTGCCCATCGGCTCCTACAGACCCGAACCCGCACCCTCGACGGCACGCTGGGCGACCTGTTCACCAACTGGTATCCGGCCATGCCCGCCAACGATGGTCAGGCTTTGCCCCTCGTTGCCGCAGCGTGACAGCCCCACGGTTTCTGTTGCTCTCCCTTCCATCCGCTCTGACCCGAACTCGCACCCTCGACGGCACTCTGCGGGAAACGTTCAGAAAATGGTACCCGGCCATGGCCGCAAATGATACCCCCACATCAGCCGCCGCAGCCTGAGCTCCCCACAGAATTTTATGCTCTCGTTCGGCAACGTCCGGGTGGCGGCCAACTCCGGTCGGATAAAGGTTGGGTGAGGACGAACCTGAGGAACTACCCCCGACGGCTCATGTTGTCATCAGGGTCCGGACGTCGTCCGATCGCTCCAGACCCAGAAGGTCCACCATGACCGACACCACCGTGATGAAGGTTAGTTCCGCCCACTCCCCCAAGGGCGACCAGGGCCAGAAATATCTCGCTTCGGGCAAGACCCTGTCGATGCGCCTGTGGCCCAGGGCGAAGCGCCGACCGAACGCAAAGCCGCCGACCCGCCGCGAGTATGAGACGGTTGGCTACGTCATCTCAGGCCGTGCCGAGCTTCACATCGAGGGGCAAATGGTCAAGCTGGAGCCGGGCGATAGCTGGGCGGTGCCAAAGGGTGCCGAACATACTTACAAGATCCTGGAGGCCTTCACCGCCGTGGAGGCGACTCCAGCCCGCCGGCGCAGGTCCATAGCCGCGATGAGCGGCCGGGAGATGTCAGGGGCGGGGAATGTGGAAGGAGTCTGAGATGAAGATCATCTACAGCTACGAGGGGGGCGGAACGAAGGGCTGGAACGCTCAGGGCTTCACGATGTCGAGGAGCGTTTCGGGCAGACCGCCAGCCACTCCGGCGAGGAGGGTCTGAGGTTCCGTCAGGTCTCGCGCCAACTGCTGACCGGAGACGCAAGTCCTGGGTGGTGAGTGGTGCGTGGTCAGGCGACGGCGAGCATGTCGCGCAGGGAGCAACGTATACGTTGCTCTCTCTGGACATGGACTGCTCGTCGCTGGGCCGCGGG
>CAWKET010000049.1:0-30991 GCA_963848585.1 uncultured Alphaproteobacteria bacterium | reverse complement strand
GCTTCTCGGTAGCCTTGGGCGCTACCGTGTCCAGCGCCTCGGGTCAGAATCTCGTCACTCCGGCTGGAAGACTTCACGGCGTGGAACGTCGGCGCCCAGGTCGGCTTCGGCGGCTTCCTGCTCGGCGGCGGCTATGTCGATGCCGACGACTTCAACGTACCGACCGGCAGCCACCGGCGGCGACCAGTCGGTCTGGCATGCCGGGTCTGAGCTACACCGCCGGTCCGGTCGCGGTCGGCGCCAGCTACATGGATGCCGAAGGCTTCAAGAGCGCCGACGGCACCTACGACAGCGACTACAAGGCTTATGGCCTTGGCGCCGCCTATACGATTGCGCCTGGTCTGGTGGTTCAGTCGGACTTCGTCTATTTCGAAGAGGATAGTCCGCGCCACTCCAAACGCCGGGCCGACGATCAGCAACGAAGGTTACGTCTTCATCTTGGGCACCCGCCTGGACTTCTGACCTAACCGTCCGAATGTCTGACCAGCCCGCCGGGTTTCGCCATCCCGATCGGGATGGCGAAACCCGGCGTTTCATTTAGTTCACACTTTTTGGCCTGTTCCCCGGTTTGGAGAAATCCTGTACCCGTCATGGGCCAATCTCCCCAGCGGGCCTCCCGCTGGGGCCACGACAGCGGATAAGAGACAGCGAACCCGAGGCGGACACCCTGGCTGAAACTCAGCACCCACATCTTCCGCGTCTCGCTGGAGCCGGAGCTATACCGCGACATCGAGATCCCGAGCGACCGGACCGCTCTATGATCTCGCCCTGGCCATCGTGCAGGCGTTTGCCTTCGACTTCGATCACGCCTTCGGCTTCTACAGCGGCCTGAATCTGCAAGACGATGATGCAGGCACCAACGAGGTATAGCTGTTCGCAGACATGGGTGAGGCGACCCCCGATTTCGAAGAGCGTCAAGAAGACCAGCGTCGCCCGGGCGTTTCCCAAGGTCGGCAAAAAGATGTTGTTTCTCTTCGACTACGGCGATGAGTGGCTTTTCCGTGTCGAATTCACCGCCAGGGGACAGAAGGAACCGAAGCGCCGCTATCCGAAGGTCCTGGCCTCCGTCGGCAAGGCCCCGGAGCAATACCCGGACCCGGACGATTTCGAGGAGTGACTGGCGGTGGCGTCGAAGCTGGCTGTCTTCGGATCAGGTGCGATTTCGACCTCTGAATATCGAAGCTGCCGCGTGGCGCATCCCTGTCGCACACGGCGGATGCCGAATCATGCTCAAAGCCTTCGGACCGCTTGTCTGGCGGTCGGATAGGCTGTCGCACAACAATGTCGCACAGACGTCGCCCGACGGGGCTATGGCTGCGTGGGACCGTTTACCAGTATCGGGTCAGGGTTCCCGTCGAGCTTCGGGAACGGCTGGGCCAGAGCCATGTGAATTGGTCGCTCCGCACCAGCAGCTACACCGATGCTGTTCGGGAAGCTCGAAGGGTAGCGTTCGAGATCGAGGAGCATGTTCGACGCGGCACGCCAGGAGCGTCGGAAGCGATTTGCCGGAGGCTGTGTGCGAAATGGCCGTTTCACCGCCGCCGCTATCCCCGACGATGAAAGCCGACACCGTCCAGGCGCAACGCATGAAGCCATGAAAGTCCTAAGATAGGAACCAAACTTACTTAAACTGGCCAAATCGCTCTATAAATAGGTCAAATGTCCCTCACGCGTTGCCCTGCGATGATTGCGAGCCCGATCCCGAATGATTGCAAGCCGCTCCAGATAGGTCATTTTGACGGCGGAACCAGGAAGACGCATACTGTTATCGTAAATTTTTAGAGGCATCATAAGCTGTCCGTCGAGAACCCGTGATATTCAAATCTCAGGGGAGGAAACGATGATAAGCATAAGCAATCGCATTGGGACGATGTTTGCCACAGTCGCCCTCTTGGCTGTTGGGGCCGTGTCGCTTGCATACGCCCAAACCGCTCCAGGCAAACTGGCGACCGAGGCCACCAAGGCAGCCAACCGCGCTCTGCAGCAATATCTCAATTTCAACGACCGCGACGATTTCGACAACGCGACGCGCGGGCTAATTTCCAAGCCCGATGCGCTGACGATTAAAGGCGAAAAGAGCAACGTCGTCTGGGACCTAGAAGCCTACAAGGCGTACATCAGCATCGATAAGCCAGCGCCGGACACTGTGAATCCGAGCCTGTGGCGCAACTCGCAGCTCACCATGCAATACGGGCTGTTCAAGGTGCACGACAAGATTTTTCAGGTACGCGGTTACGATCTGTCCAACATCACCTTTGTTCGCGGTAATACCGGATGGATTGTTTTCGACCCCCTCATTTCGGCAGAGACTGCCAAGGCGGCCTACGATCTTGTTTCACAAAACCTCGGTAAGCTGCCGGTCGTGGCCGTAGTCTACAGCCATTCGCACGTCGATCATTACGGTGGCGTGCGCGGTATCGTCGATGAAGCCGACGTGAAGTCCGGCAAGGTGCAAATCCTTGCACCGGAACATTTCACTGAGCACGCAGTCAGCGAAAACGTGATCGCCGGCAACGTTATGAGCCGACGCGCGATCTATATGTATGGCGCTCTGCTGCCGCGTAACGCGCAGGGAGGCGTCAATGGAGGTCTCGGACAAACCACTTCAACAGGTACGGCCACACTGATCGAGCCTTCGCGTGAGATCAAGAAAACGGGCGAAGAGGTCACCATCGATGGTGTGACGATGGTGTTCCAGATGACGCCCGGCACCGAAGCGCCAGCCGAGATGAATACATACTTTCCCCAGTTCCGCGCCATGTGGATGGCGGAAAACTACTAACACGATGCACAACATCCTGACGCTACGCGGGGCGCAGGTGCGTGATGCGCTCAAATGGGCAAACTACCTCAATGAGACAATCGACCTCTACGGCAACGGCGTGGACGTGAAGTTCCAGAGCCATCACTGGCCAATGTGGGGCAATGCCAAGATCATCGATTATTGGAAGAAGCATCGTGACATGTACAAGTATATTCATGACCAGTCGGTGAACTTGATGAACAAGGGCTACACCGGCGTGGAAATCTCTAACATGGTGAAGCTTCCGCCGGAACTCGATAAGCAATGGTACAATCGCGGCTATTACGGTTCACTCAAGCACAACACTCGCGCGGTCTATCAGCGGCTTTCCGCGTGAATAGGCTGACGCCAAATGCTTTAGGCAAGTTTGCAGCGCTTTCTAATTATGATGCGGCCACCATTCGAAGAGGGTATGTGCTTTGATCTGATCAGGGTCGTCAGCGAGGATACGGCAACGCTCGGCAAGAACCTCATCGAGTTCCTCCAGGGTCTCGAAGTATTCATTGACGATGGGCTCGTTCGTCAAAGGCCACAAGCGTTCGGCGGGCTGGATTTGTGGCGAGTACGGTGGCAGGAACATCAGTTCAACGCCTTCCGGAACCACCAGATCCCTGGCGACATGCCAGCCCGCGCCGTCGAGCACCAGGATGACGTGCTTGTCGGGGCCGGCGCCGACCTCGGCGGCGAACGACGCCAGGAGCGCGCTGAACAGCGCGGTGTTGACGCCGTCGGCGATGAACCACACGACCTCGCCCGTGGCGGGCCGGACGAAGCCGTACAGATAAAGCCACTGGTAGCGGTGATGGCCGCTGGCGGTCGGACGGCAGCCGCGTGGCGCCCAGACCTTGCGCAGGATCGGTTTCAGTCCGAGGCGGTGTTCATCGAACGCCCAGACTTCGACCGGGATCGCCGTGTCGGAGCCTTGGAGCTCGCTGACGCGGGCCTGGAGCTTTTTTTAAACCGCGCCTGCTCGTACAGGCTCGCCTTGGGATTGGCCGGCCGCGGCACCTGGCGCGTCAGGTCCAGGCGACGCAGGTATTCGACACCGCGCTGGGGCGACACCGTGCGACCGATCCGCCCGGTGATCCAGCACGCCACCTTGCGCCCGGTCCACAGCCCGCCGTCGGGCGGCGGCTCGCTGACCAGGTCGCGCAACGCCTCCACCTGGGCCGGGTCAAGCAGCGGGGCGGCACCGGGATTGTCCAGGCGGCCGTCGCCCAGCCCCGCGAGGCCGTGGTCGTTGTAGCGCCACAGGATCTTGCTGACCCAGGTTGGTGTGTAGCCCGTGACCTCCGCCACGAACTTCGCCGAACGCCCCTGGCTCAGAAGCCAGATGATGTGAAGGTGTCCGCGTTCAATGCCGTCACTCGCGGCCTTGTAGCGGCGCTCCAGCTCCTCGGTCGAGTGATGCGGAGCGACAAAGATCCTGCCTGACATGCCGATGATGTAGCGACGCTCGACGGGGCGGTGTCATCCTTCAATCGATTTTTCAGCCACTTTTCAGCAAATCAATCAGACCAAAGCCTCTATGCGGAAAGCGTATTACATGGGTTTCTATGACGCCAACCCGACAACGCTCGACCAGTTGCCACCGGAAAAGCTGCCGCCAAGAAATACGTGGAGTATATGGGTGGCGCCGCTGCGGTCCTTACCAAGGCGAAGGCGGACTTCGACAAGGGCGAGTATCGTTGGGTGGCCGAGGCACTGAAACACGTCGTCTTCGCCGATCCCGACAACAAGGAGGCGAAGGAGTTTCTGGGCGGATGCCTATGAGCAAATGGGCTATCAGGCTGAGTCCGGATCCTGGCGCTCGGTTTATCTACAGGGCGCTTTCGAACTGCGTAACGGCGTTCCCAACGTTCCGGTGGCCAACACGGCGAGCCCGGACACCATTCGTGCCATGCCCCCGGAGATGCTGTTCGATTACCTGGGCGTGCGTCTCAACGGAGAAAAGGCGGCGGGGAAGAAACTGCTCCTGAACATCGACTTCATTGATTTGAACAAGCGCTATGCATTGACGATCGAGAACGCGACGCTGAATTACGCGAGCAAACTGGCACCGTCTGCCGATGCCAAGCTGACGCTAACCAAGGACACTCTCGACCGCATCCAGCTCAAGCAAACGACGATCGAACAGGCGACCACCTCGGGAGAGCTGAGAGTGGAGGGTCGTCAGGAAGCTCTATCAGAGTTCTTGGCGCTGCTCCGACAGCTATCCATTCTGGTTCGAACATCGTGACGCCGTAAGGCCATCGCGCGGGGCTGCAAGTCCCGCGCGTTCCGTCATTGCGTGTAGCGGCTTGCAACCATTGGCAAATTTCGGATCGGATTAGCTGCTGACCTGGAGCCCAGCTGATCGCAGGGGCAATGCGCGAGGGATGTTGGACCTATCTTTAGACCTCTGTGGCCAGTTTAAGTAAGTTTGGCTCCTATCTTAGGACTTTCATGGCTTCATGCGTTGCCCCTGGACGGTGTCGGCTTTCATCGTCGGGGATAGCGGCGGCGGTGAAACGGCCATTTCGCACACAGCCTCCGGCGAATTGTTTCCGACGCCCTGACGTGCCGCGTCGAACATGCCCTCGATCTCGAACGCGACTCGGCGGGCCATCCGGATGGCTTCGGCGTAGCTGCTGGTGCGGAGCGACCGATTTACGTGGCTACGGCCCAGTCGCTGGCGAAGCTCGACGGGAACCCTCACCCGATACTGGCAGACCGTTCCCCGCAGCCATAGGCCAGTCGAACGACGTCTGTGCGACATCGTTGTGCGACAGCCCTCCCGACCGTCAGACGAGCGGTCCAAGGGCTTTCGGCACGATTTCGGCTTCCACCGTGTGCGACAGGGATGTGCCACACGGTGGGCTCAACGCCCCTGGAGAGGCATTTTCCTGAGTAGTATCAATGGCTTAAGGAGGATTGGTGGAGCCGAGGAGGATCGAACTCCCGACCTACGCATTGCGAACGCGTCGCTCTCCCAGCTGAGCTACGGCCCCACACCTGATCCTCCACCGCTTATGGTTCAGCGGTGGAACGGGGCGCATATTGGTAGGCGGAAACCGGTCTGTCAAGGGTTGATGGCAGGTATGAACCATGAAGGCCATTGATGTCCCGCGGGGATGCGGCGCTTGCCTCGCGCGGGGCGTAAGGGTAGGGTGCAGCGCATTTTTTTGACCCCTTGGCCCGGTAGACCATGCAATCTCTCTTCATGCTGATCGACACCATCCTGGGGCTGTACGTCTGGATCCTGATCGCCTCCGCGATCCTGAGCTGGCTCGTCGCCTTCAATGTGGTGAACACCCGCAACCGTGCGGTCTATGTGATCGGCGACTTCCTTTATCGCGTGACCGAGCCGGTGCTGGCGCCGATCCGGCGCATCATGCCCAATCTGGGCGGGCTGGATCTTTCGCCGATCATCGTCATTCTGATCATCTTCTTCGTCCGCAACCTGATGCGCGAGTACGGGCTGCTGTTTTGACGCCATTCAAGCCGGTCGCCGATGGCGTCCGGGTGGCTATCCGGCTGACGCCCAAGGCATCGCGCAACGCCATCGCGGGCATTGCGGAGGCTGGGCAGGGTGAGGCGGTGCTCAAGGTCATGGTGACCGCGGTGCCGGAAGCGGGTAAGGCGAACGAGGCTCTGATCAAGCTGCTGGCGAAGGAATGGGGGGTCGCGAAATCCTCCATTTCACTGGTTGCCGGAGCAACCGACCGCAACAAGATTCTCCATATCGCTGGTGATGCCGGTGACCTGATGGCCAGATTGAGCCAAACACTGGGCCAAACCGGCGGCACCTGAACCAATTTTTGAACCGACCTTGCCGGAAACCGAACATCATGACCCAGGCACGCATCATCGACGGCAAGGCCTTCGCCCTTAACCTGCGCACCCGGATCGCCGGTCAGGTGGCGACCCTGAAGGAAGCGCACGGGCTGGAGCCGGGTCTGGCTGTCGTGCTGGTGGGCGAAGATCCGGCCAGTCAGGTCTATGTCCGCAACAAGGGACAGGCGACGCTGGCCGCCGGCATGCGCTCGTTCGAGCACAAGCTGCCCGACACCGTCGATCAGGATACGCTGGTGGCGCTGGTCGAGCAGTTGAACCACGATCCCGCCGTCAACGGCATCCTGGTGCAGTTGCCGCTGCCGCCGCAGATCGACCCCGCCGTGGTGATCGCGACCATCGATCCCGCCAAGGATGTCGATGGCTTCCATGTCGAGAACGCCGGCCGGCTGGCGCTGGGGCTTCCCGGCATGGTGCCCTGCACGCCGCTGGGCTGCATGATGCTTCTGCGCGACACGATCGGCGACCTGAAGGGGTTGAGGGCGCTGGTGCTCGGCCGCTCCTCCATCGTCGGGCGGCCGATGGCGAGCCTGCTGCTGGCGGCGGACTGCACGGTCACGATCGCCCATTCGCGCACCCGGGACCTAGCATGGGAATGCCGCCGCGCGGATATCCTGGTCGCCGCCGTCGGCCGGCCGGAGATGGTGCGGGGCGACTGGATCAAGCCGGGCGCCACGGTCATCGATGTCGGCATCAACCGCGTGGCGGGTGCGGTCGAGGGCAAGACCCGGCTGGTCGGCGACGTCAACTTCGCCGAAGCGGCCGAAGTGGCGGGCGCCATCACGCCGGTGCCCGGCGGAGTCGGCCCCATGACCATCGCCTGCCTGCTGCTCAATACGCTGACGGCCACCTGCCGCCAGAACGGCATCCCGGTACCCGGCGAAACAGCGGCATGATCAGCGCTTACGGCCTGGATAAGGGCAGAACCTTCAGGCGGACGCTCGATACCGGACAGAATCTCCCCGAAGGCACCGTCTGGATCGACATGCTGCATCCGACCGAGGAGGAGCGCGCCGCCATCGCCGGCATCGTCGGGATCGACCTGCCGACTCACGAGGAAATGAAGGAGATCGAGGTCTCCAGCCGGCTCTACGTCGAGAACGGCAGCATCTACCTGACCACGCCGGTGATCACGCGGGCCGACACCGAGTATCCGGGACTGGGCGTGGTGACCTTCATCCTGACCAACGGCATCTCGAAAGGCGGCCATCTTGTCACCGTCCGCTATGTCGAGCCCAAGAGCATCGATACCTTCGCCGGCCGGCTCAACCGCCAGCCGGAACTGATCGGCGGTCCGGAAGCGGCCCTGCTCGGCATGCTGGATGCCGTCGTGGGCCGCGTGGCCGATCTGCTGGAACTGATCGGCACCCGGCTCGACGGGATCGGCCGGAGGATCTTCGACGATCCGCTGCCCGCCAAGTCGAAGGAAGCGGCCCGGAAGCCGGATGCCTTGCGGGAAGTCATGCGCGATATCGGCAGGGTCGGTGACCTGACCAACAAGGTGCGCGACAGTCTGGCGGGCCTGGACCGGCTGGCGACGTATCTGGCGACGCTCAGCACCGGCCGTCTCAACAAGGAACAGAAGGCGCTGCTGAAGAGCCTGAACCGCGACCTTCGGTCGCTGGGCGAGCATGCCGGCTATCTGAGCCAGCAGACGAACTTCCTGCTGGACGCCACGCTGGGCGTCATCAACATCGAGCAGAACGCGATCATCAAGATCTTCTCGGTCGTCGCCGTGGTCTTCCTGCCGCCGACCCTGATCGCCAGCATCTACGGCATGAACTTCCACTTCATGCCGGAACTGGACAAGTCCTGGGGCTATCCGCTGGCGCTGTTCCTGATGGTGGTGTCGGCGATCCTGCCGCTGCTGTACTTCCGCCGCAGGGGTTGGTTGTAGTCTTTGGCGCATTGTCGATCTCCTGTCGTCATCCCGGCGATCCGGTATCTCCTGTCAGAACTGGTATAAGGACTTCAGCCTGAAGTCTGTAACCCTTACGCTTTGGAGATCCGATCGTACGAGTTACGGAACTTTATAAGAGCCTACACGCAGCGCCCGCCGTCCACCTCCAGCGCCACGCCGGTGATGAATTCGGCCTCGTCGGATGCAAGCCACAGGGCCGCGTTGGCGATGTCGTCGGGACGGCTCATGCGGCCCAGCGGGATTCCGGCCACGAACTGACGCCGCCGCTCGGGCGTGTCCTCTCCCATGAAGTCGCCGGTCATGCCGGTTTCCCCGATCACCGGGCATAGCGCGTTGACGCGGATCTTCAGCGGGGCGAGTTCCACCGCCATGCTCTTGGTCGCGGTGATCGCGGCGCCCTTGGAGCTGTTGTACCAGGTCAAACCGGGCCGTGGCCGCAGCCCCGCCGTGGATGCCGTCGTCAGGATGACGCCGCCGCCGCGCCGTTCCAGCGCCGGTACCGCATGGCGGGCCGCCAGGAAGAGCGCCTTCACGTTGACCGCGAAGATGCGGTCGAACTCGGCGTCGGTCACCTCCAGCATCGGCTTGTTGCGATGGGTATAGCCGGCGTTGTTGACCATGATGTCCAGCCCGCCGAAACGCTCTTCGGTGGCCCGCACCATCGCGGCCACCGCCTTGTCGTCGGTCACGTCGGCGGCGAAGAACATTGCCGACCCCTGGCCGGCCGCGTTTATCGAGTTGGCCACCCGGCGGCCCTTTTCCTCGTCCAGATCGTTGACGACGACGCTGGCGCCATTGCTGGCGAAGGTCCGGGCGATGCCTTCGCCGAAGCCTGAAGCGGCCCCGGTGACGATGGCGATTTTGTTCGACAGGCGCATCTTTCCTCCTTGAAATTATTGCATTTACCGCTTTTTTGTCTCTTTTATGCCCATATGCAGACGGGCGCATCGCCATAGTTCGAATGCTGCACGACCGTCCTGTCAAGGGTGTCGTGCCAGTGGAAGATTGCTCATGATCAGCAAAATCAGGTATTCTCAGATTGTATCAATCTTAGTTTCCGGGACCGAAAATTATCGCTAACGCAAAGGTTTTGCTGGTTGAAGACACGCCGTCGCTGGCCCGTGTCTACACCGAGTACCTCAAGAAAGCGGCTTTCGCGGTCACCGCCGTGGAAACCGGCGCTGCGGCTCTCGAAGCATTGCGCGAGACGCCGCCCGAGGTCGTGTTGCTGGATCTCCAACTGCCGGATATGAACGGCATGGACATCCTGAAATACGTGTCCAGCCAGCAGATACCGACCGCCGTGGTCATCATCACGGCCCACGCCTCCGTCAATGTGGCGGTAGAGGCGATGCGCTACGGCGCCTATGATTTCGTCGTCAAGCCGTTCACCGCCGACCGGCTGATGGTGACGGTGCGCAACGCGGTCGAGCGGTTGCGCCTCGCCCAGATCGTCGATACCTACACCGGGGAACTGGCGCGAAGCCGCTTCCATGGCTTCATCGGCAGCTCGCTCGCCATGCAGGGCGTCTACCGGATCATCGAAAGCGCCGCGTCCAGCCGCGCCACCGTGTTCGTCACCGGCGAATCCGGCACCGGCAAGGAAGTCTGCGCGGAGGCGATCCACCGGCAAAGCCCCCGCCGCGACAATCCTTTCGTGGCGATCAACTGCGGCGCCATCCCGAAAGAGCTGATGGAAAGCGAGATCTTCGGCCATGTGAAGGGGGCCTTCACCGGCGCCGTGGCCGACCGGGAAGGGGCGGCGGCGCGGGCGAACGGCGGCACCCTGTTCCTGGATGAAATCTGCGAGATGGAGCCGGCGCTCCAGACCAAGCTGCTTCGCTTCATCCAGACCGGCACTTTCCAGAAGGTCGGGGGCACCAAGCTGGATAAGGTCGACTTGCGGATACTGTGCGCCACCAATCGCGACCCGCTGCGCGAGGTGGAGGAAGGCCGGTTCCGCGAGGATCTGTATTACAGGCTGCACGTCATCCCGATCCACCTGCCGCCGCTGCGCGAGCGGGAGGACGACGTGCTGTCGATCGCCCAGCAGTTCCTGGTGGATTATGCCGCCGAGGAAGGCAAGAGCTTCAACCGGTTCCACCCCGATGTGGAGCAGGTCTTCCAGGCTTATCCCTGGCCCGGCAACGTGCGGCAACTCCAGAACGTGATCCGCAATGTCGTCGTGCTGCATGATGGCGAGCAGGTCACGCTGTCGATGCTGCCGTCCCCCCTGAACCAGTCGGCCCAGAGCCTGCACCCGCAGCAGCGGCCGCCGGCTCAAGGTTCGGCCGGGCCAGGGTTCAGGTTCAAGCCATGGGGTGGTGGAGCATGGCAACGGTTTCGGGCAGCACGGGGCACCGGCTGCGCTGTCATGCCACCGGCCCGAACCGCGCCGGGTTCGTCCGCTCTGGCAGGTTGAGAAGGAAGCCATCGAGGAGGCTATCGCCGCCTGCGACGGCAATATCCCGCGCGCCGCCGCACTGCTGGAAATCAGCGCGTCGACTATTTATCGCAAACGTATGGCATGGGAAGCCGAAGGGCGCGCCTGAGTCCAAGCTGATATATAAGCCGGCCGTTCGTTTAAATTTGAATCCATTTTCGAAATAAGCTCTGCTTAAAAATCAGCCTTATACTATTGTTGGGCAGTGTTCTTTTGGTATAGGCAAATCACGCGTGCCTATACGTTATTGGCGAAAAAGACATATCCATGAATTCTGGTCTTGTGCGGCCAAGATCAACTCGGTAGCGTATTCTTAAGTCATCAATGGTTCGGATCTTTGCTGCGTCGCATCAAGTGCCAGGAGCGGGCGGCTCCACCATCGATTACGAAGTTAGGCTTCGGCCCAACACAACAGCCGGGACACACCCAATAAAGGAACGGCTGTACTAGCCTAGGACGACCAGGGAGTTACAGTCATGGCGACTGGCACGGTGAAGTGGTTCAATACTACTAAAGGTTATGGATTTATTGCCCCGGAGAATGGAGTAAAAGACGTTTTCGTCCATATCTCCGCTCTTGAACGTTCGGGCATCCGCAGCCTCAACGAAGGCCAGAAGGTCAACTATGAACTGGCACGCGGCAATAACGGCAAGGAAGCGGCGGTAAATATCAGTCTGATGGACTGAGGCGGATCAAGCCCACCATTGGCGGACAAGGGAGGAAGGCGCCAGCCCTCCTCCCTTTCTCATGTGGGCGCTTTATCACCCGGTCATGCACCGCGCGTTCGCGCGACGGGGGCTGAAATCAGTCCCAGCGCCCGGTAAGCATCGGCGGCTTCCTCCACCAGGGCCAGGATAGCACCGCTCATCCGCCCGACGGCCGCCATGTCGGCCTCCTTGCATGTCCGTTCCAAGGTCTGGACCGCCAGCGCCAGCCGTGCGGCGCCAAAGGTGCCGGCGGAGCTTTTCAGCGTGTGGGCCTCGCGCCCGATCATGGACAGGTTGCCGGTAGCCGCCGCTTCCGCCATGCGCCGGCTCCGCTGCCGCGCTTCCGACAGGAACGCGTCGATCAGATCCGGCAGGACGATTTCGTCCAGGTCATGCCCGAGCTGTTCCAGCACGGCGATATCCAGAACATCGTCCTGTTGGGGTTCGTTCGCCGAAGTCGGCCGGTATCGTCCGTGCTCGCTGGTGCCGGCGATGACGCCGGAAGGTTGGTCGAGGCGCCGCCGGCGAGGCGGGCAGCCAGCGGGCGATGGTGGCCAGCAGATAGGGGCGCTCGATCGGCTTGGGCACATAGTCGTTCATCCCTGCGTCCAGAAAGCGTTCGCGGTCACCGACCATCGCGTTGGCGGTCATGGCGATGATCGGCGTCCGGCCGGCGGGTGCCGGCAATGCGCGGATCGCTTTGGTCGCGGCGATGCCATCCATTTCCGGCATGGCGATATCCATCAGCACCAGATCGAAGGGCGTGGATTTGACGGCGTTGACGGCTTCCATGCCGTTGGATGCGATATCCACCCGGTAGCCGGCGATCTTCAGCAGCGTGCTGGCGACCAGTTGGTTGGTGACGCTGTCTTCGACCAGCAGCAATCTTCGCGCACTGCCGGCGGATGTGATCCAGCCGGCCGCATTGGTTATCGTCCGGCGGGTGATCCCGGCGATGTCGGAACACTCTCGATCCGGGCGCCATATCCGGGGGGCATCGGCATTGATGCCGGATGGCCCGATCTCGACGATCCGTTCGCCGCTGAGCGCCGCCGCCAGCATGGCTTGGCGGGCGGGTTTATGCAGGACCGATGAAAAGCCGGCCGCTTCCAGGCGGTGCCATTCGACCGGCGGGCCGGGTGGGCAGAGCAGGATCAGGTGCCCGATTCCCGCATCGAGCAGCCGGCGGGCAAGCGCGCCGACCGGCAGGTCGGCGTCCTGACTGTCGATCAGGGCCGTATCGAACGGAGCGGGATGGTCCATCTCCTCGACTGCGGCCAGGGCCGCGGCGCGCGTCGGGTACCGCATGGACCGTGCGTTCCAGGAGGTGAGCTGCCGCGCCAGCGCCTTGCGGCTGGCGCCATTGCCCTCCACCAGAAGCACGCGGGTGCCGCTGAAATCCCTGCCGCCGGCATCCGGCGTGTCCTCCTCCCGCCGTTCCACCGTGATCACGAACCAGAAGTGGCTGCCGACTCCGGGAGCGCTGTCGAAGCCGATGCCGCCGCCCATCAGCTCGACCAGCCGCTTGGCGATGACGAGGCCCATGCCATCGCCGGCATCTCCGCTCAGGATGCGGGTCTGAGCCGCCGGATCGATGCCGATGCCGGTATCCGCGACCTCGAAGCGCAGCTGCCGTCGCGGCCCGCATCCCGTCCGTACCGGCTCCGTCACCTCGGCCATCGGGGATGCGGTCAGGCTCAGCGAGACGCCGCCCTGATCGGTGATATTTCACGGCGTTGTCGATCAGCGTGGTGAGCACCTGACGCAGCCGCCCGGCATCGCCGCGTACGGCGCGGGGGACATCGGCCGCCACCGACGAAACCAGATCGATTCCTTTGGCGGTTGCCTGCGCCGCCAGCGGGCCGACGACGTCTTCCGACCAGATCTATCAGGTCGAAATCGTCGTCGTCGGCCCGCTGCCTGTCCCCTTCGATCCGGGCGAGATCCTGGACATCGCCGAGGGTGCCGATCATGCCCTCGACCGATTTCCGGATCGCTCTGGAGACGGCCCCGCTGCTCGTCGGTCAATTCCGGCTTTCGGATAACTGCCGGATCGTACTCGAGGATGCCGCCGAGCGGGGCGCGCAAGCTCCTGGCCCATGACGGCCAGGAAGTCCGGAACTGGTCCGGCTTTCCGCCTCCGCCCGTCTGTCTCGCCCCGCGCAGTTGCTCTTCGATCCAGCGATAGCCCGTTATGTCGTGAAACGTCAGGATTCCGGCGATTGCGGCCCCGGTAGGGAACCATGCCGCTGGGAAACCTCGCACAGGAAGCGGCTGCCGTCCGGCCGCAGGAACCAGGCTTCGCGATGCTGGGTCCTTGCCGCATTCGAACGTGTCGCGCAGCGCCGCGTAATCGGCGGGCTCCATCAGACGCTCGGCGGAGCGCCCGACCAGTTCGGCAAGTGTCCGGCCGAGCAGGGTCAGCGCCGCGTCGTTGGCGTCGATGATGACGTCTCCGTTATGGACCAGCACACCTTCCTCTTGTGGCCGACGACAGACGCCGGAACCGCTCCTCCCCCTCGCGCAGGTCACGCTCGACCCGGCGGAACGCCGTGATGTCGCCATAGCTGATCATCCGCCCGCCATCGGGCAGGCGTCGTGTGGATCACATCGAGCACATGGCCGTCGGGGCGCACGTGTTCGTACCGGACCCCTGCGCCGCGACACCTTGCCGGGCTCGCGCCGGCGCGTCGACCGGTACCGCCCAAGGCCGCTTCGCCGCGCGCTTTCAGGAACGCCTCGAACTCGGCGAAGGACCGGCCGGCTGTCAGCAGTTCGGCGGGCAGGTCCAGCAGACCGGCGACCTGCCCGTTCCACATGGTCAAACGTCCATCGGGACCCCAGATGCAGATGCCCCGGTCGGCGGCGCTCAGGGTCGCTTCCAGCAGGCGGGAGCGCCGGGCAAGCTCCGCCTTCTGGCGCTTAAGCTCCGTCACGTCGCTGCTGACGGTGACCCGGTAGCCGTTGCGGGTGCGATGTCCGTCGATCCTGACCCAGCGCCCGTCGGGCAAGGAGTGTTTCGGAGATCGGCCCGCCGGGTCTCCGGCCGGGTGCCGGCGTCCGCTCGCGGGGGACAGCGGTCCCTGAAGTTCATTGAAGCGCTGGTTGACCAGGATCGGGCGGTCGGCGGGGTCGAAGATGGCGACGGCCTGGGGAAGCGCTTCGAGCGCTTCCGCCAGTACCTGCCGGGTATGCTCGGCCCGCCGCTCCGCCGCGCGGGCCTGCCGGACCCTGTGGCCGGTGACCGCCAGTTCGGTCAGGACGAAGCCCCAGAGGGCGAGTGTGCAGCCGACCTTCAGCACCAGCAAGGCGGTGCCTTCGTGCGACGGCAGCCAGACGATGCCCAGGGCCAGGATGCCCGCGATGGCGCCAAGCGCCAGACGCCACTGTATGCGCCGGGGCTGCCGGTCCTGCTCGACGTAGCTGGTCATTGTCCGTCAGGTTGTTCAACCGCCGGGCTGGCGGCAACTTAGCCTAACGAATCACCGCATCCGAGACAACATTGTTGCGCCCATCAGTGTTGGCAACCGTGTCGGTCAACCAGGTGTCGGCAAGTTCGAGCGCCGCGCGGCGCCGGCCGAGGATGCCGTGGCGGGGTGCGAACAGCACCGCCGCCGCCAGCAGAATCCCCGCCAGCGTGGCGATCATGCCGGCGGCGTTCAGCGCGTCGGCCGGTCCGCCCGCCAGGATCGAGGGGCCGAAGGCGCCCAGCAGATATCCGCCAGCACCGGTGACGCCGCCGATCACGACGCTGAGCCAGAGCTGGACCGGCAGTCGGTCGGTCAGCAGCCGCGCCGTCGCGGCGGGGCAGATCAGCATGGCGACCACCAGGATCGACCCGACCGCCTCGAACGAGGCGATGGCCGCCACCGCCACCAGAACGACGATCCCGTAATGGAACAGCCCTGCCGGATAGCCCAGCGTCGTCGCCAGATTGGGATCGAACGAGGTCAGCGCCAGTTCCTTGTAGAAGAGGGTGACGCAAATGACGCACAGCAGCGTCACGGCCCCCAGCACCACGACCTGATGCGGCAGGTCGGCCCAGACGGCGGGATCGGCCAGATCGGACCAGCTTGTGGGCGCCAGCCACAGGATGGCTTCAAGCTGTCCATACAGCACGCAGTCCGCATCCAGATCGACCGCGCGGGCGGCACCCTGCTCGATCAGCACCACGCCGCCCGCGAACATGACGGTGAAGACCACGCCCATGGCGGCTCCGCCATCCAGCCGGCCCAGCCGGCGCACGGCTTCGATCAGGACGCCGGCGACGATCGCGGCCGCCAGCGCTCCGAGGATGACGCGGCAAGCCGGCGCGGGTGCCGGTGACCAGGAAGCCCACGACGATGCCGGGCAGGATCGCGTGGCTGATGGCGTCGCCCAGCATGCTCTGCCGCCGCAGCACCAGGAAATTGCCGACCAGCGCGCAGGAGACGCAGGCGAGCACGGCGGCCGTCATGGCCGGCAGGTCGATCTGGAGGAATTCCTGCGACGTCATCATGGCGACAGCGACTCCGGAAAACTTTCCAGTTCAAGGACGAGGTCGCGCGGCAGCACCCGGTCGATCGGGTCGATGCCCCAGTTGGCCCGTCCCGGCACCAGCGTCGGGTAATGGATCAGGAAGCGCTCCCACAGGCGGCGGTTACGCTCGGCGGCGCGGGCCGCGTTCCGTCCGCGTTCCGTGAGGGCGCCGTCCTCGACCATGCCGCGGAACTTCAGCCATGCCTCTATCTGATGGGATCCGGAGGCCGGCCATGGAGCAGCCCGGTCAGCGCCGACTGCTCGGCATAGGCGAGGCGCAGCCGGGCCTGCCGCCATGCCGTGGCGACCACGCCGCGCGCCGGAGCGAACAGGAAGCTGAACAGGAACAGGGCGCCCGCCACCAGCACGATCACGGCGCCGGCGGGCAGACGCGGCACCAAGGCGGACAGGCTGGCGCCCAGCCAGCCGCTGATGCCTCCCAGCACCGCCGCGATGACCAGCATCGCCCACAGCTTTTCGGTCCAGAAGCGGGCAGCCGCCGGGGGTACGATCAGCAAGGCTATGATCAGGATCAGCCCGACCGTCTGAAGCCCGATCACCGTGACCAGGGTCGTCAATCCCATCAGCGTCAGGTCGATCCGCACCGTCGGCCAGCCCTGCCCGGCGGCGAATCCGGGATCGAAGCAGAGCAGCCGGAATTCCTTGAACAGCAGCACGCAGGCCGCCAGCGCCGCCAGCGCCAGCCCGGCGATGGCCATCGCCTCGTTCCGGTTCATGGCGGCGGTCTGGCCCAGGATGAAGGTCTTCAACCCCGCCTGATTGCCGGTGGCGAGCGTCTGGATATGGCTCAGCAGCACGACGCCGACGCCGAAGAAGACGCTGAGAACGGCGCCGATGGCGGCATCCTCGGGCAAGCGGGTATGGCGCGAGATCGCCTGGATCGCCAGCACGCCGAGCACGCCGGAGAACAGCGCCCCGGTCAGCAGCACCGGCAGGCTCCGGCCTTCCATCCCAAGCGCCGTGGCGACCAGGAAGGCCATGGCTATGCCGGGCAGCGTCGCATGGCTCAGCGCGTCGCTGACCATGGCGCGCTTCCGCAGCAGCATGAAGCTGCCGATCACGCCGGCCGCTATCCCCAGGCAGGCGGTCCCGGCGACCACCACGGCGGAATTGAAGCCGGCCCGCAGGGTCACCGTGGCGAGGATCTCGGCCGTGGTCATGTCACGCCATCCCCGCTTCGCGCCACGCGTTCGCGCACGCCCGGCACATCGGCGGGACCCAGCCGCCCGCCATAGGTCCGGTGCAGAGTTTCGGCGTTCAGCGTCGTGGCGACAGGCCCCGCCGCGACGACGCGGGTGTTGAGCAGCAGCACATGGTCGAAGTAATCGGCGACGGTCTGGAGATCGTGGTGGACGCAGATCACGGTACGGCCCGCCTTGTCGAGGTCGCGCAGGACCTGGATGACCGCCCGCTCGGTCGCGGCATCGACCCCGGCGAAGGGTTCGTCCATGAAATATATGCGCGCCTCCTGCGCCAGCGCGCGGGCCAGGAAGACGCGCTGCTGCTGTCCGCCGGAAAGCTGACCGATCTGACGGTCGGCGAAATCGGCCATGCCGACCCGGTCCAGGCACGCCCGCGCCGCTTCCCGGTGAGCCCGGCTGACCGGGCGGCACCAGCCGATCATGCCGTAGCGCCCCATGGCGGCGACATCGAGGGCGGAGGCCGGGAAGTCCCAATCCACGCTCTCGCGCTGGGGCACATAGCCGATCAGCGAGCGGCGCTTGCCCAACGGGCTGCCATGAACCCGGACGGAGCCGGAAACCGCCGGCACCAGACCCAGGCAGGCCTTGACGAAGGTGGACTTGCCGGCGCCGTTGGGGCCGACGATGGCGATCAGCCCTTGCGGCGGGGCGGTGTAATCGACCGACCAGAGGACCGGCTTGCGGTTATAGGCGACGGTCAGGTCGCGCACTTCGAGCGGGCTGGACTGCGGCACCAGCATATCGCCGGGCTTTTGTCCGGAGCGAAGCGAGAACAGCATGTCCATCACCGTGCCAGCGCCGCGAGGCGGCCTTCGAAGCCCTGCGCCGGGGGATTACCGCCGAGCGCGTGGGCGATGGTCGTGACATTGTGATCGATCATGCCGACATAGGTCCCTTCATAGGTTCCAGGAGTGCCCATCGCATCGGAATACAGCGAACCGCCGATTTTCACCTGATGGCCGCGCGCGGCGGCGCCGTCGATCAGCGCCCGGATATTGCGCTCCGACACGCTCGTCTCGATGAAGACGGCGCCGATCTTGCGGTTCACCAGCAGATCGACCAGCCCTTCGATCTCGCGCAAGCCCGCCTCCGACTCGGTGCTGATGCCCTGGATGCCGCGAACCTCCAGGCCATAGGCGCGGCCCAGATAGTTGAAGGCGTCATGAGCCGTGACCAGCACGCGCGACTGTTCCGGGATGCTGGCGAGCGTTTCCCTGGCATAGGTGTCGAGCCGCGCCAGCTTCGCAGCATAATCGGCCGCGTTCGCGCGGTAGCGTTCGGCGCCGGCGGGATCGAACTCGATCAGGCGGTCGCGGACCACGTTCAGCGCCGCCGTCCAGAGTGACACATCCATCCAGACATGCGGGTCGGCATTGCCGTCGAAGCCGGGAGGTGTCAGCAGCCTTGCGGGATCGAGCTGCTCGGCCACGCCATGGACGGGCTTGCCGGAGCCACCCATACGGGTCAGGGCGTCGGTGATCTTCCCCTCCAGCAGCAATCCGCTGTAGAAGACGATATCGGCCGCCGCCAGCTTCGCCACGTCGGATCGGGTCAGCTTATAGGTGTGCGGGTCCACCCCTTCGCCCATCAGACCCGTGACCGAGGCGCGATCGCCGGCGATCGTGCGGACGAGATCCGCCACCTGCGACGTGGTCGTGACGACACTGAAGGGGGATTTCGGCGGCACGAACCGGGGATGTGGAAAGCAGGGTCGCGATCAGCAGAGGCAAAAGCGGCAACCATCGCATGAATATTCCGCTCATGCCGGCGCTCCGCTATGTTGCTCTGACATTGAACAGGTGTTCATATTGACATGTCCCGACATTTATTTGCTCATGCGAAATGCTTGTTAAGAGATATGTCCGCTGCTTTGCGGTTTGCAAGTACACCACAAGGCTTAATGTTACCGGAGCGTCGCCAATGATTGTTCTTTTCACCGATTTTGGTCTGACAGGTCCGTATACCGGGCAGATGAAAGCCGTACTTGCCGGGCATGCCCCGGCCGTCCCGGTGATCGATCTGTTCGCGGACGCGCCCGCTTTCCAACCCTATCTCTCCGCCTATCTTCTGGGGGCCTATTGCGGCGCCGTGCCGCAGGGTGGCGTGCTGCTTGGCGTCGTCGATCCGGGCGTGGGCACGGACCGGCTGCCGCTGGCCGTGCGCGCCGATGGCCGCTGGTATGTCGGTCCGGACAACGGCCTGTTCGAACTGGTGATGCGCCGGGCAACGACGGTGGAAGCCTGGACCATCAACTGGCGCCCCGATCGGCTATCGGCCAGCTTCCACGGCCGCGACCTGTTCGCCCCGGTAGCGGCAAGGCTGGCGCTGGGCGAACCGGTGCGGGGAACGCCCATGCCGGTGGAGCGCGTCCGCCGCCCGGACTGGCCGGACGACTTGGGCCGCGTGGTCTATGTGGACGTCTACGGCAACGCGCTGACCGGTCTGCGCGCGGCGGCGCTGGGGGATGGGGTCGAGTTGGAGGCCGGCGGACGGCGGGTGAAGCGGGCACGAACCTTCGGCGACGTGCCGGTGGGGGAGGCGATCTGGTACGAGAACTCGAACGGGCTGGCGGAGATCGCGGTCAATCAAGGGCGGGCGGATAGCGTGCTGGGGCTGGCGGTGGGGGATGAGGTTCGTTGCCTTGAATAGAGGCGTCAAACCGACTGACGGATCACCGCCAGGAAGGCGTCGCCGTAGCGGTCGAGTTTGCTGGTGCCGACGCCGGGCAACTGGCCCATGCGGTAGGGGTCGCGGGGTTTCTGGCGGACCATTTCCAGCAGCGTGCTGTCGTGGAAGATGACGTAGGGCGGGACGCCCTGGGTGCGGGCCAGTTCCAGCCGGCAGGCCTTGAGCTTGTGCCAGAGATCGTCGTCGGCCGGGCTGAGCACGGCGGGGGCGCTGCTGCCGCCCCGGCTGCCGCGCTGGGCGCGGAGCGACTTCTTGACCGCCGCCTGATTGTCGCGGCGAAGGCGGACGCTCTGCTGGCCCTTCAGCACCGGGGCGGCTGACGCCGTCAGGTGGAGGGCGCCGTAGCCTTCATGATCGACCTTCAGGTAGCCGGCGGCGACGAGCTGGCGGTAGATCGAACCCCATTCCTGCTTGCTCATGTCGGCGCCGACGCCGAACGTCTTGATCTGGTCGTGGCGGAACTTCTCGACCTTCTCGGTCATGGTGCCGCGCAGCACGTCGATCAGGTGGCCGGTGCCGAACATCTGGCCGGTCCGGTAGACGGCGGCCAGCGCCTTCTGGGCCGCGATGCTGCCGTCGAAGGTTTCGACCGGCTCCAGGCAGGTGTCGCAGTTGCAGCAGGGCTCGGGCAGCGCCTCGCCGAAGTAGTTCAGCAGCACCTGACGGCGGCAGGCGGCGGTTTCGCAGAAGCCGATCAGGGCTTCCAGCTTGTGTTTCTCGATCCGCTTGATCTCGGGCGGGGCCTCGCTGGATTCCAGCATCTGGCGCATCGCGACCACGTCGGACAGGCCATAGGCCATCCAGGCGTCGGCCGGCAGACCGTCGCGTCCCGCGCGGCCGGTCTCCTGGTAATAGGCTTCCATGCTTTTCGGCAGGTCGAGGTGGGCGACGAAGCGCACGTTGGGCTTGTCGATGCCCATGCCGAAGGCGACGGTGGCGACCACGATGACGCCTTCGCCCTTGATGAAGCGGTCCTGGTTGGCCTCCCGCGTCCGGGCGTCCAGGCCGGCGTGGTAGGGCACCACGTCGCGGCCCTGTGCCGCCAGCCACGCGGCCGTTTCATCCACCTTGGCGCGGCTGAGGCAATAGACGATGCCGGCATCCTCGGCATGGTGGGTCTTGATGAACGCCCAGAGCTGACGCTTCGCTTCCTGCTTGGGGAGCACGCGGTAGGTGATGTTCGGCCGGTCGAAGCTGTCGATGAAGACCTTGGCGTCGCCCAGGTTGAGCCGCGCCTGGATGTCGGCGCGGGTCTGGGTGTCGGCCGTCGCGGTCAGCGCTATCCGGGGGACGGTGGGAAAGCGTTCGTGCAGGATCGAGAGCTGAAGGTATTCCGGCCGGAAATCATGCCCCCACTGGGACACGCAATGCGCCTCGTCCAGGGCGAACAGGCAGACCTTTGCTGCGCTCCAGCAGGTCGAGGAAGCGCGGGGTCACCAGCCGCTCGGGCGCCACATAGATCAGGTCAAGCTCGCCGCGCTCGACCTGCCGTTCGACCTCCACCGCGTCGCGCCAGTCCAGCGAGGAGTTGAGGTAGGCGGCGTTGACGCCGACCTGACGCAGGGCATCGACCTGATCGCGCATCAGCGCGATCAGCGGCGAGACGACCACCGCGACACCGGGCCGCACCAGCGCCGGGATCTGGAAGCACAGCGATTTGCCGCCGCCGGTCGGCATCAGCACCATCGCGTCGCCGCCGGCGATCACATGGTCGATGATGCCGGCCTGCTGTCCCCGGAACGCGTCATAGCCGTAGACCCGGCGCAGGGTTTCCAGCGCCGCGTCGCGGCTCTTTATGGATAAGGCTTGGCTCAAAATATTGAGATGTTCTCGTTTTCCAACGCAAGCCCTATGAATTGCACAGAACGCCCGGGTGATGGAACCGGATTATATTCAACCCACCCCTCAATCATCCGCATAAACCGAGCGGTACATATCCAGGTACCGCCGCGCCGAGGCTGTCCCAGGAGAAGTCCTTCGCCATCGCGGCCCGCTGGACCGAGCGCCAGCGCTCGGGCTCGCGCCACAGGGCCAGCGCCCGGCGGCAGGCCCACAGCAACTCGTCCACCGAGGCGTTGTCGAACACGAAGCCCGTCGCCTCGCCCCGGTCGATCGCCCAGTCCTGCGCGTCGGCCACGGTGTCGGCCAGCCCTCCCGCCCGGCGGACCAGCGGCAATGTGCCGTAGCGAAGGCCGTAGAGCTGGATCAGGCCGCAGGGTTCGGAGCGGGACGGCAGCAGGATCACGTCGCTTCCTGCCTGGACGCGGTGCGACAGCGGTTCGTCGTAGCCAAGGAAGACGCCGACCTGTCCGGGGAACTGGTCCTCCAGCGCCCGGAAGCCGTCCTCCAGCCAGCCCTCGCCGCTGCCGAGCAGGGCGAACTGGGCGCCCTGCTCGACCAGGGGCGGGATCGCGGAGAGCAGCAGGTCGAAGCCCTTCATGGGCGTCAGCCGGCTGACCACGCCGAACAGCGGCGCTTCGGCCCGCACGTCCAGGCGGAATTCCGCCTGCAAGGCCGACTTGTTGGCCGCCTTGTCGTCGAGATGGTCGGCGTCGTAGCGCTGGACGATGTGCGGATCGGTGTCCGGCGACCAGACGTCGTAGTCCACCCCGTTGAGGATGCCCCAGAGGTCGCCGGCGCGGGACGCCAGCAGGCCGTGCAGGCCCTAGCCGCCGTCGGGCGACTGGATTTCCTCGGCATAGGTCGGGCTGACCGTGGCTGATCCGGTCGGAATAGAACAGGCCGGCCTTCAGGAAGCCGATCTGGTTGTAATACTCCAGCCCGTCCACCGAGAAGCTGGATGGGGGGAGTTGAAGCGGTCCCAGCAGGCTGGCGGGGAAAAGCCCCTGATAGGCGATGTTGTGGATGGTCAGGATGGTGGCGGGGCGCGGGCCCTCCGCCCAGCGTCAGGTAGGCCGAAGCCAGCCCCGCCTGCCAGTCGTGGCCATGGACCACGTCGGGCCGCCAGCGCCAGCCGCCGTCGCCGCCGGCGAACCATGCGGCCACCCAGCTCAGCAGCGCGAAGCGGAAGTGGTTGTCCGGCCAGTCCTTGCCGTCCGGCCCCAGATAGGGGTTGCCCGGCCTGCCGTACATCTCCGGCGCATCGATCACGTAGCAGGGCACGCCGTCGGGCGTGCTGCCCTTCATCAGGGCGGCGCCGCCGGTGGTCCAGGGATCGGCGATGCGTGCGGACATGCCGCAGGTCGGCCATCTTTTCCAGCACGGCGGGATAGCCCGGCACCAGAATCCTGGCATCGACGCCGATCCGCATCAGGGCCGCCGGCAGGGCCGCGGCGACATCGGCCAGTCCGCCGGTCTTGATCAGGGGATAGACTTCGGAAGCGACGTGCAGGACGCGCATGATCGGGGGTCCCTTTCGCTTAGCCGGCCAGACGGGAAAGCATCTCGCGGGTGATCAGCGTCACCCCGGATTCCGTCCGGTGGAACCGGCGGGCATCCGCGTCGGGGTCTTCCCCCACCACCAGATTGTCCGGTATCCGGCAGCCGCGATCGACCACCACCTTGGTCAGCCGGGCATGGCGGCCGATCTCGCACTGGGGCAGCACGACCGCCTGATTGAGGCTGGAATAGGAGTTCGCCCTGACTTGGCTGAACAGCAGCGAGTCCTGGATCCGCGCGCCCGAGATGATGCAGCCGCCCGATACCAGGCTGTCCACCGCCATGCCGCGCCGGTCGTCGCTGTTGAACACGAACTTGGCCGGCGGCAACTGTTCCTGATAGGTGAAGATCGGCCAGCTCCGGTCGTAGAGGTTCAGGTCGGGCGTCACCGTGGTCAGGTCCAGGTTGGCTTCCCAATAGGCGTCGATCGTGCCGACATCGCGCCAGTAGGGCTCGGCGTCCGGCTGGCTGTAGATGCAGCTGTCCTGGAAGCGGTGCGCCATGACCTTGGCGCGCGGCACCAGATAGGGGATCAGGTCCTTGCCGAAATCCCGGCTGGAGGTCGGGTCGGCGGCGTCGCGGCGCAACTGGTCGTACAGGAACTTGGCGTTGAAGACATAGATGCCCATGCTGGCCAGCGCCTTGTCCGGCTTGCCGGGGATCGCCGGGGGATCGGCCGGCTTCTCCAGGAAGCTGACGACCTGATCGGTGTCATCCACATGCATGACGCCGAAGCCGGTGGCTTCCTTCCGCGGCACCTCGACGCAGGGGACGGTCACGTCGGCGCCGCGCTGGATGTGCCACGCCAGCATGGCGGCGTAATCCATCTTGTAGATGTGGTCGCCGGCCAGGATCAGCACATGCTCGGCGCCGTGGCTCATCAGGATGTCGAGGTTCTGGTACACCGCGTCGGCGGTGCCCTGGTACCACGAGGTCTCGTCGATCCGCTGCTGGGCGGGCAGGAAATCCACGAACTCGTTGATCTCGCCGCGCAGGAAGCCCCAGCCGCGCTGGAGATGGACCAGCAGGCTGTGGGACTTGTACTGGGTGAGGACGCTGATCCGGCGGAAGCCGGAGTTGATGCAGTTGGACAGCGCGAAGTCGATGATCCGGAACTTGCCGCCGAAATGAACCGCCGGCTTGGCCCGCCGGTCGGTCAACTGCTTCAGCCGGCTGCCCCGTCCCCCGGCCAGCACCAGGGCGATGGCGCGCCTGGGAGCAAGGCGCAGTTCTCGTTCGATAGGCAGGCGGCGATAGGCACGGTGGGATCTCCTTGACCTAACTTTTATGGTTATCAGTACTTTTCTTGCGATCTGTTCAGGCTGCTGGATCTTCCTGCTGGGACCGGGGTGCCGGGTCCCGCCACCTGTTACCACCCTGACACATTTTCCCAGGCAGAGCCAACGCGAGAAGAGTTGCAGACCGGCTGTGGAGCAGGCCAAAGCGGCGGATATCGGCTGAATGCTTCCAAATATGCCTAATTTATGGGCATCATAGTCGATTACGGCTTATTGAGAGGAATTATGGCAAAGTTTTGCGTCCCGCATACGGCTGAATCCGGTTGGGCGCGGGGAAATCGGGCGCTGGCCGATCGCCCATTTATTAGGCAGAAATCCTCCTCCACAGGCCTTTCGCTGCCCCACCCTTACGCTCCGCCTTGCATGTCGGCTCTGTAAAACTGCTCATTTTTCGAGCGGCACGGTTCTTGAAACGGTGTGAGCGGCCCGAACGCCTCGGCGGGTTGCCGAAGCCGACTGCCCAAACCCGTCACAGGATCAAGCCTCGGTCCGCCCCATGGCGCCCGACGCTGCGATCCCGCGGGCTGCGTCGAACTGATTCGAGAGGATTTGTCCATAATGAGCCGTCTGTTTGCCTTCGCTGTTCCGCTGCTTGCGGCGATACTGGGGGCGGTCGCCTTGCCGGCCGGCGCGCTGGCCCAGACCGAAGTCACACCCACCATCGACTCTGGCGATACCGCCTGGATGCTGACATCGACCGCCCTGGTCCTGCTGATGACCATTCCGGGTCTGGCCCTGTTCTACGGCGGCATGGTCCGCAAGATGAACCTGCTGGCCACCGTGATGCAGAGCTTCGCGATCACCTGCCTGGTCGCGGTGCTGTGGGTCGTTGTCGGGTACAGCATCGCCTTCGGCAACGGGAACGCCTATTTCGGCGACTTCTCCCGCGTGCTGATGGCCGGCATGGATATGAGCGCGCCCTTCACGCTGGGTGCGGGAACGTCCGCCCCGGTCGCCTTCACGATCCCGGAATCGGTGTTCGTGATGTTCCAGATGACCTTCGCGATCATCACCCCGGCGCTGATCACCGGCGCCTTCGCCGACCGCATGAAGTTCTCGGCCATGCTGGTGTTCAGCGGCCTGTGGTCGCTGCTGGTCTATGCCCCCATCGCTCACTGGGTCTGGCATCCGAACGGCTTCCTGTTCTCTGAAGGCGTGCTGGACTTCGCCGGCGGCACCGTGGTGCACATCAACGCGGGTGTTGCCGGTTTGGTTGCGGCCATCGTCATCGGCAAGCGCCGCGGCTATCCGTCCGAGCATTTCGTCCCCAACAACCTCGTCCTGAGCCTCATCGGCGCCTCGCTGCTGTGGGTGGGCTGGTTCGGCTTCAACGCCGGTTCGGCCGGTGCCGCCAACGGCCGTGCGGGTCTGGCGATGCTGGTGACCATGGTCGCCGCCGCGGCAGCCGCCCTGGCCTGGATGTTCGCGGAATGGATCGCCAAGGGTAAGCCCAGCGTGCTCGGCATCATCTCCGGCGCCGTCGGCGGCCTCGTCGCCATCACCCCGGCCTCCGGCTTCGTCGATGCCGGCGGTGCGCTGGTGATCGGCGTCGTTGCCGGCGTGATCTGCTTCTGGGGCGCCACCAGCCTCAAGTACATGCTTGGCTATGACGACAGCCTGGACGCCTTCGGCGTGCATGGCGTCGGCGGCATCGTCGGCGCGGTTCTGACCGGCGTGTTCGCCCGTCAGGCGATCGGCGGCGACGCCGCGATCGGCTGGATCGACGGCAACGCCGGTCAGGTCCTGATCCAGGTCTACGGCATCGCCGCCACCATGGCCTGGACGGCGGTCGCCTCCTTCATCCTGCTGAAGGTGATCGACGTGGTCATCGGCCTGCGGGTCAGCGAGGATGTCGAACGCGAAGGCCTCGACCTTGCCCTGCACGGCGAAGCGGTCCACTGATCGGCCCGCTGATCGGTCGTTCAGTAGAAGCAGCGTTGTTGAAGCCGCCGCCGGGGTTCTCCCCGGCGGCGGTTTTCGTTTATGAAGAGTTAAGAGATCATTGGAGGGACGGGCGTTAATGCCGTGAAATTGCCGTCTTAATCAGGCATCGTACTACCTGTGGATGAGCAACCCTGACCGATCACCTTGAGCAAACTCCCCCCTGACCGCAGCCCGTGGTCCAGCACCGCTCGATCCTGAGCGATTCTCGGAAGCTGGACGCTGGTGGCCGCCATCTGGTGCGGCGTCGCCGTGGCCGCGGTGCTGGCGTACTACGCCTATGACCTGCCCGATGTCGGGCAGGTGGCGCAGGCCGAGCGCCGGCCCACCGTCACCGTGCTGGCGGCCGATGGCGGCACGATCCAGCGCTATGGCGACATCTACGGCACGACGATCAATGCCGCCGACCTGCCGCCCTATCTGATCAATGCCGTCATCGCGACCGAGGACCGGCGCTTCTTCAGTCATTTCGGTATCGATCCGATCGGCTTGCTGCGCGCCGTCTTCGTCAATTTACAGGCTGGCCGGGTGGTGCAGGGCGGCTCGACGATCACCCAGCAGCTCGCCAAGAACCTGTTCCTGACGCCCGACCGGACCATGGGCCGCAAGATCCAGGAAGCGATGCTGGCGCTCTGGCTGGAGCGGACATATTCCAAGAACCAGATCCTCACCGCCTACCTGAACCGGGTCTATCTGGGCGCCGGCACCTATGGCGTCGATGCGGCGGCCCAGACCTATTTCAACAAGCCCGCGACCGAGGTGAACCTGCGCGAGGCCGCCATTCTGGCGGGCCTGCTGAAGGCGCCGTCGCGCTATTCCCCCACCACCAACCCGGACAAGGCGGCGGAGCGGGCCGGCGTGGTGCTGGGCGCCATGCTGGATGCCGGCTACATAACGGAAGCCGACATCAAGGCGATGCGCGCGGCCCCTCCGACGCCCCGGCGGAAGCCGGAGGGCGACGGCGACCGCTATTTCGCCGACTGGGTCGCCGATCAGGTCGCCGGCTTCATCGGCAAGGAGCATGACGACGTGGTCGTCCACACGACCATGGACCGCCGGCTGCAACGGGCGGCGGAACGGCGCCTGTCGGCGGTGCTGACGGGGGCGGGGGTCGCGGCGCGGGCCGATCAGGGCGCCCTGGTGGCGCTGGGGCCGGACGGCTCGGTGCGGGCGCTGATCGGCGGCGCCAGCTATGGGGCGAGCCAGTTCAACCGCGCCACCCAGGCGTTGCGCCAGCCCGGTTCCGCCTTCAAGCCGATGGTCTTCCTGGCGGCGCTGGAAGCCGGCATGACGGCGGATACGCTGGTGGACGACTTCACCGGTGCGGATCAAGGACTGGCAGCCGGCCAACTTCGAGAAGGGCTTCCACGGGCCGATGCCGCTGCGCGACGCGCTGGCCCATTCGGTCAATACGGCGGCGATCCACCTGCTGGAGCGGACCGGGGTCGATCCCGTCCGCACCATCGCCCGGCGGCTCGGCATCACCTCGCCCATGAGCCGCGACCTCAGTCTGGCCTTGGGGACCAGCGAGGTGACGCTGCTGGAACTGGCGGGCGCCTATACGGCGTTCGCCAATGGCGGGCGGGCGGTGTGGCCCTATGCGGTGACCAGCATCCAGGACAGTGCCGGCCGGGTGCTCTACCAGCGGCGGGGTTCGGGCGGGGCGACGCCGGTGATCGATCCGGTCAAGCTGGCCGAGCTGAACCGGATGCTGCTGGCGGTGGTCGAGTACGGCACCGGCAAATCGGCCAAGCTGGACCGCATGGCCGCCGGCAAGACCGGCACCAGCCAGGAATACCGCGACGCGTGGTTCATGGGCTTCACCGCCGATTACGTCGCCGGCGTCTGGCTGGGCAACGACGACAACCAGCCGATGAAGCGCGTGACCGGCGGCGGATTGCCGGCCCGGATCTGGCACGACTTCATGATGGATGCCCACGCGGGACTGCCGCCGCGCCCGCTGCCCGGATTGGATCTCGCCCCGCCGCAGGCCGAGCGCCCCGATGCTGGTGGCGGAAGACACTCCGCCGCCGGGACCGACCGGCCCGCTGGAGGATGTGCCGCTGACTCAGCCAGTTCCAGAAGCTGATCCAGAGCCTGACCGGCAGTAGCAAGGTGGAATACACATATCCGGAGCGGAACTGAGGGGGCATGGCCTGCGCGCCGGGGCGGGACCCCCCGGTTTTGTACGCAAATGTCATGATTTGTCACATGGTCGGTCATGACCGCCCGGCTGAAGGTCACTATGCCGGGTCACTATATCATAGGCGCTAACATATGATCACTGTCGCACTGTGGTCTGACTCAAGTCAGTACGGTTACTCTCCTTTCCGTCAGACCCGGACCTGGAAGTCCCATAAGCGCTAACTTAAAACGTTTCCACGCGTCACTCGCTGGTCATATCCTCTCACCTTTACCGTCATACCCAGACTTGATCCTGGCATCTCCCGGCGGCAAGCTGACGTGAGGACTTCAACCTGAAGTCGCGATATCACTCGTCATAGCTCCTGAAAGGCGATACCCGGATCAAGTCCGGGTATGACGGAATTAAGGGAAAAGCGTTAAGTTAGCGCCTATGGGTCACTATTCCGGTCACTATCGCGGCTCCCGGTGGTTGGGGCCGTCGCCTGCATGTCAGGCGTGTTGCCGCTTCGCTTCAATTTCGTGACCGTGACACCACCCACGGCGATGTCCTCATCCGGCAGTTCGTTGGATCAATATGCGGAAAAGCTCTTCGGAATTCCGGTGATTTTCGCCGCTGACATCGGTCAACTACTGGATCAGTCGTCCTTCACTACTTTCCTCAGCTCACTGGATATCCGACCGATAGGTCACTATCGCGGCTCCCGGTGGCGGTTGGGGACCGCCGCCGGGAGTGTCAGGCGTGCTAAAGCTCAGGCGTCGATGGCGGCCTTGTCGGGGCCGGTCATCAATTCCATGAGTTCGCATTCGATGGCGTGCTTGTCGTCAAGCAGGCGGCTGCGCTGCCTGCCGGCGACATCGAGGCCCGCCTTGCCGAACCATTCCTTCTGAATGGCCCGCCGGGCGTTCCACGCATCGATCCTGACCTTGTGCCGCTGGCGCGCCTCCTCGCGCTTTTCGGGATCGGGACTTGAAGTCCGGTTGAAGAACCGGACGAAATCGTCCTGAGACGGGCGCGACGGCATGCCGGGCGGCAGCCCGAGCGCGTCCAGTTCCGCCCGCGTCCATTCCGGCCATCGTGACACGCACCTGCCGTCGGAGGAACCGGGCCGGAAGGAGGCCGGGATCGACAGGAGCTTTTCCGCTTGGTCGGCTTCGACTTCGCGAAGCCGGATGCAGGTGTCGCGGTAGCGCTCCAGCAAGGCGAGAAGCCTTGGGGAAACGCCGCCGGGGGAGGACCCCGCCGTTGCTGTGGCGACGGGAAGCGCCACGGCAGCGGAGAACAAGAACCGGCGCGAAACTGCGCCGGGTGTGGTAAGGCTTTGCTCAGCCATTGATGCACCTTTCGTTGAGGGTCTTGCATCGGTGGTCAGGCTGGATTGGGGAATTCGCAGTTCCCCAGTCCGGCCGCCCGCGCGGTTGCGGAGGGCGGGACGACACTGGACCGAATACGCCGGCACGTCAAGAAAGATGGGCGTATTTGGGATGAGATGCCGTCGCCGCACACGTGGGGCGCGAGGTGCCGCTTTTTCTGTTCCCTGATTGACGGTGTCGAAGATCCCGGCGCTTCGCGCGGGTTTCGTGTATCAGAAGATTTTTAGGAATTCAATCCTTAGTGCGGCCATAGGATGCGGTGGGACAGATCGGACCGGACGGCCAGACCGTTGCATCTGTCTGCGTATGGGTGAACAAGGCGAGTCCCTCTCCGGTCAAGCGTCAAGGTGCCCCGCGCTCCCTCGCCCGAGTAGAGCGGCTTATGCCCCTCGGAGAGCACCCCTTCGCAACGCCGCCGAGGCCCCTCAAACCGCTTACGGCCACAATGGAAATACATTACATACATGCAAACGCATTGTGATTGGGCCTGCGCAGGAGGATGCCGTGGAGGTTCTGGAGATCGAGGCCGCCGTGACGGAGCGTGGACAGACCACCATGCCCGCCCCGATCCAAAAGGCCCTTCAGGTGGGGAAGCGCGGGATCGTGGTCTTCCGGCTGTCGGATGACGGCCAAGTCACGCTGACCAGGAAGGTCGAGACCGAGCCCGACCCGGTGGTCGGCAAGTTCCTGGCGTTCCTGA
>CAWKET010000048.1:0-25859 GCA_963848585.1 uncultured Alphaproteobacteria bacterium | reverse complement strand
CCAGTCCGACGCCCGCCGGTGAAGTCAGCATGATCGACGGTGGGAAAACGATATAGAGCAAATCCGACGAAGTCGATGCCCGGTTCCGCGGCGAGCAGGACGGACGCGAAAGTCGGGCCGGAGACTCACCGGCACGAAACTCGCGGCCGAAGTTCGGCGGCCGGCGAGGCGAGGATGGAAGCTGGAACGGGCCACCGAGGGCTGAGGCGGTCAGCCGGCGCGCAAGGTGTTGGGGAGCGGAGTGGACCCGGACGTTTTCGACGCCGGCCAGCACGGTCCGCAGCCGGGCGACCGTCCTGTCCCCATCCGCTTCCCGCTTCGCCACGGCGCGGACGGTCAGGGCGCCGTTTTCATCAGCGCTGATCAGGATGTGATCGGCGTGGAAAACGCCTTCGTTCTCGGCGATCAGGCCGTTACCCTTCAGGCGGCGGCGCAATTCATCGATGCTGATGAATTCGGGTTTGGCGGCGGTCATGCTCATAAGGTCCCCATTCGTGGAACAGGCGGTCGATCTGTCCGCTTGAAACAGGATAGTGCATCGCAACATACGCGCTGATGGCGCATCGGCTGCCCACTGCAACCATTTGGCGGCATTCCGTCGGAGCTACCGTTGAGGCCTCTTTGCACCTGTCCATTGTTGAAACATCTGACGAACTCAGACACTTGGACGAACTCAGACCGGGGAAGAGCCATGACCACGAAATGGTGGAAGGAAAGCGTCGTCTACCAGATCTATCCGCGCAGCTTTCAGGACAGCGACGGCGACGGCATCGGCGATCTGCGCGGCATCATCGGCCGGCTCGATTACCTGAAGGAGCTGGGCGTCGACGTCGTCTGGCTGTCGCCGGTCTACAAGTCGCCCAACGACGACAACGGCTACGACATCAGCGACTACCAGGACATCATGGACGAGTTCGGCACGCTGGCCGACTGGGAAGAGCTGCTGGCGGAGATGCACGCGCGCGGCATCCGGATGGTCATGGACCTGGTCGTCAACCACAGCTCCGACGAGCATCCCTGGTTCGTCGAAAGCCGCAAGAGCAAGGACAACCCCTACCGCGACTTCTACATCTGGCGGCCGGCCAAGGACGGGCGCGAGCCCAACAACTGGGAATCCTTCTTCAGCGGCTCGGCCTGGCAATACGACGAGGCGACGGACGAATATTACCTGCACCTGTTCTCCAAGAAGCAGCCGGACCTGAACTGGGAGAACCCGGCCCTCCGGCAGAAGATCTACGAGATGATGCGCTGGTGGCTGGACAAGGGCATCGACGGCTTCCGCATGGACGTCATCACCATGCTCTCCAAGACGCCGGGCCTGCCCGATGCGCCGGTCGTCGGCGACAAGCCCTACCACTGGGGCGGCCAGTACTTCATCCATGGCCCGCGCCTGATGGAGTACCTGAGCGAGATGAACCGCGAGGTGCTGTCCAGGGGCGACATCCTGACGGTCGGCGAGGCCGTCATGGCGACGACCGAGCACGCCATCGACCTGACCAACGAGGAAACCGGCCACCTCAACATGCTGTTCCAGTTCGAGCACATGGACCTGGACCGCGACCCCGGCAGCATGTCGGCCAAATGGGCCTTGAAGCGCTGGGACCTGCTGGACCTGAAGCGGGTCATGACGCGCTGGCAGCGCGATCTGGAAGGCAAGGGCTGGAACAGCCTGTACCTGTCCAACCACGACCAGCCGCGCTCGGTCTCGCGCTTCGGCGACGACGGCTACTACCGCGTCCAGTCGGCCAAGCTGCTGGCCACCTTCCTGCACATGCTCCAGGGCACGCCCTATGTCTACCAGGGCGAGGAGATCGGCATGACCAATGTCCGGTTCCCGTCGATCGACGACTACCGGGACATCGAGACGCTGAACATGTACCGGGAGTTCGTCCACGACAGGGGGATCGACCCCGCGCACCGTCATGGCCGGCATCCACGCCAAGAGCCGCGACAACGCCCGGACGCCGATGCAGTGGGACGACAGCCCCAACGCCGGCTTCACGACCGGCACGCCCTGGATCGGCGTCAACCCGAACTACCCGCAGATCAACGTCGGCGCGGCGCTGGCCGACCCCGACTCGGTCTTCCACTACTACAAGAAGCTGATCCGGCTGCGGAAGGAGAACCCGGTCATCGTCCATGGCCGCTACGACCTGCTGCTGGAGGCCCATGGGGAAATCTACGCCTTCACCCGCACCCATGGAGACGACCGCCTGCTGGTGATCCTGAACTTCACCGCCAACCAGCCGGTCTTCGCCCTGCCCTCCGACATCACGTATTCGGCCACGGACCTGATGATCGCCAATTACGAGGTCGATGCGGCCGAAGACATCGCGTTGCTGACGCTGCGGCCCTATGAGGCGCGGGTCTACCGGCTGACCTGAGATCCTCCGCGCACGTTCCCGGCCCCGGCCTGCCTGTACCACCGGTAGGTCGCGGCCAGACCGTCGCGGAGCGGCGTTCCGGCGGTCCAGCCGAGCGCCTTCAGGACGCTGGTGTCGAGCACCTTGCGGGGCGCGCCGTCCGGCTTGGTGAGGTCGAAGTCGAACCGCCCGCGCCACCCGATCACCTCGGCCAGCAGTTCCGCCAGTTCCAGCACCGATACGTCCAGCCCCGTCCCGATATTGACGGGGAGGTCACCGGAATAATGGCGGAGCAGGAAAACGGCGGCGTCGGCCAGATCATCGACATGCAGGAAATCGCGGCGCGGCATGCCCGAGCCCCAGATCCGGACGCCGTCGGCTCCTTCAACCTTGGCCTGATGTATCCTCGCCATCAGGCCGGGAGCGACATGGCTGTTCAGCGGATCGAAATTGTCGCCCGGCCCGTAGAGGTTTGTCGGCATCGCGGAGATGAAATCGCAGCCATGCTGAAGACGGTATGCCTGACACAGCTTGACGCCGGCGATCTTGGCGATGGCGTACCATTCGTTCGTCGGCTCCAGCGGCCCGGTCAGCAGCGCACTCTCGGTCAGCGGCTGCGGCGCCAGTTTCGGGTAGATGCAGGACGATCCGAGATACAGCAGCCGCGCCGACGCCGCAGCGCTTGGCGGCATGGATGACGTTGGTCGCGATCGCCAGATTGTCATAGATGAAGTCGGCGGGCTGGGAAGAGTTGGCGAAGATGCCGCCCACCCTGCCGGCCGCCAGCACCACGGCGTCGGGCCGGTTGACATACATCCAGTCCTCGACTTGGCTCTGCCGGCGCAGATCAAGTTCGCCCCGGCCGGCGGTGAGGATTTCGCACCCCTCCCGCATCAGCCGGCGCACCACGGCCGAGCCCACCATGCCGGCATGCCCGGCCACCCAGACCCGGCGTCCGGTGAGGTCGAAAAGTTCCCGCATGGTCTGATCCCGGATACGACAGAAATCGGATGATGCGGACAATAGTATTCAGCGGCTTCGTTATGCAATTACTTTTTATTTACAGCCGAAAGGTG
Source organism: uncultured Alphaproteobacteria bacterium (assembly GCA_963848585.1). Classification (GTDB taxonomy): domain Bacteria; phylum Pseudomonadota; class Alphaproteobacteria; order Azospirillales; family Azospirillaceae; genus Skermanella. The sequence goes on along the minus strand of CAWKET010000048.1, from coordinate 22,420 downwards.
CGGGTTATACTTGCGCATAAAACCATCATGCAGATCCAGATATATATAGATCGCCGTCATACTGGCGCGGTGCAGCTGCCGCCCGGCCTCGGTTCGCGTGAAGGGGCTGGCGGGTGTCGGCTGCCGCTTCCGTCTCGTTCCGGCGCTCCTTCTCGTCCGGTCGTTCTCAAGGCGGGCGGAGAAGGACAGGACGTATTGCTGCAACTCGCGCGCCTGGAAGGGCTTGGCGAGGAAGAAGAGGCGGTCGGCCGGGGGCACGTCGCGGGTGATCTTGCGGGCATCGACTCCGGCGAAGCCGCTGACGATCACGATATTGATCAGGCTGTCCAGCGCGCGGATGCGCTTGGCCGCTTCCAGACCGCTGATGCCGGGCGGCATGCGCATGTCGAGGAACGCGGCGCCGAACCTCCTGCCCGCCGCCAGCGCGTCGTGGACCTGCGCGACGGCGGCTTCGCCCTGGCGGACGCAGCACAACTCCACCTCGGGCGCCGGCGGAGCGTCCGCCGGGCCGAAAAGCTGTTCTTCCAGCTCGGTCATCCGGTCGCGCCGGGGCGACAGGTCGTCGATGACGTAGCGGTAGCTGTCCAGCAGCATCGGCTCGTCATCCGCCACGAGGACACGGAAGGGTTCGGGTGCCGTCATGCGCTTTCCCTCAATTCCTCGAACTTGAACACACGCTTCTTGACCGGCAACCGGACAACCATGGTAGCGCCCCTGCCCATCCCGTCGCTGATGGCCCAGATCCCGCCGCCCATGCCGGCGAGGCTGTTGGCGCACCAGTGCAGCCCGATCCCGCCGCTGTGGGCGCGGCGGGTGGAGTAGCCCCGCTCGAAGATGCGGTCGAGCTTGTCCTCGGGAATGCCCTGGCCATCGTCGGTGAAATGCAACTCTACCATATCAGAACCGTCGCTGGTAACAACCTTACCTTCTATCACGATCTTTCCCGCGGCCCGTCCGCCGGCCAGGATCGCCTCTTCCGCATTGACCACCAGATTGCCGAACACCTGGGTCAGGACGACATGGTGACCGCGAACCGGGGGCAGCTTCGCGAGACCCGGAGCCATCTCGATGGTGATCGGCGTCACCATGCTGCAACAGTTTGGACGCCTCTTCGATCACGCGTGACGACGTCGATCGTCTCAACCTGACGTTTTGCCCGGCTGAACCGCTCATGGTCATAGAAGATCTGCTCGATATGCGTCGCCTGATCGCCGATCACGCCGATATCGGTTTCGATGGTGGAGTGGCTGGACCTCAGATGCTCCATGCAGGCCTTCAGGTATGTCACCGCCAGCGCGCAATCCCGCCGGTCGGCCGTGGCTTCCGCGACCCGGCCGACCGCCGCCTCCATCTTGTCCAGATGGGCCATGTCGAGCGCCCGGCCGATATGCCACAGCTTGATCGAGATCGGCGTCAGGGCGTTCCGCACATTGTGGGTCATGCCGCCGACCAGTTCGGCGGCGCCGGTATAGAAGCTCTGCTCGACCAGCCGGTTGCGGGTTTCCTCAAGCTGGGCCAGCGTGCGCTCGAACTCGGCGCCGAGGATGGCGATCTCATCCGGGCCGCCGTCCCTGGCGCCTGATTCGGCCGTCTCGACCTGCGGGCGCTCGGTGACGCCGCGCGCTTCCAGCACCCGGTCCATCAGCCGGGCGACCGGCTTCAGGACGGTGCGGTTGAGCATCAGCAGGATGGCGAGGCCGGTGATCGCCAGCACCCCGCCCATCAGCGCCAGCACGTAGTTGACCATGCTGTTGCCGGCGGCGCTGATGCTGCGGGCGTAGTTGGTTTCAAGCACCAGGACGGGGTTGCCCGCGATGTCGTTCAGCACGCTCTGAACCCGCAACTGGCCGCCTTCCACGGTGATGCTGGGGCGTTCCCGTCGCATCCGGATCGTCATCATCGTCCGTGGCGATCTCGGCGGCCGGCTCCTGCACCTTCGACCGGAGACTGGCGCTGGCCGATCGGGTCCAGGGTGAAGCGGGCATGGACCTGCCGGCCAAGCCGGTCGATCAGGCCGCCGTCGAGGAACCGTCCCAGGACCAGAATGCCCGCAGCCGGACCGGTGCCGTCGGCCCGGTGGACCGGGGCGCTGACCACCAGCATCGGTCCCTTTCCGCGTCATCAGGATGCCGGACCGCTCCGGTTCGCCCTGCCTCCTGATGGAACAGGGCGAAGCGGTCGGGCGGCAGCCGGTCGGGCGGGAACTCGGGCAGATCCATCGTGTCGCCGGTTTCAAGATCATGGATGCCGCCCCAGACCACCGTCCCGTCGTAGCGCAGGAAATACATCAGGTTGACCTGAATGCCCTGGAAGCTCTGGAACATCAGGTTCTGCTCGATGAAATCCTGCGGCGTTCTCGCCCTGCATGAAGGCGTAGCTGCTGTCCCAGGTCGCCCAGTCCATGGCCGAGGACCGCAGATGCGCCAGATTGTTGGATACCGCATCGACCGCGCGGTTGGCGTTGCGCACCGCCAGCTCGTTTTCCAGGTTCCTGAACTCCTCGCCGACCAGCAGGTGCAGGATCAGGGCGTTGCCCACCAGCATGGCGAGCGCCGCCGCCGACAGGATGATGATGACGCGGTGGATCAGGCGCATTCGTCCGGGCTCCGGCTGTTTTCTTCGGCGATATGGACCAGTTGCAGCCGCTGCTTCGGCTGCCGGCCCGCGGTTTCATCCGCGAGCCTTGCGTAAAGGCGGGCGACCCGTTGCTGCCACTCGCCCAGGACGGGCGGCAGGACCAGGGGATGTTCGGCCACCAGATCGGCGATCACCGCCCGGTGGAACCGCAGGACGACAAGATCGGTGACGGCGATGCCGGACACCGCATGGCGGGCATCCTCAAGGAAGGCGTTCTCCCCGAACGAAGCGCCGCGGGTGATGGTATCGACGGCGACGCCGTGGATGCGCAGTTCGACCGTGCCGCTGCGGATGACGGCGAAATGCCGGACCGGCTCGCCGGCCTCGAACACCACCCGGCCGGCGGCGAGGCTGGCGGTTTCCGCCCGTTCGGCCAGATCGGCGATCTCTTCCAGCGTCAGGGCCTGGAACAGGGGGACCGATTTCAGGAACAGGATCAGGTCGAGCATGGCTTGTTCTCCCACCGTCGCGGCAGCCGCGATCCTGTTTCCGAGCAGCCCGCCTTCCGAGCGTCGCCGCCTTCCAGCAGTTTCGCCGCCAGCAGCCTTGTCCAGCGGTCCGAGGCTGCCGCCATCATCACGGCGCCCGCCGCCTCGGTCGCGGGGATTTCGGGCCGGTTGTCGTTCGATCCGGCGTCGAGCAGGGACAGGACGGGGCGGATGAAACGGCCGGTCGGCATGCTGGAAAGCGCCTCGATGGCGTCGGCCCGCACGCGCTGGTCGGACGAATGCGCCAGGCTGTGGAGCAGCCTGATATCGCGCCGGCTGCCCAGCGCCGCCTTGACCATCAGCACGCGCCAGATGATCCGCCGGTTGCTGGCCGCCAGTGCGGCGGCAAGCACCTCGACCAGTTCCGCCGAAACCAGTTCAGCCGAGTGCCGAAGCCGCGCATGGCGGCCAGCCCATGCAGGTTATGGTGCGCCTGCCGGTACAGCGGGCGCAGATGGTCGAGCAGCACCCGCCGGGCGCGCCGGATCCGATCGAGCCGAGCGCCAGGATGGCGGCATGCGCCACCTCCGGCCGGGGCGACAGCAGCCGGGTCGCCGCTTCGGCGATGGCGGCGTCGCCGAAGCGGCCCAGCGCCTCGGCCGCCGCCTGACGGGCTTCCGCCGACCGGTGCTCCAGGCCGCGCGCCACCGTCCGGATGCAGCGGCCGGGCAGCAGCATGACCGGCGGCGTCCGCCGCTCGGCATCGAGCTTGTCCCGCAACTCGGCGGCATAGCGCCTGACCTGCGGGTCGGGATGATTTTCCAGCGCCAGGACATCGGCGCGGGAAAACCGGCTCATGCCCGTGCGCCCGATCTGGCCGGCGGGAGCCGCGGCGCGCTGGCGGAGGCTGCGCAGCAGGCTGGGCAGGAAGCCGGCGCCGACGCCGCCGCAGACGACGGCGAACAGGACGGCGAGGCAGAGCGTCGACCAGCAGCGTGGTGCGCGGTTCCGCCATCGACTGGAGCCACAGCAGCCCGATGCCCGACAGCGCGATGCCGGCCGGGTAAATGACGCCTTCCACCAGCATGCGGACCTGCCCCAGCATGCGGTACGGGATGGCGGCATAGTTCAGGGTCTTGACCGGTTCGAAGATCGCGTTGGACACGGCGTTGGCGTTCATGTGCATGACGACCGCCGCCGGCAGCCCCCAGAAGCAGAACAGGCCGCACAGGCTGAGCAGCGGTGGTCACGGGGAAGATCATGTTCCGCAGCATCGGCCCGCCGCGCTCCAGCACGATGCGGCCGAACAGCGCCAGGATGATCAGCTCCGCCGCCTGCTGGGCCGAATAGACGACGGCGAGGAAGCCCGCCAGTTCGTCCTCGTCCTCGAAGGCTTCGGCATAGACGGTCATCGCCAGATAGTCCTGAAGGCAGAACAGCGCCGACATCAGCAGGATGCCGCCGCAGATCGCCCCCACCAGCGGAAAGGACCGGATGGTGCCGGCCAGCGCCCTGATGGCTTCCAGCGCGCCGCCTGTCCTCCTCCTCGTCCTCGCCGTCGCCAAGACGGGTCAGCCGCCGGCCGATGCGCAGGCATTGCAGGAACGACAGGACGAACAGGAAGCTGGAGACCAGCAGCAGGGTCTGGGTCGCGATGTACTGCGACAGCAGCGACGCCAGCAGCCCGCCGCCGACGCCGCCGGCGCCGAACGCCATGGCGAGCTGCGCCGCGTGCCGCTTCATGTCGAGCGTGGTCAGGTATTCCGACGCCAGCAGCCAGAACAGCGTGTCGTACAGGATTTCCAGGCTGTAGGCCGCGATATAGGCGGCATAGGCCGCCCCCGGCAGATCGGCGACCGCCATGCCCCACAGCGCCAGCCCCAGCAGCGCCGACGCCAGACAGAGCCCCGCCGATACCTGAAGCGTCAGCCAGCGCGACAGCACGGCCGATACCCCCGACGCCAGCGGGATCGAAACCGCCGCCAGCAGGATGTAGAAGACCGGCATCGCCTCGCTCCCCTCCTTCGCCAGGAAGAGAGCGGCGCCGCTGGTCGTCAGGATCAGGATGGAGCCGGATATGAAGGCGCCGAGCAGCGCCAGTTCGACGACGCAGGCGGGAAACGCGAAATAGCGCCTGAGGGCGGTGAAAACCGGCCTGAACGGTGTGGTCATGACGGTGCGGTCATGCCTGTGGAGCTTCCCCGCCGGTCGGGACTCACCCGCGGCGCCTAGAACCGGCAGGCCATGCGCCGTCGGTCGTGGCCAGGACGCTTTCGGCCGCGAAGCCGGCGACGATGCCCAGCGACAGGTAGCGGCGGCGGAGCTGCGGCGGCAGGGTCGAGAAGCTGCGCACCACGCCACGGCAGCCAAGCGACCCGCAGGCGCAGTTCATGTCTTCCTGCGGATGCTCCTGATGGGTCGAATAGTCGTAGGTCAGCTCCTCGTTCGCATCGATATCGTAGAGAGCGACCATGGAGAAGCCGTCGGGCCGCACCTTCAGCCCGCAATTCGGCTCGCAGCTATGATTGGTGAAGTCGTCCGGTCCGCCATAGGGCGGGATGAACAGGTCGCGTCCCACCTGGAAGATGTCGGCATGGCTGAAGCCCGCCGCCGTGATCTCCGCATGGCTCATCGCCCGCGCCAGATAATCCGGATCGGTCACGCTCAGCACGGTCGCTCCGGCCTGGAACGGCTTCGACGTGAACAGGCCGAGCCCCGCCGCCGCGGACGGAGCCACGTACAGATAGAGGTATTGGGAAAGTTTCCGCTGCGGTTTCCAGATCCCGGTCTGATACCAGGTTACAACGTCCGCCGGAACATCCGCCGAAATCCGCAGTAACATCCATCGAATCCATCGCCCACCCGAGATCAAGCTAAGAGCAATCAGCTTGGGCAAGCGTGCGTCGTCGTGGTTAACAATGAATTAACCAAACAATTTGGCATTCAGGGCCTTCTGTCTCCCAAAGCCATGCGCACCGGCCATCCAAGGCCGTGCAGGAGCGCTACGAGACAGACCCGCGCGAAGGACCAATAGGTCTCGTTACGGGCGGCAAACCCGGTTTCCAGCACGCTGACGGCGGCAACCAGGAGATAAACGCAGATCAGAAGCCAAGCGGTCGAAGACAAGATGCGGTCCCCCTGTCAGTGGAGGACCGCATCGTATCACCCAAGGGTTAACCCATAATAACCAGGGTTACACCGCGTTCAGATCCTCGCGGCGGCGGGTCCCGGAAGAACCGCCGATGGCGGCCGCGATGGCGCCCAGCAGCAGCGCTCCGAAGCCCCAGATGGACGCCTGCGACACGGCGTTGGCGGTGGTATCGGCAGCCTGCCTTGCGGTTTCCTCCGCCTGCTGCGCCGTCTGGGTCGCCTGCTGACGAAGCTGGTCGATCCGGGCGCGGGCGTCGGCCTCGCTGATGCCGGACTGCTGGCTGACGATCTGGATCGCCCGCTGCTGAGCCTGATCGCCTTCGGCGCCGCCGGCTACGATCTTCGGAGCCAGGGAGACGAGTTCGCGCTGGGCCGCTTCAGGGCTCTGATTCGTCTGGTCGGCCGGACGAAGCAGCTCCTGAACCTGCTGCTGTACCTGATCCGCCGACAGCCCGGTCGCTCCGGCAAGCTGCGGCGCCGTTTCGGCGACCGTACTCGAGATGCCGGAAACCGCGTTGCCGACCACGTTGAAGGCGCCGCCGATCACGCTGCCGATAGCGGAGGTCAGCAGCCAGAAACTGACCACCAGGGCCAGCGCCCAGGTCAGCAGGCCATGGAGTACGCCGTCCGTCTTTTCCCACGCTCCCGCCAGCCGGGCCGCGACATAACCGCCTATGACGAGCGCCACCAGATAGCTGACCGCCCACCAGATCACGGCGCTCATGCTGAGCGTACTGGCATCGGGCGTACCGGCCGCCCCTTGCGCCGGATCGATCGTCGTCATCCCGATGCCGATCCCGAGCATGCTCAGCAGAAGCTGGATCGCCACCACCATGAGCGCGCCGCCGATCACGGCGCCCCAGGAGATTCGCCGGTAAAGCCCCGGCTGCACCGCAACGGTGCCGCCCAGGTTACCCCTGTAGTTTCCAGCGCCGCCGGACGTCTCATAGACGCCCTCTCTTACCGGCCTATGTCCTGTCATATTACAAATTCCTCAGCTCTTGAGCGAAACGCTACGGAAAGTCACTGCCTCAAGCCGCAGTGATGACAAAACATGTGAGGCGGGATAAGGTTACGCTTGCACGGTTGGGATGCAAACAGGACTGGCGAGAAGGAATACCACTGTCGCGCGCGCCAATCGTGATATTTGCGGCTTGCAACCGGCCGTGCGGCGGGACAGGGTTGGTGGACTTCAAAATACGGTCAGGGAGACCAGAAAATGCCGACAGGTACCGTCAAGTGGTTCAATGCGACCAAGGGATATGGCTTTATCCAGCCTGACCAAGGTGGACCGGACGTCTTCGTTCACATCTCCGCCGTCGAGCGTTCGGGCATGAACGGCCTGAACGATGGCGACGCGGTTAGCTTCGACCTCGAGAACGACCCCCGCAAGGGCAAGACCTCGGCTGTCAACCTGAAGCGCGTCTAAGTCAAGACGCAATTCAGGACGGCCTTCAGGACAAGGATAGGGAGGCGGCCGTGAGGCTCCAGTCGTGGCGCAAAGGCGACATTCGTCGCGTCTGGCGTAATTACTCGACCGGATTGGCCGCTTTCGTCCTCGCCGCCCTTATCGTGGTGGTGCTCGTGCTGACTACTCCCCTTTAGGGGAGCTTCAGGCCCCTGGCCGGGAGCGCCGATTCGCTTCGGCTCTCCCGGCGGTCGCCTGCGTGCCGTATGCCGTGGATGACCTACATCGGCCAGAACATGCCGATCAGGAACGTGCCCAGGGTGATCACGATCACCGACAGCGGCAGCCCCAGCCGCCAGTAATCCCCGAACCGATACCCGCCCGGCCCCATCACCAGAGTGTTGCACTGGTGCCCGATCGGCGTGAGAAAATCACACGCCGCCCCGACCGCGACCGCCATCAGGAACGGATCGGGGTTGAGGCCGAGCCGCTCGGCCAGGCTGGCCCCGATCGGGGCCATCACCAGCACCGTCGCGGCATTGTTGAGGAACGGCGTCACCGCCATGGCGACCGTCAGGATCAGCGCCAGCGATCCCATCGGCGGCAGCGCTCCGGCGGCGCCCGAAAGCCATCCCGCGATCAGGTCGGTGCCGCCGGTGGTGCGCAGCGCGTCGCTGACCGGGATCAGCGATCCCAGCAGGATCAGGATCGGCCAATCGACCACCTCATAGGCTTCACGCGGGGTCAGGACGCGGGTCAGCAGCAGGATCACCGCCGCCCCGAAGAACGCGATCGTGACCGTCACCATCTGGAGCGCCACCAGCACCATGGCGATGGCGAGCACGATGATCGGCAGATACAGGTGCCGCTTCCGCCCCAGGCCGACGTTCCGCTCCGCCAGCGGCAGGCAGCCCAGTTCCGCCAGCGTGTCGGGCATGGCGTCCTTGTTGCCATGAAGCACCAGCAGGTCGCCCTGCTGGAAGCGCACCCGGCGCAGGCGCTGCCTGACCTGCCGTCCGCGCCGGCTGAGCGCCAGCAGGTTGACGCCGAACCGCTCGCGCAGGCTCATCTGGGTGGCGGAATTGCCGATCAGCGGCGATCCTTGCGTCACCACCGCCTCGACCATGCCGATCTCGCCGCGCCGGGCGGACGCGATCTCGCCCTCCTTCAGGCCGACCAGTTCAAGCTTGCCGTCCGATCGTGATCTTCTCCAGCGCCTGGGCCTCGCCCTCCAGCACCAGGATATCGTCGGCGAACAGGGTCCAGTGGCCCGACGGGACATAGCGGCGGACCCGCTCGCGGATGATGCCGACCACGGTCACCTCCGCCTCGGCCATGGTTTCAAGGTCGAACACCGTCTTGCCGACCAGCGGCGACTCGGGCGGCAGGCGCGCCTCGGTCGTGTAGTCCTCGATCGAGAACTGGGCGTCGCCGGCGGCGCCGGCCCTTTCGGCGCGCGGCAGCAGCCGCCAGCCGAACGTCAGGAACACGATGCCGACCACCGCCAGCCCGATGCCGACGGGCGCGAAGTCGAACATGGTGAACGGCTCGCCCACGATGTCCTCGCGCATGCGCGAGACGATGATGTTGGGCGAGGTGCCGACCAGCGTCGCCAGCCCGCCGAGCAGCGACCCGAAGGACAGCGGCATCAGCAGGCGCGACGCCGGCTTGCCGGTCCGGCGCGAGATCTGGAACGCGATCGGCATGAAGATCGCCAGCGCGCCGATATTCTTCATGAAGGCCGACAGCACCGTGACCACGCTCACCAGGATGCCGACCTGCGAACTGGTGGTCTTCATGTGCGGGGTGAACGGCCGCATCATCAGCTCGACGATGCCGGAGCGGCCGACGGCGGCGCTCACCACCAGGGCCGAGCCGACGATGATCACGATATCGTCGCTGAAGCCGCTGAAGGCCTTGTCGGCCGGGACGATGCCGCAGGCTATCGCGGCGAGCAGGGCTCCCAGCGCCACGACGTCATAGCGGATCCTGTCCCAGATCAGCAGCCCGACCATGACGATGACGATGGAGAAAGCCGCGATCTGGCTGAAAGTCATTGAAAAACCTGTTGGGGAAACCTTGGAAAACCTGCTGAAAAGGACACCGGCTCTCCAGTCAGGACAACCAGCGGGGGAGCAACGCACCACCCAGCATACGGTTCCAGCAAGGCTGCCCCCTGCTGTCGCGCAAATTGGCAAGATGCGCGGAAATCCGAATTTCGCACTTCATTTTCCTGTTCTGATTTGCGATTCGCGAATTCGGGAAGTGCGGCGCACCTCCGAAACCGCCATTTTACCGGCCTAATCCAAATGGCACGCCCTATGCAGAAAGGGGAATGCAGAATACCGCGTTAGTTTGGAGCATCATCAAATGCACTCGGACCTTGTTGTTTTTGGGGAAGACTGGGGCTGGCAGCCGACCGGGACTCACCATCTCGTTCGCCACCTCGGCACCGGACGCAAAGTGGTCTGGGTCAACTCTCCGGTTCCGCGCTGTTGCATGACCTGCCCGCACAACCATGTCCTGCCGCAAGGGGTGGCGGAATACAGACCGGACCGCATTCTGGGGTCGCTGGGGCGGCATCTCGCCAACGATTCCGCCGAGCGGTCCGACAATCAGCAAATGCTGGGACATCAGATCCGCACGGCGATGGCCGCACTGGAACTCCGCCGGCCAATCCTGCTGACATCGGTGCCGACCGCCATGGATGCGGTCGGAGAGATCGACGAACACGCGGTCGTCTATTACTGCGACACGGATTTCGCGCGCATGCCCGGCATCGGCCACTGCCCCATGGCCGCCATGGAGGCGGAACTGGCCGTACGCGCCGACCTGATCATCGCGGCCACCCCGGAACTGGCAAGGCGCTTCCCCTGCCACAGGACCGTGGTCATCGACCAGGATGAGGGAGCCGACGGAAGCTGGGTCGCCCGCGCCGCCACGGTGGGACGCCTGCTCGACCGGCTCGCCTGAGTCCTCACGGCGGCCCGGTATCTTTCAAACGCGCGGCAGGATTTCCACCGTTTCGCCGAGCGGACAGCCGTCCGCCAGCCAAAGGCGCGCCGTGCGGCCGAACATCGGCGTTCCGGGCGCCGTACGCCCCGCTTCCGCCAGCGCCTCGTTCGCCGTCACCTTGAAGAAGCTCACCGGTTCCGTCGTGAAGGCGATCCCTTCCTGATGGAGCGACCGGCCGAACGGCACCGTGGTGGCGGCCAGCCGCCGCAGCACGCCATCGTCCAGGGCGGCGGTACGCACCCGCACTTCGGCGATTTCGACCGGCAGTTCGCCGGTTCCGGCGACCAGGACGACCCGGCGCACCAGCACCGCCCCGTCCGCCGTCATTCCATGACGCAGCACGAGGGCGGTGAGCTGCCCGTTCCAGTGGGCGGCCAGGGTGGCCGTCATCGAGGCGGTGTGGTCCAGCAGCCCACGGAAGGATGCGGGCAGTGCCGACGGGGTCACCACCTCGAAGGCGGACATCTCGAATGCGGACATGAGAGCTAACATTTCGGGGTGAGCGATTTCCTGTCCGCGGCCGACCCGACTCTTACCCGAGCAAGGCGCTCTTCAGCAAGCCCGCTGCCCCGCCGCCGCCGCTGGAGTTCAGATATTCCATCACGACGGGCAGGAATTTGCCCGCCATGTCGGGCGACATCCCCAGGGACGAGAAGGACCCGGCCAGCGGCGCCAGCGTTCCCAGCCCGCCGGCGGCACCGCCGCCGCTCCCGCTGCCAAGGGCGCCCGTCGCGATCCCGCCCAGGCCGCCGCTGTTCGACTCGCTCTTCTGGGTTGCGCCGGAGGACGCCCCCATCAGGCCGTCGATGCCTGGAATCTGGCTCTGCACCTGACCGAACTGCTCCGGCGCCATCCGCTGCTTCGCCAGATTGAACAGGGCGCCCGCCCCGCCTTCGGCCTGCGGCTTGGTGACGCCAAGCTGCGACGTCAGGGCATTGACCAGCCCGCCCGCATCGGCGGCTGCGGCATGGCGCGGCAGACCGGCCATGGTGAGCAGGGCTGGCGAACAGCAGGAAAGCGAATGTGCGAACGGGCAAGACAGTCCGAAATGATGTGACATGCCGCATGGTCTTCGGTTCTCCATTATGAAAAGTGCGCGGGGTAACTCCGGGCACTGCCCGCAATAACAAGCGCCGAGACAAGAATTCACGGAACAACAGCCATGCCGGGCGTATTTTTGACTCTGACGTTAATGCGGTGCACAAACACGCGCGGCCTTCCCACATGCGTGACCAGAAGCCGCCAAAATGAATGATTTGCAGGAGGACGGAGTTTTGAGCGAATGGAACCAGATCGGCGCATTGCAGGTTGCCGCCGAGCTTCGTGAGTTCATCGAAAAGGAAGCGCTGCCGGGAACCGGGATCGAGCCGGACCGCCTGTGGAGCGCGCTGGACGCCATCCTCCACGATCTGGCGCCGCGCAACCGCGAGCTTCTGAAAAAGCGCGACGACCTGCAAGCGAAGATCGATGCCTGGTACGGCGACCACCGCAGCCGCCCGATCGACCTGGAGGAATACAAGAGCTTCCTGCGCGAGATCGGCTACCTGCTGCCCGAGGGCGAGGACTTCCAGGCATCGACCGCCAATGTCGACCCGGAAATCTCGACCATCGCCGGCCCGCAGCTTGTCGTGCCCGTGATGAACGCGCGCTACGCCCTCAACGCCGCCAATGCGCGCTGGGGCAGCCTGTACGACGCGCTCTACGGGACGGACGCCATCCCCTCCGATGACGAGCGGACCCCGGTCGGCGGCTACGATCCGCACCGGGGCGCCAAGGTCATCGCCTTCGCCCGTCAGGTCCTGGACGACGCCGCACCGCTGGCCGACGGCTCCCACGCCGACGCCGCGGGCTACGCCATCGCGGACGGCAAGCTGGCGGTGAAGCTGAAGAACGGCGGCACCACGGGCCTGCGTGATCCCGCCAAGCTGGCCGGCTATCAGGGCGACGCCGCGTCGCCGACCGCCATCCTGCTGGTCAACCACGGCCTGCACCTGGAGATCCGGATCGACCGCGATCACTTCATCGGCAAGGACGATGCCGCCGGCGTCGCCGATGTCGTCGCGGAATCCGCCCTGACCACCATCATGGACTGCGAGGACTCCGTCGCCGCCGTCGATGCCGAGGACAAGGTCACGGTCTACCGCAACTGGCTCGGCCTGATGAACGGCACGCTCAGCGCCACCCTGGAAAAGGGCGGCAAGCAGATCGAGCGCCGGCTGAACCCCGACCGCACCTACACCGACGCCGGACGGCGGCACCCTCACCCTGCCCGGCCGCAGCCTGATGCTGGTGCGCAACGTCGGCCACCTGATGACGATCGACGCCGTCAAGCTGAAGGACGGCAGCGAAGCGCCCGAAGGCATGCTGGACGCGCTGTTCACCACGCTGATCGCGCTGCACGACCTGAAGAAGGGCGAAGGCGACCTCCGCAACAGCCGCACCGGCTCGCTCTATATCGTCAAGCCCAAGATGCACGGGCCGGAGGAAGTGGCCTTCGCCAACGAGCTGTTCGGCCGGGTCGAAGACGCTCTGGGCCTGCCCCGCTACACCATCAAGATGGGCATCATGGACGAGGAGCGCCGCACGACGGTGAACCTCAAGGAGTGCATCCGGGCCGCCAAGGACCGCGTCGCCTTCATCAACACCGGCTTCCTCGACCGCACCGGCGACGAGATCCACACCGCCATGGAAGCCGGCGCCGTGCTGCGCAAGGGCGACATGAAGGGAGCGGCCTGGATCAAGGCCTACGAGGACAGCAACGTCGATACCGGCCTGGCCGCCGGCCTCAAGGGCCGCGCCCAGATCGGCAAGGGCATGTGGGCGATGCCCGACCGCATGGCCGAGATGCTGGCGACCAAGATCGGCCACCCGCAGGCCGGCGCCAACACCGCCTGGGTGCCCTCGCCCACCGCCGCGACGCTCCACGCCCTGCACTACCACAAGGTCGATGTGGCGGCCCGCCAGGAAGAGCTGAAGGGCCAGAAGCGCGCCAAGCTGGACGACATCCTGACGATCCCGCTGGCCGACCGGCCCGAACTGGGCGCCGGATGCGGTCCAGCAGGAGCTGGACAACAACGCGCAGGGCATCCTGGGCTACGTCGTCCGCTGGATCGACCAGGGCGTCGGCTGCTCCAAGGTGCCGGACATCAACAATGTCGGCCTGATGGAAGACCGCGCCACGCTGCGCATCTCCAGCCAGCACATCGCCAACTGGCTGCGCCACGGCATCGCGTCCGAGGAGCAGGTGGTCGAGACGATGAAGCGCATGGCCGCCGTGGTCGACCGCCAGAACGCCGGCGATCCCGACTACCGGCCGATGGCGGCGGACTTCGACGGCAGCATCGCCTTCCAGGCGGCCCTGGACCTGGTGCTGAAGGGCCGCGAGCAGCCCAACGGCTACACCGAGCCGGTCCTGCACCGCCGCCGGCGCGAGTTGAAGCGGAAGCTGGCGGCTGGCTGAGGCAGGCTAGGGCCTTCACCCCTCCCGCCGCTATGGGTGGCGGGAGGGGTGAAGGCGCCGCCTATTCAGCGCGGTCTGGTCATCTGCCAGAGATGCTTCGTAAGGTGACTTTCGTCCCCTTGAAAGCTTGCGATCATGGCGGCAAGAAAGGTTTCGGGAACGAGCTGATCGAAATCAAGGGGGTGTCCCGCTTTGGCAGCGAGAAGCGCCAAAAATGCGAGTTGCGCCCGGCCATTACCATCACGAAACGCGTGGATGGCATTGAGTTCAGCAAGGAAATTTGCTGCTTTGGAAGCAAAATCCTCACGACTTAGATCGCGTAGGAAACGTTGGCTCTTCAGCCAAGCGAAGCGCACTTTAAGCTGATCTGCTATATTCTCGGGGTAACAGAACGTGCTCCCGCCCTTGCTGATCCGGACGCTTCGAAAACGCCCGGCCCAATGATATACATCCTGAAAAAGGTGTTTGTGAACAGCGCGGAAATGATTGACGCTCAAGCGACCGACGGGGAGAGGTTCCGCGGCCCGCTCGCGTGTGATTTCCTCCTCAAAAGCTTCTAGTCGGTCGGGATCGCGGATGCCGAGCTTGTTGATGAGAGTTCGCGTGCCCGGATAGCAGTCCGGGTCTTCGATGGCATCATACATGTTTCAGAACGTCAGCCCTTGGGCTGATAAGCCTTAATGATGGCTCGGCGGCGTTCCTCGGAGGAAAGTCCCTTGCGGTCAAACTCGGCGCCTCGGCCCTTGGCCTCTGCGCTGGGTACAATTCCTTCGATCGCGCTGATCTTGGCGAAAAGTCGCGGCCGATTATGTAGCTTTCCTGTAATTGGCCTTTACGACCTTGGTTTTGGATCGCTCCACGCTTGACTTGAACCGCCGCTTTGGCAGCCATTACAGTTTCGGCTTTAGTATGGGGGCTCCCCCTCCGCCTTGGTAGGCTGAGATCCGCCGCGCCGGGACTTTGGGGTCAAATTGCTCATCTTGAAGATTTTAGCACATAGTCACAGGCCTTCCAGTAGTGTTATTCGCATTTCGATCCGCATCCCGTATTCCTAGTAGTCAAGGGTCAACGTCGCCTTCCTAGACTGCGTAGCCGCGAGGGGAAGCTGGAGGAGTAAACCCCACAAGACCGGGAACCGCAGTCATCGGGGTCCGTTGAGTGCGATGCACAGTCATTCAGCGGATATGGGACATGACCAGCAAGCTCGATTGCCTGATCGTCGGCGGGGGGCCCGGCGGGTTGACGGCGGCGATTTATCTGGCCCGTTTCCGGCGCAAGGTGCTTGTGGTCGATGAGGCGAAGAGCCGGTGCTCATGGATTCCCACCTCCCACAACCATGCGGGGTTCATGAACGGGATCAACGGGATGGACCTGCTGGACCGCATGCGCTGTCAGGCGGAGCAGTATGGCGCCCCCATTCAAACCGGCTCCATCAAGTCGCTCCGGCACGTGGATGGGGTGGGATTTGTCGCAACCACTGAGGATGGCGAGGAATTGACCGCCGAGACGGTCATTCTGGCGACCGGCGTGATCGATGATCAGCCGCGCCTGCCCGACCTGTTCGATGCCGTTCAACGGGGGCTGATCCGCGTTTGCCCGATCTGCGACGCTTTCGAGGTGATCGACAAAAAGGTCGCGGTGATCGGCCATGGCCGCGACGCCTTGGGCGAGGTGCTGTTCATCCGGGGCTACACCGCCGACCTGACCCTGCTGACGCTGGGCACGCCGATGAACCTGATAGCAGAGGAACGCTGCAAGCTTTCCGAGCTTGGCATCCGCACGGTCGAGGAGCAGGTCGAGCGGGTGACCGAGGAGGGCGGGCAAATCACCAAGGTGATCCTGAAGAGCGGTGAGGAGCTTGCCTTCGATACGCTCTATTCCGCGCTGGGCACGCTCTCCCGCTCCTCGCTGGCCGGTCAGATCGGGGCGGAGATGAACGATCAGGGGCGGCTGATCGTGGATAGCCACTGCGGCACGTCGGTCCCCTGCTTCTTCGCCGTCGGGGATGTCGTGGAGGGGCTGAACCAGATCTCCGTCGCCATGGGGCAGGCCGCCGTCGCGGCGACCGCTGTTCACAACCTTCTGCGCCGCCGCGATGGCATGGTCCCGCCCGAGTTGTCCGCTCCGCCGGCCGATCCGGAACCGATACGGTCGGCGGAAACGACGCTGGCCGCTTGTGAGCAGCCGGAAGATCAGCTTAAGCGGTAAATCCGCGCTTCATAGGGTCTCAGTGTCAGCAGCGCTATGTCTTCGGCGGCATCGACTTCGTAATTGGCGATCATCAGGTCCGTGGACGAATACTCGACATCGGAGGGCAGGGCGAAGACCGGCTGGTTGGCGGTGAAGTTCAGGATCACCAGCAGGCGGTCGGGGCCATGGGTTCTGGTGAAGGCGTAGATTTCGGTGTGGGCCTCCAGCAGCAGGTCGTAGCGGCCATGGACGACGACCGGGTTTTCCTTCCGCAGCCGGATCAGTTTTTTGTAGTAGTGGAAGACTGAATTGGGGTCGGCCAGTGCTGCGCCGACATTGATTTGCGGGTAGTTCGGGTTGACCGCGATCCAGGGGGTTCCGGTGGTGAAGCCGGCATTGGGGCTGTCGTCCCATTGCATCGGGGTCCGGGCGTTGTCGCGGCTCTTGGCGTGGATGCCGGCCATGACGGTGTCGGGGTCGATCCCCCTGTCATGGACGAACTCCCGGTACATGTTCAGCGTTTCGATGTCCCGGTAGTCGTCGATCGACGGGAACCGGACATTGGTCATGCCGATCTCCTCGCCCTGGTAGACATAGGGCGTGCCCTGGAGCATGTGCAGGAATGTCCCCAGCAGCTTGGCGGACTGCACGCGGTAGTAGCCGTCGTCGCCGAAGCGGGAGACCGAGCGCGGCTGGTCGTGGTTGGACAGGTACAGGCTGTTCCAGCCCTTGCCTTCCAGATCGCGCTGCCAGCGCGTCATGACCCGCTTGAGGTCCAGCAGGTCCCAGCGCTTCAAGGCCCATTTGGCCGACATGCTGTCGGGGTCGCGGTCCAGGTCCATGTGCTCGAACTGGAACAGCATGTTGAGGTGGCCGGTTTCCTCGTTGGTCAGGTCGATGGCGTGCTCGGTTGTCGCCATGACGGCCTCGCCGACCGTCAGGATGTCGCTGTGCGAGAGAACTTCGCGCTGCATCTCGCTCAGGTATTCCGTCAGGCGCGGGCCGTGGATGAAGTACTGGCCGCCCCAGTGGTAGGGCTTGTCGCCGATGACCGGCGCGTCGGGCAGGCCCGGCGTCTTGGACAGCATGGTGATGACATCCATGCGGAAGCCGTCGATGCCCTTGTCCATCCACCAGCGCATCATCTCGTAGATCTTCTGCCGGAGGGCGGGGTTCTCCCAGTTCAGGTCCGGCTGCTTCTTCGAGAAGAGGTGCAGGTAATATTCGTCCGTCGTCTCGTCGTATTGCCACACTGAGCCGCTGAAGAAGGATTCCCAGTTGTTGGGCTCGTGACCGTCCTTCGCCGGGCGCCAGATGTAGAAGTCGCGGTAGGGGTTGTCCTTGCTCTTGCGGCTTTCGATGAACCAGGGGTGTTCGTCGGAGCTGTGGTTGACGACGAGGTCCATGACCATGCCGGATGCCGCGCGCGTGCATCTCCGCCAGCAGCTCTTCCCAGTCGGCCAGAGTGCCGAACTCGTCCATGATGTCCTGGTAGTCGCTGATGTCGTAGCCGTTGTCGTCGTTGGGCGACTTGTAGACGGGAGACAGCCAGACGACATCGACGCCCAACTCCTTCAGGTAGTCCAGCCGGCCGATGATGCCGCGCAAATCGCCGATACCGTCGCCGTTGCTGTCCTGAAAGCTGCGCGGATAGATCTGGTAGACGACGCTTTCCTTCCACCATTTCGTGGTCATGGCTCTTCCCTGGTCTGAGTTCGTCCAGTGTTGAGTTCGTCAGTGTTTCAACAATGGATAAGTATGAAAGGCCTCAATGGTAGCTCCGACGGAATGCCGCCGAAGGGTTGCAAATGAGGGCGGATGCGCCATCGGCGGGCATGCTGCAACGCACTATCTTGTTTCAAGCAGATAGATCGACCGCGTGTTCCACGAATGGGGACCTTATGAGCATGACTGCTGCCAAACCCGAATTCATCAGCATCGATGAACTGCGCCGCCGCCTGAAAGGTAATGGGCTGATCGCCGAGAACGAAGGCGTTTTCCACGCCGACCATATCCTGATCAAGGCGGAGGACAACGGTGCCCTGACCGTCTGCGCCGTGGCGAAGCAGGAAGCGGATGGGCACAAGACGGTCGCCCGGCTGCGGACCGTGCTGGCCGGCGTCGAGAACGTCCGGGTCCACTCCGTCCCCAACGCGTTGCGCGCCGGCTGACCGGTCCTCAGCCTTCGTTGATCATCCTGCCCATGCTGGCGTCATGCAGGATGAAGCCCTCGATCGGGTCGAAGGGATGCGTCCAGGGTGCCTGGGCCAGCACGCGGGCGGTGTCGGCATAGCCGGCGGCCCAGCGCGCGCGGATGCCTTCGGGACTGAAGTCGATGTCCTTGGAATGGTCCTCACCCGCCAGCGGCGGGGCCAGCAACCGCACCACATGCATGCGGGTGAGGCAGCCATAGGCCGTCAGTTCGCGCACTTCAGGGTCGTTGCGCAAGCTCTCCGGAAGCCTTTCCGCCAGTTCGGCGATGACGTGGCGCAGGCGGTGGATCTGCTTCTGGCGGGCGATGTGGCTGGCCGCGCGGCTTGAATATTGAAGGTCCTTCTGGCGGCTCATCACCTTCCAGATGCTGTCCGGCTCCGGCCCAGTGGGGTTCCAGATATGGACCGCGAAGACGACGCCGTTGCGCCGCGGATTGTCGTCGAACACCGCTTCGACCGGCGTGTTGGACAGGATGCCGCCGTCCCAGTAAAGCTCGCCGTCGATCCGGATCGCCGGGAAATGCCGGCGGCAGCGCCCCGGAAGCCATCACGTGGCGGATCGTCAGGGGCGCGTTGCGGCTGTCGAAGTAATGCATCTCGCCGCTCTGGACATTGGCGGCGCCGACCGTCAGCCTTGGCTTTCCGGCGTTCAGGCAGTCGGGGTCGATCAGGTCGGTCAGCGTCTTCGCCAGCGGCGCTGTCGAGTAATAGCCGGCGTTCTCCGCTCCCAGAGCCATCCTCGTGCCCCATGAAGGCCCAGAGGGTTGGGCTGGAAGAAGCCATCCACCCCAGCGGCCATGGTCATGGCGTTGGCCCCCGTCGAACCCATACCCCAGGCGGCCGCGGCCATCTGCCGGAACGGGCCGTGCTCGATCCTGCGCCAGAACTCCTGAAGGCGCGCCAGCCGCTTGCCCGGCGGATTGCCGGCGATCAGGCTGGCGTTGATGGCGCCGATCGAGGTGCCGATCACCCAGTCCGGCTCCAGCCCGACCTCCTGCATCGCTTCATAGACGCCGGCCTGATAGGCGCCCAGCGCGCCGCCGCCCTGGAACACCAGCACCACCTGACCCAGGGTTTCCTTGTCGAACGTCAGCTTCGGCCGTCGTTCACAGTCGCTGTATTGGCTCTTGTCATCAGCATGTCCGCTCTCCTGGTGGCAGGTGAGGTCAGTGGGCGGTCCAGCCGCCATCGACCGGGATCGCGGCGCCGGTGATGGAGGCGGCGGCAGCACCGGCCAGAAACACGGCGACGGCGCCGATCTCATCGACGCTGGCGAAGCGCTTGTTGGGCTGCTGCGCCAGAAGCACGTCGCGCATGACGGCCTCGCGGGAAATCCCGTGGACCCTTGCCTGATCGTCGATCTGCGCCTCGACCAGGGGCGTCAGGACATAGCCTGGACAGATGGCGTTGCAGGTGATCGGCTCCTCCGCCACCTCCAGCGCCACCGACTTGGTGAAGCCCACGATGCCGTGTTTGGCCGCCACGTAGGCCGACTTGAAGGGGGAGGCCACAAGCCCATGAGCCGAGGCGACGTTGACGATCCGCCCGAAGCCGTTCCGGCGCATGACCGGCAGCGCCAACCGCACGGTATGGAAAGCGGAGCTGAGATTGATCGCGAGGATCCGGTCCCACTTGGCCGTCGGGAAGTCGGTCACCGGCGCCACATGCTGAATCCCGGCATTGTTGACCAGGATGTCGAGACGACCGTAGTTTTCCACCACCATCTCGATCATCCGGCCGATCGCGGCCGGGTCCGACATGTCGGCGTCCGAATAGGCCGCCTCGATCGCCGAAATCCTCCGCGATCCCGTCCAGCGCCTCGGCGATGTCCCTTCCGTGCCGAAGCCGTTCAGCACCACCGTGGCGCCCCTGGCGGCGAATGCCCGCGCGATGCCAAGGCCGATGCCGCTGGTCGAGCCGGTGACCAGCGCTGTCCTGCCGACGAACTCACTGGTTGGCGAGGTGCCGGTCTTTCCGAACTGCTGAGTGTCCATGACGAAGTCTCCCGTGTTGATCCGGGAGCTGACTTTCCCACCGGGCCCCTGCGTGAAATGCCGGTTGGCTAATCAGTCGATACGCGCTGGCTATCGAAACATTAGCCACCCGGCATTTCCCTGAAGCGGCGGTCTGATCGATCCTTGATCCCGACACCACGCGATGGTGCGTGGCAACCGGGAGACTTCAGATGATTGCCAAGCTTTCGATGAATACTGTTCTGGTGCGCGGGCTGTTCGGTGCGCTGCTGATCGGCGGCGCCGTGGCGATGGCTCCTGCGGCGGCCCTGGCCGGTTCCTGCCCCGCAGGCAAGGAAGGTGTCGATGTGCGCAAGCCCGACAACACCCCGGCGCGGGATGTGACCGATACCGTCATCTCCTCGATCGACGTGGCGAAGGAGCCCGCCGATATCCAGGACCGGCAGTTCCGCATGCGCCGGCTGGAGGTCAAGCCCGGCGGCGTCGTGCCCTGGCACAGCCACGAGGACCGCCCGGCCATCATCTACATCGTGAAGGGCGAGATCACCGAATACGCCAGCACCTGCTCGGTCCCGATCGTCCACAAGGCCGGCGACAGCACGGCGGAACGGCATGGCGTCGCCCACTGGTGGAAGAACACCGGCAAGACCACGGCTGTCCTGATCTCCGCCGACCTGCTGCATGTGAACGCCGCCGATCCGCACATGATGTGAGGCCCCGAGGCCTGACGTCTTCTCAGGAGGGGCGTCCGCGATGGTGCGGCGCCTCTCCACGCACTTCCACGCCGCTTTCCTCAGGGGCCAGAGATGTCCATTGCCCAGCCATTCCGCGAGGTCGAAGTCATCGCTTCCGGTCCCGCACTGCTCCGCCGTCGTGGCGCTGATGGCGTTCTTCACCGTCGTGGACCTGTTCGCGACGCAGGCGATCCTGCCGATGCTGGCCGCGGCCTATGGCGTCGCGCCGTCGGCCATGGGCATGGCGGTCAACGCCTGCACGCTCGGGATGGCGGTGGCGGGGCTTGCGACCGCGCTGTTCAGCCGGAGGATCGACCGGCGGAACGGCGTCGTGGCCAGTCTGGTGCTGCTGGCCGTGCCGACCTCGCTGCTGGCGCTGGCGCCCGACCTGCAGATCTTCACACTCCTTCGCATCACGCAGGGACTGTGCATGTCCACCGCCTTCACGCTGACGCTGGCGTGGCTGGGCGAGCATGCGGCGGCGGCGGTGGCAGGCCGGAGCCTTCGCCGCCTATATCACCGGCAATGTCGCGAGCAACCTTGTCGGCCGGCTGGTCGCCGCGACCGTCACGGACGGCTTCGGGCTGGCCGGCAACTTCACTCTCTTCGCCGGTCTCAATCTGGCGGGTGCGGCGCTGGCGTGGTTCGCGATGCGCGGAGCGGCACCGCCGCTCGGCGCCGGGCCATCGGCCCCGCTGGCCCGCCGTATCCGTCAGCTTTCCTCGACTGCCGCTGCTGTCCGGGTTCGCGATCGGCTTCTGCATCCTGTTCGCCTTCATCGGCGTCTTCACCTACGTCAACTTCGTGCTGGTCCGGCCGCCGCTGGATCTGGGCATGATGTCGGTTGGATTCGTCTATTTCGTTTTCCTGCCTTCGATCATCCTGACGCCGCTGGCGGGCGGCATCGTCGGGCGCTGGGGCGTGCGTCCCGCCTTCTGGACAGGGCTGGGTGTGGCGGCGCTGGGCCTGCCCCCGCTGCTGAGTTCCGATCTTGGCGCCGGTGCTGCTCGGCATGGTGCTGGTGGGTGCCGGGACGTTCTTCGCCCAGGCGACGGCGACCGGCTTCGTCAGCCGGGCCGCTACGGATCGCGGGGCGGCGAGCGGGGTCTATCTGGCGGCGTATTTCTCCGGCGGGCTGGTGGGCAGTGCCGTGCTGGGGCAGGCGTTCGACCGGTTCGGCTGGCCGGCTTCGGTGGCGGGCGTCGGGGCTGG
>CAWKET010000047.1:0-35965 GCA_963848585.1 uncultured Alphaproteobacteria bacterium | reverse complement strand
GAGAGAAGTGATGGCTAAGGAGCGCATCGGTTTCATCGGCGTCGGGCTGATGGGGCACGGGATGGCCGCCAATATCGTGGGCAAGGGCTGGCCCCTGACCGTGCTCGGCCACCGCAACCGCGAGCCGGTCGAGGATCTGAAGCGCCGGGGCGCCGCCGAAGCGTCGACGCCGCGCGAGCTTGCCGAAGCCAGCGATATCGTGGTGCTGTGCGTGACCGGCAGTCCCCAGGTCGAAGCCGTCATCAAGGGGCCGGACGGGTTGGCGGCGGCGGGCAAGCCGCTGATGATCGTCGATTGCTCCACGTCGGAACCGTCGGTCACGACCCGGCTCGCCGCCGAATTGGAGCCGCAGGGCATCGTCCTGATCGACGCTCCGCTCGGCCGCACGCCGAAGGACGCCTGGGAAGGTACGCTGGATGTCATGGCTGGAGGAGCGCCGGAGCATGTCGAGCGGGCGCGTCCCGTGCTGGAGGCTTTCGCCGGCCGCATTCTGCCGACGGGGCCGACCGGTACCGGCCATACCATGAAGCTGCTCAACAACTTCCTGTCGATGGGCTATGCGGCGCTCTACGCGGAAGCGCTGACGCTGGGCGCCAAGGCGGGGCTGACGCCGGCCGTGTTCGACAGCGTGATCCGGGGCGGCCGGATGGATTGCGGCTTCTACCAGACCTTCTTCAAATGGGTGCTGGAGCGCGATCCGAACGCGCACAAGTTCACATTGCGCAATGGTTTGAAGGACATGACCTACATGTCGTCCTTCGCCAACGCCGCCGGGGCCGCCAACCCGTTGGGTGCGGCCGTGCGCAATTCATTCGCGCTGGCGGTCGGAACGGGCAGGGGCGATGAATATGTCCCCCGCCTGTCCGACATCGTGGCGGAACTTAACGGCACCTCACTCACACCCGGCCAGGATCCGGTAAGGAACCCGGCCAGTCGTGAGGAGACGCGATGCCGCTCTTGAGCGTTTAGCGGGAGGCGAAGGGACGCAGCGGGCGGCGCTCGACGATCGGGCCGCTGCGGACCACTTCCAGCGACGGACGCTCGCGGCCGGTGCTGAGCGTACGGGGACGCGGCGCCGAATTCGTAATCCCGCTTCTCGGCGATCTGGAAAATGCCGGCTTCCACCGGAAGGCTCTCGGCCAGGATCACGGTGGCGTTGAGCGAGATCACCTTGGCGGCGTCACCAGAACGGCCCTCGAAATTACGCAGGAGCCCCGACGCCAGATATTCCTTGATCTTGGCGGCGCTGCAATTCAGCCAATGGGCGGCCTGCTCGACGGTAATGGCAATGTCACGCATGAAGATCTCCAATTCAATTGCCGGCCTTCGGAGCAAGCCCGAGGTAGAGAGCCGCACGGCCGGAGGATCAAGTCACAAAGGGGTGCCGCGATTTCACGCCAGCACTCGTCCTTGAAGCGGATGTACCATAGCGGCGATACATCGCCTTTCAAAGGGCGGGAATCCGGCACCTTATATTATTTGGTCGCGATTTCCAGCTCCCGGCCATGGCGGCAATGCCGTGACCGGGAACGAGCGGAAATCAGGCGGCCTTGGCGGTACGCTCGACAGCCTTCGGCTTCTGGGCGACGCTCTTGATCTCGTCCAGGCTGGCGACGACGCGGCGGCTCAGGATGTCCGAAGCCTCGGTGGTCACCTTGGTCAGAATGTCCTGCAGCTCGCGGGCGTTGGAGACGTTCTTCTCGTAGGCGGCCTTGACCAGATCGGCCTGCTTGACCAGGTTGTCTTCAACCTTGGCGGTCGGAGCGGCCGTGGTCAGCAGAGACTGGAACTGCTCCACCTGCTGGCGGGCGATTTCGCTCTGGCGCTTGGCGACGGTCTGGAGACCCTGGGTGAAGGTCTGGCTGGCGGCGGTGAACGCCTCGATGTTCTTGCGCTGAATGTCGAAAATGGCGCCGAAGTCGAAGCCCGGCAGTGAGAAGCCTTTGATCGCGCTCATGGATGTGTTTCCTGTCCTGTAAGTTGATAACAAGTCGGGCCGCCGCGCCATCGGAGCTATCGAGGCGGCCCATTTCCTTGCTGCACTGCAACATGAGAGCAATCGGCAAAAGGTTCAAGGAGAATCGTCAGTTTTAATGGGGCATATGGTGAAAAAAATGGCTTCTCTGTACACAAGGGCAGGGATCAACCGGTAGAACCTGCCCGATAGTGTAATGCCGGATCGCATTCCTACTTTAGTGATATGCATAATTGAGTCCAACCTGAGCCGGTTACGGATCGGTCAGTTGCAAACCTGCGATATTTGAAGAGTGACAGCTTCGTTATGGCTCAGGGAAAGATGGTGTGGCATGGTGGCCGCCTTGGGAAAGGGGCATCATGAGCACTGGGGGAAGGCGCAAAAGCAGTCATCGGCCGCAGCTCGATCCGTCAGGGGAGAGCGTGCATTATACCGCCACGACCCCAACGGGTGGAGCCGAGCGTTGCCGGGATTGTGGACGCAAGCACGGAACGGTCGTGCGCTGCCTGCCCGATGGCCGCTGGTTCGATGCCGATGACCAGACCTGGCGCGACCGGCGCGGCCGCCGTGCCGAATGGCCCAACGTGGTCGAATACAGCGAAGTGCGGGATCTGCCGGTCACGGTGCGGCAGGTCCGGCTGTCCGGCGACACCAGCGCCAAGCTGAGCAAGCTGTGCCGGCGCTGCCAGATGAGCCGGGAAGCCGTGCGCAACGCCATCCGCAGCCGCATCAGGGCCTTGAGCCGGCGGGCGCTCGGCGACCTGTTCCTGGGCGGCTACCATGAGCCGAACGAGATCGAGCGGTTCAAGGTCCTGTCCTCCCGCCGGCCCAGGAAAACCGGCGGTCCCCTCTGATACCTGCAGCACGGAGATCCATCTTCGATGGCATGGCCGCAACTTGGGGCCGTGAACCACGAAGGGGGAGATTTCGATGACGAGGCATCCAACCCTCAGCCGCCGCACCCTGCTTGGCCTGATGGCCGCGGGCGGGGCCGCCGCCATGCTGACGCCCGCGCTTTCCTCAGCGCAAACCGGTGGCACAGGTCAGGAATCCGGCGGGCCGGGATTGCGCAAAATCCCCTCGACCGGCGAGCAGGTGCCGGCCGTTGGCCTTGGCACCTGGATCACCTTCAATGTCGGCGCCGACCAGACGCTGCGGGACGAATGCGCCGATGTCATGGGCGCCTTCTTCCAGGCCGGCGGGCGGATGATCGACAGTTCGCCCATGTATGGCTCGTCCCAGGAGGTGATCGGCCATGGCCTGCGGAGGCTCGGCCACCCGCAAGCCCTGTTTTCCGCCGATAAGGTCTGGATCTCCTCGCCGAATGCCGGTCCGGGGCAGATCGAGGAGTCGCGGCGGCTTTGGGACATTCCCCGATTCGACCTGCTTCAGGTCCACAATCTTCTCTCATGGGAAAGCCATCTGGAAACGCTGTTCGCCATGAAGGCGGAGGGCAGGCTCCGTTATGTCGGCATCACGACTTCCGAAGGCCGCCGCCATGGCGAGGTCGAGCGCATCATGGCGGCCCATCCGCTGGATTTCGTTCAGGTAAGCTACAATGTGCTGGACCGGGAGGTCGAGCAGCGCATCCTGCCTCTGGCGCGGGAGCGCGGCATCGGCGTCATCGTCAACCGGCCGTTCCGCCAGGGCAGCCTGACCCGCAGCCTGGAGGGTGAAGCTCTGCCCGACTGGGCGGCGGAGATCGGGGCCACGACCTGGGCGCAGTTCCTGCTGAAATTCATCATCTCCCACCCCGCCGTGACCTGCGCCATCCCGGCGACGACGCAAGTCGCGCATGTGGTCGAGAACATGGCGGCGTCGCGGGGACCGATGCCGGATGAGGCGATGCGCCGGCGCATGGCGGCATTCGTCGAGGATATCTGATGTCGGAGTGGTGGACCTATTCGCTCTCCGACTTCCTGCTGTTTTCCCCGCGCACTTATTACCGGCTGTTCGACCTTTATAATGCCGCCCTCTGGCCGGCGCATGTGCTGGCGCTGGCGATTGGCCTCGCCATCCTGGCGTTGCTGGTGCGGGGCGGCGGCGACCGATGGAGCCGCGTGGCCGGCATCCTCCTGGCGGCCTGCTGGCTGTGGGTCGCCTGGGCTTTCCTGTTCAACCGCTACGCTACGATCAATTGGGCGGCGACATGGTTCGCCGGCCTCTTCGTGGTCCAGGCGGTGCTTCTGGTGCTGGCGGGCGCTGCCGGCGGCGGGATTCAGGGTCAGCGTCCCGGTTGCGCCGGGCCGGCGCCGTCGCTTTGTTCGTCTTCGCCCTGCTGATCCAGCCGCTGATTGGTCCGTCGATGGGACGGCCCTGGACCCAGGCGGAGGTTTTCGGCATGGCGCCCGATCCGACGGCACTGGGGACTCTCGGCTTCGCTTTGCTGCTGCCGACCGCCAGGACGGCGCTGGCTGCTGCTGGTCATTCCGCTGCTGTGGTGCGCCATTTCGGGTGCCACGCTCTGGACGATGGGGGCACCCGATGCCCTGGTCCTTCCGGCCGCCGGTCTTCTGGCGCTGAGCATCGCGGCGTCACGGCGGTAATGCCCGGCGCAGGGCCTCGGCGGTCGCGGCGTCGGCTGGAAAGAAGGCCTCGATCGCCAGTTCCGACAGGGTCACGTCCACCGCCGTGCCGAACACCGTGGTCGTGCTGAAGAAGCTCAGCAGGCCGGCATCGGTGCGCAGGCGAAGCGGCACGACGACATCGGCGTGACCCTCCGCCATGACGGCTGCCCGGATCGGGTGCATCCGGGTGCCGGCAGAGCCTTCAGTTCCGCATGGAGCGATGCCAGCACCGGATCGGCGCTGACATCCACCTGCCGGGCCAGCCGGTTCAGCACATGGCCGCGCCACTGGCTGAAATTCTCGATCCTCGGGGCCAGTCCCGCCGGGTGGAGGCTCAACCGCAGGACATTGACGGGCGGCCGCAGCAGGTCATCCGCCGCTCCGGCAAGCAGCGGCGTCACGGCGCGGTTGGCGGCGATCAGGGTCCAGTGCCGGTCCACCGCCAGCGCCGGATAGGGTTCATGACCCGTCAGGACCAGATCGACCGCCTTGCGCGCGGCGAGCAGGGCCGGATCGTCCAGCCTGTGCTCGGGATATACCGGAGCATAGCCGGCGGCCACCAGCAGCCCGTTGCGCTCGCGCGAGCGGAATGTCGAGCCGCTCCGCCAGATGGATCACCATGGAACGGCTCGGCAGGGACCTGCCGGTTTCCAGGAAGCTGACATGCCGGGTCGAGATGTCGGCCTCGCAGGCGAGGTCCAGTTGACTGAAACCCCGCCTGCGCCGCCACTGGCGCAGCAGTTCGCCCACCGGCGGCGCCCTCCGGGCGGTGGAACGGGCGGTGGATTCGCCCGGCGCTTTCTGCCATTGCCGGCTCTCCCTTCTCTCCCGGCTTTCACCCGGCGGCGAACGCCGCCAGATCGCGGTTCAGCCGCTCCCTGTGGGTGATGAACAGCCCGTGCGGCGCCCCTTCGTAGATTTCCAGCCGCGCTCCGGGGATAAGTTCCGCCGTCGGGCGGCCGGCCAGATCGATGGGGGAGGATATGTCGGCATCCCCCTGGATGACCAGCACCGGCAGGTCGATCGCCTTCAGCTCCGCCCGGAAATCCTCCCGCACCAGCATGCGATGGCAGTCGAGCACCGCCTTCAGCGACGTCCCCAGCGCCATGGACTTGACCCATTCCACGGTCGCCTGAGAGGTCTCGGGCAGCACGAAGGGGCGGGCGTTCTCTTCGACCCAGAGCGGAAAATCCTGCTCGAAAGCCCGGTGCAGGTCTTCCAGCACGGCCTCGTCGAAGCCTTGGGGATTGTCGGGCCGGCGCATCACCAGCGGCGTCGTCGGGGCGATGGAAACCAGCCGCCCGACACGGGCGGTGCCGTGCCGCGTCACGTAGCGGATGATCTCGGCGCCACCCATGGAAAAGCCGACCAGCGTCACGTCATGCAGGTCGAGCGCTGTCGAGCACCGCCGCCAGATCGTCGGCCAGCGTGTCGAAATCATAGCCGCGTCCGGGATCGCTGGAGCGCCCATGCCCGCGCCGGTCATAGGCGACGCAGCGGAAACCCTGTTCCGCCAGAGCCGCCATCTGGTAGCTCCAGCTTTCGGACGGCATCACCCAGCTCGCCACGAAGACGATCGGCTTGCCGGTTCCCCAGTCGCGGTAGAACAGCGACGTGCCGTCCGCGTCGGATGATCCGGAGTCGGATAATCCCGGCATGGCGGCGGCGGCTGAAACGCGCATGGCCCATGGTGAAATCTCCTGTCCTTCCGACCTCCCGGCCGATCCGGGGTCGAGGCACACCATCGATCCACGGAGCGTGGCGGCGGTCGATTACGTCACAGGTAATGGATCGGCGCTTTTTCCGATTCTTGTCCTCGGCCGGCAGGCCGGATCCTCCCTTGTACTGAACCGCCTGGGCGCCAGCTTGTTAACCATTGCGGCCGTGCAAACATCGCAAAACACAGGGAGGCGTGAGTGGCTGATTTGAAGAAGGTCCTCGGGACCATGCTGGTATCGGGATTGGCCGGGCGGACCGGCGGCCGGGGGGCGGCCCTGGCGACGGCGGCGCCCATGCTGCTTGGCGGCGGCACGAACAAGGCGGGCATGAGCCTTGGCAAGAAGGCGGGTCTGGCCGCCCTTGCGTATCTTGCCTACAAGGCCTGGAACGACAGCGGCAATGCCCCGCAGCAATCGACGCCGGCGGCCCCGCCGGAGAAGAAGGGAGCCAGCGGCCCGTTCGGCGCGCTGTTCGATGCGTTGGGCGTCTTCCAGCCCAAGACCGAGGGCGCCGAAGCAGCCGCCCCGGCCGAGTTGCCCGGCATGGACGATGCTCAGGCGCTGCTTTTGATCCGCGCCATGATCGCCGCCGCGAATGCCGACGGCCAGATCACCCCGGATGAGCGGTCGCGTATCCTCCAGCACCTGGACAAGGCCGGAGCCGGCCAGGAGGAGCGGCGGATCGTCGAACAGGAAATCCAGTCGCCGCGTCCGCTCGACGATATCATCCGCGAGGTGCGCGACCAGGATACCGCCGAGCAGGTCTATCTGGCGTCCGAAATAGCGCTCAAGGGCGGTTCGGCGACCGAACAGCGCTACCTGGACTTCCTGGCGAGCCGGCTGAATATCCCGGACCAGCGCCGCAAGGAACTGGACAGCATCACCTGACCGTTCCACCGCGAACCTGAAGTGCGGGAGGCGCCGGGCAATCCGGCGCCTCTCGCGCTGCCGCTATCCATGCTGCGGAACCTCTCCCGCCCCGATGTCGGTATCGACCTTGGCGGCGATCCGGCGGACGCTGTCCTCGGTGAGGGCGCCGACCACCACATAGGTATAGCCGTTCTCGTCCCAGACGCCGACATTCAGCCCCCGGTGATGCTCGATATCGAGCGGCTTCCTTTCCGGAGCGCCGAAGGTGACGCAGATCGCTATCGGGTCGCCGTGTTCGCGCGACCAGAGCAACTGGGCGACCGGATAGGCGTCGATCGCCAGCAGCCGCGCGCCTTCGAACTTCAGGCCCTGGGACGACAGGTCCGGCACCTTCAGCGTCCTGTTCAGCAGGGAGCCGAGCCATGCTTCGATGTGCTCGCGGCGCTCGGCCGGCACTTCCGCCAGATGCTCGGTCTGGCGGGCATAGACCAGATGATACGCGGCTATTTCGTCCAGCATGGCCTCGCGGCTGTCCGCCGTGGCGACGGTTTCATCCGGCCATACATGATGGTCCAGAACATGGTCGGCCCCGGCCAGAGAGATCAGCAGGACGGAAGCCGCCATCATCCGGCGCAGCCAAGGGGTACGCGCCGGCATGGAGCGCTTTTCGACCAGCGCCATCAGGCGGTCCGGCACTTCCTGGAAATGGGATTCGGCGCAGGCCGCGCGCAGCAATGCCGTGGTTTCGCGCATGCGCCTGACCTTGTATCTCGCCTGCGGATCGCCGTGAGCAACCGGTCGATTTCCCGAAGCTGGGCGGGGTCCAGTTCCCCATCCACATAGGCTGCCAGCATTGCATCGTCTATGAACACGCTCATGGCAGTCACCGTAGCTTGAGAATGTTATCGGCGGAATGCGCGCCGGACGCCTCTATACGGTCGGCGAGAGCCAGACGTCCCCGGGCAACCCGGCTCATCACCGTACCGACGGGAATGCTCAGGATCTCGGCGACCTCTTTGTAGGAGAGGCCATCGACACAGACGAGCATCAGGACCGCCCGCTGTTCCTCCGGCAGATTGCAAAGCTCGCGGTAGACATTGTCCAGGGTGAGCCGCGCCTCCGCCCGCCGGACACCGTCGTCGCCGATCGCGTCGGTTGCCGCTTCGATCGGCGCCTGGGTACGGTTGCGCGCCGATTTCCGCTCATCCGCCCAGGTGTTCTGGATGATGCGGTAAAGCCAACTATCGAGCCGGGTTCCCGGATGCCACTGATATGTGCGGGTAAGCGCCCGTTCGCAGGCATGCTGGACAAGGTCGTCACCTTCGGCGCTGGAGCCGGTCAGGGCCACGGCGAACCGCCTCAACCTTGGATACAAGGGCACCAAGGCACTGCGCACATGGTTCTCCACCATGACCCTCCCGAACCATCATCATTGTTGCTTGATGACAGAACAATTGAGGGGCGGGCGAATTCCACAACCTCACCTTTCAGGGCGGTGCCGATACCAACGGGGCAGGGGATAAACCCCGAACGGGTCCTGTCCGGATAGAAGCTCGATCGTGCTTCAGTGAACCAGTCTGCCGACGGTCCAGCGCGATACTTCGGTGATGGCTTCGTCGAGCGGAATTTCGGGGTGGTGGAAGCGGTGGATGATCAGGGCTGCTTCCAGCGCATGCCGGTCGGGGGCACCGGACGCCTTCATCTCGGTAAAGGCTCGTTCGACGGCGGGGCGGCAGCACATGAATTTGTCTCCGGTAACGTTGGTCCGGCCATTGGGTCTGGCGGGACGTCAGAACAGGGTGTGTTCGACCAGAATCTTGGTGCCGATGGCGACAAGTCCAAGCCCCCCCACCAATTCGGCCCGGCGGCCGAGCATCGGACCCGCGGCACGGCCCAGCATAACGCCGCCGAAGCCCATCAGGAAGGTGACGATGCCGACAAGGCTGGCGGTCAGCGCGATGTTGACATCCGCCATGGCGAGACCGACGCCGACGGCGCTCGCATCGATGCTGGTGGCGACGCCGGTGGTCAGCAGCGACAGCCAGCTCGACCGCTTGGCGGCGGCGGGGTCATCGGCTTCTCCGGCGACCGCGTTGCGGAGCATGCTGCCGCCGATGGCGAGCAGCAGGCCGAAGGCGATCCAGTGGTCGTAGTCCTGGACAATGTCGGCGAAGGACGATCCGACCGCCCATCCGGCGACCGACATCAGAAGCTGGCACACGCCGAAGATGACGCCGACCCGAAGCGCCTCGGGCAGTCCCGGCTTCTTGTAGGCGGCTCCGCGCCCCAGGGCGGCGGCGAATGAGTCCATGGAAAGGCTGAGCGCGAGCGCGAAGGAAGTGGCGCCGAACATCCGGGTATCTCCGGCCAGACGAGCAAGGATAGCACGCCCGCACCCGGTTGGCCTTCGGGCGGCGGTCGTGCCATCAGTCTCGCCGAACCGCCGGATCATCATCCCGGATCGGACCCGTAAAACCGGACGGCCGAACCGGACAATGCTCCGTAAGCCGCACGCGCCACGGGCATGACACCCGAGTCTGTTGGCACGCGCCCCTTCGTAAAGGGTGGCTACTCCCCAATGGACGCGCGCACCTTACTGACGGCTCCCGACACCTGTCAATCTGAACAGGTGTTCAATCGTTACTAAAAGGAAGTAAGGATGATACGGGCAGGGTAGGGGAGAAACCCCTATGAAAAAGAGCTTTCTCCCCAATCCTTTGGCCCAAACCTTACCTCGGCGTTACGCCTTCAACTGATCCCCGATCGGCAGGCTCCTGATCCGCTTGCCGGTCGCGGCGAAGATGGCGTTGGTCAGGGCCGGCGCCAGCGGGGGCAGGCCCGGTTCACCGACGCCGCCGGGCGCCAGATCCCAGTTCGACGGCACGATGTGGACGTTGATCTCACGCGGGGCCTGATCGATCCGGGCGACCAGATAGTCGTCGAAGTTGCCCTGGACGACGCGGCCATCCTTGAAGCTGATCTCGCTCGACAGGGCGAGGCTCAGGCCCATGATGCATGCCCCTTCCATCTGGGAGCGGATGCGGTCGGGATTGACGACGTTGCCGCAGTCGATCGCCACGTCGATCCGGGGCACCGACACCGTGCCGTCCTCCGCCACCGCCGTCTCGACCACCGTCGCGACGTAGGTCACGAAGCTGCGGTGGGCCGCGATGCCCAGGCCGTGCCGCTCCGGCAGCTTGCGGCCCCAGCCGGCCTTTTCCGACACCAGTTCGACCACGTGGCGCAGACGGCCGACATCGACCGGGTACATCTTGGTCGATTCACCATAGTTCCACAGCGTGTCGAGCGACTTCAGCTCGGCGACCCTGGCGGGACCCAGCAGTTCCAGCAGATAGTCCTTCTGGTCCTTGCCGGCGGCATGGGCCATCTCCGCCGCGAAGGACTGGACGGCGAAGGCGTGCGGGATGTTCGACACCGACCGGAACCAGCCGATCCGGGTATGGGCTTCGGCCTCGCCGTTCTCGCAGCGCAGGTTGGGGATGTCGAACGGCACATCGACCAGCCCCATGCCCAGCTCGAACGGCTCCCTGGTGCTTCGGATCGGGGGCGAAGATCGACACGATGCTGGGGGCGACGCTGCGGTGCCGCCACGCCACCGGCTTGCCGGCCGCATCCATCCCGGCCTCGATCCGCTCGGCCGAGACGGTGTGGTAATAGCTGTTGCGGATATCGTCCTCGCGGGTCCACATCAGCTTGACCGGAGCACCGCCCATTTCCTTCGACAGCAAGGCGGCCTCGACCGCGAAGTCGGGCTTGGACTTCCGCCCGAAGCCGCCGCCCAGCAGCGTCACGTGGACGGTGACGTCCTCGAACTTCATGCCGAGCTTTTCCGCCACATCGGTGCGGGTGACCTGGGGCGCCTGGACGCAGGCCCAGACATCGCACTTGCCGTCCTTGATCCGGACGGTGGCGGCGGGCGGCTCCATCGTCGCGTGGGCCAGATGCGGGATGTAGTATTCCGCCTCGATCTTCTTCGCGGCCTTGCCCAGGGCCGCGTCCACGTCGCCCTCGTTCCGCACCACCTTGGCCGGCTTGCGGGCGGTTTCCTCAAGCTGGGCGCGGTAGGCCTGGCTGTCGTAGGATTTGTGCGGCCCGTCGTCCCAGGTGATCTTCAGCGCGTCGCGGCCCTTCATCGCCGCCCAGGTATTGTTCGCGATGACGGCGATGCCGCCCAGCGGCATGAACTTGGCGGGCGCCGGGGTGCCCTCGATCTTCACGATCTTCACGACGCCGGGGATCTTCCGGGCTTCGGAATCGTCGAACGAGACGACCTTGCCGCCGAACACCGGCGGCCTTGCGACCACGGCGTATTTCATGCCCTCCATCCAGGTGTCGAAGCCGTACTGGGCCTTGCCCACCGTGATGTCGAAGCCGTCCGCCAGCGGCAGCGCCTTGCCGATATAGCGGAACTGATCGGGAGACTTCAGCCTGAGCTGGTCGTTGGCCGGCACTTCCAGCGTCGCCGCTTCCTCCGCCAGCTCGCCATAGCCGACCTTGCGGCCCGACGCCTTGTGGATGACTTCGTGGTTGCGCGCCTCGACCTCCGACGGATCGACGCCCCAGCGCTTGGCGGCGGTCTGCTCCAGCATCATCCGGGCGGCGGCTCCCGCTTCGCGCATCGGCTGCATGAAGTGCCGGGTGCTGCGCGAGCCGTCGGTGTCCTGGTTGCCGTATTTCTCCTCGTCGCCGGGAGCGTTGACGACATGGACGCGGCTCCAGTCGGCCTCAAGCTCGTCGGCGACGATCTGCGGCATGCCGGTGCGGACACCCTGGCCCATCTCCGACCGGTGGCAGACGATGGTGACCATCCCGTCCTTGGCGATCGAGATGAAGGCGCTGGGCGCATTGACCGTGCCGTGAGGCATGGCGGCGGCGCCATAGGCCGTCGCGGTCTGGGCGAAGGGCCGGCCAACCGGCATGATCCGGGCGGCCAGCACCAGCCCGCCGCCGGCGACGATGCCTTTCAGCACGTCCGCGCCGGCTTACATTCAGTGATGCGGTGCATTGATGAATGGGTGAGGTGGTCATGTCACGCTCCCTTCACCGCTTGGCGGATGGCGGTGCGGATGCGCGTATAGGTGCCGCACCGGCAGATATTGCCCCACATGGCGCTGTCGATTTCCTCGTCGGTCGGGGATGGCGTCTGCTTCAGCAATGCCGCCGCCTGCATGATCTGCCCGGCCTGGCAATAGCCGCATTGCGGCACGGCGACATCCCGCCACGCCTTCTGGAGCGGATGGTTGCCCTGCGGGTCCAGCCCCTCGATCGTCGTCACCGACGCGTTCTCGGCGGCGCTGACCGGCGTCTGGCAGGACCGGACGGCCTCGCCATCCAGATGAACGGTGCAGGCGCCGCAGGCCGCGATGCCGCAGCCGAACTTGGTGCCGGTCAGCCCCAGTTGATCCCGCAGGTACCAGAGCAGCGGCATCTCGCCGTCGCCCTCGAATTGCTTCTCCTGTCCATTGATCCGCAACTTGATCATCGAACCCTCTCAAGAAAAAACATGATCCAGCAAAGCTTCAGGCGAGAGTGGTTCAGCCGGCGCTTGCCGGCGGCATGACGACGTACAGGATGTTTTTGATCGTA
This sequence comes from uncultured Alphaproteobacteria bacterium, assembly GCA_963848585.1. GTDB lineage: Bacteria > Pseudomonadota > Alphaproteobacteria > Azospirillales > Azospirillaceae > Skermanella. Next base: position 23,228 of record CAWKET010000047.1, on the reverse strand, counting down.
AGGTCGGAGCCGGCCTGCTCGACCTTTCCGGGGTCTTCCCATTCGAAGACGATGACCCGGCCGGTTACGGTTTCCAGCTTCATCGGCGAGCCGGCCTGAACCGGCCGCCGCGAGGTCCCGTCCATCTTCTTCTCGGTCGAGTAGATGATTTCGAGCTGCCCGTCGGGCTTCGGAATGCCGATGCCGCAATTGGTGGCCGGGCACCAGATCACCTGGGGACAGGGCTCGGAGTAAGTGCCTTGGGCACAGATGGTTTCCTTGACGTCCTGGGCCATGGCGCCGCTCGCGGCTCCTCCAGCCAGGACAGCGGTACAGACCGCAGCCAGCGCTGTCTTTCTCATGATCCCGTCTCTCCCTCCCAGGTGTCCTTGATTGGTTTGGATTCCGATACGACACCTGATTGCAGAGAACGGCGCACTGGTACTACCGGTTCCGCCGTGCCGGTTTCACGTGAAGCAAAAACCGCCCATACTCAGGTATGCGGAAATACCTTTTTTCATCCGGGCTCCGGGAGGGTAGACTTCTTGGTTAACGTGGCCGGGAGCGGAAGTTTCCGCTGCGCCGCTCGGTCCCGACGATCACGTTCGGCGCGTCACCGGCGGCACCGCCTTCGTCACTCATGACGGCCTCGCGCAGGTCGCATTCCGCGACGGTGCGTGTCGGCGCCTTGCTGGCGGTGGCCCCCTCCGCGCCGAGTTCGGCGCGCACCTTGGCGGGAGCGTCCCGGCCGATCAGACCAAGTTCCGCCGCATGGTCGGCCATGGCGAGACTGTCCGCCGCCAGCACCATGCTGCTGCCGGCCGCCGTCACCGCCTTCGCCAGTTCCTCGATCTCGCGGAGCCTCGACGGATCGCGGGAAACGTTGCGGATATAGACCGCCGACACCCGGCCCGGATGGTCATCGACGATCTGCCGGTAAACTTCGGGATCGTGCTGGCCGCTGTCGCCGATCAGGACGAAGGGCAGATCCTTGTAGAGCGTCAGCATATTGCCGATCAGCTCCCGCTTGTGGTCCTCGGCCTTGCGGGGCAGCGGGCTTTTCCAGGTGATGCCCCATTCCCGCAGGAACAGCATGGGGCCGACGGGAATGCCGTGCATCTGGAAGAACTCGTCCAGCACATCATAGATGCCCCAGGGTGCGCGCGAGACATAGAGCATGGGATTGCGCTCGTTGCCCGACGGGCCGGCATGCATCGCCCGATAGAGCGCCGCCACACCGGGGAAGGCGACGCGGCTTTCCGCATCCTGGACGAACAGCCGCCACATCATCTTCAGCTTGCCGGCGACGCCGGTGAACATGACGGTATCGTCGATATCGCTGATCACGACATGGCGGCAGTGTTCCGGCGGGATGAAGACCTGCGCCGTGGCGGTCACCGGCTCCGGCTGCTCCAGCACCAGATCCATGTCGTGCCAGCACTCGCGGCTGGGCGCCAGTTCCCGAACCTTCAGGTGAATCCGGAAATAGCCGTCGCGGTCGGTCACGGCCCGCTGCTCGGCATCGCCGAACCGGGCGCGCACCGTAGCGTCGGCGACAGAGCGGCGGACGATCCTGCGGCCGATATCGCGCAGATGGGCGGCCAGATCGTCCTCGCCGCCGCCATGGTCGGTGTGGGACTGGCGGAACACCCGGCCGATCAGGAAGACTTCTTCCCGCGATCCATAGCCGCGGTAGGGCTGAAGGACGATGCCGCGCTTGCCATGGGCCGTCCGCACCGGCCGGGCGGCCAGATTGAGGATGCGGGTCGCCGCTCTCTTCCATTTCCCGAGGGTGCCGCGCGAGCCCATGGCATTCCCGTCCTTCGTGATCTTCCCTCTCATCCTCAATGCCTGAAAGCCCGGAAAATTCCCAAAAACCCGATACCTCTGTAAATCCGGGTGTAAATCCTGCCTGGGCCTTCGTACTTATTGGGAAACATCCTGAGGATATTCGAGACATGCGAAAGCCCGTGGTCGTCACCATCCCCCACCAGCTCGGACGCGATGAGGCAAAGCGGCGCCTTCAGGACGGCATGGGACAGGTCCGCTCCCAGCTTTCCGGCTTCGGCGCCTCGGTGGAGGACCGCTGGACCGAAGACCGGATGGCCTTCGACGTGGCCGTCCTCGCCCAGACCATCAGCGGCCGGGTCGATGTCGGGGACAACGAGGTTCGCCTGGAAGTGGACCTGCCGTGGATGCTCGCCATGCTGGCGGAGAAGATCACGGGCAAGATCGCCAAGCAGGGGACGCTTATGCTGACGAAAAGCTGAGCGACGGCTCAAGCCGTCGTTGCTCAAGCAAACGTCATCGACTCTTCAGGCCCAGCCGCAGCCCGCGCGCCTCGTTGGCAAGCGCCGGCTGCCCGGTATGCCGCGCCAGAGTCTCGGCGCGGCGGAGGCGGGTGGCGGCTTGGGCGTCGCCTTCCTGGGCGGCGCTCCGGCCGGAGCGGAACCAGAGATCGGCCGCCAGCGCCTTCTGTCCGCTCATCTCCGTCGCTTCCGCCGCCAGGGCCAGCGCCCGCGCTACACCCGGCTCGTCGCCGCTGGCGCGGCGCAGGGCTTCCTCCGCCATGAAGGCGTCGGCGGCTGGCTGGTATTCTTTCCGGATCAGGTGCAGCCGGCCGGTCAGGTGCAGCCGGTCCGCCCGTATCTCCGGCTGGTCATCGGATCTGGGGCAGGGCGTCCAGAGCGGCACTCAGGGCCGGCACATCGCGCCGGTCCGCCGCGATCAGGCCAAGCAGGAACGTCGCGCGGGCCGCCGCCATCGGATCGCCCGAAGCACCGGCAACCTCGCGGGCCAGCCGCTCCGCCGTGGCGGTCTCATTCAGCCGGTAGCGCGCCGTGGCCTCGACCAGCGCCAGGGCGGGGCGTGCGGGACGGCCCCGGCGCGCCAGTTCCTCCCTGGTCCTGGATGCGACCTTCGCCGCCTCCTTCGGCTTGCCGTCACGCAGATATGAGAAAGCCAGTTCCTGACCCGCTACGGCGATCGCCGCGACATCGTCGCGGGCATAGGCCCGCTCCAGGCTGCCGGAATAAGCCTGTACCGCCTGATCGTAGCGGCCGGACAGGAAGGCGAAGCGGGCCATCTCCAGCGATGAGGAAATCTCCGCATCCCGTACCGCATCCGGATCGGGCGGCGGCTCCGGCGTGCCGCCGCAGGCCGCCAGCACGGCGCATATGACAGCGGCGAGGATGCCGCCGAAGGGACGCCTCACGGGCGGACCTCCAGCGGTGACAGCGGTTTCCGTTCGGGTTGGCCGGGTGCTCCATTGCCTCCCAGCAGCCAGTTACCCTGCAACTGGACCAGCAGCCGTTCCAACTCCGCCACGGCGGCGCGGGTCTGGGTGATGAACATCGGCAGCTCGGCCGACGCGGTGCCGGCCTTTCCCGCCAGATCGCGGATCTGGGGCACCAGCCGGTTGACGTTGCGAAGCACGCCGTTCAGCGAGACCAGCACCGCATCCGCATTGCCGATCACGGGCGGCACCTGGGCGACAGCCGCTTCCAGGTCGCGGATGAGGGTGTCATCGACCAGCAGGCGGCCCGCCGAACCCTCGCCCCGGTCCAACTCCTCCGCGATGTTCGCCAGCGCCGTCATGACGCGGTCGGTCTTGTCGATGACGGGGAAGATCTTGGTGCTCAACTGGTCGATGATCTGGCCGATATTCTCGGTGGCGCCGCGCTCGGGCGTCGCTTCCAGCACGGCGTAGTCCCAGTCCAGCTCGGCCCCGGTCCCGCGCGTGATGTCGAGGAAGGCGGCGCCGGCGATGCCGAACTGCTTCCGGATCAGCACCTTGGAATCGCTCCGGATGAAGGGCTGCATCGCCTTGTCGATCCGGACGATGGCGTGGAAGTTCTCGGTCGGATTGATCACGATCTCCCGCACCTCGCCGGCCCTGGTGCCCAGCACCTCGACGGCGGAGCCGCGCGCCAGACCCGCCAGCCCTTCGGCGGGCATGATGACGCGCAGGGTCGCGGTCGGGTTCAGCAGTCCCGCGCAGCACGCCGGCCTGGAGGATGGCGGCGATGAAGACCGCCAGCGCCAGCAGCACGAACAGGCCGATGCGCCGGCTGGCGTAGCGGAATTCGTCTCGGGGTTTCTCCGGTAGCTTCTCCGGTCATCGTGTAGCCTCCTCGGCCACGAGAGCGTCGCCGCGCAGCCGGTACCGGCGGGTGGCCGGGATGGCGGGCTCGTACCAGAGCGCCGAATTCGAGCGTGAACCACAGCACGGCGCCGTCACGGTCGCGAACATTCCGGATCGCGTTGATCAGAGCGCCGACGCTCTCGGCCGGCGGCCCTTCCAGGATCACCAGATCGGGCGACCCGGTGAAGGCGCGGATCAGGTCCGCTCTGGCGAGGTCCGGGGTGGTCGCCTGTCCCGGCAGCACCGTGGGCAATCCGGGCAGGCCGAAGCTGGCGGACAGCCGGTTCGCCTCGTCCCGGATCTCGCCATAGGGCCGCGTGGTATGGTGAAGCTGGGGCAGCAGGATATTGTCGATCAGGCTCAGATGCGGGACCCAGGAGCCGCGCCGGAAGCTGTGCCCGATCCGCCCGCGCAACGCGTTGGCATGGTCGGGCGGCAGTCGCCGCCAGTCGCGGCCAAGCATGCTGACGGTTCCGCGCGAGGGCGGCGTCAGCCCGCAGGCGGTATCGGCGATCGCCCGCTCATGTTCCTCATCGCCCGGATCGATCAGGACCAGATCGCCAGCGCCAAGGCTCAGATCGACCGACAGGCCATCCATCAGGACGGCGGCGGCGAATTCCAGAACCGGCGGCTGGTCCATCGTCTACACCATCATGCTCAGCAGCACGTTCACCACCAGGGTGAGCAGCAGCGCCCGGAAAAATCCGGCGGGCAGCAGGGTCGTGGCGGCCTCGTCGCGGCTGGCGCTGTGCTCCAGTGCCGTGACGCAGGTTGCCAGCCCGACCATGAAACCGATGCCCAGCGACTTCAGCGGCAGGATGGCGTAACCGGCCGATCCGATGATGCCGAGGATGTTCAGGAGGATCTGATCGACCGGCTGCCGGGTGATGCCCAGCGCCAGCGCCGCCAGCATGCCGGCCAGGGGAGCCACGGTGACGAACAAAATCGTCAGGCAGAAGGTGCTGAGCGACAGCGCCAGCACGCGCGGCAGCACCAGCAGAATCAGCGGGTCCAATCCCTGCGCATCCAGCGCCCGCAGCCGTCCTTCCTCCCGCATGCGGCTCAGTTCGCTGAGGATGATCAGGCCGCTGCGTCCGATCGCCAGCAGTCCGACGGTCAGGGGGGCTACCTCCCGCACCAGTATGGTCAGGATGATCTGGGTGATCTCGTCGTTCTGGCCCACCTGCTCCAGCCAGTAGAGCGCCTGCGACAGCAGGCCGAGGCCCGCCAGAACGGCGGTGACGGTGACCGCCGGGATGCTCTGGAGCCCGGATATCGCCATGAAGCGCATGAACTCCATGCGGACAGTCCGGCGCCACGTGACCGGCCGGATCATCTGGCGCAGGACCGCCGTCCCCGACCGCCGCCGTGGTGACGATCCAGCCCATGGACCAGGGCGGCAGGGCGGCGGGCTTTCCCGCCTTCACCACTTGGCCGGTCATGGCGCCAGTCACAGCCGCCCCCGCAGGAAATAGGTCGTCATCTCGCCCAGCCGCTCCAGCCAGAAGGCGCCGCGCCGGCGGAACACGAAGCCGTCGCGCAGAAGCTCGTATGTGCTCTGGGTCACCTGGATCATGCCGCCGGGCGCCGAGTTCGCCATGGTCGCCGCCACCCGCACCGCCTCGCCCCAGACGTTGAAGGCGACCTGCCCGAAGCCGATCGCCGATCCCAGCACGGCGCCGGTGTCGAGCCCCAGCGCGAATCCCGGCGGCCGGCCCAGGCTGGTGAAGATGCGCGTGCATTCCGCGTCGATCTCCAGCGCCGCATTCGCCAGACGCTCCGCCGCACCCTCCTTGTCCTCCGCGTCGAAGCCTTCCGCCGCGACGATCTGCTCGTTCAGGATCTTCAGGTAGCGGATGCGGTGCCGTTCCGCCGCACCCTGGCAGGCCCGGACGATCCGCTCGATCACCACGGCATCGGCGGCGCTGCCGGTCGCCAGCGCTATGTCGTCGGCCATCCGCAGCACCAGCACGGTGACATGGGAGAAGCGCATGGCGGCGACCTGCTCCTCGCACAGCCCGCGCCGCGTGATCTCGTGGAGCAGCAGGCGGTCGCGCTCGACCGAGAGGGAAGCGTTCCGCAACCCCGCCTGACCGCTCGGCAGGCTGGGTCCGCCGCGCGCATCGCCAACGGCCATCGCCGGGCTGCTGCGGTGCGGCTTCGGCGAGCGGCGCCGCCGCGAAGCGGGGAGCCAGCAGCCGGCCCAGGATGCGGACGAAGCCGATGGCGTCCTGCTCCGCTTCCGCCGACAGGGCGGCGTCCTCGATCCAGACGCACCCGACGACGCGATCCTCGTTCCGGACCGGCACGCTCAGCAGGCTGCGGCAGCCGGCGGCCTGGAGGTAGATCAGGTAAAGCTCCGCCGTCAGCGGGTCGCTTCCGGTATCGGCCACCGACAGGATTTCACCGGCCAACAGGCTTTCGGCGAATTGCGGGCACTGGGCCAGCGGGATTTCCGCCGCGTCCGTGTGCCCCCGGCTGTCCCGGTCGAAGCTGTCGGCGCAGACCAGCAGCCGGTCTTCGATCCGCCACAGGCTGATGCCGCGCGCACCCGTGGCCCCGGCCATGATTTCCGCGGCGCGCCGCAGTGCCGCCCCGTCAGCCGGGTTCCCCAGCCCATCCAGTTCCGCCAGATCCCGCAAGGCGGTATTCTGAACCGCCAGCGCCCGCTGGCGCCGGAGCAGTTCGCGGGCACGGCGGTCGGTCTTGATGCCCTGCCATGCCAGGAAACCGGCAAGCCCGATCGCCAGAGCCATGACCGACCCCGACAGCATCAGGGTCTTGGCATTATTGGCCGCGACGAACCCGACGAAGTCCGTCTCCGGCACGATCAGCAGCAGCCACCAGTCGCGCCCGACCGTCTGCCGCAGCGAGGATGCCGAGACGATCTGGCGCGTGCCGTCGATCTCCATGATGGCGCGCGTCTCGCCGCTGATCCGCACCCGGTCGAAGGCTTCCCGGATCACCGGCTCGCCCAGTTCCTCGATACGGGCCGGGCGCGGCGCGTCGTCCTCGCCGCGCAGCAAGGCCGCCGCATCGGGAAGGGCCACCAGCCGGCCGTCCCCCTCGGTGATCAGCGCCCGCCCGGTCTGGCCGACCTCCAACTGACCAAGGAACTCACCGATCGCCGCAAGTTCGATGTCGGCCCCCACCACCGCCGACACGGAACCGTCCGGCCGCTTGACCGATTTCGACACCGTGATGCCGGGCTTCCGGCCGGTGAAGAAGACATAGACGTCGCTCCAGAACAGCCCGTCGGCCCCGGCCGCTCCCCGGTACCACGCCCGTTCGGCCGGGTTGTACGTGTCGGCGGGATCTTCCTCGATCGCGGTCACCGCACCATCCGGCGCGCGGCGGGTCCAGGTTACCCGGTGCCGCCCATCCGACCGGACGGTCCGCTTGGTGTCCAGGGCGCCTGCCGCCGAGCGCTGCACCATCAGGAAATTGCCCTGCGCATCGCCGACATACAGGGATGTCAGCCGCGTACGGCTGCGCAGCAGGGTCAGCGCCAGCGTCTCGGACGGGGGGCCGAGGGGATCTTCCGCGATGGCGCCGGCGAAGACATCGGCGGTGTCGGCCGCCGGCTCAAGCCATGCCGTCACCTGCGTCCTGATGCGCCGGTCCAGAGCCTCGATCAGATCCTGGCTCAGGGCCAGCGCATCGCGCCGGTTGACGGTGTAGGAATAGTAAGCGGTGCCGGCCAGCGCCCCCGCGATCAGCAGCACGCCCAGGATCGGGACGCCAAGCCTTGCGATCCGGCGGAGGCGGTCACGCAACGCCTCCGCCGGATCGGTATCGACGTCGATGATATCCCGCCCGCGCACGGCCGGTTCCCCGGGGTCAGCTCTGGACGTTGCGGCTCAAGCGGTTGCGCAGCCGGTCGGCCTGGCTGTTGGAGACATTGCGGCTGACCAGGATATCCACCGGCCGGACCTGCCGCCCGTAATAGGTCGAGTTCCAGGCATCGCGGGTCGAAATCACCGAGCCATCCAGGTTGATGCCGCCGTAAAGCCCCTTGGACCGGGAGAACGCCAGGATGTCCGAGGTCTGGACCTGTGCGCCGGCGCCGACGGGGCCGGCGGCCACGCTGGCATCGGCGCCCAGCTTGAAGGAATTGCTCAGCATCGCGTCGGCGCCGCGCTGGCTGCGGATCATCAGGATCACTTCCGCCACCTCCGCCCCCGCCTGGAAGCCCACGCTGCCGGACGCCACCGTGTAGAAGGCGGGATAGCTCCAGTTGCTCGCATTGTCGCGGACCAGCAGCGTCCCATTGCCGCCGGCGCCGCCGAAGATGAAGCCGGCCCGCAGGAAAGTCGGCACGATCAGCACGCCTCGGGCGCTCGGCAGATTGTCGCGGAACCACGTCATTTCCGGATCGCGCAGGAAGTTGCTCAGCGTCGCATCCGCATCGCTGACGAGGGCGGCCGGATCGCCGGAGGAATCGGGAGGAGTGGATGAGCAGGCGGCCAGCACGAACGATGCCGTGACACCCTGCGCGCCGAGCGTAAGAAGCCGGCGGCGTGACAGTGAGCCATTCATGGGATTTATCCTTATTATTGTTGGGTCGGCATGCCGGTAACACGCACGCCGCCCAATCTTTCCATGAATGCCCAAATTCCTTGAAGTTGTTAGCCGTATGTTACGCTGTTGGACAGGTGCTAATTCAGCCGTCCGCGCCGGCTGCTTCGACAGGCTGCGATGCATCGCCTTGCGCCCGTCGCAGTCCCGTTCCTGCTCGCCGCGTTCGGAACCGTCTTCCGGAAGCGGGCATTCGCGAGGCGGCGCATCGGTGCCGGCTGTCACCACTTCGTCCTGAAGTGCGGCCATGTGATGGGCCAGCGAGGCTTCGGCCTCCGCCTCCATCTCGCGGTAATGGCGGATCACGGTTTCGCCGAAGGCGGTCAGGCCCGTTCCGCCGCCCTTCCTGCCGCCGACGACGGCGCTGACCACGGGCTGGCGGAAGGTCTGGTTCAGGTCGTCGATCAGCAGCCACGCCCGCCGGTAGGACATGTCCAGATCGCGGGCGGCGCTTGAGATGGAGCCGCAGCGCCGGATCGCTTCCAGCAGGGCCACCTTGCCGGGGCCGAGCGAGCCGGCGGGTTCGAAATCGATGCGCAGCCTGAGCTTCGCCATGGCGGTTGATTCCTCAACTCTGTTCTTGCGGCCCCTACAGGGCGATGTGCTCTTCCCGCCGGTCCGGGAAAGACGCGGTCGAAGGCGACACTTTTCACCAGGGCGAAGACCGGAGTGCCGATGGTCAGCCCCAGCCGCTCGACCGAGTGCTGGGTGACGCGGGCCAGAAGGAACGATCCCCCAAGATCGATCTTGACGTCCCGCGACGGTCCGGCGGCTTCGCCCAGCTCGATGATACGGCCTTCCAGCATGTTATGCACGCTGATCCGCGACGGCGGTTCCAGCGCCAGAATCACGTCGCGCGCCTGGATACGCACCCGCAGCGGCTGTCCGATCCTCAAATCCAGCAGCGGCACCGTCAACTCGCCGCCGTCGAAACCCAAGCGCCGTCAGGCGGGTGGCAGGATCGTGCGCGATCACGGTGGTATCCAGCACGGCGCCGGCCTCCGGTCCGCCGATGGCGCCATCCAGGTCGAGCCGGACCGACAGTTCCGCCACCGTACCGGTCGCCCGGACCCGCCCGTCGGCGACCAGCACCAGGGTGGTGGCGAGCCTGACCACCTCGTCCGCCGAATGGCTGACGAAGACGATGGGGATGTTCAACTCGTCGCGCAGCCGCTCGATATAGGGCAGGATCTCGGCCTTGCGGGCCGCGTCCAGCGATGCCAGCGGCTCGTCCATCAGCAGGATGCGCGGCTGGGCCAGCAGCGCCCGCCCGACGGCGACCCGCTGCTTTTCGCCGCCTGACAGGGTATGGGGCCGCCGTTTCAGCAGCGGATCGATCCCGAGCAGCGCCGCGACCGGCTCAAGATCGATCCGGCGTTCCTCCTGTGGGACCCGGCGCAGGCCGTAGAGCAGGTTGTCGAGCACCGACATATGGGGGAACAGGCGGGAATCCTGGAAGACATAGCCGACGCGGCGCTTTTCCACCGGCACGTCGATCCGCCGGGCGCTGTCGAACAGGACGGTGTCGTCCAGCCGGATATGGCCGGCATCCGGCCGGCTCAAGCCCGCGATGGCGTTGATGACGGAGCTTTTGCCCGACCCGCTATGGCCGAACAGCGCCGTGACGCCTTGGGAAGGCGCTTGAAAGGCGATGTCCAGATCGAACGATCCCTGGCGCCGGCGAATGGCGATATCCAGCATTCACATCCCTCATGCCGGATCTCATGGCCGGCCCATCATCCGGCGGACCCGGCGGCCGAGCCATTCCGACAGGATCAGCGCGCTCAGCGACAGGGTGAAGGACAGCGCCACCAGCCGGGCGGCTTCAAGATCGCCGTCGGGTGTCTGGGTCGCGGTGTAGATCGCCAGCGGCAGGGTCCGCGTCTCGCCCGGTATGTTCGACACGAAGGTGATCGTGGCGCCGAACTCGCCGAGGCTGGCGGCGAAGGCCATGACGGCGCCGGAAAGGATGCCGGGCAGCATCAGCGGCAGGGTGATGGTCAGGAAGCGGTCGATCGGGCCGGCCCCCAGCGTCCGCGCCGCCGCCTCAAGTCCGCTGTCGATCGCCTCGATCGCCAGCCGGATCGCCCGCACCATCAGCGGGAACGACATGACGCCGGCCGCGACCGAAGCGCCGGTCGATGTGAAGATCAGCCGGATGCCGAAGTTTTCCAGCAGCCATGACCCGATCGGCCCGCGGGTGCCGAGCGTGATCAGCAGCAGATAGCCGATCACGACCGGCGGCAGCACCAGCGGCAGGTGAATGATGCCGTCGAACAGCGATTTCCCCCAGAATTCGGCACGCGCCAGGATGAGCGCCGCCACGATGGCGAGGGGGAGCACGGTCAGGGTGCTCCAACTCGCCACCCACAGGCTCAGGCTGACCGCCTCGATTTCCAGGGGAGTCAGCACGTCAGCCCTGGGGTGTGGGGGCTGCGGAGAAGCCGTACTTCCTGAACACGTCGAAAGCGGCGGATGACTTCACGAAGTCCAGGAACGCCTGGGCGTCGGGCGCTTTGCTGGTGGCCGTGCGCGCGATCGGATAGATGATCGCGGGATGGCTGTCCGCCGGGAAGGTGCCGATGATCTCGACGCCCTTGTCCACCTTGGCGTCCGTCTCATAGACGATGCCCAGCAGCGCTTCGCCCCGCGACACGAAGGCCATCGCCGAGCGAACGCTTTCCGCCCGGACAAGCTTCGGCTCGACCTCGCCCCAGACGCCGAGATGCGTCAGCGCCGCCTTGGCGTATTTGCCGACGGGAACGCTGTTGGGCTCGCCCGTCGCCAGCCGGCTGTTGCCGAGGCGCTGGAGCACCGGGAAATTGCCCTTCTCGATGGTGATCGGGCTGGCGACGGCCTTGGGTGCGATCAGGACAAGCTTGTTGCCCACAAGGTTGGACCGGCTCTCCGGCTTGATCAGGTCGCGCTTGGCCAGATAGTCCATCCAGTCCAGGTCGGCGGAGATGAAGATGTCGGCGGGAGCCTGCTGCTCGATCTGCTTGGCGAGCGCCGAACTGGCGGCGAAGGACAGTGCCACCTTCCTGCCGGTGTTCTGTTCATAGAGCTTGGCGACTTCTTCCAGGCTGTCCTTCATGCTGGCCGCCGCCAGCACCAGGGTATTGTCCGCCGCGCGCGCCTGGGGCGAGAGCCCGATCAGGAGACCCAGTGCTGCGGCGGCAAGCGTGGCTTTTCCAAAGAACCGCCGGTTCAGAAGACCTGTCGAAACTCTCATGTTCGGTGCCCTCTCGATTAAGCTGTATCCAGTCATATACAACGAAAAAATCGATATTTGCAAATTCCTTTCCCGCCCGGCCCCTGTACGATAGGGCCATGACGCCGCCCGCTACCACTCCCCATGAACCCATCCCGCTCCGCGCATGCGTGGATTCGCCGCGCGTGCCAGTCTGGAGCGAGGCTTGGGCTTGGCTCGATGCGCGGATCAATCCTCTCGATACCGAAACGGTCGAGCCGGATGCAGCCATTGGCCGCATCACGGCGCGCGATGTCGTGGCTCCGGCGATCTTCCGGCTATGGACCGGGTGGCGGTGGACGGCTACGCGATCAGGGCCGCCGACAGCGTCGGCGCTTCGGACTATAACCCGATCCCGCTCGACCTTGCTGGTCCTCCGTTGCCGGTTTCGGTCGGCGATGCGGTACCGCAGGGTACGGACGCGGTCGTCGCGGTCGAGCATACCCGTTCCGATGCCGGAATGATCGAGCTGGTGACGGCGGTGGCCGAGGGCGACGGGATCGAGCGTCGCGGCGACGATGTCGCTGCCGGAACGATCCTGCTGCCGGCTGGCCGGCTGGTCCGTCCGGCCGATGCCGCTCTCCTGACAGCGGCCGGCGTGACCACCGTCCCGGTGGTGCGGCGGCCTGTCGTACGGGTGGCCGCTGTCGGCGGTGAGCTGGCGGCAGCCATCGCGATCTCAACACGCCGATGCTGGCGGCGCTGATCGCGCGCGACGGCGGAATCGCCGAACGCCATCCGCCACTGCCCGACGATGAAGCGGCCATCCGGGATTTCCTTGGCCGTCCCGGCGCCGATCTGGTCATTCTCTGCGGCGGCAGCGGTCTGGGGGCCAATGATTTCACCGCCCAGGCGCTGGCGGGAGCCGGAACCCTGGCGATCCATGGCATCGCGCTGCGCCCGGCCGACACCATCGCCTTGGGAGAGGCCGCCGGCACTCCCGTCACGATCCTGCCCGGCGGCACCGCCGCCTGCCTGTGCGCCTATGAAGTCGTGGCGGGCAGGGCGGTGCGCCGGCTGGCGGGAGGCTCTCCGGATTTCCCCTTCATCCGCCGCCCGCTGATAACCGCCCGCAAGATCGTCTCGCCCGGCGGCTGGGTGGATTTCTGCCGGGTCCGCATAACCGCTGACGGGCGTGTGGAGCCGATCGGCTCCGGCGGCAACACCAGCCTGTCGTCGGTCGCACGCGCCGATGGCTTCGTCCTGGTGCCGGCGGAGCAGGAGGGGTTTCCGGCCGGCAGCACCGTCCCGGTCCATCTGTTCGCTCTCGCTTGGAAGGATTGACGCGGACCATGGGCGGCGCATTGCTGTTGTATGTCGCGGCGGCGCTGGCCGAGATCGCGGGCTGCTTCTCGTTCTGGGCATGGGCGCGGCTTGGGCGGTCGGTGTTGTGGCTGGCGCCGGGCATGCTCAGTCTGGCGGCATTCGCCTGGGTGCTCACCCGGATCGACGCCGATTTCGCCGGCCGCGCCTATGCCGCCTATGGCGGCGTTTATATCGCGGCCTCGCTCGGCTGGCTGTGGGTGGTGGAGGGTTCGCGTCCGGACCGTTGGGACTTTGCCGGAGCCGCCCTATGTCTGACGGGCGCCGCGGTGATCCTGCTGGGACCGCGAAACGCATGATGGAAAATTCCGAGGTGATCGATGTCTGAACCCGACCTGCGAGAGAAGCTGCGCGCGGCGGCCCGGCAGGAACAGTTCCTGGAAGTCGTCGGCAAGGACGAGGCCACCGCCCGTTTCCACCGCCACCTGAAGCTCGAACCGGTCGGGGCGGAGACCGTGCCGCTGGCGGCCTCCCTTGGCCGCGTGATGGCCCGCGACGTCATCGCCGGAGTGGACGTCCCCGGATTCGACCGCTCCGGCGTCGATGGATTCGCCGTGCGCTCCGCCGACACTGTCGGCGCTTCCGAGGAACGCCCCCGCGTCCTGACGCTCAACGCCGAGGTGCTGACCCCCGGCCGTGCTCCCCAACTGACGGTCGAGCCCGGCACCGCCACCCTGATCGCGACCGGCGGCATGGTCCCGCGCGGCGCCGACGCGGTGGTGATGGTCGAGCATACCGACGTGATCGATGACACGGGCAGCCAAGTCAGGGTCGAGTTCCACCGCGCCGCCGCACCCGGCCAGTTCATCGCCTATGCCGCCAGCGACATCGCGCGGGGCGAAACGGTCCTGCGCGCCGGCCACCTCATCACGTCGCGCGAGATCGGCGTGCTCGCCGCCGTGGGCGTCGCGGAAGTCGAGGTCTGCCGCCGCCCGCGCGTGGCGATCCTGTCCACCGGCGACGAGATCGTGGCGCCCGGCAACCCCCTGCCGCCCGGCAAGGTCTATGACAGCAACGGCGCCATCGTCGCCGCAGCCGTCCGTGAACTTGGCGGCGAGCCGGTCGAACTCGGCATCCGGCCCGACGACGAGGCGGCCTTGAGCGCCGCCGTGGACGAAGGCCTCGCCTGCGACATGGTGATCCTGTCGGGCGGCACGTCGAAGGGGGCGGGCGACCTGTGCTACCGCGTCATCAGCCGCTTCACCGATCCCGGCATCGTCGTTCATGGCGTGGCGCTGAAGCCCGGCAAGCCGCTTTGCCTCGCGGTGACGGGCGGCAAGCCGCTGGTCGTGCTGCCCGGATTCCCGACCTCGGCGATCTTCACGTTCCATGAATTCGTCGCCCCCGTCATCCGCGCCTTCGCCGGGCTGCCGCCCGAACGGCGCGAGGCGATCCCGGCGACCCTGCCGATCCGCCTGACCTCCGAACGGGGCCGGACCGAATATTCCATGGTGTCCCTGGTCCGCACCGACGAGGGTCTGGCGGCATATCCGCTCGCCAAGGGATCGGGAGCGGTCACCGCCTTCAGCCACGCCGACGGCTTCGTCGCCATCCCGCAGCATCAGGAAAGCGTTGAAGCCGGGACCGCGGTTTCCGTCCAGACGATAGGGCGCGGCGTCGAGCCGGCCGACCTCGTCGCGATCGGCAGCCACTGCGTCGGCCTCGATCATCTGCTGGGCCAGCTTCAGCGGCGCGGCTTGTCCTTCAAGGTGCTGAACGTCGGCAGCATGGGCGGCCTGACCGCAGCGAAGCGCGGCGAATGCGATCTGGCCCCCGTCCACCTGATGGACCCGGCGACCGGCCGCTACAACGAACCCTTCCTGGCTCCAGGCCTGACGCTGGTTCCCGGTTACCGCCGCCTCCAGGGCATCGTCTTCCGCAAAGGCGATCCCCGCTTCGAAGGCCTGGACGGCCCGCAGGCCCTGACCGCCGCCGCCAGCCTCCCCGATTGCCTGATGATCAACCGCAATCCCGGCAGCGGCACCCGCATCCTGACCGACCGCCTGCTCGGCCGGAGCGAAGCCCCCCGGCTACCAGGGCCAAGCCAAATCCCACAACGCGGTCGCGGCCGCCGTGGCGCAGGGCCGCGCCGACTGGGGCGTCGCGATCTCGACCGTAGCCGCCGACTACGGCCTGGGATTCCTCCCGCTCCAGCCCGAGCACTACGACTTCATGGTCCCCACCAACCGCCTCGACCGCCCAGCCGTCCGCGCCTTCATCGACCTGCTCGCGGAGCCGGAGACGGGCCGCTGGCTGGAGGAGAAAGGCTTCAGCGTTTAATCAATCCGGAAACCATTGTCGGCGCGTCGATGGGTCGAGGCAACTCGGGTACGCTGCGGGAACCGGCAGGACAGCCCGTAGAGGCCTCTGTCCGCACTCCGCGGCCAAGTCCGAAGCCCATCGCGAAGGCTGACGTAGTCTTCTGAATCGTTGGGCCGTGCCTATTGTGAGGGCAGATCCGCTTCAGCCGTCTCCTCGCTGAACAGGCCTGTCGGCAGGCCGTCCATGCTGCGGGCGTTCTTCTCCAGCCGGTAGGCCGCCAGACCCTCCTCGCCCTTCGCCTCGGCCCAGCGGTCAAGGTTGTGGCGTTCGCCGTGATAGTCGAACAGGGGCACGCCGAAGCCGCAGGAGGTCTGGACCAGATCGACGTCCAGCAGCACGATCTGGCGGGCGCCTATCGGCTCCTCTCCGAAGGCGTCTTCCAGCAGTGCGGCATAGGCTTCGCTGTCCCGGTGAAGTACCCGCCCCTGGCCATAGAGGCGGAGGATCAGCGGCGCTCCTTCGAACGCGCAGAACATGATCGTCAGCCGCCCGTCGGCCAGCAGATGCGCCGCCGTTTCATTGCTGCTGCCGGTGCGGTCCAGATACGCGACGGCGTTGTCTCCGATCACGCGGAAGGCGTTGGTCGGCTTTGGTGACAGGTTGACCCGCGTTCCCTCCGCCGCCGACGCGGTGAAGAAGATGTACTGCCGCGCGATGAAATCCCGGTGCGCGTCGGTGATGTGGGGGAACTGCTTCGCCATCGTACTGGCCGCTCTCATTAAAGTTTTCTCGCGAAAACTCATACACTTGAGCCGCTATCCCTCCACAAGCTTTCTGCCGCTGACGGCCGCCTTGCCCACCCTGGCGTTCACCACCTCCAGGAAATCCGCCTCGCCGCGCCAGAAGGGCAGGGGACCCAGCGTCGCCGCCAGCACCGTCGGCGCATCGGGCAGGGATGCGGCGCCGTACAGGTCGGCGGGCACGGGGCGCCCCTGCCAGAACGCGGCCGCGTCGGCTTTGAGCGGTTGCGGCGGGACCGGTGGCGATTCGAGCGCCGAGGCTTCGGGCATGCCGCCGAGCAACCCTACGAACTCGTCGCGGGACTTGCCGCGCAGGCGGAACAGCAGGAAGGGGTCGTTGTCGAAGCTTTCGGCCAGCAGGTAATAGACGGCGGCCACGTGCTTGCAGGGGTTCGACCAGTCGGGGCAGGAGCATTCGGTGGACAGGTCGCGGAGTTTCGCCGGGAACAGCGGCACTCCGGCATCCTTGAAGGTATCTTCCAGGGTTTCCGGCATTTCGCCCGCGATCAGGCGGGCGGCACTCCAGGTGTCCTCCGATACCGCCTTGCCGACTTTTTTCCATTGCGCCTCGGTCAGCGGCTTCATCTGGATCGTCACGTCGTAGGGACGCGGCCTCGATCCCTGCACCTTGGCGTGGACCAGCCCCGGATCGATCGTCAGGTCGAGCACCTGCCCCTTGCGGGCATAGGTCCGGCCCCGGCTCAGCCGCTCGCCGATGTTGAAGGATTCCAGCACCTCGATCCAGCGCCGGCCCCACCAGCTTTCGGCGAAGGCGCCGCGTTTGCTGCGCGCCTTGATGCCGCCCTTGGCCTCGCGCGGGCGGGTCGGTCCCCATTCGTACCAAGCCATGACGGTTCGCCCTCCCTCCCTTAATTGAGCTGGCCCCTGGAAACTGGACAGACTGCTTAACTCGGGTTCTGATCTCCCCCACCGGAGAGAGGGCAGATAAGCAATGAGCAAGTCGACACGACGGAACCACAGCGCATCCTTCAAAGCCAAAGTGGCATTGGAGGCGCTGAAGGGTGAGCAGACGGTTTCGGAGCTCGCAGCGAAGCACGGTGTTCACCATACCCTGGTGAGTGAATGGAAAAGGGCTTTGGTGGATGGTGCGGCGGCAGTCTTCGAGCGTGGCCCTGGCCGGTCGGAGAAGGAGGCCGAGGTTCTGACCGATGAGTTGTACAAGCAAATCGGCCAGCAGAAGGTACAAATTGATTTTTTGGCACGCGCGCTCGGCAAATGAGCCGGGCGGAAAAGCGGGCGATGATCGATCCGTCCCATAAGCACCTGTCGGTCGTTCAGCAATGCGGATTGCTGGGCTTGGGCCGGTCGAGCTTCTACTATCAACCGGTCCAGGACAATGCGGTCGACTTGGTGCTGATGGCGGCGATCGACCGGCAATTCCTGGAGACGCCCTATTACGGATCACGCAAGATGGTCGCGGTCCTGCGCCGTGCCGGCTATGTTGTGAACCGCAAAAGGGTCCGGCGGCTGATGCGGCAAATGGGTTTGCACGTCATCTGGCAAAAGCCGAACACCAGTAAGCCGAACCCGGAACACAAGGTCTACCCGTATCTGCTGCGGGACCTGGTTATCGACAGACCAAACCAGGTTTGGGCGACTGACATTACATATATCCCCATGTCCAAGGGCTTTCTATACTTGGTGGCGATTATGGACTGGCACTCCCGGGCGGTGCTGTCGTGGCGGCTCTCCAACACAATGGAGGCGGACTTCTGCGTGGCGGCGCTGGAAGAGGCCCTGGCCCGGTACGGCAAGCCGGAAATCTTCAACAGTGATCAAGGCAGCCAATTCACCAGCACCGCCTTTACCGGCGTGCTGACAACTGCCGGGATCAAAATCAGCATGGATGGTCGGGGCCGCTGTATCGACTGTGAGAGTATCAGGGCCGTCTGGATGGTCTGACCCATGTTCGCGATTGACTCAGTGTCCTTACGTTGACGTGTCGGCTTTCCAGGCGGCACCTGAAGGGCCGGCGCGATGTGACCTGATAGGAGCTTGAAGGCGTTTGTCCCATCACAGTCCTGTCCACTCGCTGGAACTTCGGGGTCCTCAACCCACCTGGAGGAGCCCTGACTTGACCGAGACATTACCTGGCGAGATCATAATCGGCATCGACACTCATAAACATACTCATGCTGCCGTCGTCATCAACACGCTGGGTGCGCGGCTGGGGACGATGACCATCCCGGTCAGCCGTACCGGCTACCGCGATCTGGAGGCTTGGGCCAGGTCCTTCGGACCAATCCGGGCCTTCGGCATCGAAGGCACCGGTTCCTACGGTGCGGCTTTGACACGCTCCCTGCAAGCAAATGGCCACCAGGTCTTCGAGGTTGGTCGTCCCAACCGCCAGCTGCGGCATCAGCATGGTAAGAGCGATCCGCTCGACGCCGAAAGCGCCGCTCGTGCCGTGCTGGGCGGCCAGGCCACGGCTTTGCCGAAGTCCGGCACCAGTGCCGTCGAGATGATCCGTCACCTCAAGATCGCGCGTGATACCGCCGTCAAAGGGCGCACGCAGGCCCTGCTGACAGTGAAGGCCATCATTGTCACCGCGCCCGCCCTCTTGCGCGAGCAACTCGATGGCATCACCGGCAAGATGGCGCTGATCCGCCACCTGGCGGCCCTTCGACCCGGAAAGCTCACCTCGACGACGGCATCGGCAAAAACCAGCTTACGGGCCATCGCGCGGCGCTGGCTCGTGCTTGATGCCGAGGTCAAAACCCATGATGGCCACCTCGAGGAGCTGACGCAGGAGTGCGCGCCGACAATGCTCGAAGCCCACGGGATTGCCGCGGGCACGGCAGCGGAGATGTTGCTTCTGGTAGGCGACAATCCGGAGCGGATCCACTCGGAGGCGGCGTTTGCGAAACTGTGCGGTGCCTGTCCGATCCCGGCGTCGAGTGGAAAAACCACCCGGCACCGGCTCAACCGCGGCGGTAACCGGCAGGCGAACGCGGCTCTCTACCGCGTGGTCATTGTCCGGATGCGCGGCCACCAGCCGACCCTGGACTACGTTCGGCGACGGACGGCCGAAGGAAAGGGAAAAATGGAAATCATCCGGTGCCTCAAACGCTTCGTCGCAAGAGAGATATTCGGCTACCTGTGTGGCCAACCGAAATCGCCTCTGGTCGCTCAATCTGGCCCTTGACCTTTATAGGAGCATCAACGTGTTTGTGGAGCGGCTTTGGCGCAGTTTGAAATACGAGTGCGTATACCTGAACGCCTACGCTACCGGATCGCAGGCAAGAGCTGGCATCGGCAACTGGATCGCTGGATACAACAGTATCCGACCCCATCAAGGATTGGGATACAGGACGCCGAATGAGGTCTATTTTGCCGCTCCATCGGGGTCTGGTCTAGCCCAGACCCCGATGACCGTGGCAGCATGACAACGATGGAGAACAGCCCCGAGCTTAATTGGCGAGCAAACCTGTACAGCTCATGGGGGCCAGCTCAGTTAGCCTAGGGCGGTCGTTCTCATACCGACCATCCCAGCACCGGCCAGCTCTGCGAAGAGGTCCTTCAATGGGTGGCTCATTGCCTTCATGACGCTTCCTCCGTCGTCGGGCCGAACCTGCCCGAAGTCCGTCAGGGCATCGAGATCGCACGGGGAGCATGGCCTCGATGATGCATGATGTTCATGCTTTGTTCTTAAAGAATGGACACTACAGGCGTTTGCAGAACCCGGCAACTATCCAGTGCCAGACGCCCCCCGGCGATCCTCCCACACCGGTAGCGTGGCATGGCTCAATGGAAGGCTGGGTAGTCTTTTATAGCCGGGGTGTGTACTGGTCCACGATAAGCTTCCACCCCACACCGCCCGGCGCAGCATAACAGTATGTCAACTTGCGGATGGCTACCCTTCAAAAGGGGTTTGTGCCGCAATGGACATTGGGGAGAAGTCATGCGTTTCGAAAACGGGAACACGGTGGTCGAGATCGGCGGAGCCGGTGCGGACAGGATCGAGGCCAGCGCCTCGGTGTCCTTCGACTGGAAACCCGCCGCGGGCGATTCCTACGAATGGTTCCGGCGTGATGGATCTTGGGACGAGGAGAGCATCGCGTCGGGCAGCGAGCCGAGTACCGCCAGCGGCTTCGTGACGTTCGAGGGGGCGGCACCGTCCCTGTCCTTCTCCCTGCCGCCCGACAACTTCGGGTTCAACGGCATGGGTTGGACCGATACGCCAGCCATCGCGGAATACCTCGAGCCGGGGTCGATGAGCTATCCGTGGCGCTGGAACGCCGAGACGGCAACGCTCAATCCCGGCCTCGGCATGATGCTCGGGCACAACGCCGTCCGCTGGTACGGGAGCAACATGGCAACCGAATGGGGCGATGCCGTGGAAGGCGGGTGGGAAAAGACCGAGCATGGCCGCTGGGTGATGCGCCAGACGCCGGACCTGATCGCGGACGGCGGAGCCGGTGACGACATGCTGATGGGCGGCACCGGGTCCGATGTCCTGAACGGCGGCGACGGCGACGATACGCTTGTGAGCGGCCTGGGCGCCACGGTCCTGACCGGCGGTGCTGGCTCTGACCTGTTCGTGTTCGGCGCGGGCACCGGGATGGACATCGTGCGGGATTTCGAGGTTGGCGTAGACCGGCTGAGGCTGGGCAGATCGCGACGGAGCGGCGGTTCTGGATACCGCGGTCGAGATGGCGGGTTCAACACTGCTGGACCTGGGCGAGGGGCACACGGTCCTTTTGTTCGGGGTGTCCCTGGATCAAGCATCGGATGGCCTGCTGATAGGCTGATCTCCGGATCTGGCCGCGACCTGGTGAGCTGATTAACCCCGCTCATATACCTGCCGGCTAACCCGTGCTTGTCTCCTTGTCCTTCTCTGCCGCGCGGTTTTCCTTAAAAGCTCTTCAGCAACCGGCCGCTGTGACCAGGCTCAGGGAATTCTACAAAGAAGGATTGGGCACTATGATTGCCACTCGGCCTGCCACAGCGTGCATCTTTGTTGCTGAGAACCGCCTCATCAAGCTCTGAGCAATAGCGTCAACTGATAAGCGGTGTCTCCGAGTTACGAGGCACTACCTTTATCCCCACGAGGGATCGTGATATCCGCCGCCATGTGCTGACTACGGTTATTCCTCAACCGTGAAAGGGAACGCCATGCTGCGCCGGATCGCCAAATCATGCACGCTGAGGACATTGCAATCCTCCCGCCTTCAGCCAGCGTCTACGCTGCCGCGGCGGTGATGAAGCGCCGGCGACAGTGCGGGGTGCTCGTCATGACCGGTGAGCACCTGGAAGGCATCCTGACAGAGCAGGATGTGGTTCGCCGCGTAGTGGCCGAGCAGCGCGATCCCGTACAGTCACCCTGGCCGACTCATGACGATCAACCCTGATACCATCACTCCGGATGACCTTGCGCTCACGGGGCTGCAGATGATGGAAGACGGGTGCTATCGGCACCTGCCTGTCATCGAGAAGGGTCGTGTGATCGGGCTGATCTCGCGTGCCGACTTTCCTGGCGCGGACAGGACGGAACTTGGAGCCGAACGCCATTGCTGGGAAAGGCTCGGGTAATGCAGGGGGGAGCCCGTTTCCGATGCCGGGCAGGAACTTCTGATGGACACCGGAACCGAGCTGTATTTCTTTGTCATGCAAACACATTCCGGTTGGATGGTCGGCCGATGATGCCGTCTATGGCCCGTATGGCTGTTCCAGGACAGCCCTGGCTGCAGCGGTCGAAGAGGCGCGGGCTGCCAGGGTGTTCGGTTTCGCCAGCGTGGTTCTACTGCGGCCAGCGTTTGGACAGCCATACGATGTCAGGTGGCTCGATGGCCATGATCCGTAATCCTCCGATCTGATGGGCATGGCAGGCGGATTGGGCTTATCAAACATGCAAAGGCGCCCTCTCGTACCAAACTGCAAGCAGAAGTCGAAATGGTAGAATTCGTTCTGACGCCCGCGCGTTGCACGGATGGGCGGGATGCCGTAGGGAACGGTCTGTTTCTGCCTTCGGATCTCCTCCTGCATGCCGCACAAAGAAGCTATGGGGCGAGCGACGAGGCCTGCGGCGGCACCATCCGTTGCGCCGGCAACGATGGAGTGCCCCATGGCCAAGCCTTACGACCTGTCCAAGCCCCGCGTCGCTCTCGACCATGGGAGCACCCTGGTGTGCGTGATCGAGATGAGCGGCATCTCCTGGCCGGTGGCCGCGACGGTGCCGGGGCTGCGGGCGGGGCTTCAATGAGCGGACCGGCTCGGTGCTGAACCGGCTTCAGCTGCCAACCGACGTGGTCTTTTTGATCGTGCTGTGGCGGTTGCGGATGAAACTCAGCCTGCGGGACCTGGCGGAGATCCTGCTGCTGCGCGGCCTGGTGTTCAGCCATGAAGCGATCCGCGACTGGGAAGCCAGGCTGGCGCCGCTGCTCACCGATGCCCTGCGCCGACGGCGCAAGGGCAAGGCCGGCCGCAGCTGGTATGTCGATGAGACGTACATCAAGGTCGCGGGCCAGTGGCGGTACCTGTGCCTGGCCCACGACGAAGTGCGCGACTTCTTCCGACCGGCCACCCGGCGCAAGGAGCACGTGCCCGCGGCCCGGCGACGGGCGATCCATGTCCAGAGGGTCGCCGCCCTGCGCGATATGCTCGCCGTCGCCTGATCAAGACGCCGCTCGCCAGGGCTGATCTGTGCCTCCGCTCAGGCGCTGGCGCGAGACCTGACGGAACCGCAACGGGTACCGCATGAATTCGCTCTTGTACTCCAGCAACATCTTCCTGCGTGATATCTCCAGCGAGCCGCCTGGATGTACCTGCGCTTCGCGCTCAGCTTACATGATGTCGGTGTTTGAGCTCCTGGCCGAGCGCGGTATCACGGTCACGTACGTGTGCATCTCAGACAACAATACTCCAGTAGCAC
>CAWKET010000046.1:0-61022 GCA_963848585.1 uncultured Alphaproteobacteria bacterium | reverse complement strand
CCGGAACGTATTGATGGAAGACTGCGCCCACCTCGGTCGTCGCCAGCCCTCCCCCCACCAGCGGCCGGTCCTTCGCCACCCGGATGGCGTAATTCCAGGCGTCGCAACCGCCCCTGGACCGAATTGTCCTTCTGGTAGTTCTCGATTGAGACGATCCGCTCCTTCCACGTGTCCGGCATCAGCGAGACGGCGGGGATGAAGCAGGTCAGCAGCAGCACCATGGTCATCATCTTACCCGACGAGCGTAGCCAGAACACGAAAGCCGTCACGCTCAGCGCTAGGAACCCGCCGCGTGAATAACTGCCGATCACCGAGATGATGGTCAGCGCCATCGCCAGCATCAGTCCGATCTTTATCAACTGGTTGGCCGTCGTCACCCGCAGGTAGTTCATCAGCGGAATGATCATGCAGCAGGCCAGCGCCAGATGGTTGCGATCCTCGATGATCAATTCCGGCGGCCCCAGCACCGTATAGGCCCCGCCATGCCGATGGTGAAGCCGCCGCCCTTGACCCCGAAATAGCCGATCGACAGCACCGTGATCCAGATCAGCGCCTGGATGCGCACCTGGGTCGCATGATCGCCATCACGGCCAGCGCGAAGATCAAATTCTTGATGTGCAGGTCCCAGTGGAACCATGAATTGGCCGGCGCCAGGGAGGTCGCCGTCGTCAGCGTCATCCAGGCCATGAACAGCATGATCATGACGGTCGCGGCGTTCATCGGCAGGCGCTTCGGCTCCCGCGCCACGACCCACGCGATGAAGGTGATGACGACGATCGCCAGGTTGAGCTGAAGCGTGTAGGTGAAGTCCCAGGTCAGCCGGTGCGGGCTCATGATGGCGATCCAGGCCCAGGTCAGCACCCCGATCGAAGGCATCGTGAGGGACAGTACCGCAAGGACCAGAAAGATCATGAACAAAATGAGGGAGCGCATTCAGTCCCCGCCTGCAGGAATCATCATAATCTATACAATTAGCGGGAAAGATTATCGAATTTCGGACTTGAGCCGCAACACGCCGGCCATTTACGATGTTCAGACCTGTAAGGGTCAATTCGAAACTGGAAGTACGCCCATTTCGCCTGACTGGCCCCATTTGACTTTTTGCATAGGGATATGCGGGGTGTGTTTCATGCCGCATGGCAATATCCTGGGACCTCCCCGCCACCGCCTTGAGTCTGACCGGGGCATAGTTCTCGGGACGGCCTGAAGGGATCAGGCCGAAAGGACTAAGGTTGACTGGGTTTGCTTCTTCGACGATCGATCAGGCCACGGCATCGCGGCCCGGCTCTCCTGCTGAGCGGCCGGAGGGCGCCGACGCCATGAAGGTGCTGATCCTGTCCTGGTATTTCCCGCCGTCCAACACGATCGGCGCGATCCGGGTCGGCAAGCTCGCCAAGTACCTGATGCGCCGCAACGTCGATATCCGCGTGGTGACCGCGCGCGAGCCGGACCTGTCCAAGACCCTGCCGCTGGAAATCCCGGCCGAGCGCGTCGCCTGGACCCGCGCCATCGACGTCAACCGCCCGATCGACGTCGTCGGCAACCTGCGCAACCGCCTGCTTCGACGCGCCCCCAAACCGGGCGGCGGCGCGCGCCCGGAGCATCATCCAACGGCGCCGGAGGCGGGCGCGGCTCGCTGCTAGGCCGGGTGCTCTCCACGGTCAGCGACTATTACCTCAACCTGTCCAACCTGCCGGACCGCTATGTCGGCTGGCTGCCCTGGGCGATCGCCGGGGCCAAGCGCACCTGCCGCGACTGGAAGCCGGACCTGATCTACGTCACCGGCCCGCCCTTCACCGCCTTCCTCGCCGGTCATCACCTCAGCCGCAAGCTGGGCGTTCCCTGGATCGCCGAGTTCCGCGACCGCTGGGCCGACGATCCCTATTTTGAAGCGCCGGACTGGCGCATGGCGCTGCTCGACCGGATGGAGCGCAGGGTGGCCGGCAGCGCCAGCGGCATCGTCACCGTGTCGGAACCCTGGAGCGCTTTTTACCGCGCCAAATACGGCAAGCCGGTGGCGACGATCTACAACGGCTACGACCCGCAGGATTTCCCGCTTCAGCCCGACCCGCCGCCAGTCTCAGGTTTCCCCCTCGCCGGACCTGACCATCACCTATGCCGGCGTTCTTTATTCCGGCCGCCGCGATCCCTCCGCCCTGTTCGAGGCGCTGGCCCTGCTTGGCCCCGAGCGCCAGCGCATCCGGATCGAGTTCTATGGCAGCGATCCCGGCCTTGTCCTGCCGCCAGCTGAAAAGGCGGGAGTGAGCGACCGGGTGACGGTCCACCCCGCCGTTCCCTACAAGCAGTCGCTCGAAATCCAGCGCCGTTCCGACGTGTTGCTGCTCCTGCAATGGAACAACCCGCGTGAGCAGGGCAACGTCCCGGCCAAGCTGTTCGAATACTTCGGCGTGCTCCGCCCGATCCTCGGCATCGGCCTGGAAGACGGCGTCCCCGCCCGCCTGATCCGCGAGCGTCAGGCCGGTTCTTCTCCAACGATCCCGAAGCGATAGCAGGCCAACTCCGCCGCTGGCTGGCTGCCAAGGATGCGGTGGGGGCCGGCTCCCCGGCCTTCCCCCCATCGCCCGCGAGGGCCTGTCGCGCGATATCCAGTTCGAACGCCTGCTGGATTTCTGCGTCAAGGTGATCGAACCCGTGGCATCCCGCTGCCCCAGCAACTGCGGTGCGCAGACCTGAAGGCTCGAGCGCCTCATAGCCCCCACCGGGACCGCCCCGATCTGCCGTGGCCGTCCGCCCTGGCATGCGCTTCCTCGATCGCATCGGCCACCGTCGACTTGAACCGCACCCGCGGCGGACGCACGCCATGGGTCAGCAGCACGCGCCGGATCGGCGGCCGCGCCCCGGCGATGTAGACCGCCGCGCCTTTGCCGATGCGCCTTGCGCACGAAGCCCTCGATCGTGGCCGCGGCCGTGCGAGTCGAGCACCGGCACGGCCGAGAAGTCGATCACGTAGGCTTTCGGGTGCTCGCCATCCGGTCGAGCGCGGCGCCGACCGCCGCCGCCGCGCCGAAGAAGAACGCGCCGGAGATCCGGTAGACGACGACGTCGGGGTCGGTCGCCAGCGCCGACGTCGTAGGGCTGCGGCCGTTGCCGTCGACCGTGTCGGCCCGATCCTCCTCGCATGACGGGCCGGCCGCTCTCGATCTCGACCGCCTGCGCCATGCGGTGGATGAACAGCAGCGCGCCGAGCCGAAGCCGACGACGATGGCCTCGGTCAGGTCGCGGAAGACGACCAGCAGGAAGGTCACCAGCAGCACCACGGCATCGCCGCGCGAGGCCCGCAGCAGCGTCGCGAACTCGTGCTTCTCGGCCATGTTCCAGGCGACGACCGCCAGCACGGCGGCGAGCGCCGCGAGCGGGATGTAGCTCGCGAGCGGCGCCGCCACGAGCATGAACAGCAGCAGGAACACCGAGTGCAGCATGCCGGCGACCGGGCCCGTGCGCGCCGGCGCGCACGTTGGTCGCGGTGCGGGCGATGGTGCCGGTGACGCAGATGCCGCCGAACAGCGCCGAGGCGATGTTGGCGACGCCCTGCGCCACCAGCTCGCAGTTCGAGCGGTGCCGGCGGCCGGTCATGCCGTCGGCGACCACGGCCGAGAGCAGGCTCTCGATCGCGCCGAGCAGCGCGAAGCGACACGGCGTCGGGCAGCACCGCCGATGACCTTGTCGAGCGAGAGGTCGGGCAGTGCCGGCGCCGGCAGCGCTGCGGGATGCCGCCGAAGCGCGGTGCCGATCGTCTCGACCGGCAGGCCCAGCACCCAGCGTCAGCGACCGCGGCCAGCGCCGACCGCGATCAGCATGCGCGGCCAGTGCGGCCGGCAGCGCCGGACGGCCAGCGATGATCGCCGATCGTCAGCGCGGCGACGCGCGACGGCCGCGACGTTGAGCGTCGGCAGCGCCGCGCCAGAGCGCCGGCAGCTTCGGGACGATCGGCCCCGGCTCCTTGCCCGGCAAGCGTCAGGCCGAAGCAGCTCCTTGAGCTGGCTCGCGAAGATGATGACGGCGATGCCGGCCGTGAAGCCGACCGTCACCGGATAGGGGATGAACTTGATGAAGGTGCCGAGCCGCAGAAAGCCCGATCGCCAGCAGCATCACGCCCGGACAGCATGGTCGCGAGGATCAGCCCGTCGACGCCGTGCGCGCTCGACGGTCGCCGCCACCAGCACGATGAAGGCGCCGGCCGGCCCGCCGATCTGGAACCGGCTGCCGCCGAGCGCCGAGACGAGGAAGCCGCCGACGATCGCGGTGTAGAGCCCCGCGGTCGGGCGTGACGCCCGAGGCGATGGCGATCGCCATCGACAGCGGCAGCGCCACGATCGCGACGGTCAGCCCGGCGAGGGCGTCGGCGCGGAGGTCGCGCGAGGCCGTAGCCCTCGCGCAGGACGGTGACGAGCTTGGGGGTGAAGAGCTCCGCAAAGGTCGGTTCGGCGGGCCGGGCGGCCATGGTGATCCTTTCTTTCTTGCCGCAGGCCTTTATCGCGGGATAGCGTTGCCGCCTATGAAGAAAGGCATAAAATCGGCTATGTCTCTCACAATCATCGATGTCTATTACGTCAACCATAGTTAAAAATTGGTATCTGTTACTCCCGGCCCGATACTTTCACGCCCATTGTCGCCCAATGAGACGGTTCTTTGCTGTGAAGTATAGGGAATGTCCGACAGAGCACCAAAAACAGCGGGCGATGTTTATGGAGCAGCTTCTGAAAGATGCCTTGTCGTACTGGGAAAGCAAGCGAGCAGGCCGAAAGATGCCTGCCCGGCGAGATTTCGACCCGGTTTTTGAAGTTCCAACACTGCTGCCTTGAATTGTTTTGGTAGACGTGCTGCATGACCCGCTGGACTTCAGGTTTAGACTGATCGGTTCCGGTATCGTGGACCGATCGCCGGGGAAATCGCTCGGGCAAGCTTTTTTCTCAGATGCCTCAATTCGGTCCGGGAAACTACCTTTGGATGCACCGGGTCGCCGTCAGTCGAAACAGGAGCCCCGGTACTATCCGAGCCACCCTATGTCGGTCAGGCGCCCGGCGTACGCGGAGTCACGGACATCCACCTTCCCCTGTCCGAATGATGATAGCGTGGTGAACATGATCTTCACCGTGGTGGCCTATTTCACAGTGACTGAAGCGTCTTCGGAACGGTTGTGGCAGGGAAGCGGCATCGCTCCGTCCCAACCGCTCCGCAGAGCAGGTGACACCATGAACGGCGCTGACGAAGTCCCCTTTGGCCATGGCCGCGCGCCACGTCAGGGAAGGAGAGGAGCGGGTAGCCCGCCAGGAAGCGATCGTCGAGCGCATGCTCAAGGCCGGATACCAGCGAGAGGCCGCCGAAGCCGCGAAACTGCTGGAAACGATGCAGACCACGCTGAGGCTCGCCCGCGAGCATCTGCGCCGGGAGGAGGAGAACCACGGCGACGAACTCCACCCGCCATGATCCGGCGCCGCTCGGACGGTTCAGCCAAGTTCGGCGACATCGTCAGGTCACCAACATCGATGACGTGGCGTGGCACGCCGATAAGGCGGGGATAAAGGGCCGTCGACGGTAGGGCGGCAGATTGAGCCGAATCAGATCGGTCTCCACGACATGTCGGGCAATGTCGCGGAGTGGACATCGACCACCGCCGAGGGGCTTGCCGCTCTCCGGCGACGGCAAACGCAAATACTATTACTATCTGCGGAGAAAACTGGGCGGAGAAGGAAGCTATGACCTTAGACGCCTGCTGATTTCCATTCCTCGGGGTTCGCCGAAGAGCAATATCAGGATTCCGGCTGGTGCGGACGCGTCAAGGCCAAGTGATCACTCGCCCAGCCTGACTGTCCGCAACGCTCGTAACCCATCCAACCCCTCGTCCGCCACGCATTCACTGCTTCGTCTGATCAGCCGTGTCGCCATTTTGTGAATTGGCGTGCTGCTGGCTATCCTGCTCCTGCTGCTTCTTGTCGGCCTTCTTATTGGCTTCGTGGTGGCCGACCGCGCAACCGGTCGCCGCCCCGGCCGCTCCATGCCCTGAGCCGACCATGTGACCCGCGACTCCGCCCACGGCGGCGCCCTTCAGGCAGCCTTTCGCATCGGCTGTACCCGGCATCATCAGAGCACCGCCCAGGATCGCCGCAGTTGCGGCTACTGCGAGAATTGTTTTCACTGGTGTTTCCCTCCATAGAAGACAAAGAAGAAAACACGGCGTTCCTCCATGTGTTACCGTAGTCAACCGGCATTTATGCAAAGATTACAAAGATTTCATGAAAGCCGATTCTTGCGCCGCCCGATCAATGCTCGACCACCGCCCGCTCCAACTCGTTGGAGTCGATGAAGAATTTGGCCGCCCAGTTCAGATACTCGAAGGTGCCGTAGTCGCCATCCACCGGGAAGCTGCCTTTGACCCCGCCGCGCGTCTCCTTCGGGCCGTCCACCGCGACCGTCCTGCGGACGAAAGCCGTTCACCCGCCGCGCAGCATTCAGCCACCGCGCATCGCCGGTGTCCTGGTACAGCATCAGCCAGCAATGGGCGATCTGGACGGAGCCGGTCAGGCAGACCCAATCGACAGCCGGCCGCCACTCAGCATTCAGCCGGCCGGGAAGCCGTCCACTCACCCGCCCGTCCAGGCATCCCAGCAGTCCTTCCGCCAGCCTTGTTCCCGGCATCCAGAAACTCCGGATCGCGTGAAAAGCGCCAAGCCTCCAGAATACCGCGCAACGCATAGCCCAGCGTGTGGGTCAGCGGCTGGTGCGGTTCCTCCAGGCAGCAATCCGCCATCCAGCCGTTCGGCCGCTGCCGACCGATCGCCCAGCGGACCTGCGCCAGCCCGGCATCCCCCCAGTTCCGCGAAGGGTCGAGCCGCGCCGCCTCCAGCAGTCCCCAGGCCACATGCGTCTCATAGCTCTTGTCATCGGCACGGGCGAAAGGCGTCGGGAAGCGCCGCCAGCAGCCGTCCTCGTCCTGAGTGGCGGCCAGCCAATCCGCGGCCTTGGTCATGGCCGGGCGATAGGCATCGCCGAACTCCGCCACCCCGGCCGCCAGCCCCAGCAGGATCTGCCCCGTGTTGAAGGTCACCGGAACCCGAGGCTCCTGGCCGATCGTTCCGCCCTGGAAACCACCGTCGGGAAACTGGATCGACACCAGCCAGTCGAGCATCCGCCGTGCCCGCTCCATCAGGACGGGATCGTTACGCAGCCGGGCCTGTTCGATCAGCGTCGGCACGATATAGCCGGTCGTTTCCGGATATGATGCCGACCAGCCGCTGACAAGACTGTAGTGCCGCGCCACACCGCCGTCGCGCGTCGCCGAATTGTCCTGCGCCTGTCCCAGCCAGTCCAGCGCCGCCGCTATCGTCGCCTCGATCCCCGGATCGGCAACCGCCCCCAACCCCTCACGGTCGCGCCGGACCGCCGCTTTCGCCGCCGCCGGCAGGCGCTGAAAATCCGCCAGACGCTTAAGCGGACGCAGCCCGTCTTTCACCGCTCTGGGCACCATGCGGGGCAGAAGATCTTGTACCGGCACCGAAACCATCCTTCTCGTTCGAATCACAAACCTCATGGCCAGCATTCGCGGCCTCAGCCGGATCGCGGTAGATCGTGATGCCCTTGACCATCAGGCATTCCAGGCAGGTGAACATATCGGCCGCCCGGATGACCCAGGCCTTGCCGTCGCCGACTTTGATCCACCTGAGCCCGCCATCCCGCTCCAGATAGCGGGTGATGTAGTCCCGCACGCCCATGCCCGACGGCTTGTCGATCCGGTCGGCCGACACCACGGACGAATGCGCCATCACCGCCACCTTCAGCCGCTCGCCGTTCCAGCCCGTCACTTCACGCACGACCGGGCTGTCCGGCGTATAGACGGGGAAGGGGAAGCTGTCGCCGCACAGGTCTTCCAGCACATGGTAGAAGGTCACCGGCCCCAGATCGGTGCCCAGCCCCATGATATAGCCGTCGGCCTCCAGCACCCGCCCCAGCGGCGAATCGGCGTCGAACGCGAAGGGGGAATGGTGATGGTCCGCCACCAGCCAGTCGGCGCGGGCGCCCAGCGCCACCACCGAGTGGGTCGGGTGGATGCTGCGCCGGCTGCGCTTGTCGCGGCGCAGCGTCTCGGCGATCTTGCCCATGCCGGTCGGGGTTTCCCGCACGTCGAATTCCGGGCCGGACTTCAGCGTCTCGTACATGGTGCCGGTCATCGTGAAAGCCGGCATCGCCAGCGTGCCGCCACGCGCCACCACGGTGCTTTCCAGCGCCGCCAGCACCGTGGCGGCCCCGCCTTCGATGAAGCCCAGCCGCGACAGCGAGCTATGGACGAACACGACGGCGCCGTCGGGCAACCCCGCCGCCGCCAGATCGCGTTCCAGGTCCGCCTTGCCGATCGCGACACGGCCGGCGGCGTGGCGGCGTTCCGACCTGCGGGCAAGCCCCGCTTCGATCAGCGCGAAGCCGCCCGATCCGATGGCCGCATTGACCGCGCGCTTCACCCCGGCCGGCAGAAGCCTGCTGGCGGCGCGCAGAAGAGGGGCCGGAATGGTGGCCTCGATCATCCGATGGACGCGCTTGCGGCTTTCCGGCGGCGGTGCGGCTATCCCGCCTTGATTCGCTGCCATGGTATTCCTCCGTTGGTCCCCGTGACGGTGGTCGGTCTTGCGATCCCGATCAAAAGCGTCTGAACAGCTCTTAAGTTCAACAAAAGAATAAATGCTATGTTTTTCTCATGTTCTATGGAGGGTGATGGAACCGTAATGCACCATCAATGACGCCAATGGTGAGGCGGATACTTCATATGGATTGTTGCAAGACAGGCACTGAATTCGAGAAAACTTAGGCGCAATGTCATTGGGCGGCGCCAACGCTATCACTTGGGTGTGGCGACAGTGCCGCTTATGCTGTTGAGTTGGTTCGGATACCTCGGAAGACAGCGGATAAGCCGCTATCGCGTCATGCAACTGGGCGGGTTCTCATGGTTGGATCGGTTTTCGGTAAGCGCCGGGCGAATGGGCTTCGGCAAGACCTGGATGCCGGCTTGCACCAGGACGTGGAGGATCGGGAGGTGGCACATACGGTCAGGACAGCCGCGGCGGTCAAGGACAAGTCGTTGGAGGAAATGGCATCCGACCTGCGCAGCCTGTCCGGCCAGATCGTGACGGCGCGCGTCATGGGTGTCGGTAATGGGGGCGGGATGGGCGGCGGGCGGCGAGCATCAACGATGCCGGAGCGCCGGCCGTGCGGCTGGTCGGCGATATGCTGGCGGCCGAACTCAGCCGTACCCTGGAACAGTTGAGCGCCCGCCAGCGGGAAGACATGGCGTCGCTGGTGCTCAACCATGCCCAGGGCATGCGGGCGACGACCGACCGGGTGGACCGCCTGCTGCGCGGGATTGAAGCGGACCGGGAACGCGGCGGTTCGGTGGACCGGTCCGTGCTGGAACGGCTGGACGCCATCGCCGCCCGGCAGGATGAGTTGGAGGCGCTGCTGCGCCGGCAGCGCCGGGGGCTTGTGCCGGCCTGGCTCGCGGGCCTTCTGGCCCTGGCGGCGGTCGGCATCAGCATCGGCTCGGCCGTGGCGCTTCATCTCGGCATTCAACTATGACCGGGTCGGCTTTGCGCCGCGATATGCCTGACAGCACGTTACAGTACAACTTGCGATGAAATCGGGAAAATGCGGGCGGAAAAACAAAAAGTCCTGTTCGAGGACGACTGGAATCCAATCAGGTTACCGCCCGATCTTCCCCCGGTATTGCTGGTGGTCGTGGACGCGGAGGAGGAATTCGACTGGTCGGGACCCTTCACGCGGGACCATCACAGCGTACGTTCCATGGCGGCCCAAGGCCCCATGCACCGCATCTTCGAGAAGTACGGCATCCGGCCGACCTATGTG
Source organism: uncultured Alphaproteobacteria bacterium (assembly GCA_963848585.1). GTDB lineage: Bacteria > Pseudomonadota > Alphaproteobacteria > Azospirillales > Azospirillaceae > Skermanella. The sequence goes on along the minus strand of CAWKET010000046.1, from coordinate 51,152 downwards.
GTCGATTATCCCGTCGCCAGCCAGCGCGACGGTCTGGAGCCGCTGCGCGACCTGCTGAAGGACGACGCCTGCCTGATCGGGACCCAGCTTCACCCCTGGGTCAACCCGCCCTTCGACGAGGAAATCTCCGAGCGCAACTCCTTCCCCGGCAATCTGCCCCCCGATCTGGAGCGCGCCAAGCTGGCGGTGCTGACCCGCGCCATCGAGGACGGGCTTGGGACTGACCCCGCGCATCTACAAGGCCGGCCGCTACGGACTTGGGCCTAAGACCTTCCGCACGCTGACGGAGCTTGGCTACCAGATCGACATCAGCGCCGTGCCGGGAGCGGACCTGCGGACCCATTACGGCCCCGACTTCCGCCAGGTCGCCCCGCAGCCCTACTGGATCGGCCCGGCGGGCCGGCTGCTGGAACTGCCGCTGACACGCGGCTATGTCGGTCTGCTCTCCGATTCGGGACCGCGACTCGAAGGAGCGCTCGAGTTGCCGATGGCGCAGGCCTTCCGGCTGCCCGGCGTGCTTTCCCGCTTAGGCCTGATCGACCGGATCATTCTGACCCCGGAAGGAGTGCCGCCGGCCCAGCACATGGCGCTGGTCCGGGCGATGATCCGGCGTGGTCAGCGTATCTTCATGCTGTCGTATCACAGCCCGTCGATGGTGCCGGGCAACACGCCCTATGTCCGTACCCAGCGGGATTTGCGGACGTTCATGGACCGGGTCGAAGCCTTCTGCGACCGCTTCTTCGGCGAACTCGGCGGCACCACCAGCGACCCGCTGGCGGTGCGCGATATGCTCCGGACCCAGGCCGGTCTCGCCCACGACGAGCAGCCGGCCCGCGCCAGGGCGGTACGTCCTCCGGCGCGTCAATGTTCATCCAGCGGCTAGACCGGGTTATGATCCCGCCCGACGCTTAACAGTCTCATCATCCGGAGCAAACCGCTATGCGCCCCCTCCTCACCGTCGCCTGCCTCCTGACCGCCGCAACGGCGCTCGGCGGTTGTGAGATATTCCCCACCACCACCGACGCCCAAGCCTGCGCCGAAATGCCTTCCTCCGTCTGGCCGTGGCGTCCGATCGACAACGCCCGGATCGAGCGGCTGCCCCAGGCCGGCACCCCGGCGCTGTTCCCGATGGACATCATCCAGGTCGTCGGCACGATCAGCGACCCCGACCAGTTCAAGGAACCGGTGCCCGTCAAGTTCGAGTGCGTCTTCCGCGCCAACCAGCTCAAAAGCTTCGGCTGGATCGAACCCGCCCAGTTCATCACCCCGTATACGCAGTGAGAGGGGCGGGTGACCGCGGCACTCATTTGCCCCCTCACCGTTTGATCGTCCCAAGCAACTCGGCCGCCGCCTCGCGGGTCTGGAACGGCTTGTCCTCCGCGACCAGCTTTTCCAGGATCTCCCGCGCCTCGTCCTTGGCGCCGGTCGAGTGCAGCGCATAGGCCAAATGGTACTGCACATCCTGGTTTGACGGCGCGCCCGCCGCCGCACTCCGCAGCAGTTCCAGCCCCTCCGCCGTCTCACCCGACTGGACGAGAATCCAGCCCAGCGTATCCGCGATCTCGGGAGCCGCCGGGGCGGCGGCATGGGCGCGGCGGGCGTATTGCAGGGCTTGCGGGCTGCCAAGCTCGTGCGCGATCCAGGCGGCGTTGTTCAGCAGCGCCGCATCCCCCGGCCGGGCCTGGACCAGAATGTCGTAATGGGCTTCCGCCTGCTTCAGATCCTGCCGGGTCAGGTAGGTGTCGGCCAGAACAGTCCGGGCCGCCACATCGTCGGGGTTGCGCTTGACCCAGTCCTCAAGCCCGGATATCGCCTGATCCATCCTGCCGTTGTCGCGGCGCAGGCCGTAGAGCCCGAGCGCCAACTGCCGGTCGGGTGTCGCCTGAAGCGCCTGCTCCATGGCCTGGATCGCCTCGTCCACGCGGTTGGTCCGCAGCAGCACGCTGCTCCGCAGTTGAGCCGCCGCGATCGGGTTGGCCTGCCGCAAGCCGTCGGCCAGCTTCAGCGCTCCGTCGGCGTCGTTGCGGGCCAGCGCCAGATCGATCAGCCCAAGCGTCGCCGCGGCGTTGGCGGGCTCCTTGGCCTTCAGCGCTTCCAGCACCGGCCGCGCCTCCTCCGCGCGGTTGGCGGCGATCAGGTTCTGCGCCAGGGCGATCTGCGCATCGGCATCGTCCGGCTTCGCCTTGACATATGTGCGAAGCGCATCCGCCGCCTTGGCCGGATCACCCCCGGCCCGATACATCGCCGCCGCGAACTTCAGTGCTTCCGGCTGCCCGTTGCCGATCTGGCGAAGCTGGTTGGCCGTCTCCAGCAGCTTCGGCTTGTCGCCGCGCCGCTCGTACAACTCGCCCAGGATGCGCCTTATCGTGATCGAGCCTGGATGGCGTGACGCGGCACTCTCCAGCGTGTCTTCGGCCTCGTTCAGGCGCTGGTTCCGCGCCAGGAACTGCCCCAGCCGAAGGACGGCCTGCTCGTCGCCGGGATTGGCCGAAACGGCGTCGCGCAGGCGCTTCTCGACCGCGTCCAGGTTGCCCATGCGGGCATCGACGAGGTTGAGGTTGTTGGCGATCTCCGACATCGACGGGTCAAGCTGGCTGGCCGTTTCCAGCCGGGAACGGGCGGTGCCCATGTCGCCCTCGGCGGCGAAGACCGCCGCTTCCAGGCTGATGAACTGCGGATTGTCGGCGTCCGCCGCCTTCAACTGGTCCACCGTCTCATGCGCGCGGGCGAATTCACCGTTGCGGATATAATCGAGCACCAGCGCCACCGAGCGCCGCGTTTCCGGCGTCATGTCGCGCGACCCGCCATCCGCCGCCTGGAGCAGGCCCAGTGTCGCCCGCGCCCGCGTCGCCATCGCCCGGTTGGGCGAGTTGGCGAGTTCCTGGAACATCGCCGTGGCGTTGGCCATGTCGCCCTGCCGCAGATAGGCGCCGGCCAGCATCTGCCGGGCGATCAGGTCGTCCGGATGGTCCGCCACCAGCGGCTTCAGCACCTCGATGGCGCTCAAGGGATTATTGGAGCGCAACTGGATCGCGGCCAGCGTCCGGCGGGCGGGCACATGGTCGGGCACCGCCGCCAGGAACCGGTTTATCGACGCCTCCGCCTGGGCGTACTGGCCGGTATTGAACTTGATCAGGCCGCCGAGCAGCAGGGCGGGAGTGTAATCCGCCAGCGCCCCCTCGATCGGCTGGAAGGTCGCGCGGGCGGCATTGGCGTCTCCCCGCAGAAGCTGGATCGACGCCTTCATGTACCTTGCCATCACGTCCTTCGGCGCCCGCTCCAGCACGCGGCTGACATCCTTCTCCGCCTCGTTGATCGAGCCGGTCTGAAGCCGGACGCGGGCGCGCGGCAGCAGCACGCGCGGATTGTCCGGCGCCAGCGCCGCCGCCCGGTTGAGGCTCGCCAGCGCATCGTCCGCCCTTTGCTCGGCGAAGGCGATATCCGCCGACAGCAGCAGCGCTTCCAGATTGTCGGGCGAGGCGCGCAGCACCTCCTCGACACTCCGCCGCGCTTCATCGGTCCGGTTTCGCAGCGCGTCGATCCGGGCGAGGCCGAGCTTCGCCTCGGCAAGGTTGGGGGCGGATTCCAGCGCCGCGCGGAACTGGTTTTCCGCATCGTCGATCTGGCCGGTGCCCATATAGGCCTGACCGCTCATGACCAGCTTGGCCTGAGTCAGTTCGGGGGTGGCTGCCTGGGACGACAGGACGGAGAACACGTCCGCATACCGGCGCTGCATCATCAGCGCCTGGGCCAACCGCAACTCGACCTCGTCGCTTCGCTGCGCCTCGAAGACCCGGCGCAACTCCTTCTCGGCGGAAACCGCGTCGCCGGTCGCCAAGTAAAGTTCCCCCAGCAACTGGCGGGCCTTCAGGTTGGCGGGGTCCTGCTGGATGGCGTTCCGCAACTGGATGACGGCGGCGCTCGCATTGCCCGACTGAAGCTGCTGAACGGCCGTCGTTGTAGTAGCGCTGGGACTGCTGGGTATCGGCATGGGCCGGCGTGAAGCCGAGACGCCAGGGCGATAAGGGACGCTGCGGCCAGCAAGTGCCGGAACCTCGATGTCGCGGGCCGATGCGGGTTCATGGAAAGCCTCCTTGAGGAGCGGATCGTGTCGATTCATGACGGCGGATTGACGTTGTGCTGCTTCAGCAGGCTGTAGACGGTCGGGCGGCTGACCCCCAGGATCTTGGCCGCGGCGGAAAGATTGCCGGCGGACAGCGCCAGCGCGCTGGACAGAGCCTTCCGCTCCGCCTCGTCGCGCGCCTCCTGAAGCGTCGCCGCCGCTTCCGGTTCCGGCGAGCCGACGGGAGCCGCCAGCCCCATATGGGCGGCGGTGATGCTCTGACCCTCGGTCAGGATGACGGCGCGTTTGATCCGGTTCTCCAACTCGCGGACATTGCCGGCCCATGGATGGCTCCGGAGCGCCGCCAGCGCGTCCGGGGCAAGTTGAAGCCGGCGGCGGCCATGGTCGGCGGAGAATTTGTCGATCAGGTGGCGGGCCAGCACCACGCAGTCGTCGTCGCGCTCACGCAAGGGGGGGATGTTCAGCGCCATCTCGCCGATGCGGTAGAACAGGTCCTCGCGGAACCCGCCGGTGCGGATGCGGCTTTCCAGATCCTGGTGGGTGGCGCAGACGATCCGGACATCGACCGGGATCGTTTCCCGCCCGCCGACCCGCTCGATCACCCGCTCCTGGATGAAGCGCAGCAGCTTGACCTGCAAGGCTCATCGGCATGTCGCCGATCTCGTCCAGGAACAGCGTGCCCTTCTGCGCCGACTCGATCTTGCCCTTGACCTGCCGCACCGCCCCGGTGAACGCGCCGCGCTCGTGGCCGAACAGCTCGCTTTCCAGCAGGTTCTCCGGGATGGCGGCGCAGTTGATCGCGATGAAGGGGCCGCGCCGGCGGGCGCTCAGATTGTGCAGCGCCCGGGCGAACAGCTCCTTGCCGGTGCCGCTCTCGCCCAGCAGCAGCACGCTGATATCGGTCGGCGCCACTTTCTCGACCGTGCGGCAGAGCTTCAGCATCACCTCGGAACTGGTCACGATGCCCTGGAAGCTCGGCTCCCGGCTCTGCTGAAGCCGCCGGTTCTCCGCCTCCAGATCGAAGACGTTGAAGGCCCGCCTGACGATCAGGCTCAACACCTGCCCGTCGATCGGCTTCTGGTAGAAGTCGTAAGCGCCCAGCGCTATGGCCCGGACGGCATGGGCGCGCTCCTCGTTGCCGGTGACCACGATCACCTTGGTTTCCGGGGCGAAAGCCAGGATCTCCGCCAGGGTGCGCAAGCCCTTCCACGGCATCGTCGGGCGCCGGGGGAAGGCCAAGGTCGAGCGTCACGACCGGGGGCCGCAACGCCTTCACCTGACGCAAGGCGCTCTCGCGGTCGGATGCGGTATGGACCTCGCAATCCTCGAACGACCATTTCAGGCCGCGCAGGATCGCGGGGTCGTCATCGACCAGCAGCAGGGTGCGGCCCATCGCGGCGTGGGGTCATGGGGTAGCCTGCTCCTCCAAAGTAGCGTGATTGTCGGCAAGCGGCATCAGCACCCGCGCCGTGGTGCCCGTTCCGACTTCGCTCTCGATCTCCAGATGCCCGCCCCAGCGCTCGATCAGGTCGCGGGTCTGGTACATGCCGATGCCGTAGCCGGTGCTCTTGGTCGAAGCGAAGGGGCGGAACAGATGATCCCGGACGAAGGCGTCGGTCATGCCGGGGCCGTCGTCGGTGACCTCGACGACCGCATGTCCGTTCTCCGCGAAGCCCGACACCGTGATCCGCTCGCGCGCCGCATCGATGGCGTTCTGCACCAGATTCTCGACAGCGGCGGTGAAGCCCAGCCGGTCCACCGCCACCGCCACCCCCGCATCGATCCGCCCGAAGCCCAGGCCCGGCAGGGCAGGGCGGCGCGGTTCCACCACGTCGAGCAGCATGCCGCGCAGATCCGCCGCCCCGGCGGGGGCCTGCACGCCGGCCTCGCTCCGCTCCTTCAGCCGGCCCAGCAGTGCGCGCATCCGCTCGACCGAATCGCCGATGGTTTCCAGCGTGTCGCGCTGGAATTCCGGGTTGTCGCCGTGGCGCTCGGCATGCTGAAGGATCAGCGATAGCTGGCTGACCATGTTCTTGAGGTCATGGGCCACGAAGCTGAAGGACTGCCCCAGCCGCTCGAACCGCTGCGCCTCGAACAGGGCGCGGCTGGCCTGCTCCTCGGCGATATAGCTGCCGACCTGGACGCCCAGGATCTCCAGCAGATCCTCGTCCTCCCAGGTCAGCGCGCGGGGTGCTCGCGGCTCGCTCAGCACGATGGCGCCGACGATCTCGTCGCGCAGCCGCAGCGGCACCAGCAGCCACGGCGCGTTCGAGCCGGCGGACCCAGCCCAGCACCGCCTGTTCGGCTGGATCGCCGGAAAGGTCCAGCCCGTCGCGCAGGTTCAGCACGACGCGGCGCTCGTTCAGCCGCTCCGTCAGCGCATTGGGCAGCGCCAGCATGCCGGCCGCACCCGACCAGTTGTACCGCCCGGCCATGGCGAAGATATTGCCGCGCCCGCGCAGGAACAGCGCCCCGCTGCTGCATTCGAACACATCGGCCATGGCGCGCACGGCGCGCTCATGCAGGCTGGTCTGCGACGCGCTGTCCGACAGCGTCCGGATGAAGCGCAGCCATTCCCGCCGGTAATCATAGGTGAAGGTGAAGAAGTTGCGCGCGATCAGCATCCGGGCGCGGGCGCGCAACTCGCCCGACAGCAGCAGCACCGCCAGCACCATGACCGCGCCGATGAAGAACAGCATCTGCACCAGCGGCCCCAGCGTCATGCTGGTTTCCCGCAGCAGATAGCCGATCGCGGCGACACCCAGCAGATAGATCGCCGCTGCCGACCAGCGCCGTGGTGTGCAGCACCGTCTCGCGCGAGATCGTCACGTCGAACGACAGGGTGCGGATGCGGGCGGCGGACACCAGCAGGAACGGCACCGCCAGCACCTGCACCAGCGGCCGCGCCGTCAGCGTCATCGGATCGGTCCGGGCCAGCAGCAGCGCGCCGCTGTAGAGGAACAGATCGAACGCGAACAGCCCGCCCAGCCCGATCAGCAGATGCTTGAACGTCCACCGCGCGCTGTCGCGGGTGAAGGAGAACAGGTTCTCGATCAGCAGCAGCCCAAGCACCGCCAGCGCCAGCCCCGCCACCAGCGGCACCTGAACGAACCGGTTGAGCGGCAGCGGAACCCAGGCGTCAAGCACCCCGACCAGCACCACGCCTGCCGCCACCGCCGCCACCGGATTGCGCCAGAAGCCCTTGGCATCGCCGTGGGTGACCTCGCGAAGCACCACCAGCAGGAACAGCGCCCAGGCGCCGGACCGCAGCAGCAGCAAGGTCTGCCCAATCTCCGGCCGCAACCCGAACGCTTCCGCACCGGCCCATGCCGCCGTCAGCAGGGTCGCCGCGATCAGCGCCGCGCCATGGCGGCTCCGCTGCCATGTGGCGGCCAGCAGTGCTGTCAGGATCAGATATGTAAGCGCCGCGAGCCCGTGGGTCGCAGCACCGATCAACGTCTGGCTGAGCTGCATTCTCTGTCCGTCGCTTGATCGCGGGACAGTAGCAACGCCTCGCGGCTCCGTCTGCTGAGCCTATCGGTTAACCCTAATGTGTCAGCCGGTTTGACGGTGGGATGAAGCGGTAGAGATAATCCGTCCGTACATTTCAATGGTTAACGTCCCGCCTGTCGGCGTTCTTTACGCACTGTTCACCGCAACGCGTGAAACAGCGCCTCCGGCGCTATCGGCTTGGTGATCATCCTGTACCCGGCCAAAGCGATCTCGCGCTCCCGCACGGGCGTATTCTCCTCGACCAGGATGATGCCCCGGACCGGATGTTCCGACCGCGCCAGCAACTGGCGCAACGTGACGATCCCGCCCGCAGCGCCCGCCGAACCGCAGGTCGGCCAGAACCGCCTGCGGCGGCATGCGGCGTTTTCCCAAGCAGTTCCGCCGCCTGATCCGCCGACGGTGTCGTCTCGCACCGTGCCGCCCCATTCCTCCACCAGCAGCCGGACCGAATTGGTGGTCACGGGATCGGTGTCGAGCAGCAGTACGCGCAGTCCTTCCAGCGGCTGGCCGATGCCGGCGCTCTCATCCCCCTGCGCCAGTGACGCGGCGCGGTCCGCCAGCGGGACCTTGACCGCGAAGCAGGAGCCCCGCCCCGGCTTCGTGGTGACTTCGATCGAATGCCCAAGCTGGTTGGCAAGCCGCCTCACGATGGCAAGGCCAAGCCCGTAACCGCCGGGATACTCCTGCACGCTCCGCGAACTGCGGAAGAAATCCTGCCAGATCAGGCCAAGCTCGTCGGCGGCGATGCCGCGCCCGGTATCGTGGATCTCGATGCGCAACCATTCGCCCTGACGCCGGCACCCGACCACGACCCGCCCTTCGACGGTATAGCGGAGCGCATTGCACACCAGATTCTTCAATATCGTGTCGAGCAGGGCCGGATCGGTGCGGATGCAGGCGGAACTGGGATGCAGCATGAACCCCAGTCCCTTGCGCTCCGCCATCGAACTGAATTCGCTGGCAAGCCCGATCAGGGACGCGTTGATGTGGTGGTCGACCAGCCGCGGCTCGACCTGGCCCTGGTCCACCTGATCGAAATAGAGCTGACCATCCACGACGTTCCGCATCGACTGGATCGCGCGTCCCATGGCCGACAGCAGATCCTGCGAAATCGGGTCATGCACCCGCTTCGCCAGCGAATTGGCAAGGAAGGACAGCGCCGTCAGCGGCTGCCGCAGGTCGTGGTTGGCGGAAGCGGTCATGCGGGTCCTGACCCGCGCGATCGTCTCGGCGGCGTTTTCCGGATCGTGGGCGGGGGCATCGCCGGGTTCAGGCAGGGCGGTGTTCAGGCCATGCCAATTGGCGACCTTGCCGTTCCCGTCCAGCAGCGGCTCCGCCCGGACGAAGAACCGGCGAGGCGTGCCATCCGCCGCGATCAGCCGGCATTCCTTCTCAAAAACCTGCCTTGCCAGCGCGTGCCGTCCGCCAGTCTCTCAAAAATTCCCGGAGATCGTCGGGGTGGATCAGTCCCGGCCAGCCTTCGGCCAGCATGTCCTCGCTCGAGCGCCCGGCGAAGTCGCACCAGCCGCTGTTGCAGTATTCCAGGCGCCCGTCAGGGTTCGCGATCCAGAGATGCGTCGGGACACCGCGTGCGATGAACTGTTTCGACAAGTCGGTAGGGTCAGCATTCATCGCCAATGCCCGCTACTGAGTGATGCGCTGCTTTTCCGGTCCGCCGCTCAATTCGGATTCGTGCTCGATCATCCACAAAGCGCCCTGAATGCGGTTCTTCACGTTCATTTTTCTGAACGCGTTGTTTATGTGGAGCCGGACGGTGATGTCCGCAATTCCCAGCACGCGGGCGATCTGCTTATTGCTGTATCCAAGCTTGACGTACTGCATGACCTGCAACTCTTTGGCCGTCAGCGCCCGCCGGCGCTCCGCAAGGCCGGGGTTGAGTTCATGCGGCGTCTTTTCGACCAGCATATCGGCCAGTTGGGCGGGAAAGACCTTCTCGCCCAGGATCACCAGCATGATCGATTCGAACAGCGCTTCCTGGGAGATCGACTTGATCAGATAGCCCATGGCGCCCGCCTCGAACGCGGCGCCAAGGCTGTCGAGCGAAAAGCGGTCGATCAGCACGACGATCGGCTTTACCGGCGCCATCGCCTTCAGGCTCTGGATGCTGTCCTCGATGGTGCGCCCGGCAACGGTGCCGAGCACGACGATATCGGCGGACGCCAATTCGCCGCCACTTCCGGCCGCCTCTTCAATGCTGCCGTGGGAGCCGATAATCGTAAATGAATCCGTTGGAGCAATCTTGATCAGTCGGGCACGGTCGGCGCTGTTTTCGTCGATGTGCAAAATTCTAATCATTCCCAGGTCGCATCCCTTGGCTTCGGATTCATTTTCGACCGATACCATATCTCAAAAGCTGGGGTTATTTTATGCGCGGAATGTTTTAATCCGAATCCCCATGACCCTTCGCGGTGGTGAGGCAATGGTACAGCGTTCAGGTCAGCATGCCGTCCGCGGTCCCGGTGATGAAGACGGCCAGGATCATGTCGAGCAGGACGACACCGGCGGCCGAGCCGCCATTGATGTCCAGAGTGGTCCGGGCGATGAACCACTGGTACATCAGCACCAGCATCGTGACCACCAGCACCAGACCCTCGCCCAGCCCTTCCGGCACCAGCCCGGAATCCGCGATCGCGACGACCGGCAGATACAGGCCCATCTGGATGACGGACGACCAGTTATAGGCGCTGAGGAAGTCGAAATAGCGCGCCGACCGGTCGAGCAGGCCCGCGATGTGGAACATCACCAGCGGAAAAGCGGTCCAGCTTATCACATAGGCCAGACCTTCGACCGTGATGAAGCGGAGCAGCGACACCTCCGGCAGAACATCCCACAGCCGGAGCACGACCAGCACCGCATAGGCCGGCAGGACGATCAGGGCGGCATAGAAAGAGCGGATCGCACCCTCGGGCGAGCGGTCGAGATAGCTGAGCCCCGATCTTGTCCAGCATCGCCAGCCGATAGGCTCCGAAGATCGAATAGACCGTTTCCCGTGCCGTCAGCGTCATACCTTGCCGCTCACGCTTTCATGGGTGACATTGTCGGGTGCGAAGAAGCCGTCGATGACGGCCTCGTAGATGTCGGTCAGCCGCTCCACGTCGGCTCACGCTGACATGCTCGTCGACCTTGTGCATGGTCTGGCCGACGATGCCGAACTCGACGACCGGGCAGTGGTTCTTGATGAAGCGCGCGTCGGACGTGCCGCCGGTGGTGCTCAGTTCCGGCCGGTGCCCCGTCACGCGCTGGATCGCGTCCGCGACCAGATCGCTCAAGCGGCCCGGCGGCGTCAGGAAGGACTCGCCGCTGACCCGGAACGCTCAGATCATAGGGGCCGCCGACGCTGTCGCAGGTCCGGCGTATCCAGTCCTTCAGCGTATCCGACGTGTGCTCGTCGTTGAAACGGATGTTGAAGCTGGCCGACCCCTTGGCCGGGATCACGTTGTCGGCCGGATTGCCGACATCGATCGTGGTGATCGCCAGCGTGGAGGGCTGGAAATGCTCATTGCCCTGGTCCAGCGGCTCGGCGGTCAGGCGGCCAGCATCCGGACCAGCCGGGGCAGGGGATTGTCGGCCAGATGCGGGTAGGCCGACATGGCCCTGGGTGCCATGAACCGTCAGATGTCCCGTCATGCTGCCGCGCCGCCCGACCTTGATCATCTCGCCAAGGTAGTTGGGGTTGGTCGGCTCGCCCACGATGCAGGCGTCCAGCACCTCGCCCTGTTCCACCAGCCAGTCCAGCACCTTGCGGGTGCCGTTGATGGCGGGGCCTTCCTCGTCGCCGGTGATCAGCAGGCTGATCGAGCCGGCGGGCGCACCCTTCGCCGCCAGCCGCCGGCCGGCCGCCGCGACGAAGGCGGCGATCGCCGCCTTCATGTCCGACGGCGCCCCGGCCATAAAGCTTGCCGTCGGCGATCGCGCCCGCGAACGGGTCGGCACGCCCAGGCGGCCGGATCGCCGGGCGGCACGACATCGGTATGCCCGGCGAAGCAGAGGTTGGGGCCGGACGTGCCCAGCCGGGCATACAGGTTGTCGATCGGCGGCGTGCCCTCGGCTTCGAACCGCAGCCGGTGGCAGACGAAGCCCAGAGGCTCCAGCGCCTGGACCAGCACGTCGAGCGCCCCGGCATCGGCCGGCGTGACGCTCGGGCAGCGGACCAGCGCCTGGGTCAGTGCGACGGGATCGGCAACCTGTACGCTCGTCATCAGGCGCGCAGCAGTTCGTTGATCGAGGTCTTGGAGCGGGTCCTCTCATCGACCTGCTTGACGATCACGGCGCAGTAGAGGCTGGGGCCGGGGCTGCCGTCCGGCAGCGCCTTGCCGGGCATCGTGCCGGACACGACGACCGAATAGGGCGGCACGCGGCCATACAGGACCTCGCCCGTCTCGCGGTTCACGATCTTGGTGGAAGCGCCGAGATAGACGCCCATCGACAGGACCGAGCCGGTTTCGACCCGGACGCCTTCCGCCACCTCGGCGCGGGCGCCGATGAAGCAGTTGTCCTCGATGATGACCGGACCGGCCTGAAGCGGCTCCAGCACGCCGCCGATGCCGGCGCCGCCGGAGATGTGGCAGTTCTTCCCGATCTGGGCGCAGGAGCCGACCGTGGCCCAGGTATCGACCATGGTGCCGCTGTCGACATAGGCGCCGATATTGACGAAGCTCGGCATCAGCACGACGCCGGGGGCGATATAGGCGGAGCGGCGGACCACGGCGTTGGGCACGGCGCGGAAGCCGGCGGCGCGGAAGCGGGCATCGTCCCAGCCGGCGAACTTGGACGGCACCTTGTCGAACCAGACCGACGCGCCGAGGTTGGGATCGACCGGACCGCCGGGGATCGTCGTCATGTCGTTCAGGCGGAACGACAGCAGCACGGCCTTCTTGAGCCACTGGTTGACCTGCCAATCGTCGCCGGCGCGCTCCGCCACGCGGAAGCGGCCCTCGTCCAGACCGGCAAGTGCCGCCTCCACGGCATCGCGGACGGCGCCTTTGGTGCCGGTATTGAGCTGGTCGCGGTCTTCCCAGGCGGATTCGATGGCGTTCTGAAGATCAGTGGTCATGGCGGGTTCAGGTCCGGCTTCTAAATCGGTGACAGGAGCGATGGAACGGGAACATGGGTCACCGGCAATCCCACTGTCAACTGCCCACTGGTAACTGGATGACGGGGATTATGGACCAACTGGATGCATTTGCCGCCGTCAGATCGCTGAAGTCAATTCCGTCAGCCAGACCGTCAGATCGTCCACCGCGTGGTCGATATGGTCGCCGGTGCCGACGCCGCCACGGTCGGGGCGGGCATAATCGACTTCCGACCTGACCCAGACCGTCGTCATGCCGAGTGCCGCCGCCGGAACCAGATTGCGGGCGATGTCCTCGACCATGCAGGCGCTGTGGGGATCGATGCCGTGCAATTCGATCAGGTGGGCATAAGGACGCGGATCGGGCTTGGGCACATAGTCGGCCGCCACGATGTCGTAGATCACGTCGAAGTGCCGCGCGATGCCGAGCCGGCCCAGGACGTTGTCGGCATGCCGGCACGACCCGTTGGTGTAGATCACCTTGCGGCCGGGCAGCCGTTCCAGCGCCGTGTCCAGTTCCGGGCTGGGGTTCACGGGCGTCACGTCGATATTGTGGACATAGTCCATGAAGGCGATGGGATCGATATCGTGCTCGGTCATCAGGCCGCGCAGCGTCGTGCCGTAATCGCGGAAATACTGCTTCTGCCGGCGCCGCGCCTCGTCCCAGGGCAGATCGAAATGCTCGCCGATGAACTCCGTCATCCGCTGGTCGATCTGGCTGAACAGGTTGCTGGCCGCCGGATAAAGCGTATTGTCGAGATCGAAGATCCAGACCTCGATCGATGAGAGCGGCGTGGGCTGGCGGGTTCGGGTGTGGGCTGGGTCATGCGGCTGGGTCATGGGGGTGACAATGGCGCGGCATCGGCGTTCCGGCAAGTGCTCTCGGCACGTAACGATGCGCCTCCATCGCGCCGCAATCATGTATCATGGTCAGGGTATTCAACTTTCGCCGATATGGCGGTTTTGACGGATATGAGCGGAATGAAGACTGTGGCGGCGATGCGCAACGCGGTGATGGGCGTGTTGATCCTTGCGGGAGCGGGCCTGAGCGCCGGGCTTCCCGACGGCGCCCCGGCCAGCGCCCAGGTCGCGGCGGCTCAGGCGGCTCAGGATGTCGCGGCGGTGAGCGAAACCTTCATCGCCGCCCGGCAGGCGCTGCTGGCGAAGGATGGCCGGAGCGTGCTGGAACTGCTGTCCAGGGACAGCCTCGCCCGTGTCGAGCGGACGCGCAAGGCGGCGCTGAGCGGCGATATCACCGGTCTGGCCGCCGTCGGAGAAGTTCGGCGCGCTGGGGCTTCAGCGCTTCCTGAAGCCGGCCGACCTGAAGCGGATGACCCCGGCGCAGATCGTCGAGTTCGGCCTCCAGAACAACTGGCTCGGACCCAACGTCATCACCCAGGCGGGTATGGAGAGGGTATCCGTGCGCGGCGACCGCGCCAGCGGCACGCTGGTGGTCAACCAGCGCCCCGTCATGGTCCCGGCGGATTTCGTCCGCGAAGGCGGTGACTGGCGGGTGGACCTGACCCGCGCCATGGACCTGACCGACGCCATCGTGCGCGGCACCGCCATGGCGACCAAGCGGAGCGAGGACGCGGTCGTCCGGGAAATCCTCGACCGCGCCATCCAGAACCAGGCGCCGCGCTGAGCGGCGCCTGAGTCCGGACGTTCCCGGCCTACTCCCGCCCGATCAGCGTGCCGGCGCCGCCTTCGGTGAAGATTTCCAGCAGCAGGGCATGGGGCACGCGGCCGTCGAGGATGACGGCGGCGTCCACGCCCTGTTCCACCGCGGAAATGCAGGTCTCGATCTTCGGGATCATGCCGCCGCTGATGGTGCCGTCGGTCATGTAACCGCGGGCGTCTTCCAGCGACATGTCGGAAATCAGGTTCTTCTGCTTGTCCAGCACGCCGGCGACGTCCGTCAGCAGGAACAGGCGGGTGGCGCCCAGCGCCGCCGCCACCGCGCCGGCGGCGGTATCGGCGTTGATGTTGTAGGTCTCGCCGTTGCGCCCCACGCCGATCGGCGCGATCACGGGGATGATGTCGGACTTCTCGAAGGTTTCGAGGATCTGCGGGTTGACCTGATACGGCTCGCCGACGAATCCGAGGTCGAGGATCTTCTCTATATTGCTGTCGGTATCGCGCTGGGTGCGCCGCAGCTTGCGGGCGCTGATCAGGTTGGCGTCCTTGCCGGACAGGCCCACGGCCTTGCCGCCCTGGTTGTTGATGGCGGAGACGATCTGCTTGTTGATCGACCCGGACAGGACCATCTCGACGATATCGACGGTTTCCTTGTCGGTCACCCGCAGCCCGTCGACGAACGAGCTTTGGATCTTCAGCCGGTTGAGCATGGCGCCGATCTGCGGCCCGCCGCCGTGGACGACCACGGGGTTGATGCCGACCTGCTTGAGCAGCACGACGTCGCGCGCGAACAACTCGCCCAGCGACTCGTCGCCCATCGCGTGACCGCCGTACTTGATCACGAAGGTGCGGCCGGAATACCGGCGCATATAGGGAAGGGCTTCGGACAGTGTCCGGGCCTTGGCGAGCCATTCCTCGCGGGAAAGCTGCGGCGTGGCGGGGGTGTCGTTCGGTTCGCTCATGGCGCGGAACTCTAAGTCAAAGGATCGGTGCCTGCTAGGACCGGTTTTGCGACAGACCCGTTTCCGAATGCAAGTGATTCAACCGCAACACTTGTACCCGGCTATTCAGGCAAGTTGATACGTCAGGACTCGGCCAGCGTCGCCAGACTGGCGCGGAGTTCCGCCACCCCGGTCCCGTCCTCCGCACTGGTGAACGCCACCTCCGGATGGGCGGCGGCGTGCTTCTTCAGGCCGGCGGCGGTCTTTTCCAGCACGGCGGCCTGATCGGCCTTCTTCACCTTGTCCATCTTGGTCAGGACGATCTGATAGGGCACGGCTGATTTGTCCAGCATGTCCATGATCTCGATGTCGTTGGGCTTCAGCCCGTGGCGGCCGTCGATCAGCAGGCAGATCCGGCGGAGCGTCACCCGCCCGCGCAGGTAATTCTTCACCAGCTTCGTCCAGGCGCTCACCTTGCTCTTCGACTCCTTCGCATAGCCGTAGCCGGGCAGATCGACCAGGATCAGCCGGCCGCCAAGGTCGAAGAAGTTGAGCTGCTGGGTGCGGCCGGGCGTGTTGGACGTGCGGGCCAGCGTCTTGCGGCCGGTCAGCGCGTTGACGAGGCTGGACTTGCCGACATTGGAGCGGCCGGCGAAGGCGATCTCCGGCAGGGTCGCTTCGGGCAGATTGGCCTGATCGGCCGCACCCCAGATGAAATTGCATTCCTGGGCGAACAGCAGCCGGCCATGCTCCATGCCGGCTTCGTCCTGTTCGGGCATCAGGGTCGGGATGATCTGGCCGGTCACGCTGTCGGTCATGGTCTTAACTTCTCTCTATCGTAAACGGCATCTTAAACGGCGTCTTAAACGACAAGCGCCGCCGCGGTTTCCCGAGGCGGCGCTGTCGGTAAACGGTCCGGCGTCAGGTAACCTTGACGCCCATTCGCCGCATGATCAGCCATTGCTGGAGGATCGACAGCGAGTTGTTCCAGGCCCAGTAGATCACCAGACCGGCCGGGAAGCTGGCCAGCATGAAGGTGAACACGAAGGGCAGCGCCATGAAGACCTTCGCCTGCACCGGATCGGGCGGTGCCGGGTTCAGCTTCTGCTGAAGGTACATGGTGATGCCCATGATGATCGGCCAGATGCCGAGATGCAGCATGGTCGGCGGCGTCCAGGGGATCAGCCCGAACAGGTTGAAGATGGTGGTCGGATCGGGCGCCGAAAGGTCGTGGATCCAGCCGAAGAACGGCGCGTGACGCATCTCGATGGTGACGAACAGCACCTTGTAGAGCGCGAAGAACACCGGGATCTGGATGACGATGGGCAGGCAGCCGCTGACCGGGTTGGCCTTCTCGCGCTTGTACAGCGCCATCATCTCCTGGCTCATGCGCTGACGGTCGTCGCCGAACCGCTCGCGGATCTTCGTCATCTCCGGCTGCAAGGCCTTCATCTTGCTCATGGCCTTGTAGGACTTGTTGGCCAGCGGGAAGAAGGCCGCCTTGACGAAGACGGTGAGCACCAGGATCGCGACGCCGAAGTTGCCGAACAGCGTGCCGAGGAAATCCAGCGCGTAGAAGAACGGCTTGGTCAGGAAGTAGAACCAGCCGAAGTCGATCGCGAGGTCGAAGTTCTTGATGCCGTACTGCTCGGCATAGGCATCCAGCAGCTTGACCTGCTTGGCGCCGGCGAACAGGCGGTTGGTCGTCTCGGCGCTCTGGCCGGGAGCCACGGTGATGGCCTGTCCGGTATAATCGACCTGAAAACGGTCCTGACCATTGGCGTTGGTGTGGCGCACCCGCGAATCGACCGGGGCATTCTGATCCGGAACCAGCGACACCAGCCAGTACTTGTCGGTGATGCCCATCCAGCCACCGGTGCTCTGGTAGCTCGATGTTGCCGTCTTCCTTGATATCGCCGTACTTGTGCTCGTGCAGGGTACCGTTGAAGACGCCCAGCGGGCCTTCGTGCAGGATGTAGTAGCCGAGCGTCGGCGGCGTGCCGTGGCGGGAGACCAGGCCATAGGGAACCAGCGCCACCGGCTCGCCGGTGTTGTTGCGGACCCGCTGGGTAACCGTGAACAGGTAGTTCTGATCGACGCTGAAGGTCTTTTCGAACACCAGCCCCTGGCCGTTGTCCCAGGTCATCGTGACCGGACGGTCGGGCGTCAGCGGATCGGCCGGCGCCGACCACTGGGTCGTCTGGCCCGGAACCGGCTGGTTGGTGTCGGCGGCCGGCACCCAGCCGAACTCGGCGTAATAGGGCTGGCTGGTCCCGGCGGGCGACAGCAGCACGATTTCCGGGCTGCCCGGATCGGGCGTCACGTGGTAATCGGCCAGCGTCAGATCGTCGACGCGGGCGCCGATGGTCGAGATGGTGCCGTGAAGGCGCGGCGTATCGATCTTTACCCGCTGGCCGGCGGCGACGATCTCGGCGCGGTCGCGCGGAGCGCCGATGCGCCGGCGCCGTGGCGCCTGGGATCGGAACCGGGGAGCCCGGAGCGGTGACGCCTTCCGGAGTGGTCGGAGCGGGCAGGCGAGCCTGTTCTTCCGCGCGCTGCTGCGCCAGTTCCGCCTTGCGCTGTTCCATGCGCGGGATTTCGTAGAAGTACTGAAATCCGAGCAGGATGACGATCGACAGCAGGATCGCCACGAGGAGGTTGCGCTGGTCAGTCATGGATCCTGGTCAGTCCCTGCCGTGGTCGCATCTGTTATGAATATTATCGTTCTTAGCATGGCCGGTATCCGGTACCGGGTCCCAGCCCGCTCCGCCCCACGGATTGCACCGCAGGATGCGCCAGGCGGCAAGCAAGCCGCCACGGATCGCGCCGTGCTTAGATAGCGCTTCCAGAGCGTAGTTGGAACAGCTTGGTTCGAAACGGCAGTTGTTGCCCAGAATCGGAGCCAAGGTCCACTGATAAGCTGTGACCAGTGCGCGCAGCAGCCATGCCACGGGGGATATGGTCATGGCCGGCGGCATCCGGTCAGTGCTCCGCCGGTTGCGGCAGGGCGCGCCATGCCTTCAGACGCTTCAGGCAGGTCGTCAGATCCTGCTTCAGGTCGGGCCAGGGGCGCACCAGCGTTTCGCCGCGCGCGATCAGCACATAGTCGTTGTCGGGCATGCCGTGGACAGCCAGGATCTCCCGCGCGAGTTCGCGCAGCCTGCGCTTCGCCCGGTTGCGGGCGACGGCGTTGCCGACCTTCTTGCTGGCCGTAAAGCCCACACGCAAAGACGGCTCGCCTGCATCGGGATGCTGGCGATCGTCGTGGCGGCGGGCTTGCAAGATCAGGCCGGGAGCTACCCATTTGCGGCGTGCACCGGCTACAGCCAGAAATTCTGGCCGCCGCTTGAGGCGCCCGACGCCGGACGCACTCGATTCCGGCGGCATGGGACCTTAAGCGCTCAGACGCTTGCGGCCCTTGGCCCGGCGGGCGGACAGAACCCGGCGACCACCGACGGTAGCCATACGGGCGCGAAAACCGTGCCGGTGCTTGCGCACGATCTTACTCGGCTGGTACGTGCGTTTCACGACACACTCCGTTAAAACTAAGGACTGGAAAAACGAAGCACGCTGTATAGGGGCAGGGTGCGCCTGAGTCAACGGCAGTTGAGCGGAGTTTCAGCCGGGACGGTGAAATCCGCAGGTTCAGCCGGCAGCCAGCCGGCATAGGCGCCGCGTCCCAGAACCTGATCGAGGGTGTAGGGGAGTTCCCGCGGCAGGATGTCCGCGATATCCGGCTGATCGCATTCCAGCCCGTCGATCGCGCGGTTGCGCGCGAGGCCGTAGCGCGTCGGCAGGGTTTCCAGCAGCTTCCGCTCCAGCGACGGCGTCAGGTCTTCCGCCAGTTGGAGCCGGAAGTTCATGATTTCGCGCTGCCAGTGCCGCACCGGCGTCCGGATCGCGGCGAACTGGATCTTGAGCAGGTGGGTGACGATCTGCTGATAGAAGCTGGAAACCGTCCGCAGTTCGTTCCGACCCAAATCCTCGACCTCCTCCGCCAACTGCGACAGGTCGAGCCGCATGTTCGAGCGGCTTGCCGCCAGTTCGCGCAAGGTCGCCGCCTGATCCTGAGTCCAGGCATAGTAGTCGGTGTCGTACAGGGACGCGCGCGGCATGATCGTCTCCCTCTCCGCTCAGCCCTTCCTCGTCCCCCATTGTCCCACGGCATGAAGACGCCATGCAAGCGCATCAGCGCCATTCGCCCTTCAGCAGCGGCTCGATCGGGTGCTTGCCCTTGGAAAGCCGGAGCTGCTTGAAGATATCCGCCGTCGCCTCCGACTCGTCCTCCGGCTCCAGGTCGATGCCAAGGTCGCGCTTCACGTCGCTGCCGGCCCCGATCAGGATGAACTGGGCGCCCTCGTAATCCAGCAAACGCGGGTCCTCGGTCGCGAACCGGCGGTCGCGGAACTCCTTCTGGAGCTTGTCCGGGTAATCGGCCTTCTCAGCGCTGTCCAGCCCGGTATTGCGCGGCGATCCCTTCTCCGGGTTCTTGATCGAGAGGGCGAAGCTGGCTTCCTCCGCGATATTGAGCTGCTTCTGAACCGGTCCCGGCTTCTCGGGAAGCTCCAGCGCGTACGCCAGATGCATGGTTTCTGCCCGTCCGCGTCAGCACGTACACCCCTTCGCCGGCAGGCCGCGCCGCAGGACGTACACGCTCGCCACGGGTCTTCGTGTCATAATGTCCTCGCCCAGCACGTCGGTCACTTGCCCGGCCGATTTGGCGACCAGATCGACGAAGCCCCAGTTCCGCTCATGTTCGTCGGCGTCGGGAAGCCGCTTGGCGCCGATGGTCATCAGGCGGAAGCGGGCAGCCCCGTCGGGCCGGAGGACCACGTGGAAGCGCTCGACATCCCCGATGCCTCCGACATCCTGTTCCGGCTCGTCCTCCGCCCTGACCTTGGGGCGGTAGATGAACCAGATATTGCCATGTTCGACCACTTCGGTCCGCTGGCGCGCTCTTTTTCTCAGCCATGATCGGGAAACTCCGTGGCAGGATCATCCTGTTTCCCTCAATAACCGGATGCCCACGGAAAGCTCACGGCAAGGTGACTGGCCGGTGAGCGCCCCGGATGTTACCTCTCAAGAGACGTTTCGTTATTGGAGATTGGGTGCCCCATGGCCGCCACCGAACGATCGACTGACAAGAGCGGCGCCGGGCGCTTCCTGCCTCTGGCGGCTCTGGCCGCCGGACTGGTGATTTTCTTCGCGCTGGGCCTTCACCGCTATCTCAGCTTCGGCGCGCTGGCCGAAAACCGCGACTTCCTGATGGGCCTTGTCGAAGATCACCCTGTCACGGCGCCGCTCGCCTTCATGGCCGTCTACGCGCTCGCCGTCGCCTTCTCGATCCCCGGCGCCGTGGTCCTGACCATCGCGGGGGGCTTCCTGTTCGGCACCTGGGCCGGCGGCCTCTATGTCGTGATCGGGGCGACGATCGGGGCCGTCGGCGTCTTCCTTGCCGCCCGCACCGCATTCGGCGAAGGGCTTGCGCCGCCGCGCCGGTCCCTGGATCGGGCGGCTGGAGGCGGGTTTCCGCGAAAACGCCCTCAGCTACCTGCTGGTCCTGCGGCTGGTCCCGCTGTTCCCGTTCTGGCTGGTCAATCTGGTGCCGGCCTTCCTCGGCGTGCCGCTGACGACTTACGCGCTCGGCACCTTCGTCGGCATCATTCCCGGCAGCTTCGTCTATGCCTCGGTCGGCAACGGGCTGGGAGCCGTCTTCGATGCCGGAGGCACCCCCGATCTCACCATCATCTTCGAGCCGGAAATCCTGCTGCCGATCATAGGCCTCTCGCTGCTGGCCCTGATCCCGGTCGTCTACAAGAAGTTCAAGGGGAAGGCGTGACCATGGCCGAGATCAAGACGGATATCTGCGTGATCGGCGCCGGCTCCGGCGGGCTGTCGGTCGCGGCGGGCGCCGCCCAGATGGGAGCCTCCACCGTGCTGATCGAGCGCGGCGCCATGGGGGGAGACTGCCTCAACTACGGCTGCGTCCCGTCCAAATCCATGATCGCCGCGGCAAGAGCCGCCGATACCATCCGCCACGCCGGCCGCTTCGGCGTCAACGGGCATGAGCCGCAGATCGACTTCGGCCGGGTCCACGACCACATCCACGGCGTCATCTCCGCCATAGCGCCCAACGACTCGGTGGAGCGGTTCGAGGGCCTTGGCGTCAAGGTGATCCGCGCCAGCGCCCGCTTCACCGGCCCCGACACGGTCGAAGCCAACGGCGCCACCATCAAGGCGCGCCGCTTCGTGCTGGCGACGGGATCGCGCGCGGCCCATCCCGCCATCCCCGGCCTGGACGACGTCCCCTTCCTCACCAACGAGACGATCTTCGAGCGGAAATCAGCGCCGGAGCACCTGATCGTGATCGGCGGCGGCCCCATCGGCATGGAAATGGCGCAGGCCCACCGCCGCCTGGGCGCTGATGTCACCGTCCTGCAAAAGGGCGCCATCCTGCCCAAGGACGATCCCGACCTCGTCGCCGTGGTCCGCAACCGCCTGACGGCCGAAGGCGTCGATCTTCGCGAGGGCGTCGAGATCGCCCGCGTCGAGCGCCACGGCAACGGCATCGCCGCCGTGCTCTCCGATGGTGCCCGGATCGAAGGATCGGACCTGCTGGTCGCGGCCGGCCGCCAAGCCAATGTCGACGGGCTCGGCCTTGAAGCCGCCGGCATCGAGTTCTCGCCCAAAGGCGTGAAGACCGACGCCCGCCTGCGCACCACCAACCGCCGCGTCTTCGCCGTCGGCGACGTGGCCGGCGGGCCGCAGTTCACCCACATCGCCGGCTATCACGCCGGCATCGTGATCCGGAACGTGCTGTTCCGCCTGCCCGCCAAGGTGGATTACTCGGCGCTGCCCTGGGTGACCTACACCGATCCGGAACTGGCCCATGTCGGCCTGACCGAAGCCCAGGCGCGCGAAGCCCACAAGGACGTGAACGTCCTCACCTGGGGCTTCGAGGAAAACGACCGCGCCCAGACGGAGCGCGACACCGAAGGCAAGGTCAAGGTGCTGACCCTCCCCAACGGCCGCATCCTCGGCGCTTCCATCGTCGGCCCCCATGCCGGAGAACTGATCCAGGTCTGGTGCCTCGCCATCTCGCAGAAGCTGAAGATCGGCGCCATCGCATCCATGATCGCCCCCTATCCGACGCTGGGGGAGGCCGGCAAACGGGCCGCCGGAGCCTTCTACACGCCCAAACTGTTCAACGGCCGGACCCGAGGCCTCGTCCGGTTCCTGTCCTGGTTCGGCTGATCCGGTTCTTTATCCCGTTCGCGTCTATCCGCGATATACGGGTATAAGCTGTCCGCCTGTCCAACGGAGCGGATCGCCGGCCAAACCCATGAAATTGCGCAGCCTTCGCAGCAGCCTGTCGGCCAAGCTGCTGGTGATGACCATCCTGTTCGTCATGCTGGCGGAAGTGCTGATCTTCGCGCCCTCGGTCGCCCGCTTCCGCGAGTCCTGGCTGGAAGGCCGCATGGCCGCGGGCCATCTGGCGGCGCTGACGATCGAGGCCGCTCCCGACCAGATGGTGACGCAGGAGCTGGAGCAGAAACTGCTGGCCCATGTCGGCGCCTACGCGGTCGATCTGGTGATGTCGGACGAGCGCATCTACATGCTCGGCGTCTCGCCCGTGCCGCCGGTCGATCAGGTCTACGACCTGCGCCGCGCCATGTGGTTCGATCTGATCGGCGACGCGTTCCGCGTGCTGGTCCAGGCCAATGACCGGGTGATCAAGATCATCGGCGCCTCGCCCAAGGACGCCCGCGCCACGGTGGAACTGGTGCTGGACGAAGCGCCGCTCCGCGCCGACATGATCGACTTCGCCGGGCGCATCCTGCTGCTTTCGGTGATGATCTCGCTGATCACGGCGGGTCTGGTCTTCCTCAGCCTCAACGCGCTGATGGTCCGCCCGATGCGGCGGATCACCGCGAGCATGATGGCCTTCCGCCGCGATCCGGAGGACCCCGCCGCCACCCTGCCGCATACGTCCCGCGCCGACGAGATCGGCATGGCCCAGCGCGAGCTGATCGACATGCAGGCCAGCCTCCGCGCCGCGCTCCGGCAGAAGGAGCGTCTGGCGGCGCTCGGCACGGCGGTCACCAAGATCAACCACGACCTCCGCAACATCCTGTCCACCGCCGCCCTGGTGTCCGAACGTCTGGCCTCCAGCGAAGACCCGGAAGTCCGCCGCGTGACCCCCCGGCTGATGCAGTCGATCGACCGGGCGGTCGAGCTGTGCAGCCAGACCCTGGCCTATTCGCGCGACGGCGTGCTGCCGCTCCGCCGCTCCCGCATTCCGCTGGCGGAACTGGTGGACGAGGTCGGGACCGAACTGACCCCCCGCGCCGGCGAGAGCGGCATCTCCTGGATCAACCGCGTCGGCGAAGGCGTGATCGTGGAGGCCGACCGCGAGCAACTGTCCCGCGCCCTGGTCAACCTTGGCCGCAACGCGCTGGAGGCGGGCGCCACCGAAATCACCGTCTCCGCCAGCCCGCACCGAAAGCCAAAGCTGGCGCTCACCGTCCGCGACAACGGCCCCGGTCTGGCGCCACGGGCGCGGGAGAACCTGTTCCAGCCCTTCGCCGGCTCCGCCCGCGCCGGGGGCACCGGCCTCGGCCTCGCCATCGCGCGGGAGGTCGCCCGCACCCATGGCGGCGATATCAGGCTGGTGGAAACCAGCGGAAGCGGTACGTCTTTCGTGATGGAACTACCCGCCGCCGTGTCTGTATCCGAGATATCGGGCGGGTGATTGCACGGCGCGCCGGATTTCCCTATTAGATGACCAGCTTGACCGGCGGCGCCATGCCGCCTTCCCCACGAACCAGAAGAACAGCAGACCAGAGGAGCGGACGATGGATCATATCGGCAGGTGGGTTACAAACGGCATAGTCGGCGTGATCGGCATCCTGGGGCTGTTCGTGGCGTCGCGGGCCACTGACGATATTTTCTATGCCATGGGGCTGATCGTTTTCGTGATCGCGGTCGCGTTCATCTTCTACTCGATCCGCCGCGCCTTCGACGAGGCCGGGGCGCGTCCGCGCGGTCCGGAGGATACGGCGGCCCATAGCCACAGCCCGTAACAACTGAGAGGCGCCTTCTTCAGCTATCGACGCTATCAAGGCTCGCTAACGGAAAAAGGCGCGGCCCCCAACCGGGTGCCGCGCCTTCTTCATGATCCGGGCCTAAGCCCGGACCCGATCCTGATCAGGAGTTGATCGTGATCGAGCCGATCGAGGTGTTGTCGCTGACGTCGCCGCCCAGCGCGCCCTGGGCGCCCGAGGTGGAGCCGGCGTCACCGCCGAAGCCCGAAGCTTCCGCGCCGGCCGAACCGCCGCCGTAGCCGCCGAAGGCCGATGCGCTGCCGAGGCCGGCGCCGCCGAGAGCCGAGGAGCCCGAGGTGGAGTGGCCGAACGCGTCACCACCCGACTTGCCGCTCTGCTCGACGCCGATGTTGTTGGTCATGATGCTCTCCGCTGATCAAGGGTTTGTTTGAACTTGGTCGGCAGTACCGTTTCGTTCCGCCGATGTATTCCTTATCAGCAAGCCCCGTGCCACTTTCGAAAGTGGTGCCGAAATCAGGCGTAATCCAGCGTTTCCCTGACCCTTGCTCCCTGAAGCCTCCCGAACCGCACCGCCGCATAGTCGAGTTTGCTGGAACCCGTCCAGCAAATCTGGACTACCCAATATGGATATGCGGAACCACGGGCGCCAGCGCGCCGCTTCCCCGGAAAGGAGGGCAGATGACGACAAGGGAGCAGGGGGCTTGATGAAGGACCGGAAGGCCAACCGCGATTTCGCCATCGCGAGCGCGCGGGCGTTCGGCGGGGCGATCATCTTCTCGCTGCCGCTGATGATGACGATGGAGATGTGGTGGCTCGGCTTCTACATGGACCGCTTCCGGCTGGTCCTGTTCCTGGTGCTGACCGTGCCGGTGCTGGCGGTGCTGTCCCACTACGCCGGGTTCGAGCGTGCCGACGGCCCGATGGACCTCGTCCTCAACGCTTTCACGGCCCTGGCCGTCGGCTTCATCGCCTCGGCTTTCATCCTGGTGCTGCTTCACGTCCTCCAAGCCGGCAATTCGCCGGACGAGCTGATCGGCAAGATCGTGCTCCAGGCCATCCCCGGCGCCATCGGCGCCATGCTGGCGCGCAGCCAGTTGGGCGCGCGGCGGCAGGATCGAAGACGACGATCCGAACGAGGAGGTCGAGGAGGCCCGGCGCGACACCTATGCCGGCGAGCTGTTCCTTGCCGGCATCGGCGCCATGTTCATGGCCTTCAACGTCGCCCCGACCGACGAGATGGTGCTGATCGGCCTCATGATGACGGAGTGGCATGCGATCGCCCTCGTCGCCGGCTCCCTGCTGCTGATGCACGCCTTCGTCTACGCCGTCGAGTTCCGGGGCACGCCCGCCTGCGGGCCGGCGTCCCCTTCACCAGCGAGTTCCTGCGCCTGACCATGGTCGCCTACGCCCTGTCGCTGCTGATCAGCCTCTATGTGCTGTGGACCTTCGGCCGCACCGATGGCCTGGGCGCCGTCGAACTGGTCAAGGTGACGCTGGTGCTGGGCTTCCCCGTCGGCGCTGGGCGCCGCCGCCGCCCGCCTGATCCTGTGAGCGAACGCCCATGAGCAGAGACGCAACGAAGCCGGACGGACGGAAATCCCGGCGCTGGAATGGCTGCTCGGCAGCATCGGAGCCTTGATGGTGGCGGGCGCCATCGGTTTCCTCGCGTGGTCGGGATCGGTCCAGGGCGACACTCCCCCCGACATCCGGGTGGAGGTCGAACGGGTGCTTCGAGCAGCGGAACGGCTGGCTGGTGCATGGTCCGGCGCCTTCAACGAGGGCGGCAGCGCCGCCGCCGAAGTCACGGTCGGCGGCGAACTCACGGCACCCGACGGGACGGTGGAAACCGCCGAACTCCGCCTCGACTTACCTGCCCTCCCGGTCCGACCGGCAGGGCGGCCTGTTCTTCACCCGCGATCCCAGGGGCACAGACCTGAAGGTCCGGGCGCTTGGGCTACGCCGAACCCTGAACTCCCACATGGGAACCCGAGGTATGAGCTCATGGTATGGGAATTTCCGCGAATTGGTTTCCGCTGATATAAGCGTTGACAGTTTTCCTCCCCTGTCATTCATGGGTGTCAAACAACAAGACAGGGAGAAACGACCAATGAAACCAAGCGACAAAGGCCCTGTTGGCCGCCACCTGCGCGCTCGCCCTCACCGCCGGTCTGTCATCCCACGCCAACGCCCAGCTTTCCGGCGACGCGGTCAAGATCGGCGTGCTGAACGACCAGTCCGGCCTCTACGCCGATTTCGGCGGGCGCGGTTCGGTCATCGCGGCCCAGATGGCGGCGGAGGATTTCGGCGGCAAGGTGCTCGGCAAGCCGATCCAGATCCTGTCCGCCGATCACCAGAACAAGCCCGATGTCGGCTCCAACATCGCGCGGCAGTGGTTCGATCAGGAAGGCGTCGATGCCATCGCCGACCTCACCACCTCGTCCGTGGCGCTGGCGGTCCAGGAGATCGGCAAGCAGAACGGCAAGGTCACCCTGACCTCGGGGGCGGCCACCTCGCGCCTGACGGGCGACGCCTGCTCGCCCACCGGCTTCCACTGGGCCTACGACACCGTGGCGCTGGCCAACGGCACCGGCAAGGCCGTGGTCGAGGAAGGCCTGAAGAAGTGGTTCTTCCTGACGGCCGACTACGCCTTCGGCTACGCGCTGGAAAAGGACGTCAGCGAAGTCGTCAAGGCGTCCGGCGGCGAAGTCGTCGGAGCGGTCCGCCACCCGCTCAACACGTCGGATTTCTCCTCCTTCCTGCTCCAGGCGCAGGGCTCCGGCGCTCAGGTCATCGGCCTCGCCAATGCCGGCACGGACACCACCACCTCGATCAAGCAGGCGGCGGAATTCGGCATCGTCGCCGGCGGCCAGCATCTCGCGGGATCTGCTGCTGGTGCTGAGCGACATCCACGCGCTGGGTCTGGAAACGGCGCAGGGTCTTGTCCTGACCACCGGCTTCTACTGGGACCTGGACGACGAGTTCCGCGCATGGTCGCAGCGCTATTATCGAGCGCATGCAGCGCATGCCCAACATGATCCAGGCGGGCGTCTACTCCTCCGTCATGCATTACCTGAAGGCGGTCCAGGCGGCAGGCTCCGATGAAGGCAAGGTCGTCGCCGCCAAGATGAAGGAACTGCCGATCAAGGACATGTTCGCCCGCAACGGCAAGGTCCGCGAGGACGGCCGCCTTGTCCACGACATGTATCTGGCCCGCGTCAAGACCCCGGCGCAGTCCAAGAAGCCCTGGGACTATTACGAGATCGTCCGCACCATCCCCGGCGATCAGGCCTATCTCCCGCTCGACCGCAGCCCGTGCCCGCTCGTGAAGAAGTAACCGGCCTAACTCGCCGCTCCTACCGGGGCCGCCCCGCCAGCAGCCACAGCAGCACCAGGGCGGCCCCGGACAGGAACAGCAGGATATAAAGCCGGACCGGAACGCTGATCTTCTCGTCCTTCCGCCGCCGCACCCCGGCCTTCTTCACAGCCGGAGCCGCCGACCGGAGCGCCGGCACCGGATTGCGCCGGGGGTCATGCAGACTGACCAGCGTCCAGTCATAAACCTCCCCCCGCGCATCCGGATCGGCCTGAAGCCGGATCAGCCGCAGAAAAGCGCGCGGCGCCCCCCGCACCGCCGACGCGAAGGCCGCCGCACCGTCGGCCTGGGCATCATGAACGGTCAGCGTCTCCCACTTCTTGCCGGCAGCCCGCTGCACGACAAACCGCTCCCCGGCCGCCCCGCCGTCACCCATCTGCGACAAACCGCCACATGTCCGACTCCATTATGGAACCATCTCCCATTTGGGTGCCTACTTTCGTCCAGGATGATCAACCGAAATAGATTAAGCCTGACGGTCATCCACAAACGCGGGACTGTTCGCGGCCGACCGATCTTCAGCATCCGCTCTCTAACACCCGACCGGCGAGCCGTTCAATCATCACTCCCGCCCAATCAATGGGAGGCATCGGTGTTGACGCTCAACGACTGTATCGCACTCAGTGACCTGCTCCCCGAAGAGATCGAGGAGATTTCCCACCACGAACGCCTTGGCTTCGTGCCGGCCATGGCCAAGGGCCACAGCTTGCTGAATCAGCCCTGGGGTCCCCCGGCGATCCGCCAGATCCTCCGCGACAACCTGACCGCCGCCCTGCGAACCCGGCAAATCGAGCGCTGCGGCCGGGCGATGGAAACCTACCAGAGCTTCCAGGCCCGCCACCCCGGCGGAACCGACCGCCGCAAGCGGCTTTGAAGCGATCCAACCATGAGGTCGGCGTTCGCACGAAGAAGGGCGACCGCCGGCCTGCAAATCCCCTCACCCCCGCCGCGCGTCCGGAAACACCTTCGCGACCGCCGCTTCCAACTCCGCGACCGTCGTTTCCGCGATCCGCCTGTCATGCTCCCCGCTCAGGTCCAGCAGCCGCTCGATCGTCCGGGCATGCAGGTGCAGGATGTCGATCGACCGCGTATCCACCGCATTCACCCGCTCGCGGATCGCCGCCAGCGACGCCCATGTCCGCTGGATCAGCGGCTGGCTCAGCCCGACGCTTTGCCGGATGCCGTCCATCGTCTCGATCAGCAAGGCCGCCAGCCGCTCCGGGTTGGAGGAGATCAGCAGCCCCTCCCGCACCATCTCCAGCCGTGCCCGGTCGGCGGAAACCAGCTCGACCCGCTTGGTCCGGACCCGCGTGAACAGCCGCTTCGAAGCATGCGACGGCCGGACCAGCCCCGGCGGCATGCCCGACGCGGCGGCCAGCGGCGCCGGATCGATCATGAAGGCGTCGCTGACCGCATCCAGATCCTCGGTCGGCGACAGTGCCCCGCGCCTCCGACTCCTTCGGCACATAGCCCTGAGGCACCCCCGCCGCCGAAACGCCCTTGACCTGCTGCGCCCGCCGCCGGTCCGGCCCGAAGAACCTCCGCGTCAGCACGTAGCACCGCGTCCGCTGGACCGAAGCCTCCAGCCGCGCCGCCAGCGCCTTGCGGGAGACCGGCTTCGCCAGAAACGCCGTCACGCCGGCATCGCGCGCCCGCGCCACAAGGCTCTGGTTGCTGTGGCTGGTCAGCATGATCACCGGCATCAGCGGGTTGGGGCTGTCCGGGTGGTTCCGGACCAGCCGCGTCAGCGCGATCCCCGACACTTCCGGCATTTCCCAGTCGGAAATCAGCAGATCCGGGGCCGAGCGCTGGACCTGAACGAAGGCTTCCGCGCCATTGGCGCACTCGATGATTTCCTTGATCCCGAGCGAGCGCAGCAAACCGCGCAGCACCAAGCGGGTGCCGCGGTCATCTTCCGCAACCACGACCCGGACATCGTCCGGAATGTCGATGGATACGGCGCCGTCTCGGGGCATGAGCATGTTTTAGCCCGTCACCGATGCGCGGGGACGACCCGGACGAGCCGTCAACCGGCACGCCGCCCCTCGATTTCCAGGGCCGTACGTGTACGATAGCCAGTATGAGTTGCGGCGCAATATCGAAAATATTGCCAACAGATCTGTAATCTTATTAGTTGTCGTCCTCAATATTATCCGGATCTTCAGCATCCACCACCCGCTTCGCCATCTGATAGCTGAAACCCACCCGTCCCAGCGCCGCCAGATCCTTGTCGCGATGCTCCGCCCGCTTAGCCGTCCGGAACGGCCCCAGCCGGCGGCGGCGGGCGAAAGCCACGGCGGCGGCCAGCTCCGTATCTCCCGGAGTTTCCTCATCGACGGTTTCCAGAGCCGCGTCGATATGGTCGGTTTCCAGCCCCTTCAGCGCCAGCTTGCCCCGGATACCCCGCGTCGAGGTGCCGCGCCGGTGCAGGCTCGCCGCCTTCGCCTCCGCATAGGCCTTGTCGTCCAGCAAGCCGCTGCGCAGGTAGCGCTCGATCAGCGCTTCCACCATGGCGGCCCCTTCCTCCCGGTCCGTCCCATGCGCACGGGCCGACCGCTCCACCTTGCCCATCAGCACCCGGCGCAGGTTGGCCGAGGAGCTGGCGAAACGCTGGAGATAATAGAGCGCCGCGTTCTCCAGGTACTGGGCCGTGACGGGCTTCTGCTGCTTGGTCCGGTTGTTGGGCTTGTTCTGGTCGTTCATTTCATCCCCTCAGAAGCTAGCTCATCCCCTCAGAAGCTAGCCAGCGACTGAAGAATGGCCGCCGCGACGCCTTCAGCGTTGCGCAAAATATCATTGTTCCAAAATCGCATCACCTGCCACCCTTGGCCTTGCAGCCAGTCAGTTCGTCGCTGATCGTCGGGGTTGTCGGCATGCTGCCCGCCATCAGCTTCGATGATCAGCATCCGTTCGACGCACGCGAAGTCAGCGATGAACGGGCCGATTGGATGCTGCCGTCGAATTTTATGGCCATCCAGCCGACGATTGCGCAGCAACGACCACAGCCGGCGCTCGGCGTCCGTCATGGCGGTTCGCAATTGGCGGGCGTGTGGTGTCGGCATGCGGGCGTGTATCACAGAGACCGTGCTCCCTCATCCTCCCATTGCTCCGCAATGGGCCCCTCCCTCTCCCGCAAGCGGGCGAGGGGCTGATGTGCGATGGGAAATTTCCAAATTGCGAGAACAGCTTAGCCCCCAAACGCGTCATCTTGCCCCACACCCGCAAACATGACCAAAGCTCAAGCAAACCTCATCAGCCTGCCCCAAGCCACGCAATCATGACCGAAGCTCACCCGAACCCCATCAACTTGCCCCTCGCCCGCTTGCGGGAGAGGGAGGGACCCGCCGCGAAGCGGTGGGAGGGTGAGGGCGCGCGTCCCCTAGAACACCCACTTCCCTCTCAACCACCTGAAGGAATGCAACTCACGCCAAGACCTGAACAGCCTTCTTATCAACGGATGAGATCCCCTATGACAGTGACCACCTAACTTACTGCGACCCCAGCGCAAGATAGACCCTTTGAAGTACACCGCTACCCATCATGTCTTCCGCATAAAGTTGCAAGACCGACTTCCGCCCGAGGAATCCATGACGTTCGTCCCGCCCACCAGCCATTCCCCCGCCGCATTTGTGCCATGCGCTCCTTGGTATTAGTGTCCGCCCACTTAGCTGAAGGGCATCATGAGCACACATCTCCCGCCTTTGCCGCGTGATATCGGCACCGTCAACTGGATCGGCCTATGGACGCTGTACCAGCGTGAGGTGTACCGGTTCCTGAAGGTCTATACCCAGACCATCGCCGCCCCGGTCGTCACGACGCTCCTGTTCTATGCCGTCTTCGCGCTGGCGCTCGGCGGCGTCGTGCGGATGGCGGGGAGCGTGCCGTTTCTCGTGTTCCTGGGGCCGGGCCTGATCGTCATGGCGATGGCGCAGAACGCCTTCGCCAACACGTCGTCCTCCATGGTGATCTCCAAGGTCCAGGGTAATATCGTGGACGTGCTGATGCCGCCGCTCTCGCCGCTGGAAATGGCGGTCGCCTATGTCGGCGGCGGGGTCACGCGCGGGATGTTCGTCGGAGTCGTGACCGGCGCCGCGATCTGGATCTTCGTGCCGCTCGGCATCCACTCCCCTGCCTATATCCTGTTCCACGGCCTGATGGCGTCGATGATGCTGGCGCAGCTTGGCATGATCGGCGGCATCTGGTCGGAGAAGTTCGACCATATCGCGGCCTTCACCAACTTCGTCGTGACGCCGCTGACCTTCCTGTCCGGCACCTTCTATTCGGTGGACCGGCTGCCGCCGACCTTCTGGTGGCTGGCGCACTTCAACCCGTTCTTCTACATGATCGACGGCTTCCGCTACGGCTTCATCGGCCAGTCCGACGGCACGCTGGCGATCGGCATCGCGGTCATGCTGGGGATCAACGCGGCGCTGGCGGCCCTGCTGCTCCGCATGCTGTCCTCGGGCTACAAACTGAAGGCTTGAGGCAAGCCATGCCGGGGGCCATGCCGCCGCGCGCCGGTCGGGCGTGTCCTGTGGCTGGGCGCATGGACGCTGTTCCTCCGCGAACTCCGCCGCTACTTCAAGGAAGCGCTGGAAACCGTCCTGGCCCCCGCCTTCCAGGCGCTGGTCTACTTCGTCGTCCTGGTCTTCGCCCTTGGCCCCGATCGCGGCACGGCTGAGGGCGACGCGCTGCTGTCCCACGCCGTCCCCGGCCTCGTCCTGATGGCCGTCCTGTTCCGATCCGCCGAAACCACCGCGTTCAGCCTGCTGCTCGACCGGATGGAAGGCATCATCAGCGATGTCCTGATGGCCCCACTGGGAGCCGCCGAAATGACGGCGGCCTACGCCCTGGCCGGAGCGATCAGCGGTCTGGTGACCGGCGGCGTCGTGCTGGCCGGCGCAATGCTGGTATGGCCGATGTGGCCCGCCCATCCCTGGGCGCTGCCGGTCTTCGCCGCACTCTCCGCCCTGATGATGTCGCTGGCCGGCATGCTGATCGGCCTGTACTGCGACAAGTGGGACCATCTCGCGGCGGCCTTCATCTTCATCCTGACGCCGCTGACCTTCCTGTCCGGCGTCTTCGCGCCGGTCGATCAACTCCCCGCCGCCGTCGCCTCGGTCATCCGCTTCAACCCGATCTTCCACGCCATCGACGGTTTCCGCTACGGCTTCCTCGGCACCGAGCGCCGGTGCCGCCGATCCAGCCTTTTCCCTGGCCGTCGTCGCCGGTACGGCGGCGGTCCTGTGGGCATGCTGTGGTGTGCTGATCCACCGCGGATACAAGCTGAAGCCGTAATCCGGCCGTAAGTTCATGACGTTGCGTCGATTCCGCCCCGCAATCGTTGACATTGCCGCCACGGCTTTGGATAGTCTGCGGTTTTCCGGAAGGCTATGCCTTTCGGAAAACCGGTAGTGGTGGATCGCTGCCGGAACTGAACCCGTTGGGGGCTTACCCGTGATCCCAGTTGTCATGCCCACTTACGCCCGTGCGGATGTCGTATTCGAACGGGGCGAAGGTCCTTATCTCTTCGACACCAACGGCAAGCGCTACCTGGATTTCGCCAGTGGCGTCGCCGTCACCGCCTTTGGCCATGCCCACCCCTACCTGATCAAGGCTCTGACCGATCAGGCCCATAAGGTGTGGCATACGTCCAATCTGTACCGAGTGGCGGGTCAGGAGAGTCTGGGGCGACGACTGGTCGACAACACCTTCGCCGACACGGTGTTCTTCACCAATTCCGGCGTCGAGGCATGGGAATGCGCGATCAAGGTGGTGCGGAAGTACCAGTATGAGACGGGGCATCCCGAACGCTGGCGGATCATCACCGCCGGCGGGGCCTTCCACGGGCGGACGACCACGGCCATCGCCGCGACCAAGCAGGAAAAGATGGTCAAGGGCTTCGGCCCCATGCAGGACGGCTTCGATCAGGTCGCCTTCGGCAACATGAACGAGCTGCGCGCCGCCATCACCAACGAGACGGCCGGCATCTCGATCGAGCCGGTCCAGGGCGAGGGCGGCATCCGCGCCGGTTCGCTCGACTACCTGCGGGCACTGCGCACGGTCTGCGACGAATACGGCCTGCTGCTGCTGTTCGATGAGATCCAGACCGGCATGGGCCGCACCGGCAAGCTGTTCGCGCATGAATGGGCGGGCGTCACCCCCGACGTGATGGCGGTCGCCAAGGGCATCGGCGGCGGCTTCCCGCTCGGCGCGTGCCTGGCGACCGAAAAAGCGGCGGTCGGCATGACGCCGGGCACCCACGGCTCGACCTATGGCGGCAATCCGCTCGCCATGGCCGTCGGCAACGCGGTGCTCGACCTGATGCTGGAGCCGGGCTTCCTGGAAGGCGTGGACCGGATCGCCCGCGTGCTTGTGGGGCCGGCTGAACGAGCTGGCCGCCCGCCACCCCAAGGTGGTGGCCGAGGTGCGCGGCGCCGGCCTTGCTGCTGGGCCTGCGCATCCAGCCGGAGATCGTCAACGGCACCGTCGTTGACCGGCTGCGCGACGCCGGCCTGCTGACGGTCGGGGCCGGCGACAATGTCGTCCGCCTGCTGCCGCCGCTGATCATCACCGAAGCCGAGATCGACGAGGCCATCGCCATCCTCGACAAGGTCCTGCCGGAGCTGGTGCCATGACATCCGGTACCGGTGCTGGCACCCGCCACTTCCTCGATCTCGACGATTTCGACACCGCGACGCTGCGCTCCATCCTGGAGCGCGGCAACTCGCTGAAGAAAGGCGGGCAGGGCGGACAAGCCGCTGGCGGGCAAGACGCTCGCCATGATCTTCGAGAAGCCCTCCACCCGTACCCGCGTCTCCTTCGAAGTCGGCATGCGTCAGCTTGGCGGTGACGTGGTCATGCTCAGCTCCAAGGAGATGCAGCTTGGCCGGGGCGAGACGGTGGCCGACACCGCCAAGGTGCTGTCCCGCTTCGTCGATGTCATCATGCTGCGCACCGATTCGGAAGAAAAGCTGCTGGAACTGGCGGAGCACGCCACCGTCCCCGTGATCAACGGCCTGACCGACCGGTCGCATCCCTGCCAGATCATGGCCGACGTGCTGACGTTCGAGGAACACCGGGGCCCCATCGCCGGCAAGGTCGTGGCCTGGAGCGGCGACGGCAACAACGTCGCGGCAAGCTGGATTCACGCCGCCGTCAGGTTCGGGTTCGAACTTCGGCTGGCCTGCCCGGAAGGGCTGAAGCCCCCGCCGGATCTGATCGCCTGGGCGGTCAGCCAGGGCGGCAAGGTCAGCGTCTCCGGCGATCCGCAAGCGGCGGTCGCCGACGCCGACTGCGTCGTCACCGACACCTGGGTCTCGATGAACCAGGAGGACGGGGAAACCCGCCATAACCTGCTCGCCCCCTACCGGGTCGATCAGCGCCTTATGGCAAATGCGAAATCAGACGCCATATTCATGCATTGTCTGCCCGCCCATCGCGGAGACGAGGTCACCGCCGAGGTGATCGACGGCCCGAATTCGGTCGTGTGGGACGAGGCGGAAAATCGCCTGCACGCCCAGAAGGGCATTTTAACCTGGTGTCTGAATTCATGAAGTCTTCCCGGTTCATCCGAAAACCCGCTCGAAAACCCCCTCAACGACGACATCGTACAACCCTTCCAGATCGACGCCTCGCACCTGCGGGGCCGGCTGGTCCGGGTCGGTCCCGTCCTCGATGAGATCCTGTCGAAGCATGCCTATCCCGAGCCGGTCGCCCGCCTGCTCGGGGAAACCATCACGCTCGCCATCACCCTGGCGGGCGCCCTGAAATACGAGGGTATCTTCACCCTCCAGACCAAGGGCGACGGCCCGATCTCCCTGATGGTGGCCGATGTCACCAGCACCGGCGACGTGCGCGGCTACGCCCAGTTCGACGCCGAGCGGCTGGCCGGCGCCGACATCGACAGCGCCGCCCCGGTTCCAGCCCTCCTCGGCGACGGCTATCTCGCCTTCACCGTCGATCAGGGCGAGCATACCGAGCGCTACCAGGGCATCGTGGAACTGTCCGGCGAGACCCTGTCGGAGGGCATCCAGCATTACTTCCGCCAGTCCGAACAGCTCGACACCGGCATCAAGGTCGCGGTCGCCTTCACCGATCTGGGCTGGCGCGGCGGCGCTCTGATGCTCCAGCGGTTGCCGGAGGATCAGGTTCAGCAGACGCTCGGCAGCGACGTGGCCGATGACTGGCGCCGCGCCATGGTGCTGATGGGCACCTGCACCGACCGGGAATTGCTGGACCCCAACCTGCCGGCCAACGACCTGCTGTTCCGCCTGTTCAACGAGGACGGCGTGCGCGTCTGGGCTCCGGCTGACCTGAACGCAAGCTGCCGCTGCTCGCGCGACCGGGTGGCGACGGTCCTGGCCTCCCTGCCGCGCGATGAGATCGCCGACCTGAAGGTCAACGGAAATGTCGAGGTCACGTGCGAGTTCTGTAACTCCACGTATACTTTTGATGATGCACAATTGGATCACATCTATAGCTGATCCATAGGGGCTCATCTTGCTGCGGGTTATCGTTCGTATCCTCTGTGCGGGCGTGCTCGCAGCCTTGATCGCAGTCCTGACCCCCAACACCGCTTCCGCATACAGGGCCAGTCTGGTCCTGGATGCGGATACCGGCGTCATTCTCCACGCCGATAAGCCCAATCTCCGCAGTTTTCCGGCATCGACCACCAAGATGATGACGGTCTATCTGGCGTTCGAGGCGCTGAAGTCCGGCAAGCTGAAGCTGGACGAGGACCTTCCCATCTCGGTCCGCGCCGCCAGCCAGACCGGCCAGTCGCTCCGCCTGCGGCAGGGCGCCACCATCAAGACGCGCGACGCGATCCTCGGCACGATCATCGAGTTCGGCCAACGACGCCGCCGTGGTCCTGGCCGAGCGTCTCGGCGGCACCGAATCCGACTTCGCCGAGATGATGAGCCGCAAGGCTCGCGCGCTCGGCATGACCCGGTCGGAATTCCGCAACGCCAGCGGCCTGAACCACCCCGAGCAGGTCGTGACCGCCCGCGACATGGCGCTGCTGGCGCTGGCGCTGCTCCGCAACTTCCCCGACCAGTACAGCTATTTCAGCACCCGCAGCTTCAGCCACCGGGGCAGCACCTTCAACAGCGTCAACGGCTTCCTCGTCAATTACAAGGGCGCCGACGGCATCAAGACCGGCTTCACCTGTGCGGCGGGCTACAACCTCGTGGCGTCGGCCGTGCGCGACGGCCGGCGGATCGTGGCCGTCGTGCTGGGGGAAACCAGCCGGGGAGGGCGCGCCGGCACCATCGCGCGCCTGATGGACACCGCCTACGCGATGCCCGACCCGAAGACCCCGTCACCATCCACGACATCGACCCGGCCCGCACCAGCGACCCCGACCTGCCGGCCGTCGGCGTGATCTCCCCCACCTGCGGCAACGCCATCTCGGTTCCAGGATTGCCCAATCCTCCCACCGCCCCAAAGCCCGACGCCTGGAGCATCGAGTTCGGCGGCACCTTCAACACCAAGGCCAAAGCGGTCGATGCCGCCCGCAAGCTGATGCGCAGCCACGCCGCCGTGCTGGGCGGCGGCATGATGACGACCATCGAGCGCGGCCGGAAGTTCCGCCCGATCATCCTCAACATGGACGAACGGCAGGCGACATCCGCCTGCAAACGGCTGCGGCAGGCGAAGGCCTATTGCGTGGTGGTCACACCCAAAAACCTTCACGCGACAATTGCGAAGGCGGCGGTCAAACAGCGGAAATCCAGGTGACCGGATCGGGACGCCCGTGGTATCGCAATGCAAGACGTCCCCAAGCCCCGTCATCCCCGTTGAACAGAAGTCCCCCATGATCCCGCGCCTCCTCCGTCCGGCCGTCCTCGCCATCGCCGCCACTCTGGCCCTCGGCGCCTGCACCTCGGCCCCGCCGCGCCCGCAGGCCCGCCAGATCAGCTTCGCCAATCTGGCGCCGATCTCGTTCGACGTGGCGCGGATCGAGGTGGTCCAGCAGTACCAGCCGCCCCAGGTGGCGCCCAACGTGGATCACCTGACCCCCGTTCCGCCGTCCGACGCGATCCGCCGCTGGGCCAATGAGCGGGTGCGCGCGATGGGCGCCAGCGGCACGATGCGCGTCATCATCAAGGACGCCAGCATCACCGAAACCCACCTGAAGCCCACCACCGGCGTCCGCGGCGCCTTCACGACCGACCAGTCCGAACGCTATGACGGCCGCCTGTCCGTCGATCTGGTGGTCGAGGTTCCCTCCCGCCAGTTCCAGGGCTACACCGGCGCCACCGTCGCCCGCACCATCAGCGTCCCGGAAAACGTCTCCCTCCAGGGCCGCGAGGACGCTTGGCACAGCCTGGTCGAGCGCATGATGGCCGACCTCAACGCCAAGCTGGAAGAAGGCATCGACGGCAACCTGTCCGCCGTGACCCTGCGCTAGCAGGACCGGCGGCTAGCCGGACCGGCAAGCCGCCGTCCGGTCCTCTCCGGTACCCCATCGACGTCGAGCGCCACCTCCGCCGGGTTCTCCCCCGTCCGCCTGAGCCGCTCGACGCCCTGGCTCCAGACGGCATCGCAAAGCTCCGCCAGCAGCGGATCGCCGGCGCAGCGGCGGGCCAGATAATCCGCGTCGAACAGCCGCCGGCGATCCTCATCGCTCCAGCGATAAGCGGAAACCCGGTTCAACTCCATCTGCCCGGACAGCCGCCGCAGCGTCTCGATCAGCCGGGCCTCCCGGCTGACGCCGTCCCGTTGCTCGCCGACCAGACCGGGCAGGGGACCGCCCAGCCCCTCGGCCACCTCCGCCGCCAGATCCCCCACCGCCGCCAGCCGCAGACACTTCGCCAGATCCAACCGCCCCCTCAAACGCGGCCCCAACGCCAGCACCATCACGGCGACGCGGGTATGCTCATCCACCCGCATCAGCCCGGCGACCAGATCGGCGACCGCCGGCCCCGCCGTCGGCCGCCGGCTCCAAAGACGATTCAGCATGGCTCATCCTCCAGGATGGCCAACCCTACCGCCGCACCGCACCCCGGCCCACGAATATTTTATACGGAACAGCTCCCGCTCCCCCGGCGGCAGCGATACGATCCGCGCGGCCGGAACCGTCCGCCGCAGGTCTTCCAACTCCATGCTGGTCACCAGCCGCACGAAGCGCCCGTCGCTGATCTGCATCCGCTCCCACAGCCACATGCCGGGTCCCATGCGGATCACGCCGGGGTAGTTGAAATCCGTCCACCCGGCGACAGGCAGGGCCGAAGGCTCATACCAGCCCAGTTCCGGCAGCCGGGCCTCGCCCTCCTGAATCCAGTCGCGACGCGAAGGGCCACAGCGTCTCGCCATAAAGGCCGGATGCGTCGTTGCGCCATTCCTCCCGCCGCGCCGGTGATACCGCCAGCAGCCGGTGAGTAACGTCGCAGACCAGATGAACCCGGAGGCTGGAGCTTTCCACCAGCCGCTTCAGCATGGCGTCGGCAGGCGGGGTCGAGCCGCGCTTCGATCAAGGGCAGCAGCTTAGCCGCCTGCTCCGGCGTCGGCTGATGCGTTCCGGATTCCCAGCGCGAAACCGTCGCCTGGGTAACGCCGGCCAGTTCCGCCAGGTGGCTCTGCTTCATGCCGGTCAACCGGCGAAGCCGCCGCAGGGATCGCCCGAAGTCCAACATTCCGCCGCCCCGTCAGGGCCATCCACGGCCAATAAGGTGTACGGGCGCTCAGGATACTTCGTGGAAGCCGCGATTTCCACCGATCTCCCACAGCACCCGCACACTCAAATAACCGTCAGTCATCCACGGTCGTCTTGCGCTCGGTCGTAACACTATCCGAAGGAAAGCTCTGAGATTTCGTTGTCGTGGTCCGCTCAGTAACCGTCTCGTCAGAGCCGCAGGCCGCCAGAAGCAAGCGGAATACCAAGGCTCAACAGTGCGATATGGACAATACGCATGATCGATACTCTCCGAAGTTTATCCTGCTCAATCAACCGGGCAAGACTTCGAAGGTTGCGGTCCACCGCTAAAGATAACACTGGATTTACCTCAAACCCTCAGCTCCGCCAGAAGCCCGGCGTCAGCAGGATCAGCACCGTGAACAGCTCCAGCCTGCCCAGCAGCATCCCGGCAGAAAGCACCCATTTGGCGGCATCCGGCAGCGGCGCGAAGGTGCCGTTCGGCCCGATCACCGGCCCCAGGCCGGGTCCCACATTGCTGATGGCACTCGCCGCACCCGTCATGGCGGTCAGATAATCCAGTCCCAGCAACTGAAGCGTCATCGACAGCACGGCGAAGCAGATGACATACATGAAGAAGAAGCTCATGACCGAAACCGACACCGTCTCCGGAATCGGCTTGCCGTTGTAATAGGCGATGAAGACGCCATGCGGCTGGATCAGCCGCCGCATCTGGGCACGCGCCGTCGCATACAGCACCTGAAAGCGGAAGATCTTGATCCCGCAGGTGGTCGATCCGGCGCATCCGCCGACGAACATCAGGAAGAACATCATCCCGCCGGCAAAGCTGCCCCACGTCCCGAAATCCGACGTGGCGTAGCCCGTGCCCGTGATGACCGAAACCACATTGAACCCCGCCAGCCGCATCGCCACCAGCGGAGGATAGCCCTGGTCCCACCACAGATGGGCCGCCATGCCGCAGACCGCCACAGCCACGATGGTCAGGAACCAGTGGACCTGAGTGTCGTTCCGCAACGGCCGGGGATCGCCGCGCAAGGCCCTCAGATACAGCACGAAGGGCAGGGCTCCCATCAGCATGAAGATGATAGCCACCAGTTCCACCAGCGGATCGTCGAAATAGCCCAGCGATGCATCGGCCGTGGAAAAGCCGCCGGTCGCGATCGTCGTCATGGCATGGGCGACCGCGTCGAACCAGTCCATCCCCGCCGCGTGGTAGCCGATCGCGCACAGCATCGTGAAGCACAGGTAGATCAGACCGATCCAGGTCGCCAATTGGGCCGCCCTGCGGCAGCACCTTGTCCGACTTCTCCGACGATTCCGTCCGGAAAAGCTGCATGCCGCCGACCTGAAGCATCGGCAGGATCGACAGCGCCAGCACGATGATCCCGATGCCGCCCATCCACTGCAGCAACGCCCGCCACAGCAGAATGCCGGGCGGAGCGGTATCCAGCCCGACGATCACCGTGGCTCCGGTCGTCGTGATGCCCGACATCGCCTCGAAGAAGGCGTCGGTATAGCTGAGGTCGATCGTCGCCAGCTTCAGCGGCATGGCCGCGAAAACGACGGTCACAATCCACGACAGCGTCGTCAGCAGAAAAGCCTGCCGGATCGACAGGGCGAAGGTCGGCACACGATTGGTCAGCATCAGCGCCACACCCACGAACAGGGTGAAAGCCGCCGAAATCGCGAAAACCTGCCAGTCCTCATGACCAGCCGACAGGTCGGCCAGCAGCGGGATCACCATGCTGGCGGCCAGAGTCGACAGCAGGATGCCAAGAACGAAAAAAACGGGGCGAAAATCCAAGGACGACATCCAACCGGTAACGTGCGGCAGGACCGCCGGTGATCGGCCCAGTCCTCAACTATTGGTAAAAATCGCCGTCTTGTAAATCATTCGCACTAAAAGCAAAAGGGACGCCGCGACCGTGGCGTCCCCCCATTACCCCTTAAACCGAACACCACCTCTGCTCAGGGAGCAGGAGAGGTGGATGCAGAGGCAACGACGGAAGCTGACAGTGGAAGACCGGGTCGCGATCGATCTGCGGCGGAAAGACGGCTGGGGCGTGCGGGCGATCGCGCGGGAGCTTGGCCGTTCGCCCAGCGTGATCAGTACGGAGATCGGGCGCGGTCGGGAACCGGATGGCAGCTACGCCGCCGGCTCAGCGCAGGCCGCGGCGGCAGCGCGGCGGGACCGGTCGGGACGCCGGGCCAAGCTGGCGCCGGACAGCCCGCTGTTTGCCGAGGTGGCGAAGCTGCTGCGCCGACAGTGGTCGCCGGAGCAGATCGCCGGGAGACGCAAGCGCCTGGAGGATGGGGCGGCGGTGTCATCCGGAGTGCGGTGTCGCACGAGGCGATCTACCAAGCGATCTATGCCGTGCCGCGCGGTGAGCTGCGCCGCGAGTTGCTCGCCTGCCTGCGTCAGGGCAAGCCGCAGCGCGGCCGGCGGTCCAAGGACGGCGAACGGCGGGGCCGGATCTGCGACATGACCAGCATCCACGAACGGCCAGCGGAGGTGGAGGGACGCCTGGTGCCCGGACATTGGGAGGGCGATCTGATCAAGGGGGCCGGCAACCGCTCCTCGGTCGGCACGCTGGTCGAGCGGACCAGCCGTAAGGTGGTCCTGGTCAAGCTGGCCGACGCCAAAGCCGAGACGGCGCGCGATGGCTTCGCCGCCGGCTTGCTGGCGGTGCCGGCACCGCTGCGCCTCACCCTGACCTACGACCAAGGCAAGGAGATGGCCCGCCATCGCGAGCTGGCCGCGCTCACGGGCCTGCGCGTTTACTTCGCCGACCCGCATGCGCCGTGGCAGCGCGGCTCCAACGAGAACACCAATGGCCTGCTGCGCCAGTACCTACCCAAGGGCACTGACCTGTCGGTGTTCTCGCAAGCCGAACTCGACGCGATCGCGACCCGGCTCAACAGCCGGCCGCGCAAGACGCTTGGCTTTGCGACACCCGACGAGGTGTTCGCCGCGCTGGTGGACAAGGCCGCCAACGCCGTCAAATCCCCAAATGCGAAACACGTTCAGCCGACGCTGCCGCTTCCCGAATTCCCGATCATCGCCAGGAACTCCCGGCGGGTCGAAGGATCGGTGCGGAACGCGCCCAGCATCCGGCTGGTGACCATGCTGACCCCCGGCTTGTGGACGCCGCGCGTCGTCATGCACTGATGCTCGCCCTCGATCACCACGGCGACACCCAGCGGCTGAAGCACTTCCTCGATCGTGTTGGCGATCTGGGACGTCATCTTCTCCTGGATCTGAAGCCGCTTCGCATAGGCTTCCACGACGCGGGCGAGCTTGCTGATGCCGACGACGCGGGTCTTCGGCAGATAGGCCACGTGAGCCCGGCCGATGATCGGCACCATGTGGTGCTCGCAGTAGCTCTCGAACCGGATGTTCTTCAGCACGACCATCTCGTCATAGCCGTCCGTCTCCTCGAAGGTCCGCTGGAGCAGTTCCACCGGATCGACGCCGTAGCCGGCGAAGAATTCCTCGTACGAGCGCACCACGCGGTCGGGAGTGCCCAGCAGGCCTTCACGGTCGGGATCGTCCCCCGCCCACAGCAGCAGGGTGCGGACGGCTTCTTCGGCTTCGGCA
Organism: uncultured Alphaproteobacteria bacterium; assembly: GCA_963848585.1. Classification (GTDB taxonomy): domain Bacteria; phylum Pseudomonadota; class Alphaproteobacteria; order Azospirillales; family Azospirillaceae; genus Skermanella. Next base: position 8,189 of record CAWKET010000046.1, on the reverse strand, counting down.
CGGCTCGGGCGTTTGATGCCGGGGGTGCTGCGGCGATGATGGGACGGACCGCGAACCACATTGTCCGCAGCCAAGGGATTGGATGCACTCACGATGGGTACCTTTCGATGGCCGGCTAGTTCCCGGTTCGCTCTAAGGGCGCGCTGTCGTCCCCCGACCGCAGCTTCGACCTTGGCGGGAACCGGTTCCGCTTGAACAGCGAGATGGCGTGATTTTCCCGCGCTTCAAGGTGCGGGATGAGGTGTGAAAACCGTAAGCTGTCAGTTCAGGTGGACAGTCTCGTGTGGGCTGTCCAGAGAGAAGGCGGGGATCGTCACGTCGAATTTCTCGCCGCGCGTATTCTCCATCTGATAGCTGCCCGACATGATGCCTGAAGGCGCCGTCAGCGGAGTTCCGCTGGTGTATTCGAAGCTTTCACCCGGTTCCAGCACGGGCTGTTCGCCGACCACGCCGGCACCCTGCACCTCCTGGACCCGGCCGAAGCTGTCCGTGATCCGCCAGTGACGGTTACGGAGCTGAACGGTTTCGCGCCCGGTGTTTTCGATCCGGACATGGTAGGCCCAGACGAAATGATGCTCAGCCGGCGAGGACTGATCCTCAAGGAACATCGGCCTGACCGAGATTTTGATCGCGCGGGTCGTCTGGCTATACATGGCTGGCTCGCATACCGTGCGGCTGTTATCTCAAATGGGCGACGGAATTAAAATTACTCCTTGCGTTCCTCCTTGTCCAGTTCTGGGGTCCAGTCTTTCGGCCCGATACCATCATGGCGTCAATGTGCCACGCATGTCGCCGATCTCACCCCAACTCGATGACCGGCCCGTCCGCCTCCGCCCCGTCCGCCGGATCATGGGTCACCAGCAGCGTCGGAAGCCCGCGCCGCCGCGCGTGATCGAAGACCAGGCCCGGAACCGCGCCCGCAGCGCCACGTCCAGCTTGGAAAACGGCTCATCCAGCAGCAGCGCCGCCGGCTCCGCCAGCAGCGTCCTCATCAGCGCCACGCGGGCGCGCTGCCCGCCCGACAGCGTCGCCGGATCGCGCCCGCCCAAGCCCCCAAGGTCGGCATCCTCCAGCGCCCGCTCGACCACCTCCCGCCGCTCAGCCCGTCCCCGCACATCCGGCCGGCAGCCCGAACGCCAGATTTTCCGCCACCGACAGATGCGGAAACAGCAGATCGTCCTGAAACAGAATGCCGACCCTGCGCCGCTCCGGCGGCAGCCCTTCCAGATCGACGCCCCCCAGCTTCACCCGGCCCACGGCATCGAACGCCGGATCGAGCGTCCCGCACAGATGAGCCAGCAGGCTGGATTTCCCGCTGCCGCTCGGCCCCATCAGCACGGCCACACGCCCCCCGTCGATCGCCAGCGACAGCGGCGGCACCAGCACCCGCCCATGGAGCGAAATCCCGACGCCGTCCAATTCCAGCCGGCGCGCATCCCCGATCGCCACCAACCCCCGATCATCCGATCTCCTCAGCCGGCGCAGCCTGTCCACCACCCCCGGCAGCACCAGCGCCAGCGCGAAAGCCGCCAGCGGCAGCGCCGCCTGGGCGAAGCCATAGACCCCGATCAGCCGGCGGTCCGACCCGGCGGCCAGCCCGATCGCCTCGGTCGTCAGAGTCGGCAGCCGCCCCGCCCCGGCGAACTGCGTCGGCAGATACTGCGCGACACTGACCGAAAACCCGATCGCCGCCGCTCCCAGCACCGGCTTGAGCAGCAGCGGCAGCCTGACCCGCCAGAACACCCGCCACGGTCGGGCGCCCAGGCAGAGCGCCGTCCGCGCATAGCGCTCATCCAGCGCCCGCCACGGATCGGCCAGCGCCAGAAAGACATAAGGCACCACGAACAGCAGATGGCTCCAGACCAGCGCCGCCCAGGTCCCATCCAGTCCCGCCGCCACCAGCAGCACCTGCGTCCCGAACAGAAATCCGATCTGCGGCACCAGCAGCGGCAGATAAAGCAGCCACAGCCCCCGCGCCGAAGGCCGCAGCCCGGCGCGCTGCTCGTTCTCCAGGCATCCCAGCACCAGAACCAGCGCGATCCCGGCCGAAGCCACCCCGGCGCTCAGCGTCGTCCAGGCGGGACCCGCCAGTTGAGGCAGCGCCCGCATCCAGGTCTCCCAGCTCCAGGCGGCCGGCAGGGCATCGGGATAGCGCCAGCGCTCCGCCACCGACCACAGCCCCAGCCCGATGGAAGCCCCCATCGCCACCGCCACCACACCCGCCGCCAGCACGGCGCTGACCAGCCTCGCCAGAGCCCCCGTACCGCCGCGCCGTCCCGATACCGCCCAGCGCCGCCCGACCCGGCCCGCCACCACCTCGCCCAGCCGCCACAGCGCTATCAGCGCCCCCGCCAGGATCAGTTGCAGGCAGGCTCCCGCCGCCGCCTGATAGCGCATGGCGAGGTCCGGATCGCTGAACCAGCGCAGCACCAGCACCGCGAGGGTAGGGGGAGCCCCCGGACCCAGGATCAGCGCCATATCCACGACCGAGGCCGAAAACGCCAGCACCGCGTAGATCGGCAGCCGCAACTGAGGATACACCAGCGGCAGCACCGTCTTGCCCCAGGCCGTGACCGGCCCGTACCCCATGGTCCGCGCGACGGTCAGCGTCCGGTCCGCCCGCACCTGATTGAGCGCCGCGACGGTCATCAGCAGCAGGAACGGCACCTCCTTGACCACCAGCCCAAGCACCAGCGCCAGCCCCATCGGATCGTTGACGGTCGCCAGATCGGGCGGCCGGGTCCAGCCGGTGGCCCAGGGCGACAGCAGCCGCGCCAGCCATCCGCTGGGTGCTATCAGAAAGGCGAAGCCGATCGCGAAGGCCGCGTGGGGCAGGGCCAGCAGCGGGGCCAGCAGCCGGCGCAAGCCGGCGAAAACCCGCGTGCCGTGCCACGCGGCGCAGAACCACAGCGCGATCCCGACCGACAGCAGCGTGGCCCCCAGACCGGTGCCCACCGACAGCATGACCGCGCCCGCCAACCCCGGCGCCCCCATCAGCGCCCGCCATGGGTCGAGCGACGGCGCCGTCCCGCCCAACGCCGGCAGAATGCCGAAAGCGGGAGCCCAGGTGCCGATCAGCCCGCCCGCGATCGGCCCCAGGAACAACGCCAGCGTCAGCGGCGGCACAAGGCTCAACGCGCTCCACCGCCGGCGCTTGCCCGCCGCCGCGACGCGCCCCTCCAAGGGCATGCGGCCCGCCGCCGCCGGTCACGATCGATTCAGCTGGTCATCAGTTCATGGTTTCATGATTTATTGAGAAATTTCCGCTATGACGGTGGAGCCTGCTTTCAACAACCTACTCCGCCGGGTGCTTGAAGTCAGGGATGTGGCGCGATGGTCACGTTTGTTTGATCGTGTTCCACGCATGCGTCCCCTGACGAAAAACATGCTTTAACCGGATGGGGTGCGGTGTTATATGCAGCGTCCGTTGAAACTGTTCGGTCAACCGCCCCATGTCGCCCCAGCACGCCCTACGACGACGAAGGACCGTCCGCTTGCACTCCGCAAGCGTTGAAGTCCTAACGCCGCGTGCTGATGCCCATGGGATGACAGGCTGACCTGAACCTCCCACTCCCGGCATCGGCGGCACGGCTCCAGCCTTTCTGCACACTATTTGCCGCCGGGATAACAAGCCTCGATGAACATCACGATTGAGCAGCCGCATCACGCCGCCGCCATCGATACCCTGCTCGACAACTCCTTCGGTCCCCACCGGGCCGGCAAGACCGTATACCGCCTGCGCGAAAACGTCGCCCCCGTGCCCGAGCTGTCGCTCGTGGCGCTTGAGGACGACGCCGTCGTCGGCACCATCCGCTACTGGCCGATCCTGATCGGCGGCGTCACTCCCACCATCCTGCTGGGTCCGATCGCCGTCGCATCGGATCTGCGGAGCGGCGGTCTCGGCGCCCAACTGATCCGCCAGAGCCTCAACCGCGCCTCGGCCGCCGGCTGGCGCAGCGTGGTCCTGGTGGGCGACGCCCCCTATTACAGCCGCTTCGGCTTCACCCGCGACCTGACCCTGAACATGAGCCTCCCCGGCCCGGTCGATCTCGACCGTTTCCTGGGCTTGGAACTGGTCGAAGGCTCGCTCAGCGGCGTTTCGGGAATGCTCGGCCGCTGGCCCGTCCGAACCCACCCCGGCCGTCCGGGTCGAGCTTGCCGCCCGGCAGAACGCCGGGGCAGGCGCCGGCTTCGCGGCGGACCGCCGGCTGCTCAACGCCCCGGCCTGAACATCCTTCCTGTACCGGGATCCCTCTGCCGGCTTGAAAGCCGCTCCGGGATGCCCTATAAGCAGGAGCATCGCGGGTGTAGCTCAATGGTAGAGCAGAAGCTTCCCAAGCTTACGACGAGGGTTCGATTCCCTTCACCCGCTCCAAAATCCCCAAAAAATCCCGCGTACCTTTCCCCCTTTCAGGGGCTTTCCAGCTCGATCAAATTTGATTAGAGTAGGGGAGTGGGAGAGGTGCGATCAACACCTCCCCCTTGACTCCGTTAGAGGCTCAGGCAGATCTCGAATTCAATCTCGATCGTCTGTCCCTTCCAGCGGAGCCGGAATGTCCATTTCATGATGGACTCCCTCCTCTAGTTGTCTCGGTGGGGCGGCCACTCCGCTCCACCGGACACTGGCGAGAATAGGGACAAACACTACGTCGTGATACGAGAACCCGCATGCTGCGGCATGCTGTCCCGTTCGCCTGACGTCGCAACTCACAAACAAAAAAATCTAAATCCTCCCCGGTTAGGCTAATCTACCCAACGGTTAGGCTGGTTGCCCGATATCCATGGCCTATGGCCCCAAAACGCGTCGGGCGCCGCGATCCGGTGTGGATCGCGGCGCCCGGCATGACACGCCCTGACGTTGGTGCTCCGCGGTTACTCGGCGGCCACCGACGGCGCCACTGGTGCTTCGAAGCGGCCGGAGGTGTCGTAGGTCAGGATGAAGTCCCGCACGCGCGGCAGGATCTGTTCGCGCCAGCGGCGGCCGTTGAAGATACCGTAGTGGCCGACGCCCTTCTGGAAGTGGTCGCTGCGCTTATCCGCCGGACAGGCCGGAGACGATCTTGTGCGCGGCCCGCGTCTGGCCGGGAGCGGAGATGTCGTCCAACTCGCCTTCGACCGTCAGCATGGCGGTGTGCCGGATGGCTGAGGGATCGACCTTCTGGCCCTGCCACTTCATCGTACCGCTCGGCAGGGCGCGCTGCTGGAACACGGTGGAGACGGTTTGCAGTAGAACTCCGCCGGCAGATCCATGACCGAGAGATACTCGTCATAGAACTTGCGGTGCTGCACGGCGCTGTCGCCGTCGCCCTTGACCAGATGCTGGAACAGCTTCATGTGCTCGCCGACGTGGCGGTCCAGGTTCATCGACATGAAGCCGGTGAGCTGGATGAAGCCGGGATAGACCTGCCGCAGGCCGCCGGGATAGTAGGCCGGCACCGTCTGGATGACGTTCCGCTCGAACCAGCTCGAGCGGCTTGTCCTCGGCCAGCTTCGTCACGACGGTCGGTGCGGCCGAAGTATCGATCGGGCCGCCCATCAGGATCATGCTGGCGGGCTGGTTGGGATCGTTGTTCTGCGCCATCAGCGAGACGGCGGCCAGGACCGGCACGGTCGGCTGACAGACCGCCATCACGTGGGTGTGCGGCCCCAGATGCCCCATGAACTCGATCAGGTAGCTGATGTAATCGTCCATGTCGAACTTGCCGCGCGCCAGCGGATCTTGCGGGCGTCGAGCCAGTCGGTGATGTAGACGTCATGTTCGGGCAGCAGCGCCTGGACCGTGCCGCGCAGCAGTGTGGCGTGGTGGCCCGACATCGGCGCCACGACCAGCACCGGCGGGTGTACCTTGTCGGTCGCTCGCTCGAAATGGATCAGATCGCAGAACGGCTTGTGAACCACCGGAACTTCCCGGACCGCCACTTCCACGCCATCGACCTTGGTGGTGGGCAACCCGAATTCCGGCTTGGCGAAGCGCCTTGTCGTTCGCTCGACCAGTTCGGCTCCAGCGGCGATGCTGCGCCCTACGCGGGTGTACGAAGCAGGAAGAAACGGGTTCTGAAACGCAGTCTGGGTAGCTTCCGCCATAAGGCGCAGAGGATACCAAGCCGCATGCTGGAGATCGTAAAACTGATAGAGCAAGATTCCCCTCACATACACCGTTTGAATGGATGCCGCGACATTCAGTTCACTGCGTCACGGTCCTGCGACTTATTGCCGCTTACCTGTACGAACAGCTTGCTGTAGCAATTGTTTCATAGTCGTAAATAGTGATCTTTAGAACTAATGTTAGCCACCTACATAGTTCGTACCAGCCGGGGCAGAAAATTGCGTGATCACGTCCTAGACGCAACAAAAAAGTTCGGTATTCTGACGGGTCTTAATGCCGCATAGCCGCAAAGCAGCCATGCGCCGTACCCGAACAGGCAGGTCGCGCTTTCACGAAAGCTAAGAATGGTTATATCTTCGGTATAGGTTGGGGATGCGGCGGGGCGGAGAGAGGCGGAGCAGGCGAGAGAAGGGAGAGAGTCAGGCGATGAGCGCCACGCCATGTAGCCCGGCACGCCGGCATTCACAGCCATGACGACGGGGGCAACCCTCAGACATCACACCGCGAAAGCTGCGGCCGGCGGCATGGCCGGCCAGACCGACCGTCAGCAGGCTCGGAGATAGGTGCCGGCGGCGAAGGCCGCCAATGCCCAAGCAACTCCGTATTAGGGGTTGCCGGCTGGCTCACGCGACGGCGACCACTCCGTAGAGCAGACCGCAGTGGAAGAGTTCCAGGACCAGCCCCAGAGCGTAGCCACGCCATCCGGTGGGGCTCCCGAACGGGGGCTTGGCGAAGGCGCTTGAGCCCGCTCGCCCCAGCGCTGCTGAATTCGCCGACACGAAACCGGGCGTGTGCGGCTTCGGCAGATGGCGCGACAGCCCGCCGGCCGCATAGCTCAGGAAGAAGAGCGCCGCGAAGCCGAGCAGCGCTACGGAAAACCACCGCAGTCCCGGAAGGCTGGCGGCGCCCCCGGCCAGCAAAACGCCCATGCCGCCGATTCCGGCATAGGTCGTTGCGCGGCCGAAATGGTATGGCAGGACCGCGGCGCCGGTCAGTCGCTGCAATTCGGTCATACGGCTGGCGGGGATGCCTTCCAGCCGCGTCGCGACCTGCGCCAGCACGAAGGGACCGACATGCCGGCGCAATGAGACCAGCCGCGACCAGCCCCGCCATGAACAGGCTGGTGAACAGCCCGCCGTCACGGGCCATGTCCAGGCTGCATTGTTGCAGACCCGTATCGATCAGCGTCAGTACGGTGTGCTGGTCCATCGCCCGTCTTCAGTCCCGTCGTCCGGGAGAAGCCCCGGAACCCCTCGGCGATGCTGAAGCAAGGCTGCGCGTACAGCCATGATATATGTCAAGATGGGGAGGCCGGGGGAACCGCTTGCCTCGGCGCGCGAGCGGGAACACCAGGATTATTCCGGCTCCGAAACCGCCCAGATGGGATAGCCACGCCACGGCACCCTCCGGATCGCCGGACAGCGCTTCGACAAGCTGGATACCAGACCAACCCGCCGCCGCCGCATACAGCGACACCGGCATTCGATGCGACGGCGCCCCAGCGACAGCCGGAGCCTTGCCATCGGATGCAGCATGATGGCTGCGGCGAGTAGCCGGAGATGGCGCCGCTGGCGCCCACCACCGGATCGAGCGATTAGGGTCCGGCAGAATTTGTCGGCGTCCCCGGCCAAGCCGCACAACAGATTGAAGACGGTGAACCGCAGGTGGCCCATCACGCCCTCGACGCCGTCGCCCACTAGCCAGAACAGCATCATGTTGCCGGCCAGATGCCAGAAATCGGCGTGGAAGACATGGCCGAAACCACGCTGAAGGCGGCTCCGAAAGTCGGAATGGCCGCGGGTAGAACACGGTCGCCCGTGACCACCGCCGGAATCATCGGGAAGCCAGAAGCATGTCCCACCGCGTTGCCTCGTCCAGTACCGTCCGCGTCAAAAAGACGACGTGCAGAGGATGGTTATCGCGATGGTTACATGAGGCAGGAAACCCGGCGGCGGTATTCTTCTCAATTTCACGAGGATATCACCTTCGTGCCTCCGTATCGACCCTGCGTATGGTAGGGAAGGTTGGCAACGCCACGGGCAGACGGCGTGACCTCAGCCGGAACGCGGCAGTACGATGCCCA
>CAWKET010000045.1:65000-68275 GCA_963848585.1 uncultured Alphaproteobacteria bacterium | reverse complement strand
GCTGATTTGGTTGCGGGGGCAGGATTTGAACCTGCGACCTTCAGGTTATGAGCCTGACGAGCTACCGGGCTGCTCCACCCCGCGTCAGGGTGTTTGGATCGGCATGTGGCGAGAACAAGTGACGGGTTGGACGGTCGGCGTCGGCTTCGAGCTTGTGTCCGGGTGGTTGGTGGACCTGGCGGCGACCTACTCTCCCACGTCTTAAGACGCAGTACCATTGGCGCGGAGGGTTTTCACGGCCGAGTTCGGGATGGGATCGGGTGCGGGCCCCTCGCTATGACCACCAGGTCGACCAACCGCCCGGCGGGCTGTCGGCTGACACGGTCGTGTCTGTGAGGATGTTCGAGGATGTGATGCGTCTGACGGATGCTTGTCTGCGGTCTTGGTGTCTGTGTCTTCCTGCGGGCTTGCTGCTGCGCGGGACGCATCCGCTAGCGAGATCAAGCCGATCGAGCGATTAGTAAGGCTTAGCTTCACGCGTTGCCGCGCTTCCACACGCCTCCTATCGACGGGATGGTCTATCCCGGCTCTCGGGGAGTGCTTGTTTTGAGGGGGGTTTCCCGCTTAGATGCTTTCAGCGGTTATCCCGTCCGCACTTAGCTACCCGGCGATGCGGCTGGCGCCACAACCGGTACACCAGAGGTGCGTCCATCCCGGTCCTCTCGTACTAGGGACAGCGCCTCTCAACACTCCTACACCCACGGCAGATAGGGACCGAACTGTCTCACGACGTTCTAAACCCAGCTCACGTACCACTTTAATCGGCGAACAGCCGAACCCTTGGGACCTGCTCCAGCCCCAGGATGTGATGAGCCGACATCGAGGTGCCAAACCTCCCCGTCGATGTGGACTCTTGGGGGAGATCAGCCTGTTATCCCCGGCGTACCTTTTATCCGTTGAGCGATGGCCCTTCCACGCGGGACCACCGGATCACTATGGCCGACTTTCGTCTCTGCTCGACTTGTCGGTCTCGCAGTCAGGCTGGCTTATGCCATTGCACTCGTCGAGCGATTTCCGACCGCTCTGAGCCAACCATCGCGCGCCTCCGTTACTCTTTGGGAGGCGACCGCCCCAGTCAAACTCCCCGCCATGCAGGGTCCCGGCTCCCGGTTCAGGGAGCGCGGTTAGATGCCAGAGATCCCAAGGGTGGTATTTCAAGGATGGCTCCACGCGAGCTGGCGCCCGCGCTTCATAGCCTCCCACCTATCCTACACATGAGAACCCTGGCACCACTGCAAAGCTGGAGTAAAGGTGCACGGGGTCTTTCCGTCTGACCGCGGGTACTCCGCATCTTCACGGAGAATTCAATTTCGCTGAGTTGGTGTTGGAGACAGCGGGGAAGTCGTTACGCCATTCGTGCAGGTCGGAACTTACCCGACAAGGAATTTCGCTACCTTAGGACCGTTATAGTTACGGCCGCCGTTTACCGGGGCTTCAGTTCGGAGCTTGCACCCCTCCCTTTAACCTTCCGGCACCGGGCAGGCGTCAGACCCTATACGTCGTCATGCCAGACTTCGCAGAGCCCTGTGTTTTTAGTAAACAGTCGCCACCCCCTGGTCTGTGCCCCCCGCCCCTGGTTGCCCAGGAACGGGGCCCTCTTCTCCCGAAGTTACGAGGGTAATTTGCCGAGTTCCTTCAACACCATTCTCTCAAGCGCCTGGGTATGCTCTACCTGTCCACCTGTGTCGGTTTGGGGTACGGTCTGTACGGCTGGGGCTATTTCCTGGAACTCCTCCACGCGCCCGTCCAATCCGATAAGGACGGACACGACTTTGGACTTCGTCACCTCCAGCCAGGCCCTGGAATATTAACCAGGTTCCCATCGACTACGCCTTTCGGCCTCGCCTTAGGGGCCGGCTCACCCTGCGCGGATTAACCTTGCGCAGGAACCCTTGGACTTCCGGCGAGAGTGTTTCTCACACTCTTTGTCGCTACTCATGTCAGCATTCTCACTTCCGATACCTCCAGGCGACCTCACGGGCACCCTTCACCGGCTTACGGAACGCTCCGCTACCGCGTGCCTTGCGGCACACCCGCAGCTTCGGTGGGTGGCTTGAGCCCCGGTACATTTTCGGCGCGGGCCGGCTTGATCTAGACCAGTGAGCTATTACGCTTTCTTTAAAGGATGGCTGCTTCTAAGCCAACCTCCTGGTTGTCATGGCCTTCCCACATCCTTTCCCACTTAGCCACCACTTGGGGACCTTAGCTGGCGGTCTGGGCTGTTTCCCTCTTGACGATCGACCTTAGCACCGACCGTCTGTCTGCCGGACTGTACTCCACGGTATTCGGAGTTTGGTTAGGTTTGGTAAGCGGTGAGGCCCCCTAGCCCATCCAGTGCTCTACCCCCGTGGGTAATCGTCCGACGCGCTACCTAAATAGCTTTCGCGGAGAACCAGCTATTTCCTGATTTGATTGGCCTTTCACCCCTAGCCACAGGTCATCTCCGACTTTTTCAACAGGCGTGAGTTCGGTCCTCCAGTGCGTGTTACCGCACCTTCAACCTGCCCATGGCTAGATCATCAGGTTTCGGGTCTAAAGCATGCAACTCAAGCGCCCTGTTCAGACTCGCTTTCGCTGCGCCTCCACCTACCGGCTTAAGCTCGCTGCATACTTTAAGTCGCTGACCCATTATACAAAAGGTACGCCGTCACCCCATCAAGAGGCTCCGACTGCTTGTAGGCATCCGGTTTCAGGTCTGTTTCACTCCCCTCGTCGGGGTGCTTTTCACCTTTCCCTCACGGTACTGGTGCACTATCGGTCACTGAGGAGTACTTAGGCTTGGAGGGTGGTCCCCCCACGTTCAGACAGGATTTCACGTGTCCCGCCCTACTCGAGGATCAGCGAAGGTCATTACCCGTACGGGGCTGTCACCCGCTCTGGCCCGCCTTTCCAGACGGTTCCGGTTGTCCCGATCGTGACCACTGGCCTGGTCCGCGTTCGCTCGCCACTACTTGCGGAGTCTCGGTTGATGTCCTTTCCTCCGGGTACTTAGATGTTTCAGTTCCCCGGGTTCGCCTCGCCGCACCTATGAATTCAGTGCGGCGATACCGCCGAAGCGGTGGGTTGCCCCATTCGGAAATCCACGGATCAAAGCCTGCTCGCGGCTCCCCATGGCTTATCGCAACGTGCTGCGTCCTTCATCGCCTCTCAGTGCCAAGGCATCCACCAGATGCCCTTCAGACGCTTGATCTCATCGGCGCTTACTCGAAGGTAAATCGCCACTACGAATGCGCCACGCGCAGGAGAAAGCCCACAAGGAACTCGACCACCAGCCC
>CAWKET010000045.1:0-62500 GCA_963848585.1 uncultured Alphaproteobacteria bacterium | reverse complement strand
TGGGTCTGGCGGCTCAGATCGTGAAGCACGCTCAGCGCCGCCCCTGCCCGTTCGTCGTCGTAGTTGATCAGCAGATCGTCGGCGATGAAGGGAATCGGCTCGGCACCGGCCACGTAAAGCTCGATCGCGGCGACGCGCAGCGCCAGGAAAAGCTGGTCACGGGTGCCGTCGCTCATGCCGGAAACGTCCACCAGTTGCCCGGTGCGCCGCTCCCCCTTGAGGATGGCCTGATCGCGGTCGTCATACTCGACCTTCAGGCCCGTATAGTTGCCCAGCGTCAGGGTATGGAACAGCTCGCCCGCGCGCCGGAGCAGCGGTCCCTGCTGTTCCTGCCGGTAGCGGTCGATAGCCCGGCGCAGCAACAGGGCGGCGGTCCGGGTGCGGGCATAGGTTTCCACCGTCTCGCGAAGATCCGCCAGCGCCTCCTGGGCTTCCTGAGCCGCCGTGCCGCCTCCCCTGCCCCGCTCCATCTCGGCAAGGCTCTGGCGCAACCGCTGCAACTCGCCCCCCAGCTCGGTGCCCTGGGTATGGAGGTCGGCGATTTCCTCGGTGATTCGCTGCAGGTCGGCAGCCAACTGGTCCGGGTCGCAGTCCGTCACCTCGGCGGCCAGTTGGGAAAGGTTCAGACCGTCGCCGGATGACAGAAGCTGCCGCCGCAGTTCATCCCGGCGCTCTTCAGCCTGCCGACGCGCCGAAGACCGGAGAATGGCCTCGGCCAATGCCTCGTCGTCGGAGCATCGCGCCTCACGGCGCAAGGCATCGAGAGTCGTCTCGGCATCCTTATGGATTTGCCCGGCGCGGGCGACATCGTCACGCGCCGCTTCCAGCCTACCGGTCAGTTCGCGATGCCGGTCCGCGTCCCGGCGCGCCTGCTGAAGCCGGCTCAGGAGCAGTCCGGCAAGGTCGATGGCGTCGCCATCCGCCGGAATGTCCAGCGACGTCGCAAGCGCCGCGACTTCGGAGCCGAAGCGCCAGCAGTTCTCGTTGATCCGGTCAACCCTGTGCGAGAGGTCGCGGATCGCCTCCAGCCGCCGGTCCAGCTCCTCAAGCAGCGTCAGGGTTTCCTCCACCCCCGCCGGAGTGGCGCTGGCTTCCCGCCCCAACCGCTCCATCAGCTTCGCCCACGAAAGCTGCCATGTATCGAGCGCCTGGGCGCAGGCGTCACATTGATGCTGAGCTTCCACCACCAGCACGCGCTGCTCGACCAGACGATCGAAGCAGCCCTGGCGCTGAGTCGCCGCCTGGGTCAGCCGCTGCGCCAGAGCTTCCGCCTGCCGCAGCAGGATGCCGAGCGTCGCCTGCGGCGACACCAGCGTCCCATGGCCGGCAAGGGCCGCAGCCAACTGCGTCTGGACACCGCTCAGATCGTCGACCATGCGGCGGCAGGAGGTTTCAAGCTCGCGCGCCGCTTCGGCGTCCCGGACGATGCCAACCACGCGAGCCAGCCACGAGGCCATCTCACGCGGGGTCGCCGGAGTCAGTCCCGCCGGGCGCCAAGCCGCATTCCAGGCCGCCTGCAACTCGGCGCGGGCACGCTCGCACGAGGAAGCCTCATGGGCGGCGGAGGTCAGACGCCGCACCGTATCTTCACGGCGGGAGGTCAGTTCGGCATAGCGGGCGACGCGCTGCGCCTCGGCTTCCTTGCGGTCGACCAGAGCGTCGGCGGCCCGGACGGAGCTTTCGTAGAATCCCGGCAGATCGTGGGTCGAATCGAACAGATCGGCCTCTTCCTGCGTCAGGGCCGGCTGGTCGCGGTCGATGAAGGTCCGCCGCACGACGTTCCAGCCAAGATCACGCCGCCGCCGGGCCTCGGCGATGGCGTCGGCCGTCGGGATCTCGCTGGTGCCTTTCAGCGTCGCGATCTCGGCATCCAAGCTGACTGAGCTGGGCGCGGAACTCGTCCGCCTTTTCGCGAGCCCGGTTCGTCCGGGTATTAAGCTCCGCGAACTCGCCTTCGAACCTCGTGACGGTACTCTCGTCCGGCACTTTCGCCTGGATCAACTCGTCCAAAGTGCCGTGCCACAGCGGCAGCCCCGCGACCTGGGCGGCGATTCGCTCCTTGAGCGTCCGCAGTCTGGTCTGGCCTTCGGACAGGCTCTGCTCGACGGTGCCGCGCGCTTTGGCCTCCGCGACGGCGGCATGGAGAACCGCCGAATCAGCCGGTGTCCCGATGGCTTCGAGTTGCGATTCCAGCTTGCCGGCCTCAGTCCGGCACCGGCCAAGCTGCTCCGCCGCCGCATCGGCGCGGGCGCGCAGCTTGCCCTGTTCCGTGATCAGCGCGCGGACATCGGCAAGGATGGACCGGGGCGGGATCGCCTCCACCGCGCGCTCGATCGGCAGGTCGGAGCCGAGCCGGCGCAGCAGGTCGAGCGCCTGTTCACGGAGCTGGCGAAGCTCGCTGTCCCGCTTCGGCAGGTCGGAACGCTGATCGCGGACGGCGCCGCGCTGCTCGTGCAGGGCCTCGATATCGGCGCCACGCGCGAGAATTTCGGTCGGCACCGTCAGCCCGGCCAGTTCCGCTTCCAAGCTTCTGGACGACCACCGTGCAGCGCTCGGTATCTCTCAGCGCCTCGTCACGCCGGCGCATCGCGGTCAAGCCGCCGGTCGGATGCGTCCTCGGCCAGCGCCACCGCGTCCGCCAGCCCGGCCAGCGACTGATCGAGTTCGGCGATCTGACGAACCATGGGAAGCGTGCGCCTGATCCGCTCCGCCTTGGCGCGCGCCGATTCCAGGTGGTTGAGCCGTTCGCGGTTCTCCCGGATACGGCTTTCCACGGCATCGGCCTCGGCCTTGGTCTGGCGCCAGTCGTCGCCGCTGACCGCCGCCTCGCGCAGCCGCTTGCGCGCATCGCTGTGACGGTCGAGCGCCTGATAGAACGGCTTGGACGCCACCCGGCGCCCGGTGAAAAGCGCGTTCGCCTCGGCGTCCAGATCCGCCAGCACCTGCGACAGGCCGAGCACCCCCGCCCCCGCCCCGAACAGGCTTTGCCCGACATCGCCGCGCGCGGCCAGGATATCCTCGCCGCCCCGGCGCAGGCGGTTATGGTCAAGCCCGAACATGCCCTCGAAGAAGTCCCGGTCGATCGGCCCCAGGAACGCGGCCAGCGCCGCTTCGGGCAGGCTGGTACTGCCGTCGGCGTCCAGAAGCGTGTTCTGCCGCCCCTTCCGCCGCTGAAACGCGAGCCGCCGCCCATCGGCGGCCTCGATCTCGGCGGCCAGACGCATATCAGGATAGTCGTGCTTGAAGTTATAGGGCGAGCGCGTCTCGATCCCGAAGAACAGGTCGCTCAGAGCCCGCAGCGTCGTGGTCTTGCCGGCCTCGTTGTTGCCGCAGACGAGATGGAAATCCGCGGCATCGCCAAGCTCCAGCGCGCCATCGGTGAAGTGGCCGAACCGGTCGAGGCCAAGACGGAGCAGTCTCATCGGTCGAACTCCTGGTCGAGCAGTCGGGACAGGACGATGGCCTTGGCCTCGCCGATCAGGGCGGCGGGGTTGCGGATCGCGGCGAGTTCGCCGTCCTGCTCATCGGGGTCAAGCTCACGCGGCAGTTTCGCCATGAGGTCTTCCAGTTCCGACTGGAGGGTGGCATGCAGGTCCGCCTCCGTCGCAAGATCGTCCAGCGAGCGAATCAGACTGCCGACCGCGTCCTGCCGCAGGCTGAGTGCGACGAGGTCGCGGACCGGCCGGGTGGCGGTGACGATCTTCTCGATCCAGACCGCATCGACCGCGAGGTCCAGCGCCACCGCCCGCACTTCCGCCTGAAACGAATCGTGCCGGGCCAGCAGCTTGCCGTGAAGCGCCGTGGCGCCGGTCAGCCGCAGACGAACCGCCAGCGGACGGCCATCGGCATCCGCCACCGCCTGTTCCAGCGAAGCCCGCACCCGAGCCAGCGCATCGCCGGTCGATTCGCAGCCGGTCAGGTCGGCTTCCACCATGGCCCAGCGCAGCACGTCCACCGGCCGGTGCTCGACCTTTGTGATACGGCCGTCATCGACCGTGACCAGCGTGCAGCCCTTGGAGCCGGTTTCCCGGATGTTGCGCCCCTGGAGATTGCCGGGGAAGACGATATGAGGATGCTCGTGAAGCACTTCCCGGTTATGGACGTGGCCGAGCGCCCAGTAATCATAGCCATGCCGGACAAGATCAGCCGGCACGCAGGGCGCATAGCCGGCGTGGCCTTCGCGGCCATCCGCCGAGGTGTGCAGCACGCCGATATTGAAGTGACCGGAGACAGGCGGCTTGTAGCCCGCCGCCAGATTGTCCAGCACCTCACGCTGCTTGAAGCTCTGGCCGTGGATGGCGACCTTCAATCCCGGCAGCAGATGAGTTTCCGCCTTGCGCGAGGAAAAGACCGTCACGTTTTCCGGCAGCGGCAGCTTGCGGCTGATCTGGCTTTCGGCGTCGTGGTTGCCGTGGATCACATAAACGGGAATGTTGCGCTGGCGCAGCCGCGCCATCTGCTGGACGAAGAACAGCCCGGTATTGAAGTCGCGCCAGTCGCCGTCATAGACATCGCCGGCGATAACGACGAAATCGACCGCTTCGGCCTCCGCCAGATCGACCATCCCCTGCAAGGCCCGGCGCGTCGCCCCGCGCAGCAGATCGACCGGCGCGCCATCGTAGGCCGCAAGGCCGACCAGCGGGCTGTCGAGATGGATATCGGCGGCGTGGATGAATTTCATGGCTGCCTCGGCCCTATCCAGCTACTAGCTGTCCAATACGACAGGTAGTAGCTGGATAGGGCCGAGAACGCAACAATTAGTGTCGGGAGGGTGGAATTGTCGGAGGTTCGCTCGGGATCACTGACTCCGGCGAACCCGGCATTCGCCTGATGATCACGCCGCCTTTTCGCCCCGCTCGTCCACCAGTTCGACGATGTCGCTCATGATGGCGGTCAGGTCGTAGTCCTTCGGCGTGTAGATCCGCGCCACCCCGGCGGCCTTCAGCGTCCGCTCGTCCTCCGGCGGGATGATGCCGCCGACGACGACCGGAATTTCGCCGATCCCCAACCGGTGCAGCCGGTCGAGCACTTCGGTCACCAGGGCCACGTGGCTGCCGGACAGGATCGACAGGCCGACGACATGGACGCCCTCTTCCAGGGCGGCGTTGACGATCTGGGCCGGCGTCAGGCGGATGCCTTCATAGACGACCTCGATACCGGCATCGCGGGCACGCACCGCGATCTGTTCCGCCCCGTTGGAATGCCCGTCCAGACCCGGCTTGCCGACCAGCATCTTGATCCGGCGGCCAAGCCGTTCCGACACCGCCGTCACGCGGTCGCGGACGACGGCGAGGCTGTCGGCCCCCGCTCCCGCCGCCGATGCCGCCTTGCCGACACCCGTCGGCGCCCGGTACTCGCCGAAGATCTCGCGCAGCACGGCGGACCACTCGCCGGTCGTGACGCCGGCATGGGCGGCGCGGATGCTCGGCTCCATGATGTTGCGGCCTTCGCGGGCGGCAGCCCCCAGTTCGGCCAGAGCCGCCTGAACCTCGGCATCGTTGCGGGCGGCGCGCCATGCCTCCAGCCTTCCAAGCTGGTCGGCTTCCGCCGCCGGATCGGCGGCGAGGAACCCGCCATCGTCACCGGCGGTCAGCGGCGAGGGCGCCGATTCGGTGAACTTGTTGACGCCGACCACGATCTGCTCGCCGGATTCGATCGCCGACAGCCGCTTCGTGTTCGATTCGACAAGACGCTGCTTCATATAAGAGGACTCGACCGCCGCGATGGCGCCGCCCATGGCGTCGATTCGCGCCAGTTCCTCCAGCGCCTCGGCCATCAGTTCCTCGACCTTGCCGTCGATCACATGGCTGCCGTTGAAGAGGTCGCCGTATTCCAGCAAGTCGGTCTCGAACGCGACGATCTGCTGAAGGCGCAGGCTCCATTGCTGGTCCCACGGACGCGGCAGGCCAAGCGCCTCGTTCCAGGCGGGAAGCTGGACCGCGCGGGCGCGGGCGTCCTTGGACAGGACGACGGCCAGCATCTCGATCAGGATGCGGTAGACGTTGTTTTCCGGCTGCGGCTCGGTCAGGCCGAGGCTGTTGACCTGAACGCCATAGCGGAAGCGGCGGAACTGCTCGTCCTGAATGCCGTAGCGGTCGCGGGTGATCTCTTCCCACAGGCGGGCGAACGCCCGCATCTTGCACAGTTCGGTGATGAACCGGATGCCGGCATTGACGAAGAAGCTGATGCGGCCGACCACCTGCGGGAAGTCTTCCGGCGGGACCTGTCCCGCCTCCTTCACCGCGTCGAGCACGGCGATCGCCGTCGCCAGCGCATAGGCCAGTTCCTGGACCGGCGTCGCCCCCGCTTCCTGAAGATGGTAGGAGCAGACGTTCATCGGGTTCCACTTCGGCACTTCGCGGTAGGTGAACGCGATCATGTCGGTGGTCAGGCGCATCGAAGGAGCCGGCGGGAAAATATAGGTGCCCCGGCTGAGATACTCCTTGATGATGTCGTTCTGCGTCGTCCCGGAAAGCTGGGCACGGCTGGCGCCCTGCTGCTCGGCTGCGGCGATATACAGCGCCAGCAGCCAGGGGGCCGTGGCGTTGATCGTCATCGAGGTGTTCATCTCGGCCAGCGGAATGCCGTCGAACAGGGTCTTCATGTCGCCGAGATGGCAGACCGGAACGCCGACCTTGCCGACTTCGCCCTTCGCCAGAGCGTGGTCGCTGTCGTAGCCGGTCTGGGTCGGCAGGTCGAAAGCGACGGAAAGCCCTGTCTGGCCCCGCTTCAGATTGGTGCGGTACAGCGCGTTGGAGGCGGCCGCCGTCGAATGGCCGGAATATGTCCGGATCAGCCAAGGCTTGTCGCGATGTCCAGTCATTACTGCGCTTTCCCCTTCATACTCGATTCGTAAGCCCGATCAACCGCATCGCCGCGTATGAGTCGGCGATGCAACTCCGCTATCATTCCGGTACGCTACCGGGCAAGCCCGTCCAATTCCATTGCGATCCGCCACATTGCGCCCCTCTGACGGCTCGTTCTTAAGACCAATGGACATATCGTAAGGCCGGAATCGGCCTGCCCTAATTCGAAGTAGACTGATAGTTTCGTGAAGCCGGGCGGCTTGTGAAACAATTTACCGTATTGTGCGTTGCATCGGAAGGATTATCCTGCTTAGATCGCGCAAACGCCAAGAACCACAGGCTTTTCAATCCCGGCCCGTTCCGACGCCAACGCAAGTGCAGCAAACGTCGGAACGACCGTACACCCAAGCATTCTGCGGCAAAAAGTTTCGAGGAATAAGGCATGTCCGAGGCAGCGAACGTCATCACCCGGCCGGCCGGTCCGGCAGTCAAGGACCTCTACGATGTGGGCGAGATCCCGCCGCTGGGCCATGTGCCGGCGAAGATGCACGCCTGGGCCATCCGGCGCGAGCGCCATGGCGAGCCCGAACAGGCCATGCAGCTCGAAGTCGTTCCGAACTCCGACGGTCGGCCAGGACGAGGTTCTGATTCTCGTCATGGCGGCGGGCGTCAACTACAACGGCATCTGGGCCGGTCTCGGCAAGCCGATCTCGCCGTTCGACGTCCACAAGGCCGAATACCACATCGCCGGCTCCGATGCGTCCGGCATCGTCTGGGCGGTCGGCGCCAAGGTCAAGCGCTTCAAGGTCGGCGACGAAGTCGTGGTCCACTGTAACCAGGACGACGGCGACGACGAGGAGTGCAACGGCGGCGACCCGATGTTCTCGCCCTCCCAGCGGATCTGGGGCTACGAGACTCCGGACGGCTCCTTCGCCCAGTTCTGCCGCGTCCAGGCCCGTCAGTTGATGCCCCGCGCCGAAGCACCTGACCTGGGAAGAGAGCGCCTGCTACACTCTGACGCTGGCGACCGCCTACCGCATGCTGTTCGGCCATCGCCCGCACATCCTGCGGCCGGGCCACAACGTGCTGGTCTGGGGCGCCTCGGGCGGCCTGGGTTCGATGGCGATCCAGCTCATCGCGACGGCGGGCGCCAACGCGATCGGCGTCATCTCGGACGAGACCAAGCGCGACTTCGTGCTCTCGCTGGGCGCCAAGGGCGTGCTGAACCGCAAGGACTTCGACTGCTGGGGCCAGTTGCCCGACGTGGACGACACCGCCGCCTATGCCGAGTACATGAAGCGGGTCCGCCCCTTCGGCAAGGCGATCTGGGACATCACCGGCAAGGGCAACGACGTCGATTTCGTCTTCGAGCATCCGGGCGAGCAGACCTTCCCGGTGTCCTGCTTCGTCGTGAAGCGCGGCGGCATGGTGGTGTTCTGCGCCGGCACGTCGGGCTTCAACCTGACCTTCGACGCCCGCTTCGTGTGGATGCGCCAGAAGCGTATCCAGGGCAGCCACTTCGCCAACCTGCTCCAGGCCAGCCAAGCCAACCAGCTCGTGATCGAGCGCCGGCTTGACCCCTGCATGTCGGAAGTCTTCTCGTGGGCGGACATCCCGCGCGCCCACACCAAGATGCTGCGCAACGAGCACAAGCCCGGCAACATGGCCGTGCTGGTGAACGCGACGCGGCCCGGCCTGCGGACGCTGGAAGACGTGGTCGAGGCGTAAGCGATCGGATGAGCTGCATGAGCCGGCGGGAGGGAGAACCTCCCGCCGGTTTTGTTTGGCCGTCAACATTCCGTTCAGAGCGGCACGGTATTCGACTTCGCCACGTCGCCGTACCAGTAGTAGCTGGCCTTCGGACGGCGCTGCATCGTCTCCCGGTCCACCTGCACCAGACCGAAATGCTGGGTGTAGCCGAAGCCCCATTCGAAGTTGTCGAGCAGGGTCCAGACGAAATAGCCCTTGAGATTGGCGCCATCCTTGATGGCGCGGTGGCAGGCCAGCAGATGGTCGCGGATGAAGAAGATCCGGGCGCCGTCCTCCGCCTTTCCGCTCGGCCCCACCCAATCGCCGTATGATGCGCCGTTCTCGGTCACGTAAACGGGGATGTTGCCGTAGTTGTCGCGGAAATCGATAAGCTGCTCGTACAGCCCGTCGGGTTCGACCGGCCAGCCCATGTCGGTGTATTTGGTACCCTCCGGCGACGGCCCGAAATTGGTGCCGAACAGACCGCCCGGATCGACCACCTGATGCATGCGGCTATAGTAGTTGAGCCCCAGGAAATCGACCGGCTGGCGAATCGCCTCCATATCCCCCGGCTTGATCAGCGGCTTGAAGTCGGCGATCAGGCTGTCGGGGTACTGGCCCTTGAACAGCGGGTCCAGGCATGACCTGTTCCACACCGCGTCCCACTGTGCGGCGGCGTGCCGGTTGGCGTCATTGCCCGGCGACGGCTTGACCGGCTGGACGCTGAGCACGGTGCCGAGCTTCCAATCCTTCGCCCCCACCGCCCGAAGCGCCGAGAGCGCCCGCCCCTGGGCAAGGTTCTGGTGATGGATCGCCGCGCAGTAGTTCGCCCGCCCCCGCAGGTCGGGCGCATGGCCGCCGACGCCATGGCCGAAGATGGCGACGACCGAGGGTTCGTTCAGCATGACCCAGTTCTTCGCGCGGTCGCCCAACCGCCCAGCGACGATCTGCGCATAATCGGCGAACCAGTCGGCGATGTCGCGATTGGTCCAGCCGCCGCGATCCTGAAGCGCCTGCGGCAGATCCCAGTGGTACAGGCAGGGCCACGGCTCGATGCCGCGACGGAGCAGCGCATCGACCAGACGGTCGTAGAAATCCAGCCCCTTGGCGTTCGCCGGCCCCACCCCGGTCGGCTGAATTCGCGGCCACGCCACGGAGAACCGGTAGGCCTTCAACCCGGCATCGGCCATCAGCGCGACATCTTCCAGGTAGCGGTTGTAGTGGTCCGCCGCGACATCGCCGGTATCGTTGTTGAGCACCTTGCCCGGCGTATGGCTGAGCGTGTCCCAGATGCTGGGTCCCCGGCCGTCGGCGGTGGCGGCGCCCTCGATCTGATAGGACGACGTGGACGTACCCCACACGAAGCCATCGGGAAAACGGACGGGCTGCTGAGCCGTGCCGCTGGAGACGTCAGCGCTGCCCGCCACCGGCCACCATGCCGCCGCCGATCAGCGCGGTCGCCGCGGCGGCCCCAGGAACTCCCGGCGACCGATCGATATGGCGCTATCCTCTTTCGCGAACATTGCTTGATTGGCTCCCGTATCGTTCCATTGTTTCATTGACGCAGTGCACACTATCCCGCATTTTGCGGGGCAGCATTTTTCCAGGCCCGCATTTAGTATACGGAGTTCCTTATGACCAGCGTTGCCGTCCCGCTCGATTCCACCACAGCCGCCACCCCGGTTCTCGACGGCCTGCTGCCGCTCTGCGCCGAAGCGCTGCCTGCGGCGGAACGGCTGCTCGAAGCCGCACGCACCTCGGTGCTGGCGATCGTGGCGCCCGCCGGAGGCAAGATCGACGCCGATCTGCTGGAGGCGAACCAGACCGCCGCCCATGGTTATGCCTGGATGGCGACATATGTCGAGGGACTTCGGCAGATCCTGGGCTGGGCCAACCGGCTGGAAGCCACCGGCGAGCTGACCGAGCTGGAGAGCCTGATCCTTCAGGCCGCCTTCGGCGAATATCTGGCGCAGCTTACCGGCGGCATTCCGCTGAGCCAGGTGGAGATCGTGCGGCCGGGCGACCTCGGCATCCCGGCGGAAGCGCTTGCCGCCTACCGCACCGATGCCGTGCACGACGCTGATCGACAAGGGCGCGGCCGCCCCCGTGCGCCTGCGCATCGCCGAGCTGGTTTCCGACCACAACAACTTCGGCAAGCTGGCGCTGGAAGACGAGACGCTGGACATGGTGCGCGACCAGTTCAGCCGGTTCGCGCAGGACATGGTCGTGCCGAACGCCCATGGCTGGCACAGCGCGACGAGCTGATCCCGCTGGAAGTGGTCGAGCAGATGGCCGAACTGGGCGTGTTCGGCCTGACCGTGCCGGAGGAATTCGGCGGCCTCGGCATGGGCAAGACGTCGATGTGCGTCGTGTCGGAAGTGCTCAGCCAAGCCTATATCGGCGTCGGCTCGCTCGGCACCCGCTCGGAGATCGCGGCCGAGCTGATCCGGCTGGGCGGCACGCAGGAGCAGAAGGAAAAGTGGCTGCCCCTGCTCGCCAGCGGCGAGATCCTGCCGACCGCCGTCTTCACCGAGCCGAACACCGGCTCCGACCTTGGATCGCTCCGCACCCGCGCCGTCCGCGAGGGCGACGTCTATAAGGTGACCGGCAACAAGACCTGGATCACCCATGCGTCGCGCAGCGACCTGATGACGCTGCTGGTCCGGACCGACCCGAACACCACCGACTATCGCGGCCTGTCCATGCTGCTGGCGGAAAAGCCGCGCGGCACCGTGGAAGAGCCCTTCCCCGCCCCCGGCATGACCGGCGGCGAGATCGAGGTGCTGGGCTATCGCGGCATGAAGGAATACGAGATCGGCTTCGACGAGTTCGAGGTTCCGGCCGCCAACCTGCTGGGCGGGGTCGAGGGCCAGGGCTTCAAGCAGTTGATGGAAACCTTCGAGAGCGCCCGCATCCAGACGGCGGCGCGCGCCACCGGCGTCGCCCAGAACGCGCTGGAACTGGGGCTGAAATATGCCCAGGACCGCGTCCAGTTCGGCAAGGCGCTGATCAAGTTCCCGCGCGTCGCCGCCAAGATCGGCTGGATGGCCGTGGAAACCATGCTGGTCCGTCAGTTGACCTACTTCGCCGCGCGCGAGAAGGACGAGGACCGGCGCTGCGACATCGAAGCCGGCATGGCGAAGCTGCTGGCCGCCCGCGTGGCATGGTCGAACGCCGACAACGCGCTTCAGATCCATGGCGGCAACGGCTACGCGACCGAGTACCAGATCAGCCGCGTGCTGTGCGACGCGCGCATCCTCAGCGTCTTCGAGGGTGCGGCGGAGATCCAGGCGCAGGTGATCGCGCGCGGCCTGCTCGGACGGCGCAACTAGCGCCGTCCATGCCAGGCCCCCAGTCGAAACGGCTCTGGCGGCGATACGGCGGCATACTATATCCAGGGGATGAGCGGAATTTTCACCAGTCTCCTGGTTGTGGCGATGCTCGCCGTACTCGGCGCGCTTTTCCTCGGTCTGTTCGCCATGGTGCGTGGCGGCGAGTTCAATGCGAAATACGGCAACCGGCTGATGCGGCTGCGCGTTATCCTTCAAGGGGTGGCGCTCATCATGTTCGTGCTGGCCGTCATCGCCTCCTCGGCTTAAGGCCGGCTGTCAGTCACAGGAAGCAGGAGCCAGGCGCCCATGGTGCAGTTGACGCGTATCTACACCCGGGGCGGCGACAAGGGGCAGACATCGCTGGGCGACGGCAAGCGCGTGCCCAAGCACGACCTGCGCGTGGCCTCCTATGGGACGGTCGACGAGGTCAACAGCGTCATCGGACTGGTCCGCCTGTCCACGGCGGACGCGCCGGAGATCGACGCGATGCTGTCGCGCATCCAGAACGACCTGTTCGATCTGGGCGCCGACCTGTGTACGCCCGAGCAGGAGAACCCGCAGTACCCGCCGCTCCGCATCGTCGATGCCCAGGTGGACCGGCTGGAGCGCGAAATCGACGCGATGAACGCCGAGCTGGCGCCGCTGAAAAGCTTCGTGCTGCCCGGCGGCACGCCAGCCGCCGCTCATCTGCATCTCGCCCGCACGGTTTCGCGCCGGGCGGAGCGGCTGATGACCGAACTGGCTGAGCATGAACAGGTCGGCACGCCTGCGTTGAAGTACATCAACCGGCTGTCCGACCACCTGTTCGTGCTGAGCCGCTATGTCAATGACAAGGGCGCACTTGACGTGCTGTGGGTGCCCGGCGCCAACCGGTAAAAACTGTCATAAGGGCTGGATGCCGCAGGCAGGTTAAGCCTTTGGACCATGCCTTCAGATTGACACGGTTGATGCCAAATCCTATGTTTCGCCACCGCTCGCGGTGTATTTTGTGCATCGCGGTCATGTCCGCTCGAGGGCATGCACCACTGTCGTGCACCGATTAGCTAAGGATTTGCAATGAAAGTCCTCGTCCCGGTTAAGCGGGTGGTCGACTACAACGTGAAGATCCGCGTCAAGGCGGACGGCTCGGGAGTCGAGACTGCCAACGTTAAGATGTCGATGAACCCGTTCGACGAGATCGCTGTCGAAGAAGCGGTTCGTCTGAAGGAATCGAAGGCAGCCACCGAAGTGGTCGCCGTCAGCCTTGGTGTGCAGGCCGCGCAGGAAACCCTGCGCACGGCGCTCGCCATGGGCGCCGACCGCGCCATCCACGTCGTGACCGACGCCGAACTTGCAGCCGCTGGCCGTCGCCAAGCTGCTGAAGGCCATCGTCGACAAGGAACAGCCGCAGCTCGTCATCATGGGCAAGCAGGCGATCGACGACGATGCCAACCAGACCGGCCAGATGCTCGCGGCACTGCTGGGCTGGTCCCAGGGGACTTTCGCCTCCAAGGTCGTGCCGGGCGCCGACACCGTAACGGTGACGCGCGAAGTCGATGGCGGTCTTGAGACGGTCGAACTGAAGCTGCCCGCGGTGGTGACCACCGACCTGCGGCTCAACGAGCCGCGCTACGCTTCGCTGCCCAACATCATGAAGGCGAAGAAGAAGCCGATCGACACGATGTCGCCGGCCGATCTCGGCGTCGATCCCGCCCCGCGCCTGAAGACCCTGAAGGTCGCCGAGCCGCCCAAGCGCTCCGCCGGCATCAAGGTCAAGACGGTGCAGGAACTGGTCGACAAGCTGAAGAACGAAGCCAAGGTGATCTGATATGAGCGTCCTCGTCATCGCGGAACACGCCGATGGTGCCGTCAAGCCCGCCACCCTGACCACGGTCGGCGCCGCCACCAAGCTGGGCGGCGATCTCCATATCCTGGTCGTCGGCTCCGACGTTCAGAGCTGCTGCCCAGGCCGCCGCCAAGATCGCTGGCGTGTCCAAGGTGCTGGTGGCCGATGCCGCCCAGTATGCCCATGGGCTGGCCGAGAACGTGGCGCCGCTGATCGTCGAGCTGGCCAAGGGCTACAGCCACGTGCTGGCCCCGGCGACCAGCTTCGGCAAGAACGTGCTGCCGCGCGTGGCGGCCCTGCTGGACGTGGCGCAGCTCTCCGAGATCGTCGCCGTCCACGACGCCGACACCTTCGACCGGCCGATCTACGCCGGCAACGCCATCGCCACCGTTCAGTCGTCCGACCCGGTCAAGATCATCACCGTCCGCGGCACCGCCTTCGATCCGGCGGCGGCTGAGGGCGGCAGTGCGGCGATCGAGTCGGCCACGGCCGGCGCCGATGCGGGCCTGTCCAAGTTCGTCGGGCAGGAACTGTCGAAGTCGGAACGTCCGGAACTGACCAGCGCCCGCACCATCGTGTCGGGCGGCCGGGGCATGCAGTCCGGTGAAAACTTCCACATGCTGGAAACCCTTGCCGACAAGCTGGGAGCCGCGGTCGGCGCCTCGCGCGCGGCGGTGGATGCCGGCTTCGTGCCGAACGATTATCAGGTCGGACAGACCGGTAAGATCGTGGCTCCCGAGCTCTACATCGCGGTCGGCATCTCAGGCGCCATCCAGCACCTGGCCGGGATGAAGGACTCCAAGGTCATTGTGGCCATAAATAAAGACGAGGAAGCGCCAATATTCCAGGTCGCCGATTACGGCCTCGTGGGTGATCTGTTCAAGGTCATCCCCGAGCTGACGGAGGAACTGGACAAGGTGCGATAATCGCTTCCTCCAACGTCGCCGCAAGGAACTTCAATGATTCAGAAAATCGGTGTCATCGGGGCCGGGCAGATGGGCAGCGGTATCGCTCATGTCTGCGCAGTATCCGGCTACGACGTCAAACTGTCCGACATCAGTGCCGATGCGCTGGCCAAGGCGGTGAGCAATATCGAGCGGAACCTGGAGCGTCAGGTTTCGAAGGGTAAGATTTCCGCCGAGGACAAGCACGCGGCCCTGGAACGGATCACCACGGGCACCGACCTTGCGATGTTCGGGGATTGCGACCTCGTCATCGAAGCGGCGACGGAGGCCGAGGAGACCAAGCGGGAGATCTTCAAGCGGCTGGTGCCGCATCTGAGCCCGACCGCGCTGATCGCCAGCAACACGTCGTCGATCTCGATCACGCGGCTTGCCGCCGTGACCGACCGGCCGGCCAAGTTCATCGGCATGCACTTCATGAACCCGGTGCCGGTGATGCAGCTCGTCGAGCTGATTCGCGGCATCGCGACCGATGAGGAAACCTACACGACGGTCAAGGAACTGACGGTCAAGCTGGGCAAGAAAGCCGCCGTGGCGGAAGACTTCCCGGCCTTCATCGTCAACCGCATCCTGCTGCCGATGATCAACGAGGCCGTCTATACCCTCTACGAGGGCGTGGGCTCGGTCGAAGGGATCGACACCGCGCTGAAGCTGGGCGCCAACCATCCGATGGGACCGCTGGAACTGGCGGACTTCATCGGCCTGGATACCTGTCTGGCGATCATGCACGTGCTGTATGACGGGCTGGCGGACAGCAAGTACCGCCCCTGCCCGCTGCTGGTGAAATACGTCGAAGCCGGCTGGGTCGGACGCAAGGCCGGCCGTGGTTTCTACGACTACAGCAAGCCGATTCCGGTGCCGACGCGCTAACGCGCTTCGGGCTACCGACCGACACCGAAGAGGGCTCGCCACGGCGAGCCCTTTTTGCTTTCAGCTCACCCGCTCGTCCGCATCATCGCGGGCGGGCGCACGCCGCCGTCGATGAAGTGCTCAAGCAGCTTCACCGCTTCCTCGCTGTTCCATTCGGCATCGCCTTCCAGCCGGCCGACCTCGTAGCCCTCGCGGTCGATTATGACGGTCGTCGGCAAGCCGCGCGGCTTGAACGCGCCCATGGCCGTGCTCTGCGGGTCGAGATAAATCGCCAGATTGCGCACACCCAGCTTAGCCAGGAACGGCTCCACCACGCTGCGGCCGCCCCGGTCGAGCGACAAGGCCACCACCTCGAATCTATCTCCCCCCAGCCGCGCCTGAAGGGCGTCGAGCGACGGCATCTCCTTCACACAGGGCGCGCACCATGTTGCCCACAGGTTCAGCAGCACCACCTTACCCTTGAAGTCGGCCAGTTCGACGCGTTCGCCATCCTTGCCGATGAAGCTCAAGGCAGGCGCCGGTTGTGGTGCATCGGACGGTTTGAACTTCTGCATGCTGCCTTCGACAGGCGGACGGGCGGCATTGGCCTGCTCTGCGTCCGACGCGAACCACCATCCGGTCGCACAGACGATACCGAGCATTGCGGCGGCGGTGAAATTACGCATACTGACCACCTTTTTCATATCCCGTCCCACACTCTTCCCCTTGGCCTCCAATAAACTGCATCCCATGACCGCAAAAGACACGCCCAAATCCACCAGCGCCGATTCTAACCGCGGAGCCGCCAACCAGCTCTGGGGCGGGCGCTTCGCCAGCGGTCCGTCCTCGATCATGGAACGCATCAACGTGTCGATCGGCTTCGATCAGCGTCTGGCGGCCCAGGATATCGCGGGCTCCAAGGCCCATGCCGCCATGCTCGCCCGGCAGGGCATCATCGCGACGGCCGATGCCGAAAAGATCATCGAAGGCCTCGACCGCATAGCGCAAGAGATTGCCGAGGGCAGCTTCACCTTCAAGACCGAACTTGAAGACATCCACATGAACGTGGAAGCGCGGCTGGCCGAACTGATCGGCGAACCCGCCGGACGGCTGCACACCGCGCGCTCGCGGAACGATCAGGTGGCGACGGATTTCCGCCTCTGGGTGCGCGACGCGCTGGACCGGCTGGAAGCCGGCCTTACCGACCTGCAATCCGCGATGATCGATCTGGCGGAACAGCACGCCGCCACCGTCATGCCGGGCTTCACCCATCTCCAGACGGCGCAGCCGGTGACCTTCGGCCACCATCTGCTGGCCTATGTGGAAATGCTGGGCCGCGACCGGGGCCGGATGCGCGACGCCCGCGCCCGCCTGAACGAGTGCCCGCTGGGCTCCGCCGCCTTGGCCGGAACCTCCTTCCCGATCGACCGCCACGCGGTCGCGCAGGCGCTGGGCTTCGACCGGCCGACCGCCAATTCGCTCGACGCCGTGTCCGACCGCGATTTCGCGCTGGAGTATCTGGGAGCGGCCGCGATCTGCGCCGTCCACCTGTCGCGGCTGGCCGAGGAAATCGTGGTCTGGTGCAGCGACGCCTTCCGCTTCATCCGCCTGACCGACGCCTTCACCACCGGCAGCTCGATCATGCCGCAGAAGAAGAACCCGGACGCGGCGGAACTGGTGCGCGCCAAGTCGGGCCGGGTGATCGGCTCCCTCAGCGGTCTGCTGATCGTCATGAAGGGCCTGCCGCTGGCCTATTCCAAGGACATGCAGGAAGACAAGGAGCCGGTGTTCGAGACCGACGACACGCTGGGCCTCTGCATCGCCGCCATGGCCGGCATGGTCCGCGACCTGACGCCCGATGCCGCACGGATGCGCGCCGCGACCGAAGCGGGCTTCATCACGGCGACCGATCTGGCCGACTGGCTGGTCCGGGTGCTCGGGCCTTCCCTTCCGGCAGGCGCACCACGTCACCGGCCGCATCGTCAAGCTGGCGGAGGACCGGAACGCGAAGCTCGCCGAACTCAGCCTCGCCGACCTCCAGTCGGTCGAACCGCGCATCACCCAGGCCGTGTTCGACGTGCTGACCGTGGACGCCTCGGTCGCCAGCCGGACCAGCTTCGGCGGAACAGCACCGGAGACGGTGCGTGCGGCGGTCGCTTCGGCGCGGGAGCGTTTCCTGTGAGCAGCACCTTGACCCTGCGCATCGCCGCGGCACTCCTCGCGACCCTCGCTCTGGCCGGCTGCGGCAAGAAGCCCGGCTTCGTCGAACCGCCCCAGGGCCGTGCCGCCGACCGCTTCCCCGGCGTCTACCCCAACCCCGCTCTCGACCCGCAACCTCAACGTCAGGCGCCGCCCGCAACGACGGCCCCTGCCCCAACGCAGGCTCAACCCAGCACGCCATGAACCCGTACTTCACCTACCGCAACGGCGTGCTGCATGCCGAAGACGTCGCATTGCCCGATCTGGCGGCGACGGTCGGCACCCCGTTCTACTGCTACTCCTCAGCGGCGCTCGAAGCGAACTACCGCGCCTTCGCCGACGCCTTCGCCGGGACCGATACCGGCATCTGCTACGCGCTGAAGGCCAACTCCAACCTCGCGGTGATCCGCACGCTGGCGAAGCTCGGCGCCGGAGCCGACGTGGTGTCGGAGGGCGAGATGCGCCGGGCGCTGGCCGGCGGCATCCCAGCCGATCGGATCGTGTTCTCCGGCGTCGGCAAGACGCGGGACGAGATGCGGGCGGCGCTTGAAGCCGGCATCTTCCAGCTCAACGTCGAATCCATCCCCGAACTGGAAGCGCTGAGCCAAGTCGCATCCTCGATCGGCCAGACCGCCTCCATCGCGATCCGGGTCAACCCCGATGTGGACGCCAAGACCCACGCCAAGATCGCGACGGGCAAGAAGGAGAACAAGTTCGGCATCGATTTCGACCACGCGCGGGCAACCTACGCCCGCGCCGCCGAACTTCCCGGTATCAAGCCCGTGGCCGTCGCCGTCCATATCGGATCGCAGCTCACCAGCCTGGAACCCTTCCGCGCCGCTTTCGAGCGGGTGGTGGAACTGGTCCATGCGCTGCGCGAGGACGGCCACGATATCCAGCGTCTGGACCTCGGCGGCGGTCTCGGCATCCTCTACCGGGACGAGGACGTGCCGGCGCTCGATGCCTATGCCGGCATGGTCAAGAGCATCACCGGCAACCTCGGCTGCCATGTGACGCTGGAGCCCGGCCGCGCCCTGGTCGGCAACGCCGGCATCCTCGTGTCGAAGGTGATTTACCGCAAGACCGGGGTGCATCGGGAGTTCCTGATCGTCGATGCGGCGATGAACGATCTGATCCGCCCCTCGCTTTACGATGCCTGGCACACTATCCTTCCTGTAACCGAGGAGGACCAGGACGCGCCGCGGACCCGGATCGACGTGGTCGGGCCGGTGTGCGAATTGGGTGATACCTTCGCGGTTCAGCGGGTCTTGCCACATTTGGACCAAGATGATCTGGTGGCATTCCTGTCGGCGGGCGCATACGGCGCTGTGATGGCATCGACGTACAACACCCGCCCGCTGGTCCCTGAAGTGCTGGTTTCAGGGTCCAACCATGCGGTTGTCCGGCGACGGCCCACCGTGGAGGAAATGCTGGCGGCGGAACAGGTGCCGGCGTGGCTCGAATCGTAAGGGCGCTGACCTAGCTCCCTGAAACGCCGCGCCGGTTAACATGAACAGGGGAAGCGGGATGAACGGGACCGACGAGCCGCGCTTCAGATTGGGACTGGCCCGCGGCGCACTGGCCTGGGAACAGATCTGGCCCGCCTTCTGGCCGGCGGTGGGTATCGCCGGCCTGTTCATCGCCATTGCCCTGTTCAACGTCCTGCCGTCGCTCGGCGGCTGGCTGCACGCGCTGGTGCTTCTCCTGTTCGCCGCAGCGTTCGGCGCCGCCGTCTGGTACGGCATACGCCGCATCCGGCTACCCGATGGCACGGCGGCGCTCCGCCGGCTGGAGCGTGACAGCGGCCTGACTCACCGGCCGCTGGCCGCCTTGCGCGACACCATGGCGGGCGCTTCCGATCCGGCCAGCGCCGAGCTTTGGCGGCTCTACCAGGAGCAGGCGCGTCAGCGGATGCGCAACCTCAAGGTCCGGCTGCCCCACCCCAATCTGGCGGCGCGCGATCCCTGGGGCTTGCGCGCCGCCGTCGGTCTTCTCCTGTTCGTCGCGGCGTTCGGCACCTGGGGCGACTGGAGTCCCCGCATCGCCGCCGCCTTCACGCCTCACCTGGACGGCTCCGCCAATGCCGCGGACGCCACGCTGGATGTCTGGGTGACCCCGCCCGACTACACCGGTCTGGCTCCGATCTTCCTGCGCACCGGCCAACCGGCTCCCCAGACCGCGAAAACCGACGATCCCGCCTCCGCGACCCACCGCGATCCCGGTTCCGACCGGCAGCGTGCTGCTGGCCCGCGTCAGCGGAGGTTCCGGCGCACCGGCGCTGACCGCCAACGGGACGGCTTCGGCGTTCGAGCAGGTGGATCAGGTCAGCTACCAGATCACCCAGCCGGTGACCAAAGGCGGCACCATCGCGGTCGAGCAGAACGGCCGCACCCTGGGTTCCTGGCCGATCACCGTCGTTCCCGACACCGCCCCGATCATCGCCTTGCCGACACCGCCCGCCGCTGGCGAGCGCGGCGCCCTGCGGCTGGAATACGAGGCGCGCGACGACTACGGCGTGGTCACGGTCACCGGCGCCGTCCGGCTGAGCGGCGACGTGGCGGAACCGGGCATCGACCGCACTCCGGTCGAGCTTCAGCTTCCCCTCCCCGGCGTGCGGCCGAAGACCGCGCGCAGCACCAGTTTCCACGACCTGACGCCCCATCCCTGGGCGGGACTGCCGGTAACGTTGCGCCTGTCGGCGACCGACGGCGCCGGCCAGACCGGCACCACCGAAGACGTGGCGCTGGTCCTGCCGGAGCGCGAGTTCCGCAATCCGATCGCCCGCGCCATCATCGAGGAGCGCAAGAAGCTGACGCTCCGGCCCCAGGCGGGCCGCGAGGAGGTCGCGCGGAGCCTCGGCATCATTTCCGCCCGCCCCTACCAGTTCCACGACGACATCGTCGTCTTCCTGTCGCTCCGCTCCGCCGTGGCGCGGCTCTATCTGGATGAAACTCCCGAAGCGGTCCCCGCCATCCAGAAGCTCCTGTGGGACACCGCCCTGCGGGTCGAGGACGGCGAGTTGTCGCTCGCCGAGCGGAACCTGCGCGACGCCGAGCAGCGCCTGACGGACGCGCTGAACCGCGATGCTCCCGACCAGGAAGTCCAGAAGCTGATGGACGAGTTGCAGCAGGCGCTCAACGAGTTCCTGGACGCCATGGAAGAGCAGATGCGTCAGGCGATGGAGCGCGGCGAGCAATTGCCGCAGATCCCGCCGGAGATGCAGGGCCAGACCATGGACCGGCAGGATCTTCAGAAGATGCTCGACCAGATGCGCCAGATGGCCGAAACCGGATCGCGCGACGCCGCCAGGGAGATGCTTTCCCAGTTGCAGCAGATGCTGGAGAACCTGCGCAACGGCACCATGGCCCAGATGCAGCAGGGACAGCAGAATCAGGCCGGCCAGATGATGCAGAAGATGCAGGATCTGGCTCAGCGCCAGCGCGAGTTGCTGGACCAGAGCTTCCGCGAGTCCCAGCAGGGCGAGCAAGGCACAGGCAGAGGTCAGCAAGGGCAACAGGGGCAACAAGGCCAGCAGGGCCAGATGCCGGGCCGCCAGCGCGGCCAACAGGGTCAGCGCGGACAGCAGGGGCAACAAGGCCAGCAAGGAAGGCCAGCAGGGCCAGGGCTCATCCAGCGCCGCCCAGCAGGAAGCGCTGCGGCGGGAACTGGGCGAAGTGATGCGCCAGCTCGGCGAAATGGGCGGCGAGATCCCCCGCCCCCTGGGCCGCGCGGAACGCGCCATGCGGGACGCCGGTCAGGCGCTCCAGCAGGGCCAGCCCGGCGCTGCGGTCCCTCCCCAGACCCAGGCGCTGGATGAGCTTCAGCAAGGCCTGCAATCCATGGCCGAGCAGATGGCGCAGCAGATGATGATGGGCCAGCAGCCCGGTCAGATGCCGGGCCAGCAGCAGATGCAGCAGTCCAACCGGGGCCGCGACCCGCTCGGCCGTCCCCTGCCCGGCTTCGGCCGCGCCGACACCAACGACGTCCGCATCCCCGAGGAGTCCGACCTCCAGCGCGCCCGCGAAATCCTCGACGAACTCCGCCGCCGCGCCGGCGAGTTCAACCGGCCGCAGCTTGAACTGGATTACATCGACCGCCTGCTGCGGCGGTTCTGAGCGTCAGCTTGCCTACTCCAGCGGCGCCAAGGCCGCCTTCGCCGCCGCGCAAAGCTCCTGAAGGCTGAAAGGCTTCGGGATCACGCCATGGATCAGCGCATCCAGGTTGCGCGCCCGCTTATGTTCGGCGGGATAGCCCGTTATCAGCAGGATGCGCAGGTCGGGCTGGCGGCTGCTGGCGCTCAGCGCCAGCGCTATGCCGTCCACGCACCGGCATGACGATGTCGGCGACCAGCAGGTCGAACCGCTCGATCTCCAGCGCCTGCAAGGCCTGCTGACCATCCTCCACATCCGTCACGGAAAATCCGGCATGGGTGAGCGACCGCGTGACGAAGGTGCGGACGGCCACGTCGTCCTCCGCGACCAGAACGCGCGGAACGGTGGAGATATCGGATGCTGCCGTCATCGGGGTTGCTCACGACCGGATAAGGGAAAACCGGCTCCCACCAGTAAGCCAAACCCGGCCCCCCGGTCCATGACGCCCCCGAAGGACCGCTTTCCGCAGCGGGGGTAGTTCAGCCGCCGTGGCTGGGCTGGAACGTGATGGCGATTTCGGCGATCACTCCGGCGGGTTCCCGCATCTGGCTCACGAAGGTCGCGATCTCGCCCGGCAGCAGGGTTTCATGCGACGCGGTGAAGGTCCAGTCGCCCAGCGGCGTCTTGTCCGGCCCCAGCGAGACGGCGCGCAGCGGCGGCACCGGCCGTTCGCGGTCGGAGACATTGACCACCTGCCCCTCGATCACCAGGACGGTGATGCCGTCCTCCACCCGCTTTTCCGACCGCACATGCTGCAACTGAAGCCCGGCACCCAGCGCATCGACCGGCAGTCCGACGGTTTCGAACAGCCGCGCCGCCGGCGGCCAGATTTCGACGATATCCTGGCGCATGAAGACGCCGCCGATCAGCAGAAGCAGTGCGGCGGCCACGGCGGATATGACGAGCGGCTTCTTGGAGGCCTTCGGCTTCACCGGCTTGCGGATGGCCGGCAGGTTCGACCCCGGCGGGATCGGCTTGACCTCCTCCGGCGGCGGAGTGAATTCCAGGTCCACCGACTTCGGCATATCGGCCGGCGGACGCTGCATCCAGCTATGGCCGCATTTGACGCAACGCACCATCCGCCCGTCCCTGCCCAAGTTGGCGGGGTCGACCGAATAACGGGTGGAGCAGGCCGGGCAGGTGAGGATCATAAAGGCTGTGAATAAATCGTGGATTTGTAGAATGTCTTATAGAAACTAAGGAGGTATTAAGCAAGTCGGGGGCTTGCTGATGTACCGTAAGCGCCGTGAAATCACCGCGCGCACCACTGGTGTAGACGCCTTCAGGGGAGGCGTGCGATGCTGCGCGCCGTCTCAGGTTGCCGAGGTCAGAGGATTTGATTCGTTTTGAGAATGTCGGCATGCGCTACGGCACCGGGCCGGAAGTGCTGCGCGACGTCAGCTTCACACTGGAACCGGGGACGTTCCATTTCCTGACCGGCGCCAGCGGCGCCGGCAAGTCTTCGCTGCTTCGCCTGATGTACCTTGCCCACCGCCCGTCGCGCGGCCTCATCACCATGTTCGGCCATGACGTGGCATCGCTGAAGCGGGCGGAACTGCCGCCGCTGCGGCGGCGGATCGGCGTCGTGTTCCAGAACTTCCGGCTGCTCGACCATCTGTCGGCGCTGGACAACGTCGCATTGCCCCTGCGCGTCGCGGGCGCCAAGGAAGGGCAGGTGCGCGAGCATGTCGCCGAGCTGCTGAGCTGGGTCGGCCTTGGCGACCACCTCAACGACAAGCCGGCCACCCTGTCGGGCGGACAGCAGCAGCGCGTCGCCATCGCGCGCGCCGTCATCACGCGCCCCAGCCTTCTGCTGGCCGACGAGCCGACCGGCAACGTCGATGACCGGATCGGCATGCGCCTGCTCCACCTGTTCGAGGAATTGAACAAGCTCGGCACGACTATCGTGATCGCCACCCACAACGAGATGCTGATCGAGCGATTCGGCTATGCGCGCATGGTCCTCGACAAGGGCATGCTCCAGCACCTGCCGCGGAGCGCCGCCGCAACCCGGATTGCCTGATGTTCCGCACCCACTACGACCTGCCGCTGCAACGTGACGTCACCGGCCGCTTCCTCCCCTGGATCATCGCGCTGATGGTCTATCTGGCGATCCTGGCGCTGGCCGGATCGATGGTCCTGTCCGACATGGCGCAGCGCTGGGACAAGGGGCTTGGCCGGCACCCTGACCATCCAGGTCCCGCCCCTGCCCGATGGCACCCCGACCCTCGACACCCGCATCCAGGCGGCACTGGGAGTGCTGCATGCGACCCCCGGCATCGCGAAGGCGGAGCCGCTGAAGCGGGAGCAGATGGCGAGCCTTCTGGAGCCCTGGCTGGGCAGCGGCGCGCTCAGCGCCGATCTGCCGGTGCCGGCGCTGATCGACGTGACCATGTCCGGCGGCAGGATCGATGTGCGCGGGCTGGCTCAACGCCTGCGCGCCGCCGTCCCCGGAGTGGAGGTGGACGACCACGCCGCATGGCTGAAGGACGTGCTGGCGATAGCGCGGGCGGTCGAGATGGTGGCGCTTGGCGTGGTGGCGCTGGTCGGCGGCGCCGCGGTCGCCACGGTGATTTTCGTGTCGCGGGCCGGGCTGGCGATCCATGGCCCGGTGGTCGAACTGCTGCACGTCATGGGCGCCCCCGACCGCTACGTCGCCCGCCAGTTCCAAAGCCATGTGCTGGGGCTGGCGGTGCGCGGAGGGCTGGCCGGCACCCTGCTGGCCGCCGCCACCCTGTTCGCCCTGACGCGGGCGGGCGGCGAGTTTTCCGCCGGTCTGCTGCCTGACATCAGCCTGACGCCGGTGCAGCTTCTGGCGCTGGTCGGGGTCCCGCTGACCGCCGCCGTGCTGGCGGCGGTGACGGCCCGCCTCACCGTCATGCGCGCATTGGCGCGGCTGCCGTGATTTTGGCGCAGCGCGTTGCGCGCGTGCTGCTGCCGCCGGCGATCCTCCTCGGACTGGCGCTTCTGGCATGGCTGGGAGGGTTGATCTGGTTCGCCCAGACGATCCCCAGGGAGGAAGGCTGGGCGGACCGGGCGACCGACGCCATCGTGGTCCTGACCGGCGGCAGCGACCGTATCTCGACCGGCGTCCAACTGCTGTCCGAAGGGCTGGGACGCACGCTGTTCGTTTCAGGCGTACACCAGGGCGTCGAACTGCGCGAAATGCTGCGGGCGTCGAAGCTGGAGCCAAGCACGCTGGAATGCTGCATCGTCCTGGGCTATGAAGCTGGCGACACCGTCGGCAACGCGGCGGAAACGGCGGCCTGGATTCGCAGCCGGCACTATTCGTCGTTGCGGCTGGTGACATCCAACTATCACATGCGCAGAAGCCTGCTGGAGTTCAGCATCGCCCTGCCGGAGGCGGACGTGGTCCCGCATCCTGTCGCACCCAATGCCGTCAGGCTGGCCGACTGGTGGCGCTGGCCGGGAACGCTGGCCCTGATCGTCAACGAATACAACAAGTACCTGTTCGCCCTGGCGCGCTATACGCTGCGGGGCTGAACGCCGCTTCCAGCAGGAAAACCTGAACCCGATGCCCAAGCCTCCCCGCCCCAGAAACCCGTCGGGCCGTCCGCCTTCGGGGCCTCGCCCGCCATCCGGCTCCCGTACAGAGGCTGGTTCCCGGCCGCAATCAGGCTCCCGTACGGAGTCGGCTCCCGTCGGAGCCGGTTCCCGCCGAGAGGTCCGCTCAGTCCGCCCGCCGAGTCTGCGGTCCACGTTCGCCAGGCTGAGTTCCCGTCCGCGATCCGGCCCCGCTCGGAGGCTGGTCCCGCTCGGAGCCGGCGCTCGCACGCTTCCGGGCCTCGGACGCCGTCAGATCAGCGCCCGCCTGCCAAAGATCCGCGTCTGTCCGCGAAGGGATCACGTCCCTCCTCCGCGAAAGGTCCCCGCCCACCCGCGTCGGGTCCGCGCCCGCCCGCCAAGGGCACCCGGCCCCGCCGGGAAGAGCCGCAGTTGATGGACCATGCGCCCGAACCCGCGCCCAAGATGCTGCGGATCACCGGCCTTCCCGCCGTCAAAGCCCTGTTCGAGCGCAATGGACGTCTGGTCGAGCGGCTGTTCTTCGACGAACGCAATGCCGCCGCCGTCGCCGGGTTCTGCCGCGAACTGGGCAAGGCCCGCAAACCCTACCGTCAGGTCGATGCCGAAGAACTGGCGCGAGTAGCCGGCACGGTGCTGCATGGCGGCGTCGTCGCTGTGACCGGGCTTCGTCCGATCCCCGCCTTCGACCCGGCCGAAGCGAAGCGCTGGGCGGCGGAGGGCAAGCCCCTGCTGCTGCTGGACGGCATCGGCAACCCGCACAATCTCGGCGCCATCGTGCGGACCGCGGCCTTTTTCGGCCTGGACCGCATCGTGATTTCCGACCATCCGTCGCAGGCCGGACCGTCGGAAGCCAGCTACCGCGTCGCCGAGGGCGGCATGGAGCATGTACGTCTCTACAGGGCTACCGGATTTCCCAAGGTTCTCCAGCAATTGAAGACCAGCTACCGGGTGCTTGGTACGGCACTCGGCCGGGGCGAGCCGCTGGACCGGCTGTCTTCCGATGGCCGCCCAGTCGCGATCGTCCTTGGCAACGAGGAAGAGGGTCTTGGCGCCGCGACCCTGAACGCCTGCGAGGGCGTCGCCACCCTGGCAGGCTCCGGGCCACGTCCAGTCGCTCAACGTCGCGGCGACGGCAGCCATCCTGATCCACGAGCTGACCCGCGCCGCCGCGACGTTGACCCGCACCGCAATACGACAGGCCGCACTGGAATCCTGCTTCGTAACCCGCTAGAAACACCCGTCCGGCATCCGCTGCCGGACCTGACTCCTTGCCCCCGGAACCCATGACCGTCGTCCGTTCGCTCCTCTTCAATATCGCGTTCTTCAGTTGGACGACGGTGTGCTGCTTCGGCCTTCTCTGGATGCTGCTGCTGCCGCGTCGGCAGATGGTGCATGTGGTGGAATGGTATCTCAGCACCATCCATTTCCTTGAGCGCACCATCCTGGGGCTGGATTACGAGGTCAGAGGGATCGAAAAACCTGCCGCGCGAAGGGTCGTACGTCTTGGCGGCCAAGCATCAGTCGGCATGGGAAACCATGAAGCTCCACCTGCTGATCGACGATCCCGCCATCATCCTGAAGCGGGAGTTGCTGTGGGTGCCGATCTGGGGCTGGTATGCCGCCAAGGCGAAGATGATCGCCGTGGACCGCAGCGCTCGCGGACGCGCCATCGCTTCGATGGTGGAAGGAGCGAAAAGAGTTAAGGCGGAAGGCCGCCCTATCGTCATTTTTCCCCAGGGAACCCGGACGGCGGTCGGGCGTTATCTCCCCTACCGGGTCGGTGTGGCCGTTCTCTACAAGGAGCTGAACGTTCCGATCGTGCCCATGGCGCTGAACTCCGGCGTCTACTGGGGACGGCGCAGTTTCCGGAAGCACTCGGGCCGGATCGTCGTTGAGTTCCTGCCGCCGATCCAGCCGGGCTTGAGCCGCGACGCTGTCATGGCCGAGCTGGAATCCAGAGCTGGAAGCCGCAAGCGACCGGCTGGTGATGGAGGCGGGCGGACCGCCGACCGTAAAGCCATCCAGGCCGCTGCCCGATGGAGCGCCCGCAGCCGTGCCATAAGCTTTTTTAGCCTGTGGAAAACTCTGTGGATCTACGCGCTGGCGTTGCGCCGGTTTATGTACTGATTGCAAAACAAACCCGTCCTTCCAGAATACGGCCAGGCACGCCCAATTTTGGAACAAAACACGAACTACTGCTGCTTGAACGGAATATCCGATCGCCGTAAAGTTCGCCTTGCCAATGGCTCAAATCTCGGAAACTCTTGTTTTTGAAGGTATTCGGCGGTTCGATCCGACCGGAAAGAACGGCACACGGGAGAGCGGAATGACGGCCGTAGCAGCCATATCCCAACAGATCTGGGATATGAAATACCGGTTGAAGATGCTCGACGGCCAGCCTGTGGACAAAACCGTCGGCGACACCTGGACGCGCGTCGCGAAAGCGCTTGCCGAAGCCGAAGTCCAACCCCGCCGAATGGACCGGCCGATTTGCCGAAGCGCTGTCCGATTTCCAGTTCCTGCCGGCCGGACGCATTCTCGCGGGCGCCGGCACCGGTCGTACCGTCACCCTGTTCAACTGCTTCGTCATGGGGACGATCCCCGACGACATGGGCGGCATCTTCGCCAACCTGCGCGAAGCGGCCCTGACCATGCAGCAGGGCGGCGGCATCGGCTACGACTTCTCGACGCTGCGGCCGAAGGGCGCACCTGTGCTGGGCGTCGGGGCCGACGCTTCCGGTCCCTTGTCCTTCATGGACGTGTGGGACGCCATGTGCCGCACCATCATGAGCGCCGGCCATCGCCGCGGCGCCATGATGGCGACGCTGCGCTGCGACCACCCCGATATCGAAGCCTTTATCGACGCCAAGCGCGAGGCCGGCCGGCTGCGCATGTTCAACCTGTCGGTCCTGGTGACCGACGCCTTCATGACGGCGGTACGCCAGGACGATGCGTGGCCGCTGGTCTTCAACGGCAGCGTGTTCAAAACAGTTCCGGCCCGCGACCTGTGGGACCGCATCATGCGGGCCACATACGCCTATGCCGAGCCGGGCGTGATCTTCATCGACCGGATCAACCAGCAGAACAACCTGTGGTACGCAGAGGATATTTCTGCGACTAATCCATGTGGAGAGCAGCCGCTGCCCCCTTATGGCGCCTGCCTGCTGGGGTCGATCAATCTGGCGGCTCTCGTGCGCGATCCGTTCACCGAGCATGCGCGGTTGGACATGGACCGGCTGGCGAAGCTGGTGCCGGTCGCCGTCCGCATGATGGACAATGTCGTGGATGTGTCGCGCTTCCCGCTCGCCGAGCAGCAGGCAGAGGCGAAAACCAAACGGCGCATCGGGCTGGGCGTCACCGGACTGGCCGACGCGCTGATCCTGTGCCGGGCGCGCTATGGCAGCGAGCAGGCGGTATCGCTGACCGAGCAGTGGCTGGCGGCGCTGCGCCGGCACGCCTATCTGGCCTCGACCGAACTGGCGGCGGAGAAAGGCCCTTTCCCGCTGTTCGACGCGGAGAAGTTCCTGGACGGCGCCAATGTCAAAACGCTGGACCCCGATGTGCGCGACGCCATCGCCAAGCACGGCATCCGCAACGCGCTTCTGACCTCCATAGCGCCCACCGGCACGATCTCGCTGTTCGCCGACAACATCTCATCCGGGTATCGAGCCGGTATTCGCCTACAGCTACGACCGCACGGTGCTGATGCCGGACGGCTCGCGGCGGCAGGAGGAAGTCTCCGACCATGCCTATCGGCTGTTCCGGCAGAAGTTCGGCGAGGATACTCCCCTGCCCGACTACTTCGTCGATGTGCAGACATTGACCCCGGCCGCCCATGTCGTGATGCAGGCGGTGGCGCAGAAATATATCGACAGCAGCATCTCCAAGACGATCAACTGCCCGGAGGACCTGTCGTTCGAGGCGTTCAAGGATGTCTACGTCCAGGCCTATGACCTGGGCTGCAAGGGATGCACGACCTACCGGCCCAACGAGGTGACCGGATCGGTGCTGGCGGTGAAGAAGACGGAAACCAAAGCCGAGCCGAAGCCCCGCCCGCCAGGCGCCAGCCCCGGCTCACGACGCCGGAGCGATCGTCTACATGACCCAGCCCCTGGACCGGCCGGAAGTTCTGCCGGGCCAGACATACAAGCTGCGCTGGCCGGAAAGCGACCACGCGCTCTACATCACCCTCAACGACATCATCCAGGACGGCCGCCGCCGGCCGTTCGAGGTGTTCATCAACTCCAAGAACATGGAGCATTACGCCTGGACGGTGGCCTTGACCCGCATGATCAGCGCCGTCTTCCGGCGCGGCGGCGACATCGCCTTCGTGGTGGAGGAGTTGAAGGCGGTCTTCGATCCGCGCGGCGGCCAGTGGATGAGCGGGCGCTACGTGCCATCGCTGCTCGCCGCGATCGGCGAAGTGATCGAGCGGCACATGATCGAGATCGGCTTCCTGCCCGAACACAAAACCATGGCGGCACCCTGAAGGAAAACGCGCGCCAGCGCGTCAATGCGCCACCGTCGCCGGCCACCGGCACGGTCCCTGACGGCACGGCGTCATCGGTGCGCCTGCGCCAATGCCCGCAATGCGGCCAGCCCGGTCTGCTTCGGCAGGAAGGCTGCGACCTCTGCACCAACTGCGGCTACTCAAAGTGCTCGTAACCGTTCCACGTATTTTATGAGTTCGACGGTAGCGCCATCTGCCGGACGATGGCTTCCGCGATCCCGGTCTGGTCATCCAGCACGGCTTCAGGGGCAAGCGGGCGGTCATAGGCGTGTGCCCAGACATAGGTTTGCGTACGGGTATCCAGCAGGCGGGCGCTGACCCTGATCCAGCCATCGACGCACCGGACACTTCCCGTCCATCACGAAATCGGCGGGCGCCGGCTCCATGGCGTGTTCGGGATCAATGACGGCAAGGTGGTTGTTCCCCATCAGCGCCCGTCTACCTCGTCCTGAAGGCCCGACGCCATTTCGGCGCTGAAGACATCGACCGGGACGAAGGCGTTTATCTGGACCGTGGGAACGGGTTGAGCCAGCGGCCTTGGAGCCTCGCCGATCCCCATTATCAGCGCGATCGTCAGCCCGATGCCGGCAAGTGCCCCGGCGGACAGGGCGACGGGCACCATAGCACCTTGCCGATCTGCTGCTCCGGTCAAGGTTGGCCGCCACGGAAGGGGCCGGGTGGCGCGAATGAAGCTGGTACGTAGGAGCCTTTGGGAAGGTCGATCCGGATGCTGGAACCGGCCCCGCGGTCAGGTAGTAGCGCTCCAGCCGTCGCCGAAGCTGACCTGCTTCGATACGCACCACCGGATCGGTCTGCGGGTCGAAGTTAGCGTCCCGCCCCAGGACCGAACGGCAATCGCATAGGCTTTGATGCGCTCCGTCCTGCGGCAAGGGTCTCGCCGACGACGTAGCGGAGAAAGCCGCTGCACCGGGAAGATCTTCTTGAAATCTTCCGTGCAGCAGATCTCTTCCAGGTGATCGAGGATTTCCTGCTCGGTCATGTTGAAATCCAACGCCACAACGGCCTCCGGTTATTTCAACCTCTGCTTTTCGCCTCACCGGCTATGAATTACTGGGGGCGGAATTTCCAACTGCCGTCGGCCACCTGACAGACTGCAGGACGTAGGAGATGTTTCGCTCCTTCAATTGGCTGTTCACTTTCGTATCGCGGCACGGCAAGTTGCCGCGCTTATAGCTGCGCAGGATGGTGATAACGCCGCTATTCCCCGTCTGCGGGTTCGACCAGGCGCGAGATTCGCCGTCCCTGGCATTCCGCAGCATGTCGGCACCAACCTGCATGATGATCTTGGTATCCTCACCCTCATAATGCGCCTGCCCCAGAGACGGCTGCCAAACAGCAACTGGGCTTCAGCCGAGTGGATTGGTAACGCGAACGCGGACAAGACGAGCGCGGCACCAAACACAAATGATGGCTTTACTTTCATTACCGTTGCTCCTGTTCTTTCTTATACAGTCACGAAATAAATGGTAAGTGTTCATGTCTTTGGCGGATTGCCAATCGGCGCGCTACTCTCCCCGATATTCCAAGGCAAAGAGTATACTCAATCGTATTATACCCGGAAATACCCCCATCTATAACATCAGGAAGTTTATCGTGGCCTCGCTTTGGAGGAGCTGGCCGACACTTGGGGAGGCAATCTTGAAGTTTGGGTTAGTCAACCCTCTGATTTTCCAGCACGGCCTGAAACTATCATCCCGATTTCCCCTCAACTGGTTCGTGCTCAGTTGGAGAAGATTTTCACCACGGAGAATTTCAGCGTTCCAAACGCAGCCGGAGATCTCGAGTTATATCGTGGAGGAAACGCTTCCGGGAGGTCAGGCCGGATCAAGGCGTACTCGGTCGCCATATCGGTCCTTATCGAGACGATACATTCGATCCGCAGACCCACCCGATGGTCAGGATCGAGGCAAGCCAACTCCGCCGGCACTGGAGCGATATTACCTGACCCTCGGCGCCCATGATCCGATCATCATCGACCTGCCCAAGGGTGGCTACGTTCCGGTATTCAGCACGGCGCGGCATATCGTTGCCGCACATCCGGCTGCACCACCGCGCCTTGCCGTCACTAGTCGGCGGATGATGGTCGCAGTCTTGGGATTGGCGGTCATGGCCGCCGCTTATCGCGCTCGCCTTCTGGCCCTCTCACGACCGGTCGCACATCTTCGATTCTACCGCCAGAGCGAACCCCACCATTCAGGGTCTCCCCTTCTCGGCCGTCACCAGCGACGACCGTAGCGTCACCATCGCCGCCGGTCTGGCCGACGAGGTGACCCAGGTGCTGACGCGGCACGGAAATCTTAGCGTTTTGGCGGGACGCGAGAAAATCCGCGAGGATCGCGCAACCATGTGATTTGCTCCTGACCGGGAGCGTCTCGAAGCCGGGACGATCCGCCTTACCGTGAATCTTTTGGATACGCGTATGGGGATGTAT
Organism: uncultured Alphaproteobacteria bacterium; assembly: GCA_963848585.1. Taxonomy (GTDB): domain Bacteria; phylum Pseudomonadota; class Alphaproteobacteria; order Azospirillales; family Azospirillaceae; genus Skermanella. Next base: position 30,119 of record CAWKET010000045.1, on the reverse strand, counting down.
GTTGGGCTCTATGACATGTTCCCGCCGACTCGGACCTGGCGCTTCAGACAGGCCGGCAATGGATCTCGGCTCCCGTCTGGCGGAGCCGTCAGGCGAGTGGCGCGGATATCCGCACAGCCCTATCCCGCGAGCATGACGACACCGAGCCCGCCAACCTGCAGTAGGGCTCGCACGTGATAAGGCAACCCTGACAACGGGTAGACTACGGTAAAGTACGTTCACTCCCTGATCTGGATGCCCAGTCTGAACCAGTCCGTTCGGGCTGGCCCGTGGTCAAGCGATAATCAATTCAGAAAATTCAGGAGAACCCTATGTCGCAGCTTCGTCGAGCGTCCGCCGAGCTTATCGGCACATTCTGGCTTGTCTTCGGTGGGTGCGGCAGCGCGGTATTCGCCGCGGCTTTTCCTGAAGTCGGCATCGGGCTGCTCGGTGTTTCGTTCGCGTTCGGACTGACTGTGCTGACGATGGCCTACTCGATCGGCCATATCAGTGGCTGCCACCTCAATCCGGCAGTCACAATCGGGCTGTGGGCGGGCGGACGTTTCCCGACCAAGGATATCCTGACCTACATCATCGCCCAGATAGCCGGCGCCATCATCGCCGCTGGAGCGCTCTACCTCATCGCGAGCGGCAAGGCGGATTACGATCTGGCGGTCAAGGGCTTGGCGGCCAATGGCTTCGGCGCGGCATCTCCCGGCGGCTATTCGATGGCCTCCGGCATGGCGATCGAGATCATCCTGACCTTCGGCTTCCTGATGATCATCCTGGGCTCGACCGACACCCGCGCACCGGCCGGCTTCGCGCCGATCGCCATCGGCCTGGGCCTGACGCTGATCCACCTGATCAGCATCCCGATCACCAATACCAGCGTCAATCCGGCGCGCAGCACCGGCCCGGCCCTGATCCAGGGCGGCGTGGCTCTCCAGCAGCTCTGGATGTTCTGGGTGGCGCCCTTTATCGGCGGCGTGCTGGGTGGACTGGCATACCGCGCGCTGGCGGCCGAAGAAACGGTGGTCAAACCCGCGATCACCGGCGAACCGGCACTCTGATCGAGGTTTAATGTCGGCCTTCGCCTTGGGTGACGGCCGGCATACAATCTGGATACCCCACCGCTCACTCAACTATCATGCTCCAGCAGTTCCGACAGGATGTCCCGCTCCAGTTCGGCGACCAGCCGCCGGTAGTCCCGGACGAATTCCGCCGCCCGTGGCGTGGTGGACTGCTCCCAGGCCGCCAGCGCATCGGATGCCTCCTTGTAATCGGCGCACATCGTCCGGAAGCGGGAGTCGGCGCTTAGCCGCAGCAGGATCAGGTCTCTGTAGGCGGGAAACGGTGCAGTACGAAACCAGTCGCCCCGCTCATCCCGGCCTCCATCTCCCGTTACTTCATTTCCCGGTCCGGCACAAGCCCTACTGCCTTCAAGACAATCACTGTATCGGTTGTTCCATCACTCTTGAGGTATGTAACTGTAGAATACGGGAGCGTTCGATCGGTGCGTGCTCAGTGGGCGAGACCAGTTTCAACCCAACGATGCCGGCCACGATCAGGGCAACGCAGCCAAGCCGCAAGCGCGTCGGCGGGCTCGCCATAGATGATCATGCCGACTATTACGGTGCCGACGGTGCCGATACCGGTCCAGATCGCATAGGCTGTTCCAAGCGGCAGCGTCTTCAGCGCCAGCCCGAGCAGTCCCAGGCTGACGATCATGCTGGCAACGGTCAGCAACGACGGAACAAGGCGGGTAAAGCCTTCCGTCTGCTTCAGCCCCATGGCCCAGCCGACTTCAAAAAGACCGGCGAGAGAACAGAAATACCCAAGCCATCACAGACCTCCCGTAGTCCGTGGCTGGGTCGTCCCGGCCGATTAAAAAGGGAGAAGGCAAGGTCGTCCCTGCACCGACACTACATATGGTTACTCTCGACGCCCGTTTCAAGACTTGCCGACCTCAACCAGAAGCCGCTCCAACCCCTGATCGACGATGCCGAGTTCACGCAGATGGCCGACTGTATTGGCGAGATAGTCGCAGGTTGGGGCCTCGCTCCCCCACGCCCTGCCGGATGAAGCGGACGACATCCGCCGGCCCCAATTCGCCGCAATATTGCCGGTGGGCACGGTCGGCGACGAAGGTGCAGGCGGGGATGCGGCCCTCATCGGTCGCTACCTTGATGATCTTCGGCGCATAGACGCCGCTCACCATTTCGCGGTCCCAGAGAAGGTCGATGGTCGCTTCGACATGCGGCGGTTCGACCCTGAAGGCGATGCCGCGGCATGAACCGCCACGGTCCAGGCCAAGCACCAGTCCCGGCCGGTCCGGCGTGCCCCGATAGCGATGCGAATAGACGCAGAAGCGGCGGTGATATCCCCGCAGCAGCGCCTGACGCCGCTCGACATAGGGAAACTCGGGGTTCCACATCAGGGAGCCGTAGCCGAACACCCACAGGTCGGTTCCCGGCGGCACCTTGATCTTGGGGAAAAGAACGGAGCCCCTGGACGGACGGAAGACCATTGCCGAATTCGACACCAGCGGCGTCGTAATCGGTATCGGCAGGCTCCTGGGAAAGGGCGGCGGTATCGTCTTCGATCGCGCCGCGTTTGAATCTTCGGCAGACATGACCCTCAGATGGTGTCCCCTCAGCGCTGATGCCACGGTAGCACATATCGACGCGGCTCTCGACCTTGATCGCCGCGAACCGGTATAAGTCTGCGCCTCTCCCCACACCGGTCGGATCATGCGCGCCAGACCCATCCTGCTTCCGCTTCTCCTGCTGGCCGTCCTCGGCGCCGGCTATACGGCATGGTGGTTCTACGCCGCCGGCGTGATCCGCGACAGCGTCGCCAACTGGATCGCGGCCGAGCGGGCGCAAGCCAGCTTCATCGAGTACAAGGGGTTGGACGTATCCGGATTTCCCCTGTCGCTCACCGCCAAGGCGACGGATTTTTCGATCCGCCGGGCCGATGGCCTGAGCTGGCGCGGACCTGAACTGACAGCTCACGCGCGGCCCTGGAATCCGCTGAAGATCAACGGTCGATCTGCCGGGCGAACAGGAAGCGGCGATCGTCGGCCAAGGTGCCGCACCACCGCTCAGCATCGTGGCGAAGGATGGCGGAACCGGGCTTGTCAATCTGAGAGCTGGGCGGCGGAGTCGAAGACGTGTCCCTGCACCTGACCGACGTGACCGCCGGTCTGCCCGGCGGTGTCAATGCGGCGACGCTGGCCAGCTTGATCTCCGCGCCACCTTTCCCGGAAACCCCGCCGGCCGACCATACCGGAACAGCGGTCACGATCCAGGCCGACCTCAAGGACCTCGGCCTGCCGCCGGACAAGAAATCTCCCCTGGGCCGCACCATCGATACCGCCGCCTTCACCGCCCGCATCAAGGGCCTGCTGCCCAGCCCGCTTCACCCAGCCGGCCATCGCCGCGTGGAGCAAGAGCGGCGGCACCGTCGATATCGATGCGCTGAACCTCGCCTGGGGACCATTGCGGATGACGGGACGGGGACGCTGGCGTTCGATGGAGCGCTTCAGCCGGTGGGTGCGCTGAGCGCTGAGGTGCTGGGCATCAACCCGACCATGGACAGTCTGGCGAGCGCCGGAATCGTCCGGCCGGGCGATGCGGCGATGGCCAAGGTGGCGCTGGGACTGCTCTCCCGCCGCAGCACGCCGGACAAGCAGCCGATCGTCGAAGCGTCTGTCACGGCACAGGACGGCTGGCTCTATTTCGGTCCCGTCCGCCTCATGCGCATGCCCCGGTTGAATTGGGAATGAGGAGCCTCAGCCCCCGGCGTCCTGAAACCTGGTGGCCCGGAACTCCCTGGACATCTCGATGACCCGGACGGTTTCGTCCCACTCCACCAGGTCACCGACCTGATCGGCCGGAACCCACCGGGCGTCCATGGCATCGTCCGCAGCCAGCGGCTCACCGGCGCCGCATTCCGCCACCACCTCCACCAGCGTGTAGTGGAACTGGACGCCTCCGGCCTCGTCGCGGCTGATGCTGTCGAGCGCGGTCACGACCGCCTGCGGCACGACCTCCAGCCCGGTTTCCTCCAGCACTTCCCGCGCCGCCGCCTCGAACAGGGTTTCCCCCACCGACTGGGCGCCGCCCGGCAGTCCCCACTGCCCCAGGCGCGGCGCCCGGCCGCGCCGGATCAGCAGCACCCGCTCACCCTGCCAGACCACGACCCCGACGCCGACCCAGGGACGGTCGGGATATTCCCGCCCTGCCCGGCTCATGACTTGAACCGTTCGTCCACCGGAACCCGATAGCCGTTCGCCAGCCGGTTGGTTTCATTGGCCATGCCGACCACACCCATCAACTCGCCCAGCATGTCGTCGGTCATGCCGGCCTTGCGGGCCGCCGCCGTGTGGGAGGCGATGCAGTATTCGCAGCTATTGGTCGCACTGACCGCGAGATAGAGCATTTCCTTGGTCAGGGGATCGAGCGCGCCGGGAGCCATGACCTCCTTCAGGCTTTCCCAGGTCCGCCGGAGAGTCGGCGGATGGCTGGCGAGCGCCTTCCAGAAATTGTTGATCAGATCCGTGTTGCGGGTCTTCATGATGTCGTCATAGACGGCGCGGACCTCGGGACTGGCGTCCTCGTACTCGACCATGGGGCCTCCGGAAACAGGCATATGCTGAAACGCAATCAGGGCGCCCGAATGGGCGCCCTGTGGATCTTACCATCGCGAAGAAGGATGGTCGATCAATACATGTGCTGACCGCCGTTGATCGACAGGGTCGAGCCGGTGATGAAACCGCCGTCGTCGGACACCAGGAACAGCACGCCGCGCGCGATTTCCGACGCCTTGCCGAGACGGCCGACCGGAACCTTGGCGACGATCTTCTCCAGCACGTTCGGCGGAACGGCGCGAACCATGTCGGTGTCGATGTAGCCCGGTGCGATCGCGTTGACGGTGATCCCCTTGGCCGCACCCTCCTGGGCGAGAGCCTTGGTGAAGCCGTGGATGCCGGACTTGGCCGCCGCGTAGTTGACCTGACCGTACTGGCCGGCCTGACCGTTGATCGAGCCGATGTTGACGATCCGGCCGAAGCCCCGCTCGCGCATGCCGTCGATGACGTTGCGGCACATGTTGAAGCAGGAGGTCAGGTTGGTCGCGATGACATCGTTCCACTGCTCGAAGGTCATGCGGTGAAGCACGCCGTCACGGGTGATGCCGGCGTTGTTGACGACGATCTCGACCGGACCCAGTTCCGCCTCGACCTTCGCCAGACCTTCCTTGCAGGCTTCGAAGTTGCTGACATCCCACTTGAACGCGGCGATGCCGGTACGTTCGGTGAACTCGCGGGCCTTTTCGTCGTTGCCGGCATAAACGGCGGCGACCTTGTAGCCGGCGTCCTTCAGACCAACCGAAATGGCTTCACCGATACCGCGCGTACCACCGGTAACTACTGCAACTCTTGCCATTGATTCCTCCCCCACTAAAGCGATGATTTGATGAGACGGTTATGCCCGAATTCGCATGATTGTACATGCTTCGATCAGGCAGTATGACTAATGGACGAAGTGCTCGCCTTGACGTGTATCAAGCAGGTCATGCAGGGACCGGCGAACCATCTTAACGATGGTCCGCCGGTCCCTGTCATCCCGCCATCGACGGGGACGTCAACACGAACAAGCCCGGATCAGTCACGGGCAACGGTGAGGGCGATGCCCATGCCGCCGCCGATGCACAGCGTGGCGAGGCCCTTCTTGGCATCCCGCTTCTGCATCTCGTGCAGCAGGGTGATCAGGACGCGGGCGCCCGAGGCGCCGATCGGATGGCCGAGAGCGATGGCGCCGCCGTTGACGTTGACCTTCGACGGGTCCCAGCCGAGATCCTTGTTGACGGCGCAGGCCTGCGCCGCGAAAGCCTCGTTCGCCTCGATCAGGTCCAGGTCGTCCACCGACCAGCCGGCCTTCTGAAGCGCCAGACGGCTCGCCGGGATCGGGCCGGAGCCCATGATCGCGGGATCGACGCCGGCGGTCGCCCACGACACGATACGGGCCAGCGGCTTGATGCCACGCTTGGCGGCGGCATCCGCCCCCATCAGCAACAGGGCCGCCGCACCGTCGTTGATGCCGGAAGCGTTGCCCGCCGTGACCGTGCCGGTCTTGGAGAAGGCCGGGCGCAGCTTACCCAGCGCATCGGCCGTGACGCCCGCCTTGGGGAACTCGTCGGTATCGACCACCACGTCGCCCTTGCGGCCCTTGATGGTGACCGAAACGATCTCGTCCTTGAACTTGCCTTCCTTCATGGCCGCTTCGGCCTTGTTCTGCGAAGCGGCGGCGAACTGGTCCTGCTGCTCGCGGGTGATCTGCCACTTCTCGGCCACGTTCTCGGCGGTCGTGCCCATGTGATAGCCCTGGAAGGCATCCATCAGGCCGTCGCGGAGCATGGTGTCGATCATCTGCGTGTCGCCCATCTTGACGCCGTTGCGCAGATGCATGACGTGGGGCGCCTGGCTCATGCTTTCCTGGCCGCCGGCGACGACGATGTCGGCATCGCCCATCTTGATCGCCTGGAAGCCCAGAGCGACGGTGCGCAGGCCGGAACCGCAAAGCTGATTGATGCCATAGGCGGTCTTCTCAACGGGAATGCCGGCGTTGACGGCGGCCTGACGGGCGGGGTTCTGCCCGGTGCCGGCGCTCAGCACCTGACCCAGCACGACCTCGGACACTTCACCCGGCTCGACGCCTGCGCGCTTCAGCGCTTCCCGGATCGCGACTTCGCCCAGGTAATGGGCGGGTACCGAGCTCAGCGAGCCGTTGAACGCACCGATGGGCGTGCGTGCGGCGCTGGCAATAACGACTTCGGTCATGGGGAACGCTCCTTAGCTGATGGCGGTTCTTATTATGGTCTGCCTTAGCACGGTTTAAACTAGCTCCGGCAATTTATCGGCGCAAGGCAGGGAGGCGGTCTACTGGCTATCGGGATATACCCGCGCCACTAAGTCGCGCATCTAAAAAGGGGAATCCCCGCCGGCACTTTACGCACCTTGTTCATTCAAGGTTGCAGAGCCATTCGGCCAACGGTTCCCAAACCAGATCGGCGGCGCCCGTACTGACGATCATGCCGACATGCCCCAGGTGGGGATTGCGGATACAGGCGCCGGGAATCGCATTGGCGAGCGCCCGCGCCGAGCGCGGCGGCACGATTCGGTCCTTCTCCGGGATCATCACCAGGGCCGGCGAACGCAGCCGCCGGGGATCGACGACCTCCCCCGCGATCATCCAGCGCCCGTTGGCGGTGTCGTTGCGGCCGTACCAGCCGGTCAGGCAGTCGCGCGCCACGGCGGCCGGCAGCGTCACGCCGTCGTTGACCCAGTCCTCCAGCGCCACGAAGCGGCGCGCGGCCTCGCTGTCGGGGTCCATCCGGGCGAAGCGGGTGAACTTGTTCGCCACCTGCAAAGGGTCCTGCATGGCGAAGAGCGCCTGGATCGCGTCGATCGGCAATTCGCCCCAGCTATCCAGCACCGGCTCGAACGGCGCCAGCGCCGCCGCCGTCCGCTTCGCCGCCGCGGCATTGTCGGCATGGAAATCCCACGGTGTCGCCAGCAGCGCCAGCCCGGCGATGTCGCGCGGCCGGCGCTGCGCCAGCGCCGTGGTCAGCAATCCGCCCATGCAGTATCCCACCAGCGCCGGGCGCGGCCCAAGCTCCAGCACGGCGTTCAGCGCGCGCTCAAGCCGCCCGGCGACGAAGTCGGTCAGGGTGAAGCGGCGCTCCAGCGGTCCCGTGCTGCCCCAGTCCAGCAGCAGCGGCCGGATGCCCCTGCCCGCCATCCACCGCATCAGCGAGCAGCCTTCCGACAGGTCCAGTATATAGTGGCGGTTGATCAGCGACGGGACGAACAGAACAGGCCGCCCGCCGCCTCCAGCGCCATAGTCCAGCAGCCGCGCCGGCCCCTCCTCCCACACCGTCGGCGGGTCGGGCAGATCGCGGCGATAGGGGTGGCCGCGATAGCGCTCCAGCCCGGTCAGGAGCGCGTCGAACCGCCATCGCATCTCCCGGTCGACGGCACGGGCGAAAGCGTCAGGATCGACCCCGGCGAGTTCCGCCCGGAGTTCCTCCGCCCGGTCGCGGAGCGCCGTCTTCCAGGGCAGCGAGCCGCTCCTCAAGAACGGCAATCCGGCGGGCGAGGTCAGCAGCGTGGTCAGCGTCGCCGCCATGTGGAGCGCGAGCGGACGCGGACCCTGACGAAGGGTCCGCGGCGGGTCGGCCGGCCATGGAGGAGGCGAATGGGTCATGAAACTGCTGACGTTGAGCGGTACCGGCGTTCATGCCGAATGCGGTGAATGGAGCCATGGCGGCCGCCCCCTGTCCCATGATCTGGAACAAGCGGGCGAAGTTTTCCGCCACATCCGGATCGACCGCGAGCGCCGACCACTGGTCCTGCCAGAGATCGAGGTAGCGGCGAGCCAGACTTTCGAGGGTAGGTGGATCAAAATCCGATGAGCTGGCCATGACTGGCAATATAATGAAGAACTACCGCATTTGAACAGAGCGGAGCCTATGCGTCGCATGATGCGGTGCATCCCAATTGCGGGGGATGGGACGGCAGAAAGCTTGCCTAAAGGCGCTCCGTTCGCGTACTCCTAATGTCTTGAGGGATTTAAGCGCAATGCCACCGCGTGAAAGCATACAAAATGGCCGAAAAAGACGACGTTAAAGTTGCCCCGATCACGATCAAGAAGTACGCCAACCGCAGGCTGTACAACACAGCGACGAGCAGCTACGTCACGCTTGACCATCTCTGCCAGATGGTCAAGGACGGGATGGACTTCGTCGTCTACGATGCCAAGACCGGCGAAGACATCACCCGCTCCGTGCTGACTCAGATCATCGTCGAAGAGGAAAGCAAGGGTCAGAACCTGCTGCCGATCAGTTTCCTGCGGCAACTCATCAGCTTCTACGGCGACAACATGCAATGGGTCGTGCCTCGTTACCTTGAGCACACCATGCAGTCTTTCGCCCGCAATCAGGAGCAGATGCGCGACTACTTCTCCAACACGATCGGCGGGATCTTCCCGTTTGGCACCACGTTCGAAGAGATGGGCAAGCAGAACCTCGCGATGTTCGAGCGGGCGATGCGTATGTTCACTCCGTTCGGACCGCAGGGCGAGCCGGGCAAGGGTGTTCCGGGCGACCAGCCCGATGCCGCGATGCAGCGCACCCGGGCGGAAAACGAGAAGACCCTGAGCGACCTCCAGAAGCAGTTGGAGGAGCTTCAGAAGCAGTTGGTGACGATCACCAAGCCCAAATCCGAGTAGGCGGCTGATGGTCTGGCGGTAGTCCGGAGCCGGCCGGCCCCGGCTCCGTCCCATTGTCATGGCCGGATATCGCGATGATTCTGCGTCCGAGCCGGGAATTACACGCCATTCGGATAACCCGCCGTCGCCGCCGCAATTCGGAATTCCTTAAGTCATTTTCACCGACGATATTGTTCAATTACCTGAGTGTTCATTTTCAACAGACTCGGCTGAAGGATGGCCGTAGGCCCCGTATCACGTTTGCCGATCACCCCGTTGCCCGACTCGCGGAGTCTGGTGCCGGTTTCGGCCGTCCGCGCGCCGACACGGGACAGAGCAAGGCTGACCGGGAAGCCGCCAAGCGCGTCCGCAAGCTTTCGGACCAGGAATCCGACAACGCCACCGCCGAAACGGCGAGCGAGCGCGCCGAAGCGCCGCCCCGCAACGCCGATACGGAGCCCTTCCCGCGCGACGTGGCCGTGGCGCCGGCGGCCGAAACCGGCCGGCGCGGCTGGTCCGCGCCCGGCACCGCTCCGTTCGTCACGCAGGTTCTGGCGCAGGAAGTCCTGAAGTCGGGCCTCCATATCGAACCCTGGCGGCAGGCGATCGACGCCTATGAGCGCGCCGCCGGCGCCGCGGCGCCGAGAGTACGCCCGCCGATGCCATAAGCCTGGCCGTAAGCCGGCCAAAGCGGAACCACTTGCGCCGCCGGCCGATTTCCCACACTTTCGGTTCCCCGACAGCGCCGTCCGGACGCATAAACCAGCGCAGCAGGACCCGTGACCGCCGAATCGCCCCGCTCCATCCGCCTTCCGACATTTCCCGGTGACCGCCCATGAAGACGACGGGCTCTTCGCGCACGGTGGTCTGGCCCGGCAGGCCCTACCCGCTTGGCGCCACCTGGGACGGCTTCGGCGTCAATTTCGCCCTGTTCTCGGCCAATGCGACCAAGGTCGAGCTGTGCCTGTTCGACAAGACCGGCACCCGCGAGATCGACCGGGTGACGCTGCCGGAATACACCGACGAGATCTGGCACGGCTACCTGCCGGAAGCGCGTCCCGGCACGCTCTACGGCTACCGCGTCCACGGCCCTTACGAGCCGTCCGCCGGCCACCGCTTCAATCCCAACAAGCTGCTGATCGACCCCTACGCCAAGGCGCTGTTCGGAGCGCTCCGCTGGTCGGACGCCCATTTCGGCTACCGCGTCGGCTCGACTCGCGAAGACCTGTCGTTCGACCGCCGCGACAACGCGCGCGGCATGCCGAAATGCCGCGTGGTCGACCGCGCCTTCACCTGGGGCAACGACCGCGCGCCGCATGTCCCCTGGAGCGACACCGTCATCTATGAAGCCCATGTCCGGGGCTTCACCATGCGCAACCCGGATGTCGGCCCGCAGCTTCGCGGCACTTTCGCCGGCCTCAGCACCCAGGCGGTGATCGACAAGCTCCGCTCGCTCGGCATCACGTCGCTGGAGCTTCTGCCGATCCAGGCCTTCTGCGACGACCGCCATCTTGTCGAGCGGACGCTGCGCAATTACTGGGGCTACAACACGATAGGCTTCTTCGCGCCCGAGCCCCGCTTCATGACCACCGGCGTCCTGTCGGAGTTCAAGACGATGGTGGCGCGCCTGCACGAGGCCGGGATCGAGGTCATTCTCGACGTCGTCTATAACCACACCGGCGAAGGCAACCAGATGGGGCCGACGCTGAGCTTTCGCGGCATCGACAACGCCAGCTATTACCGGCTGATGCCGGGCGACAAGCGCTACTACATCGACGATACCGGCACCGGCAACACCCTGGCGATCACGCACCCCCGGGTGCTCCAGATGGTCATGGACAGCCTGCGCTACTGGGTCACGGAAATGCATGTGGACGGCTTCCGCTTCGACCTCGCCACCACGCTGGCGCGCGAGCCGAACGGCTACGATCCCCGCTCCGGCTTCCTGGATGCCGTCGGCCAGGACCCCGTGCTGTCCGGCGTCAAGCTGATCGCGGAGCCGTGGGACGTCGGCCCCGGCGGCTATCAGGTCGGCGGCTTCCCGCCGGGCTGGGCGGAATGGAACGACCGCTACCGCGACACCGTCCGGCGCTACTGGCGCGGCGACGAGGGCATGCTGCCGGAACTGGCGGGCCGGCTGACGGGATCGAGCGACCTGTTCGAGCGGCACGGCCGCCGGCCCTGGGCCAGCATCAATTTCGTCACCGCCCATGACGGCTTCACGCTGAACGATCTGGTCTCGTACAATCACAAGCACAACGAGGCCAATGGCGAGGGCAACCGCGACGGCCATTCCGGCAACCACAGTTGGAATCATGGCGTCGAAGGCCCAACGGACGATCCGGATATCCTTACCCTCCGCGCGCGCCAGCGCCGCAACTTCCTGACCACCCTGCTGCTTTCACAGGGCACGCCGATGCTGCTGGCCGGCGACGAGATCGGCCGCACCCAGGGCGGCAACAACAACGCCTATTGCCAGGACAACGACGTCTCGTGGATCGACTGGGCCGGCATGGGGGAGGAAGGCCGCGACCTTGCCGAATTCACCCGCCTTCTGCTCGACCTCCGCCGCCGTCATCCGGCGCTGCGCCGGCCGGTCTTCCTTCACGGCACCAAGACGTCGTCCGATGGCGTCAAGGACATCACCTGGTACACGCCCCAGGGGACCGAGAAGACCAGCGAACAGTGGGGCGACCGCCATGCCCGCTGCATCGGCCTGCTGCTCAACGGCGGCGCCGGCGACTTACATGACCCATGATGGCAATCCCGCAGCCGATGACCGGCTGCTGATCATCTTCAACGCCTTCCACGACACGGTGCCCTTCATGCTGCCCACCGTTCCCGGCGGCACGGCGTGGCGGTGCCTGCTGAATACCGTGGATGACTTGGGCCGGGCCGATACGACGGGGCATCCGGCCGGCGCCAGCTTCGACGTAGCCGGACGCTCCGCTCTGCTGTTCGTGCTGATAGATACAAAACATTAGGGTTTTGAGGCGGATACTGCGGGACCCGACGTGACGCTCCGCCGCGCCGGAACCGCTGACATTGAATATCGCCCATCATGCCCGACTACGATCTGAGCCAGATCGACTGCGTCCTGTTCGAACCCGAAACGAACGTCCGGCATCTGCTGCGCGATGCTCTGGGCCGCCTTCGGATTCAGAACCTCCAGGTCTTCGGGCATATGGAGGATGTGCGGAAAGCGTTCCAGGCCGGCAATCCCGACCTGCTGATCGCCGATGCCACCAGCCCCGACAGCGAAACCTTCAGGCTGGTCCAGTCGGTACGGCACAGTCATTGTCGGCGGCAATCCCTTCATCGGGATCATCATCACCGCCTTCCACCCGACCACGGGCCCTGCTGGCGAAAGTGACCAATTGCGGCGCCGATGCCCTGCTGGTCAAGCCGGTGGCCTTCCGGCAGATCCAGGACCGGATCAATGCGCTGATCGAGCAGCCGCGCAACTTCGTGGTGACCAGTGACTTCATCGGTCCCGACCGCCGGAAAACGCCGCGTGAAGGCAGCCCGATCCCCTTGCTGGAAGTGCCCGAACACCCTGCGGATGAAGGCCACCAGCAGCTTCGCCAAGACCAATCCCCACGCCCTGATCGAGCGCAGCATCCGCGACATCAACGAACAGAAGCTTCTGCGCCAAGCCTTCCAGGCGGCCTTCCTGATCGAATTCGCGATTCCCGCCTTAAGCGAGGGCAAGGCGGACCGGATGGCCCTGGATCATCTCCAGCGGGTCGCCCCGGTGCTGGAAGACATCGTCCACCGCCTGCCCTCCCCGCTGTCCGGCAGCCGCGCCAGGGTGCCGGAACTGGCGCACTGCCTTACCGATACCGTGGAAATCGCCCGGTCACAGGTGCTGTCGGGCAGAGCGCCGGCCGAACTCGACCGGCTGAAGGAAAGCGCCCTGGAGATCATGCAGGCGCTGAGCCCTGACAAGGATCCGTCCTCGCTGGCCCGCGAAGTAGCCTCGGCGGCATCCGCCTACCGCGCGCGCCTCACCGCGATGGCCGAAGCGAAAGCGGCGGCGCCGGTCACGATCACCCGCTAAACCGTTACGCGCCGTCACTCCTCTACCGTCGCGTAATTGCCGCGGAAGTACAGCAGCGGCTTGCCGTCCGTCGCCGACTGCCAGCCGCTTCACGCGGCCGACGATGATGACGTGGTCGCCACCTTCATGGATCGCCTCCGTCTCGCAGTCCAGCGCCGCCAGGCAGCCGTTCAGCACGGGCGCGCCGGTTTCCCAGATCTCCCAGGCGACGCCATCCCAGCGATCGCCGATCGTCGTCGAGAAACGCACCGACAGGTCGCGCTGATCGTCGCCCAGGACATTGACCGCAAACCGCCCGGACGCGCGGAAAGCAGTCCAGATTCTGCGACGAACGGTCCAGGCAGAACAGCACCAGCGGCGGGTCCAGCGACACCGAACTGAAGGAGTTGGCGGTCAGCCCGACCGGATCGCCCGCATCGGTGACCGTGGTGACGACGGTCACTCCGGTAGCGAAACATCCAAGGGCATTGCGGAATGCCCGCCGGTCAAAATTCATGGCGCTAAGTCGCTCGGTTCAGGCTGAAACGCGGGTCGTGCCTTTCGGTATCGTAGCAGGGCACGCCGCGCAAGGGTGATACGGGGCCACAGGCGCACTTAAAAGCTTCTTAACGAAACTCGACCAATCTTCGTATCCCAATCGCGGGTATAACGGCGGCGGCGCTTTACGGCATGTTGTTCATCATCGGCTCCATTACCGTCTTGGTCTGCGTGCTGGGCGGCTATGCGGCCATGGGCGGGCATCTGGCCGTTCTATGGCAGCCTTTCGAAGCCGTCATCATCGTCGGGGCCGCGATCGGCGCCTTCATCATCTCCAACCCCAAAACCGTGCTGGGACGCACCGGCAAGGCGATGGGGACCGTGCTGAAGGGCTCGCGCTACACCAAGGAAAGCTATCTGGAGCTGCTGAGCCTCCAGTATCAGGTGTTCAAGATCGCGAAGACCCGCGGCCTGCTGGCGCTTGAACAGCATATCGAGAAGCCGGAGGAAAGCGCGCTTTTCCAGCAGTTTCCCAAGTTCTACAGCGACCATCACGCCGTCGTCTTCCTGTGCGACTACCTGCGCCTGATGTCGCTGGGGTCGGACAATCCGAACGAGCTGGAATCCCTGATGGACGAGGAGCTGGAAACCCATCACGAGGAACACGCCCAGATTTCCGGCGCGATCCAGACCATGGCCGACGGCATGCCGGCCCTCGGCATCGTCGCGGCGGTGCTGGGCGTCATCAAGACCATGGGCGCCATCACCGAGCCGCCGGAAGTGCTGGGCAAGCTGATCGGCGGCGCGCTGGTCGGGACCTTCCTGGGGGTGTGGATCTCCTATGGCTTCCTCGCCCCGATCGCCAGTTCGCTGAAGGCGGTCCATGATGCCGAGGCGAAGTATTTCCAGTGCCTGAAGGCCGGCCTGCTGGCCCATCTGCACGGCTACGCGCCGGCCGTTTCGGTCGAATACGCCCGCAAGGCGCTGCTTTCCGACGTCCGCCCGACCTTCTACGAGGTCGAAGAGGCTACCTCCGCCCTGCCGCCGACCTGAAACGGCGCACCCCATGGCCCCGCCTCCCCTGCCCGGCAATCAGCAGCCGGTCATCATCATCAAGAAGAAGAGGAAGCGCCGTCACGACGCCCATCACGGCGGCGCCTGGAAGGTGGCCTACGCCGACTTCGTGACCGCCATGATGGCGTTCTTCCTGCTGCTCTGGCTGCTCAACGTCACCACGCACGAACAGCGCGCCGGCATCGCCGATTATTTCAGCCCGGCCAGCGTCTCGCGCTCGACCAGCGGCAGCGGCGGCGTGCTCGGCGGCCTGACGATCACGGTTCCCGGCGCCATGATCTCGCCCGGCGCCCCGGTCAGCTTCGCCCAGCCGACTCCGAGCCGGGCCGGCGAGTCCGAACAAGAGCCGAACCAGACTTCCGAAGAACAATACGACCGCGCCGGCATGAGCACCCAGCAGATCGAGGAGAAGGCGCTGCGCGAGGAAATGGCGAAGCGCGAGCAGCGCCAGTTCGAAGAGGCGGAAAAGACCCTGCGCCAAGCCATCCAGGGCATCCCTGAACTGGCCCAGCTTGCCGAAAGCCTGATGATCGAGCAGACGCCGGAAGGCCTTCGTATCCAGATCCTCGATCAGGCGAACTATTCCATGTTCCCGCTCGGCAGTTCGCAGATGTATACGCCGACCCGCCAGATCCTGGGTCTCGTCGCCCAGGCGGTCGGCCGCCTGCCCAACAAGCTGTCGATCAGCGGTCATACCGACAGCACCCGGTTCGCGCGCGGCGACGTCTATGGCAACTGGGAGCTTTCGACCGACCGGGCCAATGCGAGCAGGCGCGCCCTGATCGCCGGCGGCATCGCCGATGACCGGATCGAGACGGTTGTCGGCCGCGCCGACCGCGACCACCTGTTCCCCGACGATCCCCAATCGCCGCGCAACCGCCGCATCAGCATCGTGCTGCTGCGGGACATCAAGCCACCGCCGCGCCGCTGACCGATTCGCCGACTGACAGGATCTATTTGATGTAGATCAAATACACCTTCAGCAACGCACGTTAACATGTATTAACCATACACCTTCTAAGGACGATGAATAGACTTATGTCAGCACCCTTGAGCGCGCAAACCATCGCACTGGTCAAAGCGACCGTTCCCGCCCTGGAAGCCCATGGCCTGGATATCACCCGGCGCATGTATCAGCGCATGTTCGCGAACGAGGCAATCCGCGACCTGTTCAACCAGTCGCACCATGGCGAAACCGGCTCCCAGCCCAAGGCTCTCGCCTCCGCCATCCTGGCCTATGCGCAGAATATCGACCGGCTCGACGTTCTTGGGCCGGCGGTCGAGCGCATCGCGCAGAAGCATGTCGGGCTTCAGATCCTGCCCGAGCATTATCCCGCCGTCGCGGAGTCGCTGCTGGGCGCCATCAAGGATATCCTGGGCGATGCCGCGACCGATGAAATCCTGGCCGCCTGGGGTGAAGCCTACTGGTTCCTCGCCGATATCCTGATCGGCCGCGAAAAGCAGATCTACGACGACACCGCGGCAGCCCCCGGCGGCTGGACCGGATGGCGCAACTTCGTCGTCGAGCGCAAGGAGCGGGAAAGCGATATCATCACCTCCTTCATCCTGCGCCCGCAGGATGGCGGCCCGGTGCTGCGCCACCGCCCCGGCCAGTACCTGACCTTCTGGCTGGAAATCCCCGGCCATCATCCGCTGAAGCGGAACTACAGCATTTCCAGCGCGCCCGACGACCACACCTACCGCATCTCGGTCAAGCGGGAGCCGGGCGGCCTCGTCTCCAACTGGCTGCACGACACGGTGGAGCCGGGCGCGGTCCTGAAGGCGGCCCCTCCGGCGGGCGAGTTCTTCCTGCCGGAAAACCCGGAACGCCCGATCGTCCTTATCAGCGGCGGCGTCGGCCTGACCCCGCTGGTCAGCATGCTCGAAACAGTCGCCCGGACCGAACGCGGACTTCCCGATCCAGCACATCCACGGCACCCTGAACGGCGCCACCCACGCCCGCGCCCTGACGGCGTCCACCCCCAACACCACCACCTTCTACGCGGAGCCGCGGCCCGAGGATCAGAGCCGGCCGCGACCATGACCACGCCGGATTCATCAGCATCGACTGGCTGCGTCGAGCATACCCCGCTGACCGAAGCCGACTATTTCCTGTGCGGCCCCCGCCCCTTCCTGCGCACCTTCGTCACCGGCCTGAGCGCAAGCCGGCGTCCCGGCAAGCCGCATCCACTACGAGTTCTTCGGCCCCGCCGACGAACTCCTCGCCGCCTGACGCATCGGCATATGGTTGTCGGCCCTACCCGGACTTGATCCGGGTAGGCGCTAACTTCAACGTTCGCAGCGTTCGCGGGCATTCCCTCCATTACCGTCATGCCAGCTATGCCGTGCTGGACCGCCGTCGCCAGCCATATCCCCGGCAGGATCAGCAGAATGCCCACCAGATGGAACATCTGCGGCGTTTCCCCCAGCAGCACATACGCCAATCCCGCGATGTAGACCGGCACCAGATACATCAGCAGCCCCGTCCTGCCCGGCCCCACCATCGCGACCAGCTTGCCGTACAGCAGATAAGCCCCCAGCCCCGGCACCAGCGCCAGGAACACCCAGATGCCCACCGTCCGCGCATCGAACGTCCGCGACGTATCCCAGCGCCATTTCCAGCCCCAGGAACGGCAGCATGGTCAGCAATCCCGCCCCGGTGATGACCGCGAACCGAACCGTCAGGTCCAGCTTCGATGGCCGGTACTTCAGCAGAACGGAGTAGAGCGCCCAGCCCGACCGTCGCCAGCAGGGTCCACAGATCCCCGCCGGTGAACGCCAGTTGAAGAAGAGCTTCCGGGATCGCCGCGCGTCACGATCACGACCACCCCGATCAAGGCATAACGAAATCCCGGCCATCTGGCGGAGCGACACGCGCTCACCCCAGAACAGGCGGGCGAACACGACGATCAGGATCGGCGTCGTCGAATAGATCAGGCCGATATTGGTCGCCGTCGTGGTCTGCCCGGCCAGATAGACCGGAGCGCCGCACACTCCCATGCCGAGCGCGCCGAGCGCCAGCAAGGTGCGCCACTCGCGGCTGATCACGGCCCGGCAACGCCACAGTGCGCGCGCGGTGAACGGCAGCAGAAAGACCAGCGTCAGGAACCAGCGCCCGAAGGCGAGCGCCACCGGCGGAACGCTGCCCTCGACCCATCGGGCCACCAGCATGTTGCTGGACATCAGCAACGGGGCGAACAACAGCAGGACCAAGGCCAGCCGCGGCAGGCTTCCGGCCGCCATCAGCCGCCCGACCACGTCGACATGGAAACGGAACCGCAACGACGGTGCAAGTCAGGATGATCGGCTTGGATACGGAGAGCATCGGGGAAGTGCTAAGCCAGGGGCGGTGAACAGGATCATACCGCCATACCACCGGCCGGTGGCCCCGCTCCACCGGTTTCTTCGCCGCCGCCGATGCAGTGCTGCCAATGACGTGCTTGAATTCAGGACCTGCCACTCAGGACTTGGGAAATCCAAGCACCGGCTCGAATGCCTCGAAACTGCGATCCATGGCATAAGGCGCAGCTGATCGGACAGGGGAATGTGTCCATACCGGAATGAAATCTGGCTCTCCGCCGCCTCTTCCCCAAGCTTGGCGATGGCGGCGACATAAAGGGCGGATACCAGCCCGCTGCGGTCCGCGCCCGAATTGCAATGTACCAGAATAGGCTTTTCCGCCTTCTGAAGCACGTCCATGAGCTGGTTGAACTGCTCCGTCGTCATTTCGCGCCGGGCCGACATCCGGAAATCCACATGCGCGATGCCAAGCTTCCTGGCTTCGGCGACCTCGGCATCGTACCAGTCGCTGCCGGTATTCTCACCGCGCAGGTTGATTATCGTTTTGATAGCCGTAATTTCCTGTACTCAGCGATCAGCGCCGCCGTCGGCTGCGCCGAACGGTAAAGCTCGCCTGGAACAACGGCATGGAAATTATCACCCATTGGAGAGCAGCGAGGTACAGACCAGCCAATCCGAGCCCTACGCTCAGGATACTGCCGAGTATGACCGCTGCCCGTTTCGCAGACGATACGATCGATGCCGTCGTATCCTATAAGGCCGGAATTGCGGTAGTATCGGCAGCGGCCGGAAGTGCTTCGACCGGAAAAATCGCCAGTGACACGCTGATGATCCTGCTCTGCTGGCTTCAACCGCAGGCAATAGACACCAGGAAGCTGACGCGAACCTGACGTGAATGAATTTGCTGGACAGGTTCCGACGCCGATCGTCAAAGCGCGCGATGCAGTCGGGGACGGGTCATAGATCCGGGTTCGCGATGCGGATACCGGTCGAATTCAGGGCGGAGTTGCCTTCATCGATGCTCGCTGCATCCACGACCGCGCAAGTCGCTATTCCGGCTTAAATCCCAGCTCTACCCCGCCATGCTCAACAATCAAATGTATTCATATCAATTCTGCATACCTTTGCATTGTATTCAATTGAGCTTGGCGACAATAAGACGCAGTCTTTGCGCCTACTAATTACAGTCTTTTGAATATTTCATTTTAATAACTTAAGCCGAAAATACGCACCGCCATCCGAAGAACAACAACTTCAATTAAGCGGTGCAACGATGCCACAATCTAAAGCCGTTCCTCCCAAATACCCTCAGGTCGGTCCGCGAACCTCCGAACCAAAACAGGAGGAAGGATCGTTCGCCCTGGCCCTGGGTGGGCTGGCCGGGAACAACGCGCACGGCGCGGGTGTCATCGAAGCCCTTTACCGTAATGGTAAAAAGCCGAAACTCATTACCTGCACATCAGGCCAGATTCGTTACGTCCACGCTTACCTGTGCGGGCTGAAACAGGCTCGACCCTAAATCCCTACACCCTTCTGAAGAAGCATTTCGAGACAGCTCAGCCCTTCAGCGATCTCACCGACCCAAACCTCAACTTCAAGCTTATGACTTGGCCGATCCAGCAGATACGCCCGGCCGTTCCCGAATTCAGCCGCGACATCGCCAAGAACATGGCGCGCAGCATGCGTGAATTCTTCACATCTCCGACGACGTTCTCCATGTGGAGGGAACTCTACAGGATGATGCCGGCGCGCTCGCTGGTTTCACAGGATCTGATCCTCCATCCGGAACTGTTCAAAGAAATCTCGGATCTGTTCAACGACGACTCCGGAGTCATGGCATTGGAGTCATATTCAACGCCTATGATTTCGTCGAAGGTCATGAACATGTGTTCATGAACAGGAAAGCGGCTGAGTTGACCGGGCACACGCCCGGAACGAACAGCAACAGCAGGGACTGGGTACGTTACCGGGCGATCACCCCGGAAGCGGTGCGCGACGCGCTCCGCCTCTACGAGTATGGCTTCGACCTGCCGGGCAACCTGATCGATGGCGCCTATCTCCGCGGCATCATCCTGAACGAGATTCCCCACGCGAGGAACGGAATTTCCAAGATCGTCGTGGGCCGTCCCCTGACGTCCCGCTGGCTGGGCGATGCCCCTTCGAGCCTGACGGAACTTCGGGACATGCAGACCGAAGTCAACTTCCACGGAAGCTACCTGGGTGAAAAAGGACATATCGAACTCATCAACCAGTTGATCGACATCCAACCATCCCGTCGCGCCGCCATCCGGCGCCACGCGCATCGACTTCCTTGAAGTCGAGATGGACCGCCAGCGCGGATGGTGGGAATATGTCCTGGAATGCGAAGACGTCTTCAACAGCGCCTTCCATCACACCGTCGCCAACTGTCGTTCCGCATCTTTCCCCGCTCGACGCCTGCCCCTCCGTCCGCTGCGCCCCGGTGAAGACACCTCGGGTTCCAGCACTTGTTTAGCCGGTTCCAGCGCATCGCCCGGCGACCGAATGTAGACAATTGATGACATTTGCGTCCCGGTCGGGGAGGGACGCATTTCATGACCGCGCTCGTCAGTGAAGGCGGGACCGCCTTGGCGAAGTTTATTTACGCGATCCCGACCGCGCCCGCCTTTTCACCATCCGCCTAAAATAACGGCAAATACTGGTGCGGCGCAAAATTCTCGCGGAACCTCTGGTCAATACCGGAAAAATCGGTCCATACTCAGCTACCAACTGCTCGGCTGCGGGTTTATTCCCGCTGCGTGCGTCAAGCTCCGAGGAAAAAGCGTGAACCCATCCGGTACCGTCCATTCGGACCTACTCGCTAACTACGATCCTGGTGGATTCTTCGATGAGCTGTTCGGTGGTTCGGGCAATCCGGCCGAACATACTTCGGCAATCCGCCAGCGTCTCTCCTCAATGGATTTCGCGGACCTGCAACGCAGGGCAAAGGACGCTGAAAGGGAGCTTTACAATCTTGGCATCACCTTCCTGGTCTATTCCGACCAGGACGCGGTTGACCGGATTCTTCCCTTCGACGTCATTCCGCGGGTGATATCCGCGCGGGAATGGGCTGCGGTCGAAGCCGGCGTGGTCCAGCGCGTAACCGCGCTCAACATGTTCCTGCACGATATCTACCATGACCAGAAGATCCTGAAGGACGGCATCATTCCCGTCCGATCTGGTCACGGGAAACCAGAATTTCCGGCCGCAGATGATCGGGCTGGACGTGCCGTTCAACACCTATGTGCATATCATGGGCGTCGATCTGGTGCGTGACGGCCAGGGCATATTCCGCGTGCTGGAAGACAATGCGCGGGTGCCGTCGGGCGTCTCCTATGTGGTCGAAAACCGCCACATGATGATGCGGGCCTTCCCCGATCTGGTCAGCGATATCGGTATCCGGCCGGTCGACAACTACGGCGTCAAGCTGCTGGAAGCGATGAGCGAGGTGGCGCCGTCGGACATTCATGACCCGCAGGTGGTCCTGCTGTCGCCGGGCTCCTACAACTCCGCCTATTTCGAGCACATCTTCCTGGCGCGCGAGATGGGCGTTCCGCTGGTCGAGGGGCGCGATCTGGTCGTCAAGGACGACCGGGTCTACATGAAGACCACCAACGGTCTTGCCCGAGTCGATTCGATTTACCGCCGCGTCGATGACGCCTTCCTGGACCCGCTGGCCTTCCGCAAGGACAGCCATCTGGGCGTTCCCGGACTGATGGAAGCCTACAGAAAAGGCAATGTCACGCTCGCCAACGCGATCGGCACCGGCGTCGCGGACGACAAGGCGGTCTATTGCTACGTCCCGCGGATGATCAAGTACTACCTGGATCAGGACGCGATCATCCCCAATGTCGAGACCAACATCTGCCGCGAGGCCGACGGTCTGGCGATATACGCTCGACCACCTGGCCGAGCTGGTGGTCAAGCCGGTCGGCGAGGCTGGCGGCTACGGCATCACCATCGGCCCCCGCGCCACCAAGGCGGAGTTGGAGGATTGCCGGGCCAAGCTGCTGGCCGATCCGTCCAACTACATCAGCCAGCCGATGATCCCGCTGTCGGTCTGCCCGACACTGGTGGACGAAGGAGTCGAGCCGCGCCACGTGGACCTTCGGCCTTTCGCCATCACCGGCCGCAGCACCTGGGTCCTGCCCGGCGGCCTTTCGCGCGTCGCTCTGCGCAAGGGTACGCTGATCGTCAACTCCTCGCAGGGGGGCGGGTCGAAAGACACGTGGGTCCTTGAGTAATCTACTTGCCCGCTATGCGGAGTGCATTTTCTGGATGGCGCGCTATATGGAGCGCGCCGAGAATCTGGCCCGCATCCTCGACGTCCATGAAACCTTTTCCCGCGACAGCCGGGGCGCCAAGAACTGGATGTCGATCGTCCAGCTCAATGCCGACGAGAAGCGCTTTCTCAGCCGGTACGAGTCGGCGACCGCCCAGAACGTCGTCAACTTCTACGTCCTCGACACGCAGAACCCGACCTCCATCGTCTCGGCGATCCGGTCCGCGCGCGAGAACGCCCGGACGCTCCGGCCGCTGATCAGCACCGAGATGTGGACGCAGATCAATGTGTTCTACAACAAGCTGCTGTCGCTCGGCCCTTCCGACATCGCGCCGCACAACCTGACCCGGCTGTGCAACATGGTCAAGGAAGCCTGCCAGGCCCATACCGGCATCACGGAAGGCACCTTCTACCGTGACCAGGGCTGGTACTTCTATCAGTTGGGCAAGTATCTGGAGCGCGCCGACCAGACCACCCGCCTGCTCGATATCAAGTACCATACCCTCCTGCCCTTCGCGGACGGCGTCGGTTCTCCCCTGGACGTCAGCCAGTGGAACGCGGTGCTGCGCTCCGCCGCCGGCTACCATGCCTTCCGCCGGGTCTATCCGCGCGGCATGACGCCCTCGGCCGTGGCCGGCTTCATGCTCTATAACGAAAGTTTTCCCCGGTCGGTTACCACTTGTGTACGACAGATCGATGGATTGCTGGTCAGGCTGAAGTCGCGCTATATCTTAAAGGGGGGGAGCAAGGCCATGGAACGGGTCGATGAGATCCAGGCGGCGCTTCACTCCCGCTCGATAGAGGATGTCATCAAGAGCGGGCTGCATGAATATCTGGACTGGTTGCAGCTCCATCTGAACGATGTCACTCAGGAGATCAGCAAAGCCTTCTTCGGCGCCGTTCCCGCCGGAGCGCTGGCGGAGCAGGAACAGTAGGTCTTGGAGCCATAGGCAGGAGCAATGTCCGTCATTCCGCCGCCCCCGCGGCCGTTGCAGCAGTTCTTCCGTTCCGGCCCGATGCCGTGCCCCTACCTGCCCGGCCGGGTCGAGCGTAAACTGTTCACGCGTCTGACCGCGCCCTATGCGTCGGAAGTCAATTCCACCTTGTCGCGGGCGGGGTTCCGGCGGAGTCACGACATTGTCTACCGGCCGGTCTGTCCAGGTTGTTCCGCCTGCGTACCGGTCCGCATCCCGGTCAAGGATTTCCAGCCCGGCCGCAGCATGCGGCGGATCTTGAAGGCCAATGCGGATCTCAGCGTCGCGGAGGTTCCGGCCATCGCGACGCATGAGCAGTTCCGCCTGTTCCACGCCTACCAGATGTCGCGCCACGGCGACAGCGACATGGCCCGGATGAGCCTGGGCGATTACAGCGCCATGGTCGATGAAGGACGGGCGGAGACCTGCCTGTTCGAGGTTCGGGATGGTCAGGACCGGTTGGTCGGCGCCATCCTGACCGACCGCCTGCGCGATGGTCTGTCGGCCGTCTACAGCTTCTTCGATGCCGACCAGGACAGGCGCAGCCTCGGCACCTTCATGATCCTGTCGCTGATCTCCCAGTCGCTGGCGGAAGGCCTGCCCTATGTCTATCTCGGCTACTGGATCAGAAGCAGCCGCAAGATGGCGTACAAGGCCCGCTTTCAACCCTTGGAGGCGCTTGGAGCCGATGGGTGGTTCCGGATGGCGCTTGAAGATGTAACTTTGCCGACCAGCGCGTCTGATCGTCGCGGCGGCGTCACCGCCATTCCAACGCCATGATCTTTCGGGATAATATCCTTCCGATCAGGTGGAGAGGTGCGGTGTGAGGCGTGCGGTCGCGATATGGCTGGCAATCGGCGGCATCGCCGTACTGGCCGGCGGCGTAGGCTACGCCTCCCTGATCGAGGAATCGCGGGAAATTCCCGATGTTGAACTGGCAGCTGTCGATCGTGGCACCATCGTCCGAACCATCGCCGCCACCGGGACGCTCAACGCCGTCGGGCTGGTTCAGGTGGGCTCGGCCGTTTCGGGACGGATTTTTTCGCTCAACGCCGACTTCAATTCGGTGGTTCACCAGGATCAGGTGGTGGCGCAGATCGCACCGGAAGGCTTCGCCGCCCGTGTCGCCGAAGCGACCGCCCAGCGCGATGTCGCCGCCTCCGGCATCGCCGCCGCCAAGGCGCAACTTGCGCGGGCGCGTGCCGATGCCGAGAACGCGCGGGCGACCAAACAGGTTTTGGGAGCCAAGGTCCGGAGCGCGCAGTCGGTCGCCGATCAGGCAAGACGTGAATTGCAGCGGGTTTCCGCTTCCGGCCGGGCGGATTATGTCGCGGTAGCCGAGCGGGAACGGGTCAACAGCGCCTTCGATCAGGCGCAAGCCGCCTTGGCGGCGACTCAGGCCGAAGAAAACGCTCAGACCACCGTAATCCAGGGAGCCGAAGCTTCGGTAAGTGCGGCGGAAGCTCAGGTGCTGGTGGCGGAGGCCACCCTTCAGCAGCGGGTAGCGGCGCTGGCTCAGGCGCAGGTCGATCTGGACCGGACGGTGATCCGCTCGCCCATCGACGGCGTGGTGATCGAGCGGAACGTCGATGTCGGGCAGACCGTCGCGGCCAGCCTGGAAGCTCCTGTCCTCTACACCATCGCCCGCGATCTCCGGCGGCTTCAGGTCGAAACCTTTGTCGATGAGGCCGATATCGGCGCGGTCCAGCCCGGCCAGTCAGTGACCTTCAGTGTCGCCGCCTTCCCCGGCATGGAGTTCAGCGGCACCGTCGCCCAGGTCAGGAAAGCGCCGCAGGTCATCCAGAACGTGGTGACCTATGTGGTCGTCATTACCGCCGGCAATGACACATTGCAGCTCTATCCCGGCATGACGGCCACGGTCGATATCAAGGTGACGGAACATCGCGACGTGCTGCGGGTCCCCTCCGCCGCCCTGCGCTTCCGCCCGACGCCCGCCACCGCCTCGCCCAGCCGCAGGCAGCGGTCAGGGCGAGGTGTATGTGCTTGGAACCAAGGGGACATTCACGGCGGTGCCGGTCACGATCGGCATTGCGGATACCGCTTTCACCGAGATTACCGGCGGCACGCTGACCGAAGGACAGCAGGTCGTCGTAGGCCGCCGGGCCGCCGCCGGTGGAGCCGGCACGTGAGCGCGCTTCTGGAAGCGATCGACCTTACCAAGCAATACAGCATGGCCGGCCAGACGGTCCACGCGCTCCGGGGCATCAGCCTGAGGATCGATGCCGGCGACTATGTCGCCGTGATGGGGCCGTCCGGTTCGGGCAAGTCCACCTTCATGAATATCCTCGGCTGCCTCGATACCCCCAGCGGCGGCCAATACCTGCTGGACGGCGAAGAGGTCGGACGGCTGCCGGAGCCGCAGCGGGCAAAGATCCGGAACGGCAAGCTGGGCTTCGTCTTCCAGAGCTTCCACCTGCTGCCGACCCATACCGCGCTGGAAAATGTCGAACTGCCGCTGACCTATGCCTCGGTCGGCAGCTCGGGAGCGGCGGGAGCGGGCGATGCGCCACCTCGCGGCGGTGGGTCTGGCCGACAGGGCGCATCACCGGCCGGCCGAACTGTCCGGCGGGCAGCAGCAGCGCGTCGCCATCGCCCGCTCGCTGGTCAACGATCCGCGTATTCTGCTGGCGGACGAACCGACCGGCGCGCTCGATCAGGCGACGGGGGCCGAGATCATGGCGCTGTTCCAGTCGCTCAACGACGAAGGACGGACCGTCGTGCTGGTCACCCACGACCGTGGCGTGGCCGAGCACGCCAAGCGCCGGATCGCGTTTCGCGATGGGCAGGTGCTGGAGGACAGTGCCGCATGATGATGGCCCTGCGCACCGCCATCCGCGCCCTCTGGCTGCACCGTCTCCGCAGTATCCTGACCATGACCGGCATCGCCGTCGGCATCGCGGCGGTGATCCTGATGGTCGCGATCGGCACCGCGACCCAGAAGCAGGTGATCGACCAGATCCAGAACCTGGGCGCCAATGTCATGATGGTGGTGCGCAGGTCAGAGGACCGGCCCCGGCGGCGTCCGGCTCAGCGGCGAGTACCAATGTTCTGCTGACCGAGGACGATGCGGTAGCTATCCGGACGCAGCTTCCGTCGGTGCGGGAAGTCGGTGCCGCGTGGTGGGGCAGCGGTCAGGCGATCAATGGCAACCGCAACTCCTGGTCGCGGATGCACGGCATCACGGCCGGATTTCATGGAGGTGCGGGCATGGCCTGTGGTGTCCGGCCGGCTGATCACCGAGGAAGACAATGCGTCGGTCGCCAAAGTGGCGCTGCTGGGCCAGACGGTGGTGAACCGGCTGTTCGAACCGGGAGAGGACCCGGTTGGCCGAGTCATCAGGCTTCGCAACGTACCGTTTCAGGTAATCGGCGTGCTGGCGCCCAAAGGGCAATCGACCCAGGGTTGGGACCAGGACGATGTCGTCTATGTGCCGCTGGCGACGGCGCGGATGCGCCTCAACAACAAGCCCGCCCCGAAGGTCCAGTCCACCAGCGCCATAACCGGCAAGAAGCGGTTCGACGGGAGCGGCAAGACCGGCTTTCAGAAGGTCGAGCAGGTCAAGGCCAACCCGTCCGTCGTCTTCGCGGGCGCCGTCAATTCCATCATGATCCAGGCTCATGACGCGGACAGTCTCCGGACCACGACCGAGGAAGTCCGGGAACTGCTTCGCCAGCGCCACAGGCTGATGCCGGAGGAGCCGGACGACTTCGATATCCGCAACCTGTCCGAAGTGGCCGAAGCGCGTGCGGCCTCCGCCCGCATTCTGACCGCCCTGCTGGTCGGCATCGCCGCCTTGTCGCTTCTGATCGCCGGGATCGGCATCATGAACATCATGCTGGTTTCGGTGACCGAGCGTACCGCCGAAATCGGCCTTCGGCTGGCGGTCGGCGCCGGGCGCCGGGATATCCTGTCGCAGTTCCTGATCGAGGCTGCGGCGCTGGCGCTGGTCAGTGGATTGCTTGGAGTCCTGCTCGGCTTCGGCGGTGTTCTGGCCGTCGATGCCTTGACCCAGATCGGCCCCCGGATCGATCCGCTGACGGCATTGGGATCATTCCTGGGGGCCGGAGCTCATCGGCGTCACTTTCGGGCTTTACCCGGCGTGGCAGGCCTCAAGGCTGGACCCGATCGTGGCCCTGCGCCGGGTTTGATCGCTTATTGGAATACGAGAGCCGGCAGCCAAGTCGCAAGCTGCGGAAAGATCCAGACCAGGGCCAAGCCAGCCATCTGAAGAGCCACGAACGGAACGACGCCACGGTAGATCTGGTTGGTCCCGATCGACGCCGGCGCCACGCTCCGCAGGTAGAACAGGGAGAACCCGACCGGCGGGGTCAGGAAGCTGGTCTGGAGATTGATGCCGACCATGACGCCAAGCCAGACCGGATCGATCCCCATCTGCAACAGGATCGGCGCCGTCAGCGGCATCACGATGAAGATGATCTCGAACGTATCCAGGATGAAGCCCAGGACGAACATCAGGAACATCACGAACAGCATCGCTCCGGTGGCTCCTCCCGGCAATGCCGTCAGGAACTCCTCAAGCAGAGCGTCTCCGCCCAGGGTCCGGAATACCAGCGCGAACATGGAAGCGCCGAACAGGATCACGAACACCATGGATGTGATCTGCATGGTGGACATCATGACATGGCGCAGGATCGCGTAGCTGAACTGCCGCCGTGCGGCAGCCAGCAGCATGGCTCCGACAGCACCGACCGAAGCGGACTTGGTGGGCGTGGCGATACCGGCAAGAATGGAGCCCAGCACCGCGACGATCAGGGCCAGCGCCGGAACGAGCGCCACGACGACGTTCTTCGGCAGGTCGCGGCGCTCCGCGGCGCTCATCTCCAGCGCGGGGGCCGCCTGCGGCCTGAAGATCGCGACCAGAATGGTCCAGCCCATGTAAAGGCCGACCAGGATGAAGCCGGGGATGAAGGCGCCGACGAACAGGTCGCCGACGGACACCGGGTTGGGCGCGAAGTTGCCGAGCGCCATCTGAGCCTGGGCATTGGCGCCCTGGAGGATGTCCCCCATGAAGATCAGGACGGTCGAGGGCGGGATGATCTGGCCGAGCGTGCCCGAGGCGCAGATGATGCCGCAGGCGAGTTTCGGGTCATAGCCGGCGCGCAGCATGGCGGGCAGGCTCAGCAGGCCCATGGTCACGACCGTGGCGCCGACGATGCCGGTCGAAGCGGCCAGCAAGGCTCCGACCATGATGACCGACAGGCCGAGGCCGCCGCGCAGGCTGCCGAAGAGCTGCGCCATGGTCACCAGAAGCTGTTCCGCGATCCGGGAGCGCTCCAGCATCACGCCCATGAAGACGAACAGCGGCACGGCGACCAGCACCTCGTTGACCATGGCGCCGACGTAGCGGGAGACCAGGGTGCCGAACAGGGCCGGGTTGAAGGCGTCGAACTGCCAGCCGATGCCGGCGAAGATCAGGGATGTGCCGGCGAGCGTGAAGGCGACGGGGAAGCCCAGCATGAGGACTGCGACGACGCCGAAGAACATGGCGACGCTGAGCGCCTCGCCGATCAGGATGCTGTCCACGGGATCAGGCCCCTTCCATGTTTTCGGCAGGCGGGAGATCGCGCGGGGACAGGAGCGTCTTGTTGCCGGTCAGGATCAGAATGCTGCGCGCCGCGATCGAGAGGCCCTGGAGCCCCACGAGGACGGCGAACGCGATCAGGCAGCTTTTGATGACATAGAGGCCATGCATGCCGCCGACATTCTGCGACCGCTCCTGCAAGCATCCAGGAACGGACCACATAACCCCAGCCCCAGTAGATCAGGATCGTCACGAAGGGCAGCAGAAGCAGCAGGACGCCGAGGAGATTGAGCCAGGCCTTGTAGCGCTCGCTGGCTGGCCGGTAGAAGATATCGACCCGGACGTGATGGTCGTGCAGCAGGGCATAGCCGGCCCCAAGCGTGAAGGCTATGGCATGGAGCCAGACATAGATGTCCTGCATCCACACGAACCCGATGTTGAAGACGTAGCGCAGCACCACGACGGAAAAGCAGACCAGCACGACACCGAGGGTCAGCCACGAAACCGTGCGCCCGATCCACTCGTTGAGCTGGTTGATGATGCGCACGAAAAAAGCCAGCGCCGACAAGCGCGTCCTCCCCTTATTTGATGCTTGGGCCGATGGTTGGTGGTGGTAGCGGTTGCCGGTGGTGCGGTCCAGGCAAAAAGCAGCGGCTTCCCAAATGGGAAGCCGCTGCTTGTCGACGTTACTATGCTGGAGAGCGTGTCAGACCGTGAACGAAACCTTTGATTTCGAGGCGCTGAAACCAAGCTCGGTCAGCTTCTGGCTGATATTGGTCTGATCGTCTTCGCTCAGATTGTTGAGATCATACTGCTCGAGCATTGAACTCAACTGCTTGAGCTGGTCGGTGGACGCCTGCTGACCGCCGCCAGGAGGAGCGCCACCACCCGGAGGGGGACCGCCAGGAGGAGGGCCGCCGCCGGGAGGCGGGCCGCCATCGGCACCTTGAGTTTCCCGCGCGCGATCTCCCAGGGCTTTAGCATCGAAACCGGAATCTTCAAGCATCGACTTGAGTTCGCCACTGGGGCGAACTCCCGCTTCCTTGAAGCTCTTGTTGATGGCGTCCATGTCTTCGGAGCTGAGGTTCTCCGGATCATACTGGCTCAGGATGTCCGTGACCTG
>CAWKET010000044.1:0-30107 GCA_963848585.1 uncultured Alphaproteobacteria bacterium | reverse complement strand
GCTGTTTTCCGGCCCGACGACAGCCCAGAACGAGGCCATGGTCTGCTTCTCCTTCCAATTGACGGAGAAGCCGGCATCCGGGTCGAAAGTTCAGCCCCGCCACCCAGTGGGCCGCCTGATCGTTGGTGTAGACCCGCATCGTCGCGGCGTCGAGCGCAGGCTTGGAGAACTCCTGGCTGTGCTTGCTTTCGGGGAACGGGACGATGGTATGTCTGCGGTGGCAGTCCTCCACATGGAACGCCGATATGCGCAATGGTGTGTGCGAGCGCAGGAAGTTGGTCTGAATGATCACCCAGCCGTTCAGCAGGCCACAGGCCGTGCCGGGTTTCTCGCCGGCGACCGCGTCCGCGTAGACCGGGCTCCACTCGACGTCCCGGATGAACTCTGTGCCGGTGAATTGGTAGCGCCACAGATTGGTGAGGCCGGGCATGTAGACATATTCCTCGCCGTTATGGCACGCCGTCGTTACCCGGCCCAGCACCGGCCCCTGGCGCTTCGATCTGGGCCACGATCTTCAGGCTGGCCGGATCGACCGCGACCAGGATCGAGGGAACGCCGTTTGCGGCGACCTCCTGCAAGCCGGCTTGCGAATTGAATTCGGTCCCGCCCCGCTTGAGGGACTTGGCGATCAAGAAACCTTTGTTTGAAATGACGAAGCCATTATAGGCGGCACCGCCCGCGCCGGGATGTTCGGGCAGCCTGATTGTGCGGTTATCTCCCGTCTCCGGGTCGATCCGCGCCAGGATGTTGCCTGCTACGGCATAGACGAACCCATTGCCGTGGACGCCGGCCACTCCCGGCCAGTCGAAGAAGTTCGGGTCGTCGATGCTCCAGTTGACCCGCCACCGCTCCTGCAGAGTGTCCGGGTCCAGCTTGGCGACATAGGCGCCGCCGATCCTGGTTGATGTAGCCGCCGTAGATGAACAGTTCGTTCCGCTCGCGGGTCACCAGGTTATAGGGTTTGCAGAGCTTCCGGGTGCCGTGCGGGTGCCAACCGTGATGGGGCCTAGGCCGGCCAGTTGCCCGCGAATTGCAACTGTGCGGGAACTGCTGCGAACGCTGGGGAATCGAAATGCTCGAACGGCATGAGTGTGGTGTCACCAGGGACCGTCGCTGCGACCGGTCTGGAGGTGCCGGGAGGCCGGACACACATCGGAATACGGGGATTTTTGTCATTTTCAAGCCCACCTTGATCGTTGATTACGGGCGGCCGTTGGCTTGGCCCTCCCGGGGTGGGGCGACGGAGCCGCCCCCCGACGGCTTGTCAGGCTTGACGCACCGCCAGGATGCCGACCAGGACCGGCACATAGACCGTGCCGCCGGGGCCGACACACAGGGCGGAATAATGGTTGTCATAGGACTGGCCGGTGCCGGCGAACACTTTCCAGGCGGCCTCGCCGGTTTCGGCATCGACCGCCGTGACGTACCAGATCCTCACGCCCTTCCAGGGTTTCAAGCGTGTAGGTGTACAACAGCCCATTGGCCAGAGAGAGCTTCGACACGACCGAGGGAACGGTCACGCGTTCGTTTTCCCAGACTTTCCGTCCGGGGCAGGGCTCGTTGTCGAAAACGCACCCGGGCCAGACCGGGGGTGACCGTGCCGGCGGAGGTGTTGAAGGAGCCGGCGTAGCCGAAATTGTTCTCGACGAAGAAGGTCCCGTCATAGCCGATCAGCGAGTTCTCGGTATCGCTGAAGCCGGGCCGGAACACCGGCACCTCGCAAACGATGCGGTCGCCCGCATAGTCCTTATCCCGATGGTAGACGACCACATGCATCATCGGAAAGGCGTTGTCGGTGATGCCGCAATAGCTCGATCCGGGCTTCGATCCGACCAGGGTCGGTGTCGTTCCGGTGCCGTAGTTCTCCTCGCCGGGCTTCTGGCTCAGGCCGCGGTCGTAGCTGTAGCACCAGGTGATCGCCGGCATCTCGTCGGTCGTGGCCACGTCGAAGCGGTACATGGCGTAGTTCGAAGCGATGAAGACGCCGCCGGTCTCATCGACCGCGAAGGAATTGCCGATCTGCTCCAGCGCTGGCGACAGCGTGTAGGTGTGGCTCTTGCCGGTTACCGGGTTGGTGATCAACTTCGCGATTTCGACGAAAGCCGCAGCTTGTTGGTGTTGCCGGTTACCGGATCGGTGTAGCCGACCACGCCGGTATCGGTGACCCACCAGATCCTGCCGCTCCAGTCCGGGATCGCGGATTGCAGGCTGGCTATCCAATCGCCGATCTTGGCTTTGAGATCGAAGCTTTGGGTAAGTTTGAAACCCGGTGGATCGTTTATGACATCGACGATCTGGAGCGCTTGGGTAGCGGTCGTGACGACCACCTGCTCCTGATTGTTGAGGTAGAAATACCCGCCGGAGCCGAATCCGGTGGAGCCGCCGCCAGCGCCGCCGTCCTCGTCGCTGGCCGGCAGTTCATATGACGCCAGGACTTCCAGCGTGTCGGGGTCGAGCATCAGCAGGCGCGGATTTGCTTCCCCTTCATCGACAGGCCGGCATAGCCGCCGATGATCCGTCCCGCCGAGTTGAAGGTCAGGGTGGCGCACTCGCCCAGCAGGGGGCCGAACTTGAATTCCAGCGTGCCGCCATTGGGTCCGGCCCAGGTATAGGTATCGGACATGTAGGCGTCGCAGTGCATGTTGCTCCTGCCGTTCGGGGCCAGGAACGGATTTTGCGGAACCGGTTCGGCTGTGATCGGCTTCGGCGTGAAGACGGGCACGGTCACGGTACGATTATGTCTGGGTACGGGGTGCGCGGTGGACATGGCAATCCTTGGGGGCGATTGGGAAGGTTTGAAATTAAGACGGGTGGAGCTGCTCCCGTATTGGGCAGGCTTGGCTTCAACGTCAAAAGTACTTATTCATAATCCTATCAGGATTTTTAAAGTAAATCTACGTAATTAAAGTCACATAATATTATGGCATCATCATAATACTGGGTGATTATTACAAACATTAAACGGTGTCATTATAAAAATGTAACTTAGATTGGCCAAGGGGATTTGGATTCATGATTTTGAAGTTTACAGGGATAATCAACCAATCTGAGCCTTGACGGCAATTCTGCTCGATTGACGCGGACGACAGGCCTGCGGAGACCAGAGCGGGGCGCGACACTGGCACGACGGCCGGAGCGGAGAGCCGCATCACATTCGACGGGAGAGCCGCTGCACGTTGAAACACGCGATGGGAGTAAAGGAGGAGCTGCCGATGCGGGGATGCACCGTTATCGGTTTGCTGATCGCTCTGCTGCTGGCCACGAAAGCCGCGGCGCCAGCCGCTGGCGCTTACCGTCCGGGCGGAGGAGAATTCGATTTTGCTGGGCGGGCCATCTGGAAGTCCTGCCGGACCCAAGCAGCGCGCTGACGCTGGATGACGGCGCTCGCAACGGCTGCCTGAGGCGCTTCCCAGCCAGAATATTTCAGCGGGCGTCGTCGCCAGCACTCAGGACCCGCAACAGTTCTTCCCGCGGCACGGGGAAGTGTGTGTAGCAGCGCAGAACGGAGACATCGAGTACGCGCTCAAGAGACATGTTATCGATGTGGCCACTGGCGACGATACAACGCTGATAAATCTCAACCATAGGGCCGGGCGCACAGGTACATCTTGGACCGGGAAGCCGCGAAGGGACGGATGTGCCGGCCCATGTCGGACAGACAGAACTCCGTCATGGCGGTCGACACGCCCGGCCAGTCCGGGTCGAAGCAGTCATCGAGTACGACGACGGCTTCCGGTGTCAAAAGGGGAAGAAAATTCCGCAGATCATTCAGAACCGACGGGTGATCATGAACGGCGTCGAGGTGGAGGAACCTCAGGCTGTTTGAATCCACCTCCTGGCGGCGGAGTCCGCAATGCCATCAAGTTCCTGCTGAATGCAGACCAGTCTGTCACTCAGATCAGGACAGAAGCGGTGGATATTGGCTTCCACCACCGGCTGAGGAACCTCATGGAAAGCGTCGAAGCAAAAGAGCCGCTCGTCCGGCCGCGCCATCGTACCCAGCGCGATGGCCGACTTTCCCTGGTAAACACCCAGTTCGCAAAGATCGCCGTGCCAGCCCGCCTCTTTCTGGATGAAGTCGATAAGCCAGAAAGTGATCAGGTCATGATCGTAGAACCAGCCTTCGACTTCCTTTTCGACTCCATTCTTGTAGAGGTTCCAGAACTCCAAGATCTCCATCAATGGCCCCGATAGTCCCGTTAATCCGATATGTGACGTTGGCAGGGACTATAGGGGCCATTGGTAAACGAAATCAGGCATGTGAAGGCGCCGGTCAGTAGCGCCGCAGCAGACCGACCAGACGGCCCTTGGACACGCACCCGATCGGCGCCGAAGATCCTTGTTTCGAAAGCGGGATTTGCCGGCTCCAGCGCCACCGTCTGCCCCTTGCGGCGCAGGCGCTTCAAGGTCACTTCATGCTCGTCGATCAGCGCCACGACGATGGAGCCGCTGTCGGCCATTTCGCACCGGTTGATGATGACCGTGTCGCCGTCGAGGATGCCAGCCTCCACCATGCTGTCGCCGGCCACTTCCAGCGCATAATGGTCACCGGGCGGAAGCATGGTCGAAGGCACGTTGATCATGGCGCTGTTGTCGCGCAGCGCCTCGATCGGCGTACCAGCGGCGATCCTGCCATACAGCGGCAGTTCGATCGCTTCGACGTCATGGTTGACCTCACGGCCCACGAGCGTGCCGGAGAAGTCGCCCTTGATGACGTTGGGCTGGAACTTCGCCCGTTCCGAACCGCGCTGCTGACGGCCAGCGCCGGCTTCCGCGCCCTTCGGGCAATTTCAGCACTTCAAGCGCCCGCGCGCGATGGGGCAGGCGGCGGATGAAGCCGCGCTCCTCAAGGCCGGTGATCAGCCGGTGGATGCCGGACTTGGACTTGAGGCCCAAGCGCATCCTTCATTTCATCGAAGGACGGCGAAACTCCACCTTCACCCAGCCGGTCATTGATGAAGAGCAGAAGTTCGTATTGTTTACGTGTCAGCATCTACGCCCCCTGCGCGTGACCACCCGGTCCGGAACAAAACACAAACATTAATATACGTTCTAGTTTGGTTCACGTAAGGCGTCAAGCATTCCCGATCGAAAATTTACCGCTTTTGAAATGGGCATGTCCAGCTACGAACTACCAGCTACAGACTAAATGAACCTCCCGTCAGGGGAAGAATTTCGACCATGTCGTCCTTGGCCGCCGCCGGCGCGAAGGGCGGCCGGACGATCAGGCAATCCGCCCGCGCCAGCACGGTCACCAGCGAACTATCCTGTGAGTTGAACGGGCGTGCTATCAGTTCACCCGTCGGGGATTGGCTCAGGCTGGCCCTCATGTAGTCTTCACGCTGATCGTTCTGCTTGACCGGCACTGCCAGACGCGCGGTCAGCCGGCGCTCGGCGGGATCAAGCCCCTGCATGCGGAGCAGGGCTGGCCGCAGGAACAGAACGGCGCAGACATAGCTGGACACCGGATTGCCGGGCAGCCCCAGCACGGGAACATCGCCCAAACGGCCGAACATCAGCGGCTTTCCCGGCCGCATGGCGATCTTGTAGAAATCCAGATCCATGCCCCGGTCGCCCAGCACGCTGCGCACCAGATCGTATTCGCCGGCCGAAGCACCGCCCTGATGTGACCAGAAGATCGGCATTCCGCGCACCGGCCGTCAATTCCGCCAGCGACTCCGGTGTATCCAGCGCCACGCCAAGGTTGACCGGCACGCCGCCAAAGGCCGTCACCAGGGCGGAGATCGCGAACGCGTTGGAACTGACGATCTGGTTCGGCCTGACCGGATCGCCCGGCAGCACGACTTCGTTGCCGGTCGCCAGAATCGCGACGCGGGGCCGGCGGCGGACCCGGAGCCAGGGCACATTCATCGCGGCGGCAAGACCGACATCCCGCGCCGTCATCAGCCGCCCGGCCGGAATACCGGCTTCGCCCGCCTTGAAGTCGATCCCGGCGAATCGCACGTGCCGATGCCGGGAACCGGGCTGGAGCACGGTCACCCGATCACCCGCAGCCTCGGTATCTTCCTGAATGACGATGGTGTCGGCCCCATCGGGGAGCGGAGCGCCGGTGAAGATGCGCACCGTTTCG
Organism: uncultured Alphaproteobacteria bacterium; assembly: GCA_963848585.1. Classification (GTDB taxonomy): domain Bacteria; phylum Pseudomonadota; class Alphaproteobacteria; order Azospirillales; family Azospirillaceae; genus Skermanella. The sequence continues at coordinate 24,016 of CAWKET010000044.1, read as the reverse complement.
CCCGGCCCGATCCGGCCGTCGAAGGCGCTGCCGGCCTGAACCTCCCCGATCCGGCGCAGAACCACCGGCGCGGTCGCCACATCCTCGGCACGCACGGCGTAACCGTCCATCGCCGACATGGTGGCGGGCGGCTGGGTCACGCGGGCGCCGATATCCTCCGCCGTCACCCGGCCCAGCGCATCGGGCAGCGCCACCAGTTCCGGCGGCAGCGGCGAAAAGGCGGCGAGGATGCGGCTCCGGGCTTCGGCGACTGGAATCATGGCGGTGTCCCGTAGTCCCCACTCTTGCCGCCCGCCTTGTGGAGCAGGCTGACATCGCCGATCACCATGCCGCGATCGACCGCCTTGCACATGTCGTAGACGGTCAGCGCCGCGACCGAAACCGCGGTCAGCGCCTCCATCTCGACGCCGGTGCGCCCCTTCAGCTTGCAGGTCGCGGTGATGTCCACCGCATGGCGTTCCGGATCGCAGGTCAGATCGACCTTGACGGAAGTAAGCGCCAGCGGGTGGCAGAGCGGGATCAGGTCCGGCGTCCGCTTGGCGCCCATGATGCCGGCGAGCCGGGCCACGGAGAGGACGTCGCCCTTCTTGAGACCGCCAGCCATGATCAGGGCCAGCGTGTCGGCCTGCATGAACACCGACCCCCGCGCCGTCGCCGTCCGTTCGGTTTCATCCTTGGCCGACACATCGACCATGACGGCGCGGCCTTCGGCGTCGAAATGGGTGAAGCCGCTGCCGGCCGTTTCCCCGGTCATTCCGCCGCCATGGGCGCCAGGAGCGACCGGGTCGCCTCGGCGACATCCTGCTGACGCATCAGGCTCTCGCCCACCAGGAAGCATCTGGCGCCGACCTGCGCCATGCGGGCGAGATCGGCCGGGGTGTAGAGACCGCTTTCGCTGACCAGCATCCGGTCGGGAGGCAGCCGCGCCGCAAGCTCCTCCGTCGTGGCGATATCGACGGCCAAAGTCTTTAAATTCCGGTTGTTTACACCGATCAGCTCACAGGGAAGTTGAAGTGCGCGATCCAGCTCTTCGGCATTGTGGACCTCGACCAGCACATCCATGCCGTAGCGTCCGGCGACCTCCGCCAGCTCCTTCGCCGTCTCGTCGTCCAAGGCGGCCATGATCAGCAGGATGCAGTCCGCACCCAGCGCGCGGGCTTCAACCACTTGATAAGGATCGAGCATGAAGTCCTTGCGAAGACACGGTAATTCGCAAGCGGCGCGTGCTTCGACCAGGAAAGCGTCGTCACCCTGGAAATAGGGAATGTCGGTCAGCACCGACAGGCAGGCGGCACCGCCGGACTGATACGCCTGAGCCAAGGCCGCCGGATTGAAATCTTTGCGAATCAATCCTTTGCTGGGCGATGCTCGCTTGATCTCCGCGATCAGGCCATAGCCGCCGGCGTCCACCTTGCGGCGAAGCGCCTTGATGAACCCGCGCGGCGGGTCCGCCCTCAATGCCGCCCGGTCAACTTCGGCAAAGCTCCGCTCCGCCCGGCGGGCGGCGATGTGGGTCCGCTTATCGGCACAGATGCGGTCGAGTACATCGCTCATGCCGAGCCTCCGCTGTTGGTCATCGCAATCAATTTGTCGAGCACCGTCCGGGCGCCGCCGCTATCGATGGCGGCCCGTGCCAGATCGACGGCTTGCCTTATGTCATCGGCCTTGCCCGCTACCAGCAAGGCGGCCGCACTGTTCAACAGCACGATGTCCCGATAGGCACCCTGTGCCGCCGGCAAGAACGGCGTTCAAGGCTTCCGCATTGGTCGCGGCATCACCGCCCTTCAGGTCGGCCGGGTTCGACAGCTTGAGGCCGGCATCGGCCGGGTCAAGGTCGAACCGGCTCACCTCGCCGTTCTTCAACTGCGCCACGTGGGAAACCCCGGTGGTCGTCAACTCGTCCAGACCGTCGGAGCCATGGACCACCCAGGCGGCTTCCGATCCAAGCCGCGCCAGCACCTGCGCCAGCGGCTCCACCCATTCCTTGGAGAAGACCCCGAGAAGCTGACGCTTCGCGCCGGCCGGATTCGACAGCGGCCCCATCAGGTTGAAGATGGTCCGGGTGCCCAACTCGACCCGCGTGCCGGCGACGTTGCGCATGGCGGTGTGATGGCGCGGCGCCATCAGGAAGCAGATGCCGATTTCGTCCAGCGCCTTCTGCACCAGCGTCATCTCGCACTCGATATCGACGCCCAGCGCCGTCAGCACGTCGGCGGCGCCCGACTTGCTCGATGCGGCGCGATTGCCGTGCTTGGCGACCGGAACGCCGCAGGCCGCCACCACAAGGGCCGTCGCCGTCGAGATGTTGTACGTGCCGGACGCGTCGCCGCCGGTGCCGCATGTATCGATGGTGCCGGGCGGCGCCACGATCGGTACCGCCTTGGCGCGCATGGTACGGGCGGCACCCGTGATTTCCTCGACCGTTTCGCCGCGTACGCGCAGCGCCATCAGGAAGCCGCCCATCTGCGACGGCGTGGCGTTGCCCGACATGATGATGTCGAACGCCAGTTCCGCCTCATCCTCGCTCAGCCGGCGGCCGGCGGCCACTCCCGCCAGGATCGCCTTCATATCCGACATATCGGCCGTCATGCCGCGCGCTCCGATGGGGTGCTGGTGGTTGGGCCGGTCAATAGCGGACGAAGTTCGCCAGCAGCTCATGGCCATGTTCCGAAGCGATGCTTTCCGGATGGAACTGCACGCCATGGATCGGCAGTTCACGGTGCATCAACCCCATGATCAGGCCGTCCTCGCTTTCCGCCGTGACCTTCAGCACGTCGGGCAGGGTTTCCCGCTCGACGATCAGCGAATGGTAGCGGGTGGCCGGGAACGGGGAGGGCAGGCCCGCCAGCACGCTTTCGCCGGAATGGCTCATCATGCTGATCTTGCCGTGCATCGGCACCGGAGCGCGGATCACGCGCCCGCCGAAGGCCTGCCCGATCGCCTGATGGCCAAGGCAGACGCCCAGCAGCGGTATCCGGCGCTCGGCCGCGGCGGCGATGGTGTCCAGGCAGATGCCGGCCCGGTCGGGATCGCAGGGGCCGGGCGACAGCACGATGCCATCGGGACGCAGATCAAGCGCCTGTGCCACCGTCAGTGCGTCATTACGTTTCACCACGATTTCCGCGCCCAATTCGCCGAGGAAATGGACGAGGTTGTAGGTGAAACTGTCATAGTTATCGATCAGCAGCAGCATGCGGCAACCCGCGGCAAACAAATGGGAAACAAGCGAGCGGTTACCCTACAAGGCGAGACCCGGAAATTCCAGCGCGGCGACGAGTATGGGTGCCTTGACCTTCCCAGCGCTGGAAGCCCCATATGGGTGATGTGTAGGTAACGGTCTGTTAAGGATGAACACCCATCGTGTCGGGAGAGCGTTCCATGAATATCGGGACAGTCGCCAAGCGCTCCGGCGTGCCGGCCAAGACCATTCGCTATTATGAGAGCATCGGCCTGATCGCGTCAGCCGGCCGCAGCGCCAATGGCTATCGCGTCTACACGGCCGAGGAGGTGGAAACCCTGCGTTTCGTTTCGCATGCCCGCTCGCTGGGGTTCTCGGTCAAGGATGTCGCCAACCTGCTGACGCTGTGGCGGGACCGAAGCCGGGCCAGCTCCGATGTAAAGGCTCTGGCGCGCGGTCATATAGCGGAGATCGACGCCAAGATCGCCGAACTGCGCAACATCCGCGAAACGCTGCTCCAACTGGTCGATCGCTGCCACGGCGACGACCGGCCCGACTGTCCCATTCTCGAATCGCTGGCCACATCACCGGCAGAGCATTGCACCTGACACCATGCCACGTCCCACGACCAAATCGCCGAAACCCCCCGGCGCACCCGGCGGAAGCCGGCGTTGCTCGCCCCTGCTGAAGCGCTTCCGCCCCATCACCCTGGCGGCGGGTGCCCTGGCCCTGACCTTCGGCGCCGGCGCTCTGGTCGGTTTCCTCTACCAGCTCGAGTCGGACCAGCCGCCGGTCCAGGTCGCCACCACCCGGCCGGAACCGGTGCGTCCGACGGCGCCACGGATCGAGCTTCCCCGCGTCGAACCGCCGCGCGTGCAGGACTCCGGCCCGCTCCGAGGAAGGCGCGGCGCCTCCCGCGCCGTCACCTCCGCGTCATCGTTCCGCCGCTGCCCAAGCCCACACCGCCAACCGTCCTCGCCGCGATGCTGCCGCCTCCGGTCCCGCCGAGTGCGGCACCGGCCCCCGTGGCTCCGGGATCGCCGCTGTGGCAGAAGAACGCGCTGCCCTTCGTGCCGCGATCGAGCGGGCCGATGATCGCCATCGTGATCGATGACATGGGGCTGGACCGCAAGCGAAGCGCCCGCGTCGTCGGCCTTCCCGGCCCCCTGACGCTGGCATGGCTGCCCTATGCCAACGATCTGCCGCACCAGACAAAGGCGGCGCGAGCGGCGGGACATGAACTGATGGTCCATATCCCGATGGAACCGCAGGCCAACGATGTCGATCCCGGCCCGGATGCCATGAAGGTCGGCGTCGGCAATGCCGAACTGCTGCGGCGGCTTGACCATGGATTGAAGGCGTTCGATGGCTATATCGGGGTCAACAACCACATGGGCAGCCGCTTCACCGAGGATGCCGCAGGCATGAAGGTGATCCTGGGCGAGCTTCAGCGGCGTGGCCTGATGTTCCTCGACAGCCGCACCACGAGCCACAGCGTCGCCTCCAGCATCGCGCGCGGCATGCATCTGCCGACCCTGGGACGCGATGTCTTCCTGGATGACGACATGAGCCCCGCGGCGGTGCGGGCGAGCCTTGCGAAGGTCGAGGCCGTGGCGCGCCGCCAGGGCTACGCGATCGCTATCGGCCATCCCGCACGACGCCACGGTGGATGCGCTGGTCGGGTGGCTTCCGGCCGTGGCCGCCAAAGGCTTCACGCTGGTTCCGGTCAGCGCCATTCTGAAGAACCGCCAGCCGAGCGGCTGATCCTCGACCAGCCGAATACCCAATCACCAAAACGCCAAATGGAGGATTTACAATGGCAGCGAAGTACAAGGTTTCTGGAATGACCTGCGGCGGCTGCGTCCGCTCCGTCACCAACGCGATCACCGCGCGCAATGCCGCCGCGAAGGTCGAAGTCGATCTGCCGGCCGGCATCGTCTCGGTCGAAGGCGACCTGTCCGAGGATACCGTGAAGGACGCGGTGGAAGGCGCCGGCTTCGACTTCGGCGGTACAGCCGCCGCAGCCTGAGCCGGCCTACCCAGAGTCCGCAAGGCGGTCCGTCAGCGGCTGGAGGCGAACCTTACCGCCTCCTCCGCCGCGCGGATCAGGGCACGCGACTTGTTGACCGTTTCCTGATACTCGGCCTCCGGGTCGCTGTCCGCCACCACGCCGCCGCCCGCCTGGACATGCATGACGCCGTCCTTCAGGACGGCGGTGCGGAGCGCTATGCAGGTGTCCATGGCGCCATTGGCGCCGAAATAGCCGACGCAGCCGCCATAGACGCCACGGCGCGCCTTTTCCAGTTCGTCGATGATCTCCATCGCCCGAACCTTCGGAGCGCCCGAGACGGTGCCGGCGGGGAACCCGGCGAACAGGGCGTCCAGCGCATCGTATTGCGGATCGATCGTCCCTTCGACGTTCGACACGATATGCATGACGTGGGAGTAGTACTCGATCACCATGCGCTCGGTCACCGTCACGCTGCCGATCTGGGCGACGCGGCCCACGTCGTTGCGCCCCAGGTCGAGCAGCATCAGGTGTTCCGACAACTCCTTGGGATCGGACAGCAGATCGGCGGCCAGCGCCTTGTCTTCCTCCGGCGTGGCGCCGCGCTTCCGCGTTCCCGCGATCGGGCGGATCGTCACCTTGCCGTCGCGCAGCCGCACCAGAATCTCCGGGCTGGAGCCGACGATGCTGAGGCCGTCGCCGAAGTCGAGATACAGCAGGAAAGGCGAGGGGTTCAGCCGGCGGAGCGCCCGATAGAGGCTGAAGGGCGGCAGTTCGAACGGCACGCTGAGCCGGTGCGACGGGACGACCTGGAAGATGTCGCCCGCCCGGATGTACTCCTTCGCCCGCTCCACGATCGCGTGATATTCCTCGCGGGTCGTGTTCGACACCGGCTCGGGCAGCGAACGGGTCACATTGGCGGCTTCGCGCCGGTAGGGCAGGTTGCGCTCCAGGTCGGAGATCGCGTCGCCAAGCCGTTCCAGCGCCAGATCATAGGCCGAAGTCGGCGTCCATGCCGGAGGCCGGCCAGACCGGGGTCACCAGCGTGATCTGGTTCTGGATGCCGTCGAACACCGCGATGATGGTCGGGCGCATCAGGATCGCGTCGGGAATCCCCAGCATATCCGGGTTTTCGTCCGGCAGGCGCTCGATCAGCCGCACCATGTCGTAGCCGAGATAGCCGAACAATCCGGCGGCCATCGGCGGCAGTTCCGCCGGCAGGTCGATCCGGCTTTCCGCCAGCAGCGAGCGCAACGCCTGAAGCGGCGGCTCGTCGCTCGGCTCGAACGCTTCGGCATCGACACGGGCGCGCCGGTTGATCTCGACCTTGTCGCGGTTGCAGCGCCAGATCAGGTCGGGCTTCAGCCCGATGAAGGAGTAGCGGCCGCGAACCTCGCCGCCGGTCACCAACTCCAGCAGGAAGCAGTTGGACTGGCCGTCGGCCAGCTTGATCATCGCGGAAACCGGGGTTTCCAGATCGCTGACGAGGGTGGTCCAGACGACCTGCGGCTTGCCGGCCGCATAGGTTTCGCCAAAGCCGGAGCGGGCAGGGAGCGCCTTCATGATCTGTCAGTTCCGCTGGAACATTGTGTCGATGGTGGACTGGTGGATGGACACCGGATAACGCTGGCGGAGCGCCTCGGTGAACTGGGCGAGCAGATCGCCCGCCATCGCCTGCTGGACGCTCTGGCGCACCTGCGCCACCTGCGCGTCGGCGCGTGCCGGATCGGCGCTCTGGATCTCCCTCAGCCGGACCACCACCTGCCCGTCCTGGGTCGGCGCCGTCGCCACTTCGCCCTGCTTCATCTCGAACAGGCGCTGCACCAGTCCGGGCGGCAGACCGCCGGTTTCACGGCCGGCCCGGGTCAGGGCGAGGGGTAACGCCGGCAACGGCGCCCGGAACGGTCGCCGCGACATCCTGCGGCGTGCTGCCGGCCTTCAGCCGTTCCTCGATCTCACCCGCCTTCTTGGCGGCAAGCTGGCTGCGCTGCTCGGCCTGCCATGCGGCGATGACTTCGCCGCGGATCGTATCGAGCGGACGCAGGGTCGCCGGTGTGATCGCATCCACCCGCGCGATGAAATAGTCGCCGTCCGGCGTTTCGGTCAGGTTGCTGGCGGCGCCCTGCTGAAGGCCGAAGGCGGTCTGGGCGACCTGCTGCGCGGCGGGCAGCCCTTCCACGGCACCGCCGTCCGGCTTGCGGCCATTGGCGTCGATGGCGGCGACCTGGATCAGCCGCAGGCCGAAGCGCTGCGCCACGTCCTCGATGCTGGCCCCGCCGGCAAGCGCGTCCTCGACCTTGTTGGCCGATTCGAACACGGTGTCCATGGCGCGGTCACGCTTGACGTCGGCCAGCACGGTTTCCCGAACCTGCTCGAAGGCTCTGGGTGCTGCCGGCCTCGATATCGCTGACGCGCACCACGTGCCAGCCGAGCGGGCTTTGGATCGGGGCGCTGACGGCGCCCTGCTGCAGGCTGAAGACCGGCCCCGTCAGTTCCGGCAGCAGGTCTTCCCGCGCCAGACTGTTGAGCGTCAGAACCTCGGCCCCGGCGGCGGTTGCCGCCTCTTCCAGGCTCTGCCCCTGGCCAACCGAGGACTCGATCTTGCGGGCGGTCGCTTCATCCTGCACCAGCACCTGATCGACGGTCCGCCGCTCCGGCGTCTGGAACTCGGCGGCGCGGGCATCGTAGGCGGCGTGCAGATCCTCGTCCGAAACCGAGATATCCTTGGCGATATCCTCGACCGTCAGCTTGCGCGACCGTCAGCTTGCGGAATTCCGGTGCGGTGAACCGCACGGCCTTTTCCTGATGGAAGGCGGTCAGCGTGGCGTCGTCCGGCGTGCCGACATCGCCCATGGCGGCGTTGGGCACCAGCACGGTTTCGGCGATCCGCCGCTCCGCCTGACGGCGGAACAGGTCATCGACCAGCACACCCGGCGCCTGGGCGCCGGCCGCGACCGCACCGACCAACTGGGTCCGCTTGATCTCGGTGCGGAGCAGATTGACGTAGCCGTCCTCGGTCAACTGATTGGCCGCCAGCACACGCCGGAACTGGTCCGGAGTCGAACTGGCCGAGCTGGTTGTGGAAGGCAGGCTCGGCGCGAAGCTGGCCCAGCACCAGCGGATCGCCGACCCGCAGTCCGGCATCATCAGCCGCCAGCGACAGCAGGGTCCGCTGGATGAGCTGGTCCAGCGTCTGGTTGACCAGACCCAGCGCCTTCGCCTGCTCCGCATCGATCTGGCCGCCCAGCATCTGGCGCAGGCGGTTCACTTCCTGGCGGAAGGCGTTATCCAGCTCGACCGTGGAAATCTTCACGTCACCGACCTGAGCCGCAGTGGTGTCGGTCCGTCCACGGAAAATGTCGCCGATGCCCCACACCCCGAAGCTGAGGATCAGGAGGACGAACAGGATCTTCACGATCCAGGAGCCGACGGTGCTGCGCAGGGCTTGAAGCATGTTCCAACGTCTTGAAAGCGGAAAGCCGGTCGATCCGGCAACAATAAAGCAGTGTCGGGAGCGACACCCCCGACGGCGCGGCATCATAGGTGTCGGCCCGGACAGCGGCAACAGACGATTTACCACCCGCGCGACGCGTCCACGGTGTGGAAATAACCGCCGTCACTTGCTAAACAGACGCCACCACCAATGCCGCAATTGAAGATCGAGATGGAGCCCATGCCCGTGCGCCGCAAGCTGATAGCCGGAAACTGGAAGATGAACGGCCTCCGCGCCGCAGGGCTGGAACTGGCGAAGGATCTGGCGGGCGGCTCGAGCGCCGCCGGTCCGGTCGGCTTCGACATGCTGGTCTGCCCGCCCGCCACGCTCGTCCATTCCGTCGCCGAAGCCGTCGCCGGCACCCCCCTGGCCGTTGGCGGTCAGGACTGCCATGTGTCGAAGTCGGGTGCCCATACCGGCGACATCAGCGCCGTGATGCTGGCCGATTCGCTGGCAACCCATGTCATCGTCGGCCATTCCGAGCGCCGGCAGAACCATGGGGAAGACGACGCGCTGGTTTCGTCCAAGGCGTCCGCCGCGCATGCAGGCGGGCCTGATCGCGATCATCTGCGTCGGCGAGACGCTGGAGCAGCGCGAAGCCGGCAAGGCGCTCGACGTGGTCGGGATCTCAGGTCGCGGGCTCGATCCCGGCCGGCGCTACCGCCGCCAATACCGTCATCGCCTACGAGCCGGTCTGGGCGATCGGGACCGGCAAGACCCCGACGGCGGCCGATGTCGCCGAGGTCCATGCCCATATCCGCAAGGCCATCGACGGCAAGATCGAGAATCCCGGACAGGCCCGCATCCTCTACGGCGGCTCGGTCAAGCCGTCGAACGCCGCGGAACTGCTGGCGGTGGAGAATGTCGACGGCGCGCTGGTCGGCGGCGCCAGCCTCGTCGCTGACGATTTTTGGGGCATCGCGGAAACTTGCCGCTAGCGAAAGTCATGACGACTTAGTAAATATCGCTCGAAGGCGCGCCATGCCCATCCGAAAGGGGCGGCTGGCGCGCTTATCGGTTTTTGAGCATCGGTTTTCAGAAGAGAAGGTTTCCGGACCATGGAAGCAGTGGTTCTGATCGTGCACCTGCTGATCGCAGTTTCGCTGATCGGTGTGGTGCTGGTACAGAAATCAGAAGGCGGCGGCCTTGGCATCGGCGGCGGCGGTGGGGCGGGCGGCATGATGTCCGCCCGCGGTACGGCCAACCTGCTGACCCGGACCACCGCGGTCCTGGCGGGGGCCTTCATGCTGACCAGCCTGGTCCTGGCGATCATGGCCGGCGGGCAGAACCGGCCGCGCTCCATCATCGACCAGATGCCGCCCCAGCAGTCCGCGCCGGCCGAAGCGCCGCCGCCAGCGGCGCCGGCGGCTCCGCAGGCTCCGGTTTCTCAGTAGCGCTGCGCACAGGATCAGGTAGTTGGGAGGCGGCGGATCGGCCGCCTCTCTCATTTCAGGCATGATTGATCAATCTGGGATCGGCAAGACACCATGACTCGGTACATATTCATTACCGGCGGCGTCGTTTCCTCTCTCGGCAAGGGCCTTGCCTCCGCGGCGTTGGGCGCATTGCTCCAGGCGCGTGGATTCAAGGTGCGGCTGCGTAAGCTCGACCCCTATCTCAACGTCGATCCGGGCACCATGAGCCCGTATCAGCACGGTGAGGTATATGTCACCGACGACGGGGCGGAAACCGACCTCGACCTCGGCCATTACGAGCGGTTCACCGGCGTCGCCGCGCGCAAGAGCGACAACGTCACCACCGGACGCATCTATTCCACCGTGATCCAGCGCGAGCGGCGCGGCGACTACCTGGGCGCCACGGTCCAGGTCATCCCGCACGTCACCGACGCGATCAAGGAGTTCATCCGCGCCGATGTCACGGACGAGGACTTCGTCCTGTGCGAGATCGGCGGCACCGTCGGCGACATCGAGAGCACGCCCTTCCTTGAGGCGATCCGCCAGTTCGGCAACGAGGTCGGGCACGAGAACTCGCTGTTCATCCACCTGACGCTGCTGCCCTACATCCCGTCGGCCGGAGAGCTGAAGACCAAGCCGACCCAGCATTCGGTCAAGGAACTGCTCAGCGTCGGCATTCAGCCGACCATCCTGCTGTGCCGTGCCGACCGGCCGATTCCGGAAGGCGAGCGCCGCAAGATCGGCCTGTTCTGCAATATCCGCCAGGAGCGCGTGATCGCGGCGCTGGATGTGGATACGATCTATCAGGTGCCGATCAGCTACCACGAGCAGGGCTTCGACGTTCAGGTGCTGAGCTATTTCGGCCTGCCGCACGACGGCGAGCCGGATCTGAGCCGCTGGCGCCGCATCGTCCATACCGTCCGCCAGCCGGAGGGCGAGGTGACGATCGCCGTCGTCGGCAAGTACACCAGCCTGCTCGACAGCTACAAGTCGCTGGCCGAAGCGCTGATCCATGGCGGCATCGCCAACAATGTCCGGGTCAAGCTGGACTGGATCGATGCCGAGATCTTCGAGTCGGACGACGCGGTCCAGCATCTGGAGCATGTCGACGGCATCCTGGTGCCGGGCGGCTTCGGCGAGCGCGGCTCGGAAGGCAAGATCCGGGCGGTCCAGTTCGCCCGCGAGCACAAGGTGCCCTATTTCGGCATCTGCTTCGGCATGCAGATGGCGGTGATCGAGGCGGCGCGGCATCTGGCCGATATCCCCAACGCCGGCTCCACCGAGTTCGGGCGCGATGTCGTCCCGGTCGTGGGCCTGATGACGGAATGGGCGCGCGGCAACCAGACCGAGATCCGCAGCGCCACCGACGATCTCGGCGGCACCATGCGGCTGGGCGCTTATCCCTGCCGGCTGATCGAAGGCACGCGGGTCCGCGACATCTATGACTCGGAACTGATCAGCGAACGGCACCGGCACCGCTACGAAGTGAACATCAACCTGCGTGGACAGTTGGAGTCGGCGGGGCTGCTGTTCTCCGGCCTGTCGCCGGACGGAGCGCTTGCCGGAAATCGTCGAACTGCCGGGCCATCCGTGGTTCGTCGGCGTGCAGTTCCATCCGGAGCTGAAGTCGAAGCCGCTGACCCCGCATCCGCTGTTCATCGATTTCATCCGTGCCGCCATCGAGCAGAGCCGGCTGGTATAAACCCGCCGGTCTTTCAGGGAGGTTCGACTTATGACTGACGCCGCCACGCTTAACCGCACCGTTGAGGTCGGTCCGCTTTCCATCGCCAATGACCGGCCCTTCGTCCTGATCGCCGGTCCCTGCGCGCTGGAGAGCCGGGCGCATGCGCTGGAGACCAGCCACGCGCTGGTCGAACTGACGCGCAAGCTCGGCATCGGCCTGATCTACAAGTCGTCCTTCGACAAGGCCAACCGGACCTCGCTCGGCAGCGCCCGCGGCATTGGGGCTGGAAACCAGCCTGCCGATCCTGGCCGAGGTCCGCGAAACCTGGGGCTGTCCCGTTCTGACGGACATCCATCTGCCGGAGCAGTGCGGGCCGGTGGCGGAAGCGGTCGATGTGCTCCAGATCCCGGCTTTCCTGTCACGCCAGACCGACCTGCTGCTGGCGGCGGCGGAAACCGGCCGGGCGATCAATGTCAAGAAGGGCCAGTTCCTGGCTCCCTGGGACATGGAGAACGTCGCGTCCAAGCTGGCCAGCACGGGCAACCACAAGATCATGCTGTGCGAGCGGGGCGTCAGCTTCGGCTACAACACGCTGGTGTCGGACATGCGGTCGCTCCCCATCATGGCGCGCACCGGCTATCCGGTCGTGTTCGACGCGACGCACTCGGTCCAGCAGCCGGGCGGGCAGGGTGGAACGTCCGGCGGCCAGCGGGAATTCGTGCCGGTGCTGGCGCGGGCCGCTATCTCGATCGGTGTGGCGGCCGTCTTCATGGAAACCCACCAGGATCCGGACAAGGCGCCGAGCGACGGCCCCAACATGGTCTATCTGAAGGATCTTCCGGGCATCCTGGAAGCACTGGTTCAGTTCGACCGGCTGGCCAAGGCCAATCCGCTGTTCTGATCCGCCTTTTGCACGGCAGTTATGCTCGAATATCCGGCGCTGCCGTAAACTTGTCACTGCATTGCCCCATTCGACAACGGCTAAGCAGGGCGGAGAAAAACAACGCCGAAGGTGGTTGATGGCTGCGACCTGAGAAGGACCTGACCGGTGCTTTGGGAAACCAGTCGGTGGAAGCGGTGACAGCAGCGGGGCCGCTGCCGAGATTCCCTACTACGTAGCGGCACTCCTGCCACCGGGAACTCCCCGCTGGAACGATAATTCCAGCTTAGGGACTCCCGTGACGGTCACTTACAGTTTCATGACCGACGTCGCCGTCCTATGCCTGTTTCGACGACGCCTTCGGCTTCGCCCCGATGAACGCGACACAGCAGAGCGCCGTGCGCGCCGCTCTGGCGACATGGGCGGAAGTCGCGAACATCACGTTTCAAGGAAGTATCGGACGCGGGCTCTGGGGGTACAATCCGGTTCGGCACCAACGACCAGAACGGTGCCAGCGGCGCCTACACGTATTTTCCCAGTACCGATCCAAGCGGCGGCGACGTTTACATCGCCAATGACGAGCCGGGCAACAAAAGCCCGTCTCCCGGCAACTGGGGTTTCCATACCCTCGTCCATGAAATCGGACATGCCATCGGGTTGAAGCATCCAGGGGACTACGATGCCCATGGGGGCGGAACCGATGGTCCCTGGTTGCCTCCGGACGAGGACAATCATCAGTTTTCAGCGATGTCGTACAACGCCCAGCCATTGAGCAACTACGGCACCTACGGTGCCGCACCGGCGCTGTATGATGTCGCGGCCATTCAGTATCTTTATGGCGCCAACCTGAAGACGCGCTCCGGCGACGACGTCTATCAGCTATCCAATACCGAAACCGCCTTCACCAAGGTGATCTGGGACGGAGCGCGGCTCCGATACGCTGGATGCCAGCGCGCAGACGCTGGGTGCCACCATCGACCTCCATCGAGGGGGCGTTCAGTTCCATCGGGACCAATGGCAGCGACGGGGCCGCGCTGAACAATGTGTCGATCGCGTACGGCGCCAGCATCGGAAACGCGAATGGCGGCAGCGGCTCCGATAAGATCACCGGCAATGCCCTCGCCAATCATCTTTCCGGCGGGGCCGGCAACGACACGCTATATGGCCGCACCGGCAATGACCTGCTCGATGGCGGGCCGGGCAGCGATGTCCTGGATGGAGGGGCGGGATCGGATACCGCCGTCTGGTCGGGGCCGCGCCGTGCCTACAGCATTTCCCTGAAGGCGGATGGCGACGATACGATCGCTGGTTCGGCCGGAACCGACACGACCATCGGAAACTCGATAGAACACTACCTCTTCGCCGACGGGGAGTTCGTCACGGATACCAGCCAGCACCGCGGCCCAGGTGTCCCGGCTTTACAACGCTACGCTTGGCCGTCACCCGGATGTCGGCGGGCTGAATAACTGGGTCAGCGCTATCGAGTCCGGGTCACTGACGCTCAAGCCAGGCGGCAGCCGGCTTCACGGGATCAGCGGAATTCGCCGAGCGCTACGGCAATCCGGAAGATACTGCTTTCGTCACCCTGCTTTACAAGAACGTGCTGCGAACGGGAGCCGGACGCGCCCGGTCTCAATACCTGGACGACCGCGCTGGCTGGTGGCGAAAGCCGGGCCGATATCGTGCTCGACTTCTCCGAAGTCAGCCGAAAATATCGAACTTGACCAGTGACGACGTCGAACAGGGCTTATGGCTGCGCGACGACTACGCGGCACAGGTGGCCCGGCTCTACCATACGACCCTGGACCGGTTGCCCGATGCCGGCGGATTGGTCAAGTGGACGACCGCTCTCCACAGCGGCGAGTCTCTGCTCGAAATCTGCAAATGGCTTCACGGGACTCGGCGGAGTTCCAGGAACGCTACGGTACGCTGGATAATGCCGGATTCACGACGCTGCTCTACAATAACGTGCTCGGCCGCCAGCCCGACAGCGCCGGTCTCGCGGCCTGGACGGCTTCGATAAACTCCGGCAAAGCCACACGCCGAAGTCGTCGTAGGCTTCTCCGAGTCCGCCGAGCACCAGAGCCCAGCGCGCTCGCCTATATCGACGACGGGATCATGCTGTATGGCGAGGACGGTCCCACTCCCGGTGCGGTGGCATCCAGCGGGCAGAGCGTCGATCAGGTGGGGCTGGTTGGGGCAGGCATCGATGACGTCGGAGCCGGGTTCGATTTTCGATGCCTGAGGTGGTCCGGCAGAGCGTAACTCCACCCTGCCTCCTTGATAACCCGGTATTTGGCGCTTATGACTTGCCGGCGATAAAGCCAATAAGCCACCTCGGGGTTTTCCATGTCTGTGATCACTGACATCCACGCGCGCGAAATTCTCGACAGCCGCGGCAATCCGACCGTCGAGGTCGATGTTACCCTGGAATCCGGCGCCTTCGGCCGCGCGGCCGTTCCTTCGGGCGCCTCCACCGGCGCCCACGAGGCGGTCGAGCTTCGCGACGGCGACAAGGGCCGCTACGGCGGCAAGGGCGTGCTGAAGGCGGTCGATGCCGTCAATGGCGAGATCTTCGACGCGCTGTCCGGCAACGAAGCCGCCGAGCAGGAAGGGATCGACGCGCTGCTGATCGATCTCGACGGCACGCCGAACAAGGCCCGCCTGGGCGCCAACGCCATCCTGGGCGTCAGCCTCGCGGTCGCCAAGGCGGCGGCGCAGGAAGCGGACCTGCCGCTCTACCGCTATGTCGGCGGCGCCTTCGCCAACATGCTGCCGGTGCCGATGATGAACATCATCAACGGCGGCGCCCATGCCGACAACCCGATCGACATCCAGGAATTCATGATCATGCCCGTGTCGGCCGAGAATGTGGCCGAGGCGATCCGCATGGGCTCCGAAGTGTTCCAGTCGCTGAAGAAGAAGCTGAAGGACGCCGGGCACAACACCAATGTCGGCGACGAGGGCGGCTTCGCCCCGAACCTCGCTTCGACCGACGACGCCCTCGGCTTCGTCATGCAGGCGATCGAGGCGGCCGGCTACAAGCCGGGCGAGGACATCCATCTGGCGATCGACGCGGCCTCGACCGAGTTCTTCAAGGACGGCAAGTACAACCTCGCCGGTGAAGGCAAGGTCCTCGAGCCCGGCGCCATGGTCGATTACTGGGCCGATCTGGTCGGCCGCTACCCGATCATCTCGATCGAGGACGGCATGTCCGAGGACGACTGGGAAGGCTGGGCAGCTCTCACCGCCGCCATCGGCAAGAAGGTCCAGCTGGTCGGCGACGACCTGTTCGTGACCAATCCGGTCCGCCTGACCGACGGCATCAAGAAGGGCGTCGGCAACTCGATCCTGGTCAAGGTCAACCAGATCGGCAGCCTGTCGGAAACCCTGCACGCGGTCGAGATCGCGCACAAGGCGTCCTACACCGCCGTGATGTCGCACCGCTCGGGCGAGACCGAGGATTCGACCATCGCCGATCTGGCGGTCGCCACCAACTGCGGTCAGATCAAGACCGGCTCGCTGTCCCGCTCCGACCGTCTGGCGAAATACAACCAGCTCATCCGGATCGAGGAGCAGTTGGGCAACGCCGCCCGATTCGCCGGTAAGAGCGTGATACGCGGGTAATCCCGCAACCTTTTTCGGCTCCCGTTGCCCAATCGATAGTTTTCATTTGACGCGATGGAATTCTTCGTGATTCCATCGCGTCATGACTGCAATCGACCATGTAAAAGACGCACTCGGCCGCGCCCTGCGTCAGACGATCGGCCCCGCAATCGGCGCCGCGATCGTCGGTTATTTCGCGTATCACGCGATCCAGGGGGATCGTGGTCTGATAGCACTTTCCCATCTCCAGAACGAGATCCAGCAGGCGGAGGCGGTGCTTGCCCAGGTCAGGGGCGAGCGCACCGACCTTGAGCAGCGCGCATCGCTTTTGAAGCGTGATCATCTCGATCCCGACATGTTGGATGAGCGGGCGCGCGCGGTGCTGAATTACAGCCACCCGGACGACGTTATCATTCTCGTTCCGCGTAGCAGCGTTGCGCCGCCGGTCACGGCAGGTCAGCCCAAATAGGGATGGCGCTGAAAAAGCCAAGCATTGCCATGCGCTTAACCAAATACCGGTTAAGTCGAAATTCGCTTTAGATAACAATCAATTGGCAGCATTTGTCTTGCGTCGTGCGCAGTACGGCGTTAGTTCTATCCCGAGCAAGAGCCTGGGCGGGACGGCAATGACCGATCCCGCCTAACATCGGGAGGAGCACTTGGCTACGTCCAAACGTCGCAAGCCACAGGCAGACGAAACCCCTCAATATTCACCCGAAGAACTGCTCAAGTACTATCGCGAGATGCTGCTCATCCGCCGCTTCGAAGAGAAGGCCGGGCAGATGTATGGCATGGGCCTGATCGGTGGCTTCTGCCACCTGTATATCGGCCAGGAAGCGGTAGTCGTGGGCATGCAGAACGCTCTGATCCCGGGCGACAGCGTCATCACCAGCTACCGTGACCACGGCCACATGCTGGCGACCGACATGGACCCCAAGGGCGTCATGGCGGAGCTGACCGGTCGGCGCGGCGGCTATTCCAAGGGCAAGGGCGGCTCGATGCACATGTTCAGCCGGGAGAAGAAATTCTTCGGCGGCCACGGCATCGTCGCGGCCCAGGTGCCGATCGGCACCGGCCTCGCCTTCGGGCACAAATACACCCAGGACGGCAACATCAACGTCTGTTATCTCGGTGACGGCGCCATCAACCAGGGGCAGGTCTACGAGAGCTTCAATATGGCGGCTCTCTGGAAGCTCCCGGTCGTCTACGTGATCGAGAACAACAAATACGCCATGGGCACCTCGCAGCACCGCGCCTCGGCCGGTGAGCTGTGCGAGCGCGGCAGCGCCTACGGCATCCCCGGCCATGTGGTTGACGGCATGAACGTGCTGGCCGTCAAGGAAGCCTCGGAAGAGGCTGTCACCCATGCCCGTGAAGGCAACGGCCCGGTCATCCTCGAGATGAAGACCTATCGCTACCGCGGCCATTCCATGTCCGACCCGGCGAAGTACCGCACCAAGGAAGAAGTCACCAAGATGCGGACGGAGATGGACCCGATCGACAACCTCAAGAAGCTGATCCTGGAAAACGGCTACGGCTGACGAGGATGCGCTGAAGACGATCGACCGGGACATCAAGAACATCGTGGCCGAAGCCGCGGAATTCGCGACGCAGAGCCCGGAACCCGATCCCGCGGAGCTTTGGACCGACATCCTGCTTGAGGATGGCCTGGTCAAAGCCTAACGCAACATCAGCTTGAGGCCATCGGGCAGCGCCCAGCCTGTAAGGGCGCTGCCTCTCCCTCTGCGGCCCGCAGAAGGCCGCGACTGGGGATTGGTGCCGGAGGAACTGGAATGCCGATAGAAATTCTGATGCCGGCGTTGTCGCCGACCATGACCGAAGGCAAGCTTGCCAAGTGGGTCAAACAGGAAGGCGACGACGTCAAGTCCGGCGATATCCTCGCCGAGATCGAGACCGACAAGGCGACCATGGAGGTCGAGGCGGTCGATGAAGGCAAGCTGGGCAAGATCCTGATTGCCGAGGGTACCGAAGGCGTCGCGGTCAATACGCCGATCGCCTTGCTGGTGGGTGAGGGCGAAGACACCACCAAGCTGGAAACGCCTGAAGTCGCCGACAACACGACGCAGAGCGCCGCTCTCCAGAAGGTGAAGGGCGAGGAAGAAACGAAGCCGACCCTGCCGGTCGCGCCGCCGCCGGCGCAGAAGGCCGCACCGCCGGCCAGCGACGAAGACAAGTATTTCGAAAAGACCGTCAAGCTGACCGTGCGCGAAGCGCTGCGCGACGCCATGGCCGAAGAGATGCGCCGTGACGACAAGGTCTTCGTCATGGGCGAGGAAGTCGCGGAATACCAGGGCGCCTACAAGGTGACCCAGGGCCTGCTTGCAGGAATTCGGTGACCGCCGCGTCATCGATACCCCCATTACCGAGCACGGCTTCGCCGGTCTCGGCGTCGGCGCCGCCTTCCACGGGCTGAAGCCGGTCGTCGAGTTCATGACCTTCAACTTCGCCATGCAGGCGATCGACCACATCATCAACTCCGCCGCCAAGACGCTCTACATGTCCGGCGGTCAGATGGGTTGCCCGATCGTGTTCCGCGGGCCGAACGGTGCCGCGTCGCGCGTCGCCGCCCAGCACTCCCAGGAATATTCGAGCTGGTACGCCCACGTGCCGGGCCTGAAGGTGGTGGCGCCCTATTCCGCGTCGGACGCCAAGGGCCTGCTGAAGTCGGCGATCCGCGATCCCAACCCGGTCGTGTTCCTGGAACACGAGATCCTGTACGGCCACAGCTTCGACGTGCCGGAAGACCCCGAGTTCATCGTTCCGATCGGCCGCGCCAAGATCATGCGCGCCGGCAAGGACGTGACGATCACGGCGTTCTCCTTCATGGTCGGTCAGGCGCTGGCCGCCGCCGAGCGGCTGGCGGAGCAGGGGATCGAGGCCGAGGTCATCAACCTCCGCACCATCCGCCCGCTCGACACCGAGACGATCGTCAACAGCGTCAAGAAGACCAACCGCCTCGTATCGGTCGAGGAAGGCTGGCCCTTCGCCGGCATCGGCGCCGAAATGTCGGCCCTGATGATGGAGCAGGCGTTCGACTATCTGGATGCGCCGGTCTACCGGGTGCATGGCGCCGACGTGCCGATGCCCTACGCCGCCAACCTGGAAAAGCTCGCTCTGCCTCAGCCCGAGGACATCGAGAAGGCGGTCAAAGCCGTGCTTTACCGGAGCTGACGCGACAATCAAGGCGGCGCGCCGCTTAGTGCCGGCGCGCCATCGGGGGGACACACCAGATGCCGATTGAAATCACTATGCCGGCGCTGTCGCCGACAATGACCGAGGGCAACCTCGCGAAGTGGCTGAAGAAGGAAGGCGACGAGGTCAAGTCCGGCGACGTCATCGCCGAGATCGAAACCGACAAAGCCACCATGGAAGTCGAAGCGGTCGATGAAGGCACGCTCGGCAAGATCATCGTTCAGGAAGGAACCCAGGGCGTCGCCGTCAATCAGGTGATCGCCCTGCTGCTGGAAGAGGGCGAAGACGCCTCGGCGCTCGAACGGCGGCGGAGCGAAGCCCGCTCCCAAGCCGGAAGCCAAGTCCGATGGCGGCGGCGCTCCGGCTCCCGCTCCCGAAGCGGCACCGGCGCCCGCACCCAAGAGCAACGGCGCCCAGGCTCCCGCGCACGGCACACGACGGCAACCGCATCTTCGCGAGCCCGCTCGCCAAGCGCATGGCGGAGCAGTCCGGCCTGGACCTGACCCAGATCCAGGGCAGCGGCCCCAATGGCCGCATCGTCAAGCACGATGTCGAAGCCGCCATTTCCGGCGGCACCGCCAAGAAGGGCGCCAAGCCGGCCGCCGCGGAAGGCGCCAAGACCGAAGCCGCGAAGCCCGCACCCTCGCAGGCGGCAGCCCAGGCAGCGGCGCAGTCTCCCGCAGCCACCATGTCGGCCCAGAAGCCGGCCGGTGTCGATGCCAAGGACTTCTCGACCAAGCTCGGCATCAAGTTCCGCGAGATCCCGAACTCGGGCATGCGCAAGGTCATCGCGCGCCGCCTGACGGAGGCCAAGCAGACCGTTCCGCACTTCTACCTGACCATCGATCTCCAGATCGACCAGCTCCTGAAGACGCGGGCCGAGCTGAACGGCCGTTCGGACGAGTACAAGCTGTCGGTCAACGACTTCGTCATCCGGGCAACCGCGCTGGCGCTGAAGAAGGTGCCGGCCGCCAACGCCGCCTGGACCGACGACGCGATCCTCCAGTACGAGAACGCCGACATCTCGGTCGCGGTCGCGACCCCGACCGGCCTGATCACGCCGATCATCAAGGCGGCCGAAACCAAGGGCTTGGTGGAGATCTCCAACGCCATGAAGGATCTGGCCAAGCGCGCCCGTGACGGCAAGCTGAAGCCGGAAGAGTTCCAGGGCGGCACCTTCTCGATCTCCAACCTCGGCATGTTCGGCGTCCGCGAGTTCGGCGCGATCATCAACCCGCCGCAGGGCTGCATCCTGGCGGTCGGCGCCGGCGAGCAGCGCCCGATCGTCAAGGACGGCGCTCTGGCCGTCGCCACGGTGATGAGCTGCACGCTGTCGGTCGATCACCGCGTGGTGGACGGCGCCGTCGGTGCCGAATTCCTCGCCGTCTTCAAGAAGCTGATCGAAGATCCGCTGTCGATGCTGCTCTAACGGGAGAAAGCCTGTGGCTGATACTCAATTCGACATTATCGTCATCGGCGGCGGTCCCGGCGGCTACGTGGCCGCCATCCGGGCGGCACAGCTCGGCATGAAGGCCGCGGTCGTCGAGCGCGAGAACCTGGGCGGCATCTGCCTCAACTGGGGCTGCATCCCGACCAAGGCGCTGCTGCGCTCGGCCGAGGTGTCGCACCTGCTGCACCACCTGGACGACTACGGCTTTTCCGCCAAGGAAGTCAGCTTCGACTTGGCGAAGGTGGTCAAGCGGTCGCGCGGCGTCGCCTCCCAGCTTTCGGGCGGCGTCAAGCACCTGCTGAAGAAGAACAAGGTCACCGTCATCGACGGCCATGCCACCCTGCTCGGCAAGGGCAGGATCAAGGTCGAGAAGGACGGCACGACCACGGTCGGCGAGTTCCAGGCGAAGCACATCATCATCGCGACCGGTGCGCGCGCCCGCGAATTCCCCAACATGAAGGCCGACGGCAAGCTGGTCTGGACCTATCGCCACGCGATGGTTCCGGAAACCATGCCGAAGTCGATCCTGGTCATCGGTTCCGGCGCCATCGGGATCGAGTTCGCCAGCTTCTACCTCAACATGGGCGCCAAGGTGACGGTTGCCGAAATGGTCGATCGCATCCTCCCGGCCGAGGATGAAGAGATCAGCGCCATGGCCCGCAAGTCGTTCGAAAAGCAGGGCATGAAGATCTTCACCGGCGCCAAGGTCGGTGAGTTCCAGAAGGGCGCCGACAACGTCACGACGACGATCGAGGCCAACGGCAAGACCGAGACGATCACGGTCGATCGTGTCATCCTGGCCGTCGGCATCGTCGGCAATGTCGAGCACATCGGCCTTGAGAACACCAAGGTGAAGACCGAGAAGTCTCACATCCTGGTCAACGAGTGGCTGGAAACCGACGAGCCCGGCGTCTACGCCATCGGCGACGTGGTCGGCGCTCCCTGGCTGGCCCACAAGGCGAGCCACGAAGGCGTCATCTGCGTCGAGCACATCGCCGGCATCAAGGAAGCTCACCCGATCAACGTCAACAACATTCCGGGCTGCACCTATTCGCACCCGCAGGTTGCCAGCGTCGGTCTGAGCGAGGCCAAGGCGAAGGCCGCCGGCTACGAGGTCAAGGTCGGCCGCTTCCCCTTCATCGGGAACGGCAAGGCCATCGCGCTGGGTGAGCCGGAAGGCATGGTCAAGACGGTGTTCGACGCCAAGACCGGCGAGTTGCTGGGCGCCCACATGATCGGGGCGGAAGTGACGGAGCTGATCCAGGGCTACGGCATCGCCAAGACCATGGAGACGACGGAAGCGGAACTGATGCACACCATCTTCCCGCATCCGACTTTGTCCGAAATGATGCATGAGTCGGTTCTGGCCGCCTATGGCCGGGCTATCCACTACTGATAGCCCTACCGACTATAGTATCGATGCGATGGGTGCCGCCCGTGAATGGCGGCACCCGCTTCAAATTGCACCTTGATGTCTCCGCCGAAGCGGTACACTTCTGGCACAGGCATATGGAGCTAGATGGATCATGACCGCTTCCCCCCCGATCGACCGCGTCCGCCACCCGGAAAAGGCCAAGCGGCCCGACAGCCCGGTTCAGCGCAAACCGGACTGGATCAGGGTAAAGGCCCCGGTATCGACGGAATACAACGAGACCCGCAAGCTGATGCGCGGGCTGAAGCTGAATACCGTCTGCGAGGAAGCGGCCTGCCCGAACATCGGCGAGTGCTGGAAGAAGAAGCACGCGACCTTCATGATTCTGGGCGCGGTCTGCACCCGCGCCTGCGCCTTCTGCAACGTCGCGACCGGCCGTCCCGACCTGCTCGACCCGCATGAGCCGGACAATGTCGCCGAAGCCGTGGGCACGCTGGGCCTGGAGCACGTCGTCATCACCTCGGTGGACCGCGACGACCTGGACGACGGCGGCGCCGACCATTTCGCCCGCACGATCCGCCGCATCCGGGAAACGGCGCCCGCGACGACGATCGAGATCCTGACGCCCGACTTCATGCGCAAGAAGGGCGCCGTCGAGCACGTCGCCGCCGCGCGGCCCGACGTCTTCAACCATAATCTGGAAACCGTGCCCCGGCTTTATCCGACGATTCGTCCCGGCGCCCGTTACTTTACCTCCCTTAACCTGTTGTCCCGTGTGAAGGAACAGGAACCCGGCATCTTCACCAAGTCCGGCATCATGGTCGGCCTGGGCGAAACCAAGGAAGAGGTAATGCAGGTAATGGACGACCTTCGGGCCGCCGACGTGGATTTCCTGACCATCGGTCAGTATCTCCAGCCCACGCCGAAGCATGCAGCCTGTCGATCGCTTCGTCACGCCGGACGAGTTCGCCAGCTACGCCACCATCGCGCGCGGCAAGGGCTTCCTGATGGTGTCCAGCTCGCCGCTGACCCGCTCGTCATACCATGCCGGCGACGATTTCCGGCGGATGCGCGAGGCTCGTGAAGCGAAGCTGGCGGGTGCCGCCGTCTCTCAGGACTGACTATGCCGACACACGCCGAGAAGCGGGTACTGCCCTATACGCCTGAGCAGATGTACGACCTTGTGGCCGACATCGAGAAGTACCCGGAGTTTCTGCCCTGGTGTCTGGCCGCCCGCATCCGCAAGCGGGAAGGGAATGTCGTCTACGCGGATCTGATCATCGGCTTCAAGATGATCCGCGAACGCTTCACCTCCCGCGTCACGCTGAGCCCGCCTGACCGCATCGACGTGTCCTACACGGAAGGTCCGTTCAGCTACCTGAACAACCACTGGATCTTCCTTCCGACCGAGAACGGCGGCTGCCTGATCGACTTCTACGTCGATTTCGAGTTCAGGTCGAAGATGCTTCAGAAGATCATCGGCGTGCTGTTCAACGAAGCGGTCCGCCGCATGGTCGCAGCCTTCGAAACCCGTGCCCGCCAGCTTTACGGCGACGGCACGGTGCCGGCCGGCAACCCCAGCACCACGTCGAACCCCGCGTAAGACATCCTGCGCGGGATCAGATCGCCCCGGCCAGCAATGTGAGCGCGAATCTGACCGTCGCGAGCCGCACCGCCGAGCGGTCGCCCGGAAAGACGCGCCGCTCGTGCCGGACGG
>CAWKET010000043.1:0-56326 GCA_963848585.1 uncultured Alphaproteobacteria bacterium | reverse complement strand
GCAACCGGGCAAGATGCCGTGCAGCGCATGCCATTGACTCTAAGCGGGCTTTCGGTGATTGGGACACGCTTACCAACTGACGTTCCCCCTCGAAGAGTGTGAGCATATGGCTTTTGGGAATGAGATTAGAGAAGGAAAATCAATGGTTTGGCCGCATCTGTTCACGTTTCACCCCAGAAATTCACACCCCCTTCCCTTTAATCCTTTCCGCTCGGGAAGAGAGTTAGAGGGAGGGGGAAACGTCGGTTCGCAAGCGTATTCCGGCCATTGAAACGCTGTTCAGGGCCATAGGCCCGGCAAAGGACGACCGAACCCTTAGGCCAAGGCTATGTGACATAGCGGTCAAGACATCACACCGAACGAAGATGGGGGAATTATATTTCCACAACCTCATGTAGGAAATGAGATCATGGGCACCAGCACCGCGAAACGGAAAAAGTTGGCCACCTACAGTATCAGGCCAAATTGGTGGGTCCGAGTGAGGCCATGGCTAATTGGCCTCGTGATCACCGGTATCGGCCTCGGGCTGATCTATTGGATATGGCAACCAGCCGCGACGAGCCAAGGAACTCCGTCGCCGGAACAGACTAGAATCAAGATATCATACAGATTCTTATTTTAATCCTAGGCTTTGTATTCGGATACGTGCAGTGGATAATGGCGCGTTATGAGGCATCCCTTGATCGGTTCTATGATCGGCTTGATGTTGCCAACCGCAAACTTGGCACCTTAGTCGAGCAAGCCTGGAACCGCGCTAACCCGGTGGACATGGCCGGGTTCGACGTATACGCCAATCCCCCTCGGGTGGGGGTAGGGCTATTCGACATGTGGGTGTTTGCCGAACTCGACAATTTGGAATATATTATTGAAAAATATAAGTGGGGTTTCATCACCGCTGCACAGGCATGCCGGGCATTGAACACCTTTAGGTCGAGATGTGAACACGATGATACCTTTGTGGAAAGAGCTCTGAAATTTTCTAAAAAATCGGCTTTTTCTAAAACGACTTGCAAGGTGGTAGAAAAAATTCACCGGGAACTTATTTCAGCGAGAACTTAGGTAACATGCAGGCAGCGCGGTGTGTGTGTCTTCCAAGACCATGTGTCTTTCAGGATCTTGGTCCCGGCTGAACCAAAGCAATCATCTCCCCCTGTAGCCTGACCATGATATGGAGAGATTGCCTTGAGCCCTCGCGGCATTGCGATTGTCGGTTGCGGTGAGATTGCCAGAAAGCAACACGCCCGCTTTCTTTGCTCGGATGCCAACGATACTGGTTTCCGCCTTATCGCAACAGCCGATCCATACGCGAGCATGGACGTGGCGGACGTTAGGCATTATCCCGATCACCGAACGATGCTCGCTGCGGAGCCTGAACTTGCGGCCGTTGCCGTTTGCACGCCGACATTCACGCATTTCGAAATTGCAAGGGACGCACTTCTTGCCGGCAAGCACACCCTGCTTGAGAAACCCCCTGCCTCGACTGTGGCCGAGCTTGTCGAGCTTCAACGCATCGCTGCGGAAAGAGGCGTTGTTCTGTGTACGTCCTTCCATTCGCAACACAACGAAGCGGTGCGCCAGAGCGGCGGATCTTCTGGCGCGAATGGGGCCTGGGAGAAACCTCCCGGAGAAAAATCTACCCGGGAGAAATTTAAAGGTATCGATCACGTGGCGCGAGAACTACGACCGTTGGCATCCGGGTCAGAGATGGCCCGCCAACGCGGTGGCTACGGGTATTCGACTCCGGCATCAACGCCCTGTCGATGCTTTCCCATATCCTGCCCAATGTCGAATTTCGTGTTCTCACGGCCAAATTCCTGGTGCCCGCCAATGCCGAAACCCCCAGCACCGCGACGCTGCAGCTCAGCGCCGACGAGACTCGGCGAGGCGACTTTCTGTTCGAGTGGACAAAGGGCGGCGAAGATCTATGGGAGATCGAAGTCAGCCTTGAACATGCAGGGGCTGCGCGGGAAACCATCACGATCAAGAACTTCGACACTTTGTCTCCGAAATGGTAAAATGGTCCTGGAGGCCCCGACAGGCGGCGACGAGTACGCGGAAGTGTATCCGGGAATTTGCCGACAGCGTGAAACGCGGTGTGACAGTTGTCAGCTACAAGGAAATGAGGATTATCGACGAAGCATTTGCGCTCGCGGAAACCCAAACATTGACGACTTCTTACTGAGGCCTGGCGACGGAATGCAGGCCGTCGGGCGTTCGTGTGGCGACTTGACGACCAAGATTTTGGTCTTAGTCGATGCGCTTGGCAACTTCGCCTGCTTCGGACTCCCGTCCGGATAACGCTATGACAGTGTAGGTGTCGCCCGGCTTCGCCGCGCGCCGCGTCGGTTTGCCGCCCGGGTTTTGCATGAATGGCATGAGCGCCGCAAGGCCGCTCGCCTCATCAGTTCCAGCATGTTACCACAGAAGCGGAAGAAGCGGACCGGGGCCACAATGCTCCGCCCGCCAATAAAAGCCAAGCCGGGGGAAATGACCGACCATGCCGAAATCAGCCGCCATCGTGGGTTGGGCCCACACCGCCTTCGGGAAATCCGAGGCTCCCGATGTCGAAAGCCTGATCGCCGAGGTCGCCGGGGCGGCCCTCGACCATGCGGGCGTCGGCGGCGGAGGACGTCGATGGCATCTCCGTCGGCGTCTACAACAACGGCTTCTCGCGGCAGGGCTTCGAAGGCGGCACTGGTGGCGCTTGGCCAGCCCGCTCTTGGCTATACGCCGTCGGTTCATGTCGAGAATGCCTGCGCCACCGGGTCGGCGGCGATCCATGCGGCGCTGGATTTCGTCGAGTGCGGCCGCGGCCGCATCGCCCTGGTGGTCGGCGCGGAGAAGATGACCGCGCTGCCGATCCCCGCCGTCTCCGATATCCTGCTGACCGCGTGCTACCGCAAGGAGGAGGCCGAGGTCGAAGGCGGCTTCGCCGGCATCTTCGGGCGGATCGCCCAGAACTATTTCCAGCGCTACGGCGACCGCAGCGAGGAGCTTGCCCGCATCGCCGCCAAGAACCACAGCAACGGCGTCGAGAACCCCTATGCCCAGATGCGGAAGGACCTCGGCTTCGACTTCTGCAACACGCCGTCCGAACAAGAACCCGCTTGTGGCGGGGCCGCTCCGCCGGACCGACTGCTCGCTGGTCTCGGATGGCGCCGCGGCCCTGGTCGTCGCCGATGACGAGACCGCCGCGACGCTCCAGCGCGCGATCGCCTTCCGCGCCCGCCGTCAGGTCAACGACATCCTGCCGCTGTCGCGCCGCGACCCGACGGCTTTCGAGGGCGCCCGCCGGGCCTGGGACCAAAGCGCGCGAGGATGCCGGCGTGACGCTCGACGACCTCGATCTCGTCGAGACCCATGACTGCTTCACCATCGCCGAACTGATCGAGTACGAGGCCATGGGCCTTGCCGAACCCGGCGAGGGCTGGAAGGTGGTCAGCGAGGGCATCGCCGAGAAGAACGGCCGGCTGCCGGTCAATCCCTCCGGCGGGCTGAAGGCCAAGGGGCATCCGATCGGGGCCACCGGCGTTTCGATGCATGTCATGGCCGCCCTCCAGCTCATGGACGAGGCGGGAGGCATGCAGATCCCGGACGCCAAGCTCGCGGGCGTCTTCAACATGGGCGGCGCCGCCGTCGCCAACTACGTCTCCATCCTGGAGCGCGTGAAATGAAGCGGGCTGCCCGTTTCCAGGCGGGTCATGAACCTCTCCCATTTCCTGACCCGCAACGCCCGCCGTCTCCCCGACATCCCGGCCTCGTCTGGGGCGAGCGACCTGGACCTGGGCGGAGATCGAAGCCCGCGTCAACGCCATGGCGGCGGCGCTGGCGGCCAGGGGCGTCACCAAGGGCGACCGCATTCTCGTGCATTCGAAGAACTGCAACGAGATGTTCGAAGTCCATGTTCGCCAGCTTCCGGCTGGGCGCTGTCTGGGTGCCGACCAATTTCCGCCTGCTGCCGGGCGAGGTCGCCTATCTGGCCCAGGACTCGGGCGCCGCGCTGTTCTGTGCCACGCCGATTTCCCGGAGCACGCGGCGGCGGTGCGGGAGGCCGCGCCGGACATTCCGGTCATCCGTCTTCGGCGGGCAGCGGAGTTCGGCGACGCCGATATCGACGCCCTGATCGGAGCACACAGCGGCGCTCAGGCGCCCGACGGCGGCGGTCGAGCACGACGATCCCTGCTGGTTCTTCTTCACCTCGGGCACGACGGGCCGGCCCAAGGCGGCGGTGCTGACGCACGGCCAGATGGCGTTCGTCATCAACAATCACCTGTGCGACCTCGATGCCGGGAACGACGGAGGAGGACGCCTCGCTGGTCGTGGCCCCGCTGTCGCATGGGGCCGGCATCCACCAGCTCAACGTCGTGGCGCGCGGGGCGCCGACGGTCCTGCTGCCGACCGACCGGTTCGACGTGGACGAGGCCTTCCGGCTGATCGAGCGCCATCGGGTCACGAACCTGTTCACCGTGCCGACCATCCTGAAGATGCTGGTCGAGCATCCGGCCGTGGACGCGTACGACCACTCGTCGCTGCGCTACGTGATCTATGCGGGCGCCCCCATGTACCGCGACGACCAGAAGCTCGCGCTGGCGAAGCTCGGCAAGGTGCTGGTGCAGTATTTCGGCCTGGGCGAGGTGACGGGCAACATCACCGTCCTGCCGCCCGCACCACCATATCGAGGACGGTCCCGAAGCCCGCATCGGCACCTGCGGCTATCGAGCGCACCGGCATGCAGGTCTCGATCCAGGACGCCGAAGGCCGCGAGTTGCCGCCGGGCGAAACCGGCGAGATCTGCGTCATCGGCCCGGCCGTGTTCGCCGGCTACTACAACAACCCGGAGGCCAACGCGAAGGCGTTCCGCGATGGCTGGTTCCTGACCGGCGATCTCGGCCACATGGATGCCGAAGGGCTTCCTGTATATTACCGGCCGAACCTCCGACATATACATCTCCGGCGGCTCCAACATCTATCCGCGCGAGATCGAGGAGAAGATCCTGACCCACGAGGCGATCGCCGAGGTCGCGGTCGTCGGCGTGCCCGACCCGTCTGGGGCGAAGTCGGCGTGGCGGTCTGCGTCCTGCGGCCCGGCGCCACGCGTCGATGAGGCGGAATTGCTGGCCTGGATGGCGACCCGGATCGCCCGCTACAAGGTGCCGAAGCGGGTCTTCTTCTGGGACGCCCTGCCCAAGTCCGGCTACGGCAAGGTGCCGAAGCGCCTTGTCCGCGACGAGCTGGAAGCCCGTGGCCTGCTGACGCCCGACCGCCCGGAGCCCCGGCGTGATGGACCCGAACCGCAGGGTGCTTCAGCCCGGCCCGGCACCGGCCGAGCGGGTCCAGTGGGTCGCCGGCCACGCCTCCCCGCTGGAATTCACCCTGGAGCCGGGGCTGAACTTCATCGAGGCGATCCGCCGCCCGCTGGCCGAGGCCGGCGGGGTGAGCGCCGTCCTGACGCTTGAAGGCGGAGCCTTCGGCCCGTTCACCTACGTCATTCCAGCACCTGCCCCGACGCCGGAGCATGCCGCCTTCTACAGCGCGTTCCACCGTCCTCCCGGACATCAGCCGCATCGAGAGCGCCGCCGTGACCTTCGGCCTGCGGGACGGTGCCGCCTTCCTGCATTGCCATGGCGTCTGGGCCGGCGCCGACGGCGTCCGGCAGGGCGGTCATGTCATCCCGGATCAGACCATCGTCGCCGAACCGATCCGGGCGCGGCCTGGATGCTGGACGGCATGGCGTTCGAGGCGATGCCCGATCCCGAGACCAACTTCACGCTGTTCGGCCCGGTGCCCATGCTGCTGGAAACGCTCCGGCATCCGGGCGTTTCTTCGCGGCGCGTTTCCGGCCCAATCAGGACCTCTGCGGCGCGCTGGAAAGCTTCTGCCGCGACCGGGGCATCGCATCGGCCATCCTGCGCGGCGGGGTCGCCAGCACCATCGGGGCGGTGTTCGAGGATGGCCGCACCGTTGACAGCTTCGCGACCGAGATGTTCATCCGGTCCGGCCGGATAGCGCCCGGCGCCGATGGCGCGCCCGATGCCGACCTCGACGTGGCGCTGGTCGATCACCGGGGCAATCTGGCCGAAGGACGCCTGAAGCGCGGCGCCAATCCGATCCTGATGACGCTTGAAGTCGTCGATCGAGGCGTCCACCGTTCACCGCCGGTAACTCTCCATCACGTCGTCGCCGGCGCGGCGGACGCCGACGCGGATGAAATCCGCCGTATCCTCCAGCAGATCGACGCCGAAGCCGACCACGGCCGGCAGCCCGTCGCCGCCGATCATGCGCGGTGCGCGGAACCATTCCAGCCGGTCCACCAGACGCTGCTGCATCAGCGACGCGCTGAGCCGGGCTCCCCCCTCGACCAGCAGGCGGGTGATGCCCCTTGCCGCCAGAGCCTTCAAGGTGGCGGCCACGTCGAGCATGCCGTTGGCGTCGGGCGCCAGGGTCACCACCTCCACGCCGCAGTCGGTGAAGGCGCGGGCGCGCATCGGATCGACGTTCTGAAGGGTGAAGACCAGCGTCGGCGTGGTGCGGGCGCCGCGCACCAGCTTGGACGTCAGCGGCAGGCGCAGACGGCTGTCCACGACGACGCGCAACGGCGAGCGGCCCGACAGTCCCGGCAGGCGGCAGGTCAGTTCGGGATCATCGGCAAGGGCGGTGTTGAGGCCGACCATGATCGCGTCGTAGCGCGCCCGCAGGCCATGGCCCCAGGACCGGGCCGTCGGGCCGGTGATCCACTGGCTCTCGCCGGTGCGGAGCGCTATGCGGCCGTCCAGCGATGTCGCCAGCTTCAGCGTCACCAGCGGCCGGCCGTCGCGGATGCGGTGGAAGAAGCCCTCGTTCAGCTCGGTCGCCTCGTCGGCGCACAGGCCGACATCGACCTGAACGCCGGCTTCGCGCAGCCGGCGGATGCCGGAACCGGAAACGCGCGGGTCCGGGTCCTCGCAGGCGACCACGACGCGGCCGATGCGGGCTTCCAGCAGGGCTTCGGTGCAGGGCGGGGTCTTGCCCCAGTGATTGCAGGGCTCCAGCGAGACATAGGCGGTGGCGCCGCGATGCCGCATCCCCGGCGCGGCGCAGCGCCTCCGTCTCCCCATGGGGGCGCCCGCCCGGCTGGGTCCAGCCGCGTCCGACCACCGTCCCGTCCTTGACGATGACGCAGCCGACGGCGGGGTTGGGCGCCACGGTGCCAAGCCCGCGACGCGCCAGCGCTATCGCCGACCGCATGAATCCGGTATCGGCCGGGCTGAAAGGAGAAGGCGCTGACGCTGAAGGGGGCATCGGGTTATCAGGCCGGATCAGGGTGCTTCAGGGAAGTTCAGGTCACTTCGGGCTTGAGGGAGCCGACGAACTCGTTGAAGTCCGAGGCTTCCCGGAAGTCCTTGTAGACTGACGCATAACGGACATAGGCGACCTGGTCCAGGTTGAACAGGGCATTCATCACCATCTCGCCGATCTGGCTCGACGGAATTTCGCTCTCGCCCGAGGATTCGAGCTGCCGGACCAGACTGTTGACCAGCCGATCGATGCGGTCGGCATCGACCGGCCTCTTGCGCAAGGCGATGCGCATGGAGCGCAGCAGCTTGTCGCGGTCGAAAGGTTCGCGCTGCCCGGCGCTCTTGATCACCGTCAGCTCGCGCAACTGCACCCGTTCGAAGGTGGTGAAGCGCGCTCCGCAGCCAGGACAGAAACGGCGCCGGCGGATCGCCGAGTTGTCCTCGGTCGGCCGGCTGTCCTTCACCTGGGTATCGTCATGTCCGCAGAACGGGCAGCGCATGTGGTCTATCGCCTCACAGGGTTGGGTAGATCGGGAAGCGCCGGCAAAGCGCCTGGACGCGCTCCTTCACCTGGGCTTCCACGGCCGAGTTGTCGCCCGAGTTGCTGGCGGCCAGACCGTCCAGCACTTCCGAAATCAGCTCGCCGACCAGGGTGAACTCCGCGACGCCGAAGCCGCGGGTGGTCGCCGCCGGGGTGCCCAGACGGACGCCGGAGGTCACCATCGGCTTCTGCGGGTCGAACGGCACGCCGTTCTTGTTGCAGGTCATCGCGGCCCGCTCCAGCGACGCTTCCGTCGCCTTGCCGGTCAGGTTCTTCGGCCGGAGGTCGACCAGCACCACATGGCTGTCGGTGCCGCCCGACACGATATCGACGCCGCCCTCGATCAGGCGCGACGCCAGCGCGCGGGCATTGTCCACGACGGCCTGGGCATAGGTCTTGAACTCCGGACGCAGCGCCTCGCCGAACGCCACGGCCTTGGCGGCGATGACATGCATCAGCGGACCGCCCTGAAGGCCGGGGAAGACGGCCGAGTTGATCTTCTTGCCGAGATCCGCGTCGTTCGACAGGATCATGCCGCCGCGCGGGCCGCGCAGCGTCTTGTGGGTCGTGGTCGTCACGATATGCGCGTGGGGCAGCGGCGACGGGTATGTCGCCGCCGGCGACCAGACCGGCGAAGTGCGCCATGTCCACCATGAAGTACGCGCCCACCTCGTCCGCGATCTTGCGGAAGCGGGCGAAGTCGATGGTGCGCGGATAGGCCGAGCCGCCGGCGATGATCAGCTTGGGCTTATGCTCGCGGGCCAGCGCCTCGACCTGATCGAAGTCGATCAGCGCGTTGTCGCGCCGTACGCCGTACTGGATGGCGTTGAACCACTTGCCGGACTGGTTGGCGGCGGCGCCGTGGGTCAGGTGGCCGCCGGCATCCAGCGACATGCCGAGGATGGTGTCGCCCGGCTGGAGCAGCGCCATGAAGACCGCCTGGTTCGCCTGAGCGCCCGAGTGGGGCTGCACATTGACGAAGGCGCAGTCGAACAGCGCCTTGGCGCGGTCGATCGCCAGTTGCTCGGCCACATCGACGAACTCGCAGCCGCCATAGTACCGGCGGCCGGGATAGCCTTCCGCGTACTTGTTGGTCAGCACCGAGCCCTGGGCTTCCAGCACCGCCGCCGAGACGATGTTCTCCGACGCGATCAGTTCGATCTGATCCTGCTGGCGCGCCAGTTCCTCGACCGATCGCGCGGGCCAGTTCGGGATCGCTCTCGGCCAGGGACGCACCGAAGAAACGTCCGTGGAATGTGTCGGAACCGGTGGCTTGGGGAAGGGAGGACATGGAAGGGTTCCTTAACTTGTGTAACCGCTTCAGGCATCTTGCCGGGCCGCTCCATCCGCGTCCCCGGCAATTGACGCCCGAAGCCCTGAAATACCGCAACGCCGGCAACTCTGAAATACCGGCGACCTGAATTACTGATTGGCGGTTCAGCCCATCTTGTCAACGCGGCGGCTGTGGCGGCCGCCTTCGAACGGCGTGGACAGGAAGGCCGAAAGGCAGTCCAGCGCCGTCTCGATCCCCGTCACGCGGGCGCCAAGCACCAGGACATTGGCGTCGTTGTGCTGCCGGGAGAGCCGGGCGCCGGTCGTGTCGTGGCACAATGCCGCACGGATGCCGGGATGCCGGTTGGCCGCGATGCTGATGCCGATGCCGGTGCCGCAGATCAGGACGCCGCGCTCGGCCTGGCCTTCCCGGATGGCGCCCGCCAGGGCCGCCGCGATAGTCGGGATAGTCGACCGATTCCGGTCCGTGGGTCCCGAGGTCGATCACCTCGTATCCTTGGCCGGTCAGCGAATTTTTTAACGAAGCCTTGAAGTCGAAGCCGGCATGATCCGACGCGATGACGATTTTCTGTCCAGACATGACCCTTCCACACCTTGCTGTGACGGCTCATCCAAGTAACCGGATGGTCGCTGCCCACACCCGACCCGGCAGAGGTCCCGCCGGCGGCAATCCCCGCCTTGGCCGTCTTCGGGTGACACTCCAAAGCAGGCCTTTGGGGTGTCCGCCGCCGCCACCCTACCAGATATCGGCGCGGCATGCCAGAATCGCTAAAATCACCTGCGCCGGGCAGCTTTGCAAGACTCGCACGCCGGGGTTGAGCTATGCGCTGTATGCTTGGCGGCTATGCATCAATCGCGCAGGCTGTTGTTAAGCAAAAACTCTGTTGTCGTTTGAACGGCTCCATTTGTGTGCAAGTGGCGGCACGATAACCAAGCGGCAATGCCTTTATGCTACGACTAAAATACCTTTAATCCTCTGGGTTGGTCCATGAGGCCGACGAACTATCGGTTCCCAATCTTGCCGTGTGGATGAAATCCATGTCCGATTCAAAATAACCTTTGAACCACTTGCCGAAATTTTATTGACACTTAAATCTCCATGTGCGACTTCAGTGCATCGAACACAATGAATAACCAGGATACTGGGCATGAGTGACCAGCTAGAACACGATGGGCCTGATGGGGCCATTCTACGGATGACTGCGGACATAGTATCCGCCTATGTCAGCAAGAATGTGCTTCCGGCGACCCAAATCCCCGAAGTCATCAATACCGTTTTCACCTCGCTGACTGGTCTGAACGGCCAGCCGCGCGAGGTACAGGCCGAGCCTCAGAAGCCGGCCGTGCCCATCCGCAAGTCTGTGACTCCGGAATACATCGTATGCCTGGAAGATGGTAAGAAGCTGAAGATGCTGAAGCGGCATCTTCGCTCGACTTACGGAATGACCCCTGACGAATACCGCACCAAGTGGAACCTGCCGCCGGATTATCCGATGGTTGCGCCCAACTATGCGGCACAGCGTTCCGAATTCGCGAAGAAGATCGGTCTGGGCCGTTCTTCCGGCCGTCAGACCCGCCGCCGGGCTTCCTGATCTTTTAAGCAGTCCGGCGCGTGCCGACGTGGCATCGCCGCCGCGCAAACAAAGACGTGGCCCGGTCTTCTGACGAGTCGCATTTTATTTGCCTGACGGACAGACGGAGCGGGTTTTCAGAGCCTGCTCCTCTGTCCGTGATTTCTCAATCCGAAGTCTTTTCATCCGAAGTTCTCTGAACTTATCGGATGCGCCTCGCGGGTGTTCAGACACCCTCCCGCCGCTCAGCGACGCGGCGGGGTTCCCGCCTTCTTGGCAAGGACATATTCAAGCTTGGCCAGAACCGTTCGCCTGAGCATTTCCTGGCTATGGTTCAAGGGACCGACCACGCTGACCTCAGTCAGCGTCGCCGCATCCATGGCGGTTGCCTTCATGTACGAACCGACCCGCTGAAACTCCAGCAGGACCTCGCGGTCCGGCGGTTTCGTCATGTCATCTCCTGTTTTTCATGAACTACTCATATCAGCGGCCGGGTCGAACCATGCCGGGTGCGTGGCTGTTCCCCATGGTGGATAGTGCCGGGAGCCTTTCAATTCGGTAAATTGCCCGTCATGGCGAAGCAATGCCGCGATGGGCCGCCAGATGCTGGCGGCCCGAAGAATGAAAAGTCGGAGAAACACGAATGACCGCAAGCCCGATCGCCACCGCCGGGGAAAAGCCCGGGGAAAGCCGGCAGCAAAGGGGCCGCCGCCCGGTTCCAGTGGGAAGATCCGCTGCTGCTGGAGGATCAGCTTACCGAAGACGAGCGCATGGTGCGCGACAGCGCCCGCGCCTATGCCCAGGACAAGCTGATGCCCCGCGTGCTGGAGGCGAACCGGCACGAGCACTTCCACCGCGAGATCATGACCGAGATGGGCGAGCTGGGCCTGCTCGGCCCCACCATCGACGGCTATGGCTGCGCCGGCGTCGGCTATGTCAGCTACGGCCTGATCGCGCGCGAGGTCGAGCGGGTGGACAGCGGCTACCGCTCCGCCATGTCGGTGCAGTCGTCGCTGGTGATGCACCCGATCCACGCTTACGGCACGGAGGAGCAGCGGCAGAAGTACCTGCCGAAGCTGGCGACCGGCGAGTGGGTCGGCTGCTTCGGCCTGACCGAACCGGATGCCGGCTCCGACCCCATGTCCATGAAGACGCGGGCGCGGAAGACCGATGGCGGCTACCTGCTGCAGCGGCTCCAAGCAGTGGATCACCAACTCCCCCATCGCCGATGTCTTCGTCGTCTGGGCCAAGGACGACGCGGGCGAGATCCGGGGCTTCGTGCTGGAAAAGGGCATGAAGGGCCTGAGCGCGCCGAAGATCGAGGGCAAGTTCAGCCTGCGCGCCTCGATCACCGGCGGCATCGCGATGGACGATGTCTTCGTGCCGGAAGAAAACCTGCTGCCCAACGTGAAGGGCCTGAAGGGGCCGTTCGGCTGCCTGAACAACGCGCGCTACGGCATCTCATGGGGCGCCATGGGGGCGGCGGAGTTCTGCTGGCATCAGGCGCGGCAATACACGATGGACCGCAAGATGTTCGGCCGGCCGCTGGCGGCCACCCAGCTCATCCAGAAGAAGCTGGCCGACATGCAGACCGAGATCACGCTGGGCCTGCAAGGCGGCGCTGCGGCTGGGCCGGCTGAAGGACGAGGGACGCGCGGCGCCGGAGGCGATCAGCCTGATGAAGCGCAACAACTGCGGCAAGGCGCTGGATATCGCGCGGGTCGCCCGCGACATGCTGGGCGGCAACGGCATCTCGGACGAGTACCACGTGATCCGGCACGTGATGAACCTGGAGGCGGTCAACACCTACGAGGGCACGCATGACATCCACGCGCTGATCCTCGGCCGGGCGCAGACCGGCTTGCAGGCTTTCAGCTGAAAGCGGGTGCGCGAACCTTCACGGGTTCGCGCAACGCTCAATAACCGGAGACTTCCAGGGAAGAAGCCGCTCAGGCGGCCGACGTCACGGGATAGCCGCTGTAGTCGAGGGACGAGGACCAGAAGCGCTCCAGCTTGCGCATGGTCTCGTTGGCCTTGATCAGTTCTTCGTCGTTCAGGCCGGCCTTGTCCAGGGCCTTGATCTGACGCTCGAACATGGAGCTGATCTTGTCCCGGAGGTCGAGGCCCTTGTCCGACAGGCGCACCCGGACCGAACGGCGGTCGTGGGGCGACCGTTCCTGGCCAAGATAGCCGTTCTCAACCATCTTCTTGACGTTATAGGAAACGTTCGAGCCCAGATAATAGCCGCGTGCGGTCAGTTCACCGACGGTCAGCTCATCGTCGCCGATATTGTAGAGGATCAGGCTCTGGACGTTATTTATGTCCTGGATTCCCAATCGATCCAGTTCGGTCTTCAGCACTTCCAGAAAGTGGCGGTGCAAGCGCTCAATCAGGAGGATGCTGTCATAGTAAGGCTGTCGCACGGCGTTCTCCATTCTCCCGGGTCAGACACTCCTTTCGTCAAAAGGATGCCGAACCCCTTAAGTAATACGTTAACTCAACACGTTCCGCGAAGCATCTTGATAATCGCCGAAAAATCCAGCTTGCCGCTGCCATTATTGGCGAACATCGTGTAAAGCGCCGCAGCTTCCGCTCCGAGGGCTGTCCCCAGGGCGTTTTGCCAGCCCTGAGATTTTCCCATCCCGCCGGACAATAGCCGGCCCGGAACGGCCGGAAGCTTCCGAAAGATCTGGAACTTATATCAAACAATTTTTGGTGGTCGAGCTTACCTTCTCCGCAAGTCGAAATGCTTTGCCGTCATGCCATGGTACCATCCTCGATGAACGCCTGACTTATCCCGTACTCCATGGTCATGGCATCATCGAACGACAGCTTGGCCCCGGCCTCATGTGCCTCAAGGTCATCTTGAGACAGGTCGGTGACATATGTCGCAAATTTTTCAACGTATCGCTGACCCATCGGTTCCTTTATTTTCCACTGCGGCAAAAATCTCCTCAACGGAATCGAAGTGGAAGCGGCGATCAGTCGCGTCACGGTGAACCGCCGGAGGAAGCGTTTCCGGATTTTCCGTAACCCATGCCGGAGCACGGTCTACCATCACGTGCGCATCTCCCGGCCAACCGGCATCGCTGAGTGCCGGCACAAGCTCGTCCTCCCGCCCGCCCGGGATATGGTGGGTTGTAAACCCGGCATGCAGCACATCCGCACCCCGGAGGCGCTTGCCGGGAGCGGGCTGGCGGTCGATGATCAGGCGCATGATTTCGTTGATGCCTTCCAGGATCCGATGCATGCGGACGTCACGCCGGCGGCGTTTCGCCGGAGCTTCCCGATGTAACCGTAGCAGCCGTCAAGCCGCAAGCTTTCGTTGCAAATCGTGACCCGGCATTAGTCATAGTTCATGGTGCTCGTTACACTTCCCCGTATACATCAACCGGATGTCAGGGTGTCATTATCCCTGTTAACCGGCGGGGTCAATCGGCGGGCGCGACGGTGACGGTCTTCCCCGGTTTCTCCAGGGTTCCCCTCCCGGCGGAAGGCGGAACATTGGTCATGGGCTGGTGTTTGACCCACGCGCACGACATTACCTGTTATCCAGTCCGTGCATGATGTGGAACCCGTCATCATGAAATTGTCCGTCGTCCTCAATGGTGCGGCCGGGTCCCTGGTGGACCGGCCGATCGAAGAAGCGGTAGAGGAGGTCAAGCGCCTCTTCGAGGAGGCCGGCCATACCGCCACGGTCACGGCGGCCTTCGGCCCCGATATCGTGGCCGAGATCGACAAGGCGGTGGCATCCGATGCCGACGTGGTCGTGGTCGGCGGCGGAGACGGCACGGTGGCGACCGCCGCCGGCAAGGTGATGGGGACCGACAAGGCGCTCGGCATCCTGCCGCTCGGCACGCTGAACCTCTACGCCAAGGATCTCGGCATCCCGCTGCCCATAGCGGAAGCCGTGCCCCTGCTGGCGCGCGGCCATATCAAGCCGATGGATGTCGGCGACGTCAACGGCACCGTCTTCCTCAACCATTCCGTCCTCGGCCTTTATCCGATGATGGTCCAGGAGCGGGAGGAAGTGCGCGAAAGCCGGGGCCTCAGCAAATGGCCGGCCATGGCGATCGCCATGTGCAAGGCGCTGAAGCAATATCCGCTGCTGCGCGTCAGGCTCCAGACGGAGCACGGGACGCGCCGCATCACCACCCCGATCCTGGCGGTCGCCAACAACCCCTATGACGAGGGCTTCGGCGCCTTCCTGAAGCGCTCGCACCTGGATACCGGCAAGCTGGCGCTCTACCTCGCCAAGCACCGGCAGCCGCTCAAGATGGCGAAGATGATGGTGGCGCTGGTGCTCGGCACCTGGCAGCGCGACGCCGAACTGGAGGTCATGAGCCTGACCGAGTTCACGGTGAAGAGCCGCCGCCGCACGCTGAAGGTCGCCAACGACGGGGAGGTCCACCGCATGGAAGCGCCGCTCCACTACCGGATGCTGGCCGGCGGCCTGCGAATCCTGGTGCCCGCCGAAAATGTGGAAGCGGCGCCGGCCGAGGTGGAGGAGAAGCCCGCCGAAGCCCCGGCCGACCCGCGCCGGGCGAGCGCCTGAGGGCGGCACGCGATGCGTACCGTCGCCCATATCTCCGACCTTCATTTCGGCCGCATCGACCCGCGCGTGGTCGAAGCGCTGGCGGAGGATCTGGAGGAACAGAAGCCGTCCCTGACGATCATCAGCGGCGATCTGACGCAGCGGGCGCGGCGCAGCCAGTTCCGCGAGGCGCGCGCCTTCCTGGACCGGCTGTCGATGCCCTACATGGTGATTCCGGGCAATCACGACATCCCGAACTTCAACCTCTTCAGCCGGTTCATCGATCCTTACCGCAACTACAAGCACTATATCAGCGAGGACCTGTGCCCGATCCATCAGGACGACGACCTTGTCGTGGTCGGCATCAACACCGTCCGGCCGCTGATCTGGGATTTCGCCGAGGGGCGCATCAATTCGAAACAGATCGAGCGGATGCACCGGACGCTGAAGGCGGCGGGGCCGGACCGCTTCAAGATCTTCTTCACCCACCACCCGTTCCTGCCGCCGCCCGATGCTCCGAAGACCACGCTGGTCGGCCGTGCCCGCAAGGCGCTGCGCCGGCTGGAGGATGCCGGGGTGGACCTGATGCTGGCCGGCCACCTGCACAAGGCCTATAGCGGCGACATCATGACCCACCACACCAAGGTCGAGCGCTCGATCCTGGTGGCCCAGGCCTCGACCGCGACATCGACCCGGCTGCGGAACGAACCCAACGCCTACAACTTCATCACCATCGACGGCAGCGGCGAGGACGCGTCCGTCACTTTCCTGGTGCGGTCATGGGAAGGAGCGCGGTTCACGCCCGGTTTGCTGAGCAGGTATGTCCGCAGCGGGCACCGCTGGGTGCTCCAGGAGCAAGATCCGGGATTGAGCCGGGTGTCCTGAACGGCGTACAGTCGCGGCTGCCAATAACGAGTTCCAGACCCAGATGTTTACCAAGCTGTTCAACCGGCAACCTCCGCGGCCCGCCGAACCGCCGGTCACTTCCCCCGCACCCCTGGCCGAACCGGTCCCGGTCGCTCCCGCCCTGTGGCTCCCGCCGGCGCGCGGCAGCTCAATCTGCGCATGCGGCCCCGCCGCAACCGCGCCGATGCCTGGACCCGCCGGCTGGTGGCCGAGAACCGCCTGACGACCGACGACCTGATCCTGCCGGTCTTCGCGCTGGACGGCGAGAACCGGCGCGAGCCGGTCGCGTCCATGCCCGGCGTCGAGCGGCTGTCGCTCGACCTGCTGGTGGCCTATGTGGCCGAGGCGGTCGATCTCGGCATTCCGGCGGTGGCGCTGTTCCCGGTGACGCCGCCGGAGCTGAAGACCGAGGACGGGCGCGAAGCGACCAACCCCGACAACCTGATGTGCCGGACCATCCGCACGCTGAAAAGCCAGTTCCCCGATCTGGGGCTGATCGGCGACGTGGCGCTCGACCCCTACACCAGCCACGGCCATGACGGCCTGATGCGCGACGGCGTCATCCTGAACGACGAATTGGTCGAGGTGCTGGTGGCCCAGGCTCTGGCCCAGGCCGATGCCGGCATCGACATCCTGGCGCCGTCGGACATGATGGACGGCAGGATCGGCGCGATCCGCGACGCGCTGGACGGGCGCGGGCACCAGTTGGTGCGGATCTGCTCCTACGCCGCCAAATACGCGTCCGCCTTCTACGGCCCGTTCCGCGACGCGGTCAATTCCGGCGGCTTGCTGAAGGGCGACAAGCGCACCTACCAGATGGACCCGGCCAATACCGACGAGGCCCTGCGCGAAGTGGCGCTGGACCTTCAGGAAGGCGCCGACATGGTGATGGTCAAGCCCGGCATGCCCTATCTGGACATCGTGTCCAGGGTCAAGCAGACCTTCGCCGTGCCGACTTTCGTCTATCAGGTCAGCGGCGAGTACGCGATGCTGAAGGCGGCGACGGCCAACGGCTGGCTCGACAACGACAAGGTCGTGCTGGAAAGCCTGCTCGGCTTCAAGCGCGCCGGCGCCGACGCCATCCTGACCTACTTCGCGATCGAAGCCGCCAGAACTGCTGCGCGACCGCGCCTGAGGCTTGGGCTTCGAGGGCGTGCCGGCTCACGCGGCCGGCACGCCCTCCGGGTTCTCGCTGCCGCTGCGGTAGCGGAAGGTTCCTTCGCCCATCGCGACCAGCTTGTCCTGATCGTCGAAGACCTCGCATGTCACCATGAAGATCTTGCGCCCTCCCCCGCGCCGCCGGCCGACCGCGCGCAGGGTGCCGCTGCTGGCCTGGGACAGGAAGGTGGTGGTGAG
Source organism: uncultured Alphaproteobacteria bacterium (assembly GCA_963848585.1). GTDB lineage: Bacteria > Pseudomonadota > Alphaproteobacteria > Azospirillales > Azospirillaceae > Skermanella. The sequence continues at coordinate 38,851 of CAWKET010000043.1, read as the reverse complement.
CGACAGGGTGACGGCCCCGCGCTTGTTGCCCGGCACGGTGCAGTAGGTCCCGGCGAAGCCGCCGACGGTATCGAGCAGGGTGGCGAGGACCCCGCCATGGACGACGCCGGCCCGGTTCAGGTGGCGCGGCAGGATTTCCAGCGTAAGGACCGCGCGGTCCGGCTCCCACTCGGCCAGCCGGTACCGCATGGCCTGCTGAAAGGCGGAGGGTTCCTCCGGCGCCAGCATCGGATCGGTGAAGGGTTCGTCTTCAGGGTCGGCGGCGGGATGGAGCGGGGAGTTCGGCATGAGGCGGGTACCTGGTCTCGTAGAGCGGATATCGTACCCGACCATAACGTTCGGCGGCGGCTTCGGGTACCATCGAGCCATGGCTTCTCTTTCCCACCGCACTGCTTCCGGAGACACCATGCGCCTCTACGACGATCCCTGTTCGGGCAACGGCTACAAGGTCCGGCTGATCCTGGCCCTGCTCGGGCGGGACTACGATTACGTCCCGCTCGATATCGACAAGGCGGAAACCCGGACGCCCGAGTTCCTGGCGAAGAACCCCAATGGCCGGATACCTCTGCTGGAACTGGACGACGGCCGCCTGCTGGCCGAATCCAACGCGATCCTGCACTATCTGGCCGATGGTTCGGCGTTCCTGCCCGCCGACCGCTTCGCCCACGCGCAGGTGCTGCAATGGATGTTCTTCGAGCAGTACAGCCATGAGCCCAATATCGCCACCGTCCGGTTCTGGCTGACCCATGGGTTCGAGATGACGCCCTGGCTTCTCGAAGCGGTGGAGCGGAAAAGGGCGGGCGGCTACGCGGCGCTGGGCGTGATGGAAAGCCATCTGCGATCACACCGCTTCTTCGCCGCCGACACCTTCACGATCGCCGACATCGCCCTCTACGCCTATACCCATGTCGCCCATGAAGGCGGCTTCGACCTGTCGGGATATCCGGCGGTGCAGGGCATGGCTCGACCGGGTGGCGGCCCAGCCGGGGCATGTGCCGATTACCAGCTGTTTCCTGATGGCGGGTCAGTCCGGCAGCCAGATTTCCAGCGTCCGTTCCCTGGGCTTCGGATTGTAATGGGTGAAGTCGAGCAGGCGGAACTCCCGAGGGTCGTTCCGCCCGCGATAGAGCTGGCCCAGCATTTCCGCCAATCCCGCCGCCGCCTCGCGGTCGGCGGGGAAGAAGAAGCGGACGCTGCCGGCTGAAACGGTGCCCTGGATCTGCCGGATATCGATGACGCTCAACCCGCCGCCGCGCAACCGCCCGGCGATATCGGCCGCCACGGCCGCCTGGGGCGGGGTGGCGGAATGGTGGACGAACAGCGCGCGTCTGATTGAGCGCGCTCGGGGCCGGGGCGGGAGGGCGGTGCGGTGCGGCGGCGGTTTCCGCGGCGCTGCCGGGCCGGTTCGGCATCCCGGGAGCGGGGGATTCCAGCGGCAGGGGAGCGCCGAGGATTTCCGGTGCGACGACCTTCGCCTCCCGGCGCTGGTGGCTGCGGTGCCGGATTGATGCTGTCGAGATCGCCCCGGATGAGCATGAGGAAGACGACCGCGACGCCGATGCCCGCCGCCAGCACCCCGGCCATGAACCCGAACAGGAACCTGGCTGAGCGCCGGCGCGCCTTGGCGGCTCTGGCCGCCACGGGCTTCTCCGCCTGGGGTGCCGCCTCGGCCAATGCTCCCGACCGGTTTCTTGAAGTGTGGAAACTCCGTTTCCTCGCCCGGCTGGAGCCGGCGCGTGGGAGTTCCTGAACGGCTTGGGCTGCGGCATGGCGGCGGGTCCGATCTGGTCTGGGGTTTCCTCGTCGGCTCCGGATGCGGAGCAAGGTTGAAGTCCGGCTGGATGAAAAATGGCTTCAACTTTGTTATGGATCGAAAGCGCTCACGCTCAACCCCGGCCTGTGGGCAGTTTGGCGCATACTATCGGATTTGCCTTTCCACCCGCACGCGGTAAGAGTACTCCTTCCGGAAGAATTATCCTGAGCCCGGAGCCACCATGACCATTTCCCCATCCGTACTCAGGAAACTCCCGCTGGCGCTTTTCGTGCCATGGCTGATCGCGGCCTGCGGCCCCCTCTACCAACGACATACACCTATGTGGCGCCGGACAGCGTCAGCACCCGCGAATGCGTCCAGGACTGCACGGCGGAGACGCAGGACTGCGTCGCCCGCACCGAGCATTATTACAGGATGTGCGAAAGGGAAGACGAGGATATGGCGGAGGACGCCTTCCGCCGCTATCGCCGCGCGCGGGAGGAGCAGAAGCTGCCGCTCAAGAAAAGCGTCTGGGATTTCAAAAGCATGGGCTGCTCAAGCTACCAGTCGGAGCACAAGGCCCAATGCGACGCCCACTACGATGCCTGCTTCACCGACTGCGGCGGCCAGATCATTCCGAAGCGGGAATGCGTCATGTTCTGTGATGAAGAGTAGGGCGAGTTAGAGCCACGAGCCCAACCTACGAGTTGCAGTGCACCGCGTAGGTTGAGCCGTCGCGCCCGACAATCCGCCGCGATTACGCTCCTCTGCAGCGGCTTGTACTTGATCCGGTGCGGCTGGTCGGCCTCGTGGCCCAGGCGGCGCTTACGGTCCGCCTCGTAATCCTGGTAGTTGCCCTCGAACCATTCGACGTGGCTGTCGCCCTCGAAGGCCAGGATGTGGGTCGCGATGCGGTCCAGGAACCAGCGATCGTGGCTGATCACCACGGCGCAGCCGGCGAAGCTGTCGAGCGCTTCTTCCAGAGCCCGCAGGGTATCGACGTCCAGGTCGTTGGTCGGTTCGTCGAGCAGCAGGACGTTGGCGCCGGACTTCAGCATCTTGGCCAGATGGACGCGGTTGCGCTCACCGCCGGAAAGCTGGCCGACCTTCTTCTGCTGGTCGGCGCCCTTGAAGTTGAAGGCGGCGACATAGGCGCGGCTCGGCATCGACCGCTTGCCCAGATCGATGATGTCCAGACCGTCGGAGATTTCCTCCCACACCGTCTTGTTCGGGGCCAGCGTGTCGCGGCTCTGATCGACATAGCCGAGCTTGGCGGTGTCGCCGACCTTGAAGGTGCCGGCGTCCGGCTGGTCCTGGCCGGTGATCAGGCGGAACAGCGTGGTCTTGCCGGCGCCGTTGGGGCCGATCACGCCGATCACGCCGCCGGGCGGCAGGCGGAAGCTCAGATCTTCGAACAGCAGGCGGTCGCCGAACGCCTTGGAGACGTTCTCGGCGTCGATCACCACGCCGCCCAGGCGGGGCGGGGTCGGGATGATGATCTGGGCCTCGTTGCTCTGCGCCTTGCCGCTCTCGGCCAGCATCGTCTCGTAGGCGGAGATACGCGCCTTGCTCTTGCTCTGGCGGGCCTTGGGCGACTGCCTGATCCATTCCAGCTCGCGGGCCAGCGTCTTCTGGCGGCCGGCCTCGGTCTTGGATTCCTGCTCAAGCCGCTTCTGCTTCTGCTCCAGCCACGCGGTGTAGTTGCCCTCGTAGGGGATGCCCTGGCCGCGGTCCAGTTCCAGAATCCAGCCGGTCACGTTGTCCAGGAAGTAGCGGTCGTGGGTGACCAGGACGACGGTGCCCTTGTAGTCCTCCAGGAACTGCTCCAGCCAGGCGACCGATTCGGCGTCCAGGTGGTTGGTCGGCTCGTCGAGCAGCAGCAGGTCGGGCTTCTGGAGCAGCAGCTTGCACAGCGCCACGCGGCGGCGCTCGCCGCCCGACAGCTTGGTGACCGCGCTGTCCGGGGGCGGGCAGCGCAGCGCGTCCATCGCGATCTCGACCGTGCGCTGGAGGTCCCAGGCGTCGGCGGCCTCGATCTTCTCCTGCAACTCGGCCTGCTCGTCGATCAGGGCCGTCATCTCGTCGGGGTCTTCGACCTCGCCGAGCTTCATGCTGACTTCCTCGAACCGGTCGAGCAGCGCCTTGGTGCCCGCCAGGGCGTCCATGACGTTTTCCTGCACGGTCTTGGACTCGTCGAGCTGCGGCTCCTGCGACAGGTAGCCGACGGTGGCTCCCTCGGCGGTCCAGGCCTCGCCGTTGTAGTCCTTGTCCATGCCGGCCATGATCTTCATCAGGGTCGACTTACCGGCGCCGTTGGGGCCGAGCACGCCGATCTTGGCGCCGGGGTAGAAAGACAGCCAGACGTTATCCAGCACCTTTTTGCCGCCGGGGTAGATCTTGGTCAGCCCCTTCATGACAAAGACGTATTGATAGGACGCCATGCGTCTCTCCGACCAAAAACTTGAAAAAGGGTGCGGCGGAACGCACCGCAACGGTACCCCGCCGATGTTGGGCCTTATTTAGCGCATGCGGACCGGCTTGGCGAGTGGGGAGCGGGACGGGTGCCGTCAGCCGTTCGCCCCTCAGCCGTTCTGCTGGATGATCATGCGCAGCATCGGATAGACCTGATTGGTCCAGCGCCGCCCGTTGAACACGCCGTAATGCCCGGCGCCGGCCTGCAAATGGTGGTGCTTCAGGTGGGGCCGCAGGCCGCTGCACAATTCCTGCGCCGCCAGGGTCTGGCCGACGGAGCAGATGTCGTCGTTCTCCCCTTCCACCGTGAACAGCGCCGTGTGCCGGATCGCGGCCGGATTGACCGGCTGGCCATGCCATTTCAGCTCGCCCTTGGGCAGCGAATATTCCTGGAAGACGGTGCGGACGGTCTGAATGAAGAATTCGGCCGGCAGATCCATCACGGCCAGATACTCGTCATAGAATGTCCGGATGGCCTGCGCCTTCTCGTCCTCGCCGGTGGCGAGGTATTCGTACATGTCGCGATAGGCTTTCCTATGCCGGTCCATGTTCATCTGCATGAACGAGGAAAGCTGGACGAAGCCGGGATAGACCCGCCGCATGGCGCCGGGATAGCGCATCGGCACGCTGGAAATCAGCTTCTGCTCGAACCACTCGATCGGCTTGGATGTCGCAAGCTCGTTGACCTTGGTCGGGTTGATCCGGGTGTCGATGGGGCCGGCCATCAGCGTCATGCTGCGCGGCTGGGACTGGTTGTCGGCTTCCGCCATGACCGCCACGGCGGCCAGCACCGCGACCGAGGGCTGGCAGACCGCCACCACATGGCAGTCGCGCCCCAGCACCTCGAAGAACTCGATCAGGTGATCCACGAAGGAGTCGAAATCGAACCGGCCATCCTTCAGCGGCACGTCGCGGGCATTGTGCCAGTCGGTGATATAGACGTCGTGTTCGGCCAGCATCGTCTGGCAGGTGCCGCGCAGCAGGGTCGCGAAGTGCCCGGACATGGGAGCCACGATCAGGACCTGCGGCTCTTCGACCTGGATGTCCTTCTTGAAGCGGACCAGCGAACAGAACGGCGTCCTGTGGACCACTTCCTCCGTCACCGCGACCTCGCGATGGCCGATGGTGACCGAGCGGATGCCGAAATCGGGCCGCGTATGGGTGGTGCCCATACACGAGATCACCTCACAGGCCGCCGACAGCTTCCGGGTCAGATCGCTTCCCCAGGCAGTCCTGGCCCAGGATCGTCCCCAGGACTTGTCCAAGCACGGTGCTGGAATGCCGGGCCATCCAGCGGAGCGGATCCATCAGGTCGGTATGGCTCTGGTACATCTGGTAAATCATACGCGGTCACCCGATCCAATACGCTGTGTGGTTGATTTGAAATAAAACGAAACCTCTGTTTCAAAAACTCACGCTGCGCAAAAATACGGCACTATGCCGATAAAACAATCGGCATAGACTGCATCTCTCCACATTGCGGAAATCATAGGCAAAAAGGTGGAGGAGGGACAGCGTTTCTTCTGGACACGGAAGCACGGGGCACGCAATCCTTGTCGCGGCCGGTCCGTGCCCGCCCCGGAAGACCCCGTTCAAGAAGGGATTGCAGCCATGGCAAATTCCGCCCTGGTCATCAGCAGCAAGAATTATTCGTCATGGTCTCTTCGGGGATGGCTTCTGGCCCGCATGTCGGGACTGAAGTTCGAGGAACGGGTCGTTTCCCTCGACAATTCATCGGCGCGCGCGGAAATCCTGCTGCTGTCGCCGTCCATCCTGGTGCCCTGCCTGAACCACAACGGCCTGACCATCTGGGACACCGTGGCGATCGGCGAATACCTGAACGAGATCAAGCCGGCCGGCCACCCGATCCTGCCGGAAGACGCCGGCGCCCGCGCCCGCAGCCGGTCGATCTGCGGCGAAATGCATTCCGGCTTCACCGGATTGCGCTCGGCCCTGCCGATGAACCTCAAGCGCCACTATCCCAACTTCAAGATCTGGGCGGGGGCGCTCGCCGATATCGAGCGAATCACCGATATCTGGCGCGACTGCCTGAGCACCTACGGCGGCCCCTATCTCTTCGGCGCCACCCCGACCATGGCCGACGCCATGTACGCGCCGGTAGTGCACCCGCTTCCGGACCTACGACGTGAAGCTCGACAAGACCTGCTCCGACTACTGCGACCGCATCATGGCGATGCCCGACATGGTCGAGTGGATCGAAGCCGCCAAGCACGAGCCGGACGAGTTCCCGGAACTGGACGCGGAGTTCTGATGCGACAGCTGCCCCATTGTAGTCCGCCCGTTACGTATTAGCCGGCGCCACCGTCCGCATCACCTGCCAGCGCTCCCGCAGCAACGCGCCGCCGACCACGGCCAGGCCCAGGATCGTGGTGCCCAGCAGGGGGGAGTACCAGCCTTCGCGCAGCACCATGGTGAAGAACAGGCAGCAGCCCAGGATGATTTCCGGGATGCCGGTCGGGCCGGTGGCGGCTGCGACGGCGCGTCAGGGACGGCGCCATGCCCGTGCCGCCCATCTTGGGCGTGCGGACGAAGGGCGACTGCTTGCCCATGGCCGCTTCGAACACCGCGCGGGAGTTGGACAGGATCAGGCCCGAGGTCAGCGTCATGGCGGCCAGGATGCTCAAGGGAATGGCGCTCCGGGGATGCCGTCCCAGCGCCAACTGACCCAGCGTCACGAAGGTCGTGGCGGAGAAGACGCCCATGGCGGTGGCGATCAGCCCCAGCAGGGACAGCGCCAGCGGTTGCTGTCCGGCATTCAGCCACAGCAGCGACAGCGACGTCGTCAGGCACAGGGCCGCCAGCGGGCAGAACAGCGATTGCCCGACCTCCAGCGTCAGCGCCAGCTTGAACAGCGGCGGCAGGTCCGAGCGCCAGACCGACGGCAGCAGCTTGCGCGCCACCTGGGCGAAGCCCTTGTTCCAGCGGTGCTGCTGGGTGCGCCACGCGGCCAGCGTGGTCGGCAACTCGCCCGCCGCCGCCACCTGCGGCAGGTAGGCCGCCCGCCAGCCGGCAAGGTGGGCGCGGACCGACAGGTCCAGGTCCTCGGTCAGCGTATCGGCCGTCCAGCCGCCGGCGTCGTCGATCGCGTCGCGCCGCCAGACGCCGCAGGTGCCGTTGAACGGCAGGATCATGCCGGTGGCGAAGCGGACCGACTGTTCCACGCCGAAATGGGCGTCCAGCATGACCGCCTGGGCGCGGGTCAGCATGTTCTCGCCGGCGTTCAGGTGTTCCCAGCGCGCCTGGACGAAGGCCAGTTCCTTGTCCGCCATCAGCACCGGCACGGTGCGCTTCAGGAAATCCGGCGGCGGCACGAAATCGGCGTCGAAGACCGCGATGATAGGGGCTGTCGTCCCGCAGCAATCCGTTGGCCAGCGCGCCGGCCTTGAAGCCGGTGCGGTCGCGGCGGTGGATGACCTGGATATCGACGCCCGTCCGCCGCAATTCATCGGCGAAGCGCTGCGAGATCGCTTCCGACCCGTCGGTGCTGTCGTCGAGCACCTGAATGGTCAGCCGGTCGCGCGGCCAGTCCATGGCGGCGGCGCGGATGGCGCGCTCGATCAGCATCCCCTCGTTGAAGGCCGGAAGCTGCACCAGCACCCTGGGATATTCGCGATATCTCCGTCGCCGGCTCATACCGGGGCGGCGTGCGCCGCGACCGGAGAAAGGCGATGGACAGTCCGAGGAGATTGCAACTGAGGGCGAAGAGCATAACGAGCGATACCGAGAGCAGAAGGTATAGAACCCACTGAACGACGGTTAGGACAGGCATTCCCCGATCACCCTCTGTCATTTGCACGAATGGCCAGTTCCGAGTCCAACGGACGGCCAGCCGTCGCCATAGCGGACAACGTGGTTGCCCGTCGAACGTTCAGCCGGTCATGACCCAATGCTCCAACTACATTGCCGCTCCCAGGGTTAACAGTGGCAAGACCGTGATATTCCTGCGGCAGGAGGTGACCAGGATGGACTTGCTCAAATTGCGGGATTGAACGGGCGCCGCCGCCTCCCCAGGTATTCAATATCGGGGGTCCGGGCCCCTCTGGCGGACGCTTTCAACCAGCGCCGCGATGTCGGACCCCTCCACCTGCACGCCGTGCATTTGGAGGGATCATGACTATGGCTCCTTCGAAGCGGTACGGCGCAGGGTTGATCCAAAGCCGACACTACCACAGGGAAGGAAACCACCCAATGTCCGCCTCATATGACCGATCCACCGTCCCCGCCCCGGAAGCGGCCTGTCCGTTCGAAGCGACGGAAGGCTATGTCGTCGCACGCCGCAACCTGCTGATCGGCCTGTGGGCCGGCCGCCGCCTTGGTCTTTCCGGCGCCGAACTGGAAGCCTACGCCCGCGACGTCGTCGCCTCCGACCGGGACGAGCCGGGGCACGAGGACATGCTGCGCAAGCTGCGCGCCGACTTCGCCACAGCCGGATGCCCGATTTCCGATGCCGAACTGAATGCCCAGGTCGTCGCCTGCCACACCGAGGCCAGCCGCCAGTGCGCCGCGACCGATTGATCGCCATCGGTCATCGACCACCAGTTGACTGGCCTGGATTTTTCCATGTTCGACCTGCCGCCTTCGACCCGGACCGCCGACGGCTTGCCGCGCCGGGTCGGGGTGGAGATCGAGTTCATGGGGCCGGGCGTCCGCGAGGCCGCGAACGCCCTGGCCGCCGGTTTCGGCGGTATCGTGGTCGAGGAGGACCCCCATGCCGTCACCGTGCGCGGTACGCGGCTGGGTGATCTGACGATAGAACTCGACCTTCGCCACGCCCATCCCCAGCGCCACGGGCGCACCTTGCCGGTCCGGCTGGGGCGGCGGAGTGCCGCATTGCTGGGCTTCGCGCTGGGCCGCGTGGTCCCGCGCGAGCTGATCACGGCGCCGCTTCCGCTGGACCGGCTGGAGCGAGGTGGACGACGCCGTCGCCGTGCTCCGCCGCGCCGGCGCCTGCGGGCAGGGCGCCGTCCGGCCCGGATCGCCGCAGCTCGGCTCGCTGGGCCTTCACTTCAACGTCGATGTGCCTGACCTGACGGTCGGGACCATCCTGGCCCATCTCCGCGCCTTCATGCTGCTGGACCCCTGGCTGCGCGCCACCAGCTTCGCCACGCGCAGCGAGCGCGTGGCGGCACCGCCTGATTTTTCCGACGATTACACCCGTCTGGTGCTGTCGCCAGACTACCGCCCCGATCTCGCCGGCTTCGCCGACGATTATCTGGCGGCCAACCCGTCGCGCGACCGCGCGCTGGATCTGCTGCCGCTGCTGCTCCATCTGGATGCCCAGCGGGTCAGACGGCTGCTGCCGCGCGAGAAGATCTCCGCCCGCGCCGTCTTCCACTACCGGCTGCCCCAGGCCCATGTCGGCGACGAGGGCTGGAGCATCGCCGCGGACTGGAACCGCTGGGTCGCGGTGGAACGGCTGGCGGCCGATCCCGTAGCGGCTGGCCGAGCTGAGCCGCGCGTGGCTCCTGTTCAAGGGAGAGGCGGGCGCCTGGATCGCCCGCCCTCCGGCGCAGCTTCAGTCCCGTGGACTTCACCGCCTGGATTCTATGATGACTGCGACACGATCAGCCGGGGCATGCCACCCAAGGTAGCGTTGTCGCGGCAGGGTGGAAAGTGTCCTGAAACGTATGGTCGTCATGGCAAAAGCGGGACGATATCCCGCGTGATCGGCGATTGACTGCCGTCCCGCCGGGTGCCATGTCATCAACCCATGGAGCCGCCCCCTTACAGGGTGTCGCCCCTGCGGCTAAGCGTTGCGTGGCCGGACACTGTCGAACCTGCTAGGCTTGTGCCCATGTTCACCGGAATCATCACAGATGTGGGGAGCGTTGTTGCCGTGGATCGGCGCGGCGACACCCTGTTCACCATCGCGACCGCCTTCGACATGGATACCGTGGATATCGGCGCTTCGATCGCCTGCAGCGGCTGCTGCCTGACCGTGATCGACAAGGCGGCTGGCCGCTTCACGATCTCCGCGTCGGGCGAGACGCTGTCCAAGACGACGCTCGGCACCTGGGGCGAGGGCACCGAGATCAACCTGGAGCGCGCCTTGCGCATGGGCGACGAGCTGGGCGGCCACATCGTTTCCGGCCATGTGGACGGCGTCGCCGATGTCGTTTCCGTCACGCCGGAAGGCGATAGCTGGCGCTATGTGTTCGAGGTTCCGGCCCCTCTGGCCCGTTTTGTCGCACCCAAGGGCTCCGTGGCCTTGGATGGCGTCTCGCTGACCGTCAACGAGGTCGATGGCCGGCGCTTCGGCGTCAACATCATCCCGCACACCCGCACGCACACGACGTTCCGGACTCTCAAGCCCGGCGACAAGGTCAACTTCGAAGTGGACATGCTGGCCCGCTATGTGGCGCGTCTGGCGGAAAGCATCTGATTATGCAGACTGTCAAGAAATCCGAACTCGTCGCCGGCTTAAGCGATCCTTCCGATCAGGCCTATCTCTCGACCATCGAGGAAATCCTTGAGGAGGCCCGTCAGGGCCGCATGTTCGTCCTGATCGACGACGAGGACCGGGAGAACGAGGGCGATCTGGTCATCCCGGCCCAGTGCGCCACACCCGACAGCGATCAATTTCATGGCGCGCTTCGGCCGCGGCCTGATCTGCCTCGCCATGACCGGCGAGCGGATCGAGCAGCTTCGGCTGCCGCTGATGTCCAAGCAGAACGCGTCCCGCCACCAGACCGCCTTCACCGTGTCGATCGAAGCGCGGGAGGGCGTCACCACCGGCATCTCCGCCGCCGACCGCGCCCGCACCATCCAGGTCGCGATCGACCCGGCGCATGGGCGCCGACGACATCGCGACCCCCGGCCACGTCTTCCCGCTGGTCGCGCGAGACGGCGGCGTTCTGGTCCGGGCGGGACACACCGAAGCGGCGGTCGATCTGGCGCGCATGGCGGGGATGAACCCGGCCGGCGTGATCTGCGAGATCATGAACGACGACGGCACCATGGCCCGGCTGCCGGATCTGGTGAAGTTCGCCCAGTTCCACGGGCTGAAGATCGGCACCATCGCCGACCTGATCGCCTACCGCCGCCGGACCGAGACGATCATCCAGCGCACGCTGGAAACCGTGCTGGACAGCCAGTACGGCGGCGAGTTCCGCATGATGATCTACGTCAACAAGGTCGAGTATGCCGAGCATATCGCCCTGGTGAAGGGCGACATCACGACGCCGGAGCCGGTGCTGGTCCGCATGCACGCGCTCAACGTTCTGGACGACGTGCTGCATGACCGCTCCTGCGGCCGTGGCGGCGACCTTCAGGCGGCGATGCGCGAGATCGGCGAGGAAGGCCGGGGCATCGTGGTGCTGATCCGCGAGCCGCAGCCGACCAGCCTGTCCAGCCGCGTCAAGGCGCAGCTTGAGGGCATGCCGAACCCGCAGGCGGAACTTCGCGATTATGGAGTGGGCGCGCAGATCCTGTTCGACCTGGGTGTGCGCGAAATGATACTCCTGTCCAACCACAAGAAGAACGATCATCGGCCTGGACGGCTACGGTCTTTCCGTCGTCGGCACCCGGTCCATCAATCCCGCCATTTCCGGAGCCGACTGAGGCATGTCCGCCGCCACCGATACCGCCACCGACACCGTTGCCCGGATCATGGGTCCGCACATCCTGATCGTCGAAGCCCGCTTCTACGAGGACATCGCCGACGAACTGGTCCGTGGCGCCATCATCGAGCTGGAAAAAGCCGGCGCCACCTATGACCGGATCGCCGTTCCCGGCGCCTTCGAGATCCCGGCGGCGATCAATTTCGCCATCACGGCCGCTGAAGGCGGCAGTGCCGCCAACGACGAGAGCGCCGTGCCGCGCTACGACGGCTATGTGGCGCTGGGCTGCGTCATCCGGGGCGAGACGACCCATTACGACTATGTCTGCATCGAAAGCGCACGTGGTTTGCAGGATCTCGCCTTGCGCCACAACGCCGCTATCGGCTACGGCATCCTGACGGTCGAAAATGACGATCAGGCCTGGGCGCGCGCCAAGGTGGATCAGAAGAACAAGGGCGGTGCCGTGGCATCGGCCTGTCTTGACATGATCCGGTTGAAGCGCCACTTCGGCCTGACATCCTAAATACAGACATATGTAGTTTTGAAAAGCACCATGGCACAGTCAGACGACGCGCGTGACAATGCCGCTTCGGGGGCCTCCCCCAAGCGCGGCCCGGCCGGCTCCGGCGGTAAGTCCGGTTCCCGGCGTACCGGCGGGGGCTCGGCCAAGGCACGTCGCAAGGCGGCCCGTCTGGCGGCCGTGCAGGCGCTGTATCAGGTCGATCTGAGCGGCACCAATGCCGAGTCGGTCCTGGGTGAATTCATCAAGCACCGCCTGGGCCATGAGGTCGACGGCGACACCTATGTCGCCGCCGACCCGCAGCTTTTCTCCGACATCCTGCGCGGAGCCAGCGCCCGGCGGGAAGAGCTGGACGGCATGCTGGCGTCCTGCCTGGACGCCACATGGCCGGTGGAGCGGCTGGAACGGCTGACGCGGGCGATCCTGCGGGCGGGGGCTTTCGAGCTTCTGGTCCATGTGGACACCCATCCCCGCATCGTGATCAGCGAGTACGTGGACGTCTCCCACGCCTTCTTCGCCGGCCGTGAGCCCGCGATGGTGAACGGCGTGCTCGACAAGCTGGCCCGCGCCATCCGCCCCGACGATCTGGCCGCCCCGGACCCTTCCCGTGCCCCGGCCGCCGGGCGCTGAAAGCGCCGGCGAATTCGGCCGGATCGACCGCTACCTGAAGCCGCTGGCGGCGGGTTTTCCCGGCGCGCTCGGCCTGACCGACGACGCGGCGGTGTTCGGCATCCCGGCTGACCGGGAACTGGTGATAACCACCGACGCGCTGGTGGCGGGCGTCCACTTCCTCCCCGACGACCCGCCGGCGGATATCGCCGCCAAGCTGCTGCGGGTGAACCTGTCCGACCTCGCCGCCATGGCGGCAGACCCGCTGGCCTATTCGCTGGTGACCAGCCTGCCGGCGGATATCGGCGACGACTGGCTCGCCGCGTTCGCGGCCGGGTTGGCGGAGGACCAGCAGCGCTACGGCATCCACCTGATGGGCGGCGATTCGGTTTCGACCCCCGGTCCGATCACCCTGTCGGTGACGGCCTTCGGCCTTGTGCCGAAGGGGCAGGCGCTGCGCCGTGGAACGGCGGGCGCGGATGATCTGGTCTTCGTCAGCGGCACCATCGGCGATGCGGCCCTGGGCCTGCGCGTCCTTCAGGGCAAACTCAACGCCGCAGACCCCGACCCGCTGATCGAGCGCTACCGCCGCCCGCAACCCAGACTGGCCCTGGTCCCGACGCTGCGCCGGTTCGCCACGGCCGGCCTCGACGTCTCGGACGGTCTGGTCGCCGATCTGGCGCATCTCTGCGAGGTCTCCGGGCGCGCCGCCACGATCCACGCCGACCGCGTGCCCCTGTCCGCCGCGACCCGCGCCGCAATCACGGCGGACCCCGCCTTGCTCGCCACCGCGCTGACCGGCGGCGACGACTACGAAATCGTCTTCACGGTGAAGCCCGAAGACCGCGAAGCGCTGCTCGCGTCCGGCGCCGACGTGACCGAGATCGGCCGCCTGACGCCGGACGGCGTCGCCGGCACCGTCACGGTGCTGGACGGCACCGGCGCACCGATGCCCTTAGCGGCCCGAGGCTGGACCCACTTCTGAAAGCTCCGGCACCAGTGTCGGGCCAGAGCGGCGCCAGCCGACAAGCAGACGCGCCGGCTGGTCGGGCCGCTGGCCAGACAGCACGTCGCAAAACGACGCATGTCCCGCTTTACGGGAACATCGGCGCCTGCTCCAGCCCCATCGTCTCGATCAGCCCGTTCATCACGTTGAAGTTCTGGATCGCCTGACCCGACGCGCCCTTCACCAGATTATCCAGCACCGACAGCACGATCGCCCGGCCCGGCAGCCGGTCCTTGAAGACCGAAATGTGGACCTGGTTCGACCCGCGCACATGCTTGGTATGCGGCACCACGCCCGCCGGAAGCACCTGCACGAACGGCTCATCCGCGAACCGCGCCGCCAGCGCCGCCCGCAGATCGTCCGGCCCGTTGTTCCCGGCCAGCTTGACGTAGGTCGTGATGAACTCGCCCCGGTTCATGGGGATCAGGTGCGGAGTGAAGGCCATGGTCACCGGCTTGCCGGCGGCGATGCTCAGTTCCTGCTCCATCTCCGGCATGTGGCGGTGGTGGCCGACGCCGTAGGCGTGCATGCCTTCGCGAAACTTCGCAGAACAGGTTCGCCTGCTTGGCGTCACGCCCGGCGCCGCTGACGCCCGACTTGGCGTCCACGATGATGTCGTCCGTCTGGATCAGCCCGTCGAGCACCAGCGGCAGCAGCGGGATCAGCGTCGCGGTCGGATAGCAGCCGGGGTTGGCGACCAGCCGCGCGTTGCGGACACCCTGCCGGTTGAACTCCGTCAGGCCATAGACGGCCTCGCGCTGAAGCTCGACCGCGGCATGGTCGTGGCCGTACCACTCGGCATAGCTGGCCGCATCGGACAGCCGGAAATCGGCGGACAGGTCCACGATCTTGACCGTATGGGGCAGCGCCCGGATGATTTCCTGCGTGGTGCCATGGGGCAGGCCGCAGAAGACGAAGTCGATCTCCGACCAGTCCACCTGCTCGATCTTCACCAGATTGGGCAGGTTCAGATATGCCAGATGCGGGAAGACCTCGGCCAGCGGCTTGCCGGCCTGACGCTCCGCCGTCAGGACGCGGACATCGGCGGCCGGGTGGCGGGCAAGCATGCGGACCAGTTCGGCGCCGGTGTAACCGCTGGCTCCCAGGATGGCGATCCGGATCTGATCGACCAATTCGGGCATCTGACAAACTCCCATAGGCGAAGGGCAGGGGACAGGAACTTGAGTATACGAATACAAAAACGAACAGGGCGCCCCGGATCGGGACGCCCTGCCGCAGTATAACCGAAAATGCGGTGCTTTGGTGCCGATCAGCGCTTCGAGAACTGGAAGCTACGACGGGCCTTCGCACGGCCGTACTTCTTACGCTCGACGACGCGGGCGTCGCGGGTCAGGAAGCCGGCTGCCTTCAGCGGCGACCGCAGGCCCGGCTCGAAGTAGGTCAGGGCCTTGGAGATGCCGTGACGGACCGCACCGGCCTGACCGGACAGACCGCCGCCGGCGACCGTGGCCATCACATCGTACTGGTCGATGCGGGCGGCGATCTCGAACGGCTGGTTCAGCAGCATGCGCAGAACCGGACGGGCGAAGTAAACGCCGATGTCGCGGCCGTTGACGATGACCTTGCCGGAACCCGGCTTGATCCAGACGCGGGCGACCGCGTTCTTGCGCTTGCCGGTGGCATAGGCGCGGCCCTGAGCGTCAAGCTTCGGCTCGGGGGCGGCCTGCTCGGAAACGACGGCGGTGGCGGTCGAAGAAGAACCGCCGGTCAGGTTCTTAAGATCGGCGAGAGTGGTGGTAACCTGCGCCATGATTTACGAGATCCTCTTGTTCTTCGGGTTCATGGCGCCGACGTCCAGAACTTCCGGCTGCTGGGCTTCATGCGGATGGACGGGACCGCCGTAAACCTTCAGGTTGGTCATCTGCTTGCGGCCGAGCGGACCACGAGGAACCATGCGCTCGACGGCCTTCATGACCACGCGCTCCGGATACTTGCCATCCAGGATCTGACCCTTGGAACGGCCCTTGATGCCGCCGGGATAGCCCGTGTGCCAGTAGAAGATGTCGTCATTGCGCTTGTTGCCCGTCAGGCGAACCTTCTGGGCATTGATCACGATGATGTTGTCGCCGCAGTCGACATGCGGGGTATAGAAGGGCTTGTGCTTGCCGCGCAGGATATTGGCGATGATGCTCGCCATGCGGCCGAGGACGAGGCCTTCCGCGTCGATTATAAACCACTTCTTATCGACTTCGGACGGCTTCAGGGACAGGGTCTGCATTGCCACTCTCTCAAGAAATACCGGATTACGGCACGAGAGCGGGACTCCCTTGCCGAAGTTGGCCGGTGTTGTAGGGGCGCGCACCCCCTCAAGTCAACCGAAAAGCGCTTGGAAGCCAGTGATTTAGGTGCGCGGTATTATAATACCGCACCAGCTTAACCCCTTGCCACACAATGGCTTTTTCCGGCTGAAACTCAATAACGGTATCATGATACCGCGCCCGCATCAGGCCAGCATGGTCACCGGCTGCCGGTCCGGCGGTATGCTGTAGGTGCCGGTGACATGGGCTACCGGCTCGTCCTCGCCTTCGGAATAGAGCAGCACGTCGCCATAGGCCAGCCGCTTGCCCAGCTTCAGGATGCGCGCTTCGGCGATCACGCCCCGCTGGCCGGGCTTGCGGAGGAAATTGATGGTCATGCTGGTGGTGACCGCCAGTTCGACGCGCCCGATCATGCTCAGCACGGCGCCATAGAGCGCCACGTCGGCCAGCCCGAACAAGGCGGGGCCGGTGACGGTGCCGCCGGGGCGGACGAAATCCTCGCGGTAGGGCATGCGGAGGCGGATCGTTCCCGCGCCGACGCTCTCCACCGTGACGCCGTAGCTGCCGACCAGCGGCACGCCTTCGCGGATCAGCGTTTCAAGCTCGGCGGCGGCGACGGCTGAGGTATTGTCGTTATGGCTCATGTTTCCCGGCCCTCGTGCTTTATGACATTCATTTAAACCGCCCCACTTAAACCGGCATTGAAACCGATCGGCGCATGGTTTCTCATGCCCCAAATCGCCACATCAGCAAAGACCATAAAAACGGGAGAACGCCGACATGACCGCCCAACCCGCCAAATCAGCCGGAGAACCGATCCTGCTGCGCGAGGTCGCTGACGGCGTCGCCACGCTGACCCTCAACCGCCCGTCGGCCCGCAACGCTCTGTCGATGGAGCTGATGACCCTGCTGACCGAGGAGCTGGAGGATATCGGCGAGGACAAAAGCATCAATGTCGTGGTGCTGGCGGGCGCCGGCCCGGCGTTCTGCGCCGGTCATGACCTCAAGGAAATCCGCGCCAATCCCGGCAAGGAAATCTATCAGGCGCTGTTCCAGCAGTGCTCCAAGCTGATGCTGACGATCACCAGACTGCCGCAGCCGGTGATCGCCAAGGTCCACGGCATCGCCACGGCGGCGGGGTGCCAGCTTGTCGCGACCTGCGATCTCGCCATCGCGGCGGACACGACCCGATTCGCGACACCCGGCGTCAATATCGGCCTGTTCTGCTCGACCCCCATGGTGGCATTGACGCGCGCCGTCGGCCGCAAGCACGCGATGGAGATGCTGCTGACCGGCGACATGATCGGCAGCGGCGACGCCGTGATGTTCGGCCTGATCAACCAGACCGTTCCGGAAGCGGAACTGGACGCGACCGTCCAGCAGTTGGCCGCCCATATCGCGTCCAAATCGCCGCTGACGCTGGCGATCGGCAAGGAAGCCTTCTACCGCCAGCTCGACATGGGCCTGGAAGAGGCCTACGCCTATGCCAGCGACGTCATGACCCGCAACATGATGGCGCGCGACGCGGAGGAAGGCATCGACGCCTTCCTGGGCAAGCGCCATCCCGTGTGGGAAGGCCGCTGAGGCGGGAACAGGCGGCATCATGCAGCACGACACCTACACCGACAGCTACCTGTCCGAAATCCTCGCATCGGTGAAGACCATCGCGCTGGTCGGCGCCAGCACCAACTGGAACCGGCCCAGCTACTTCGTCATGAAGTACCTGCAATCGAAGGGCTTCCGCGTCATTCCGGTCAATCCCGGCGTCGCCGGCCAGGAACTGCTGGGGGAAACCGTGTTCGCCAGGCTGGAGGATATCCCCGATCCCGTCGATATGGTCGATGTCTTCCGCAACGCGGAAGCCGCCGGCCCTATCACCGACAGCGCCATCGCGATCCATGCCCGCATCGTCTGGATGCAGATCGGCGTCCGCAACGACGAGGCGGCGGCTACGGGCCGAAGAGGCCGGGTTGAAGGTCGTCATGGACCGCTGCCCGAAGATCGAATACATGCGCCTTCATGGTGAAATCGGCTGGAACGGCATCAATTCCAACGTCATCACCAACCGCAAACGGCCGGTCAAAGCCGTCAAGAAACTGATGTGAGGGAGCCACAACGCCATGACTGAACCCACGAGCGAACAAAGGACCTTCGGGTTCGAAACGCGCGCCGTCCATGCCGGCGCCGCCCCCGATCCGGCGACCGGCGCCAGGGCCACGCCGATCTACCAGACCACCAGCTATGTCTTCGACGATGTCGAGGACGCGGCGTCGCTGTTCAACCTCCAGAAGATGGGCTTCATCTACTCGCGGCTGACCAACCCGACCGTTTCGGTGCTGGAAGAACGCATAGCCAGCCTGGAAGGCGGGCGCGGAGCCACCGCGACCTCGTCCGGCCACGCGGCGCAGATGCTGACCTTCTTCGCGCTGATGTCGCCGGGGGAGGAGTTCCTGTCGTCGCGCAAGCTCTATGGCGGGTCGCTCAACCAGTTCGCCAACAGCTTCCCCCGCGCTTTCGGCTGGAAGGCGATCTTCGTCGATGGCGACGATGCCGACAGCTACCGCAGGGCGCTGACGCCCAAGACCAAGGCGATCTTCATCGAAAGCCTCGCCAACCCCGGCGGCGTCGTTTCGGATATCGCCGCGATAGCGGAAGTGGCGCGGGAGGCGAATATCCCGCTGATCGTGGACAACACGATGGCGACCCCGTATCTGTGCCGCCCGATCGAGCATGGCGCCACGCTGGTCGTCCATTCCACCACCAAGTTCCTGTCCGGCCACGGCAATTCGGTCGGCGGCGTGGTCGTGGACAGCGGCAAGTTCGACTGGACCAAAGCCGGCAAGTATCCGGCACTGACCGAGCCGGAACCCGGCTATCACGGCCTCCGCTTCCACGAGACTTTCGGCGATCTGGCCTTCACGATCCACGGCCACGCCATCGGCCTGCGCGATCTGGGGCCGAACCAGCAGCCGATGAACGCCTTCCTGACCATCACCGGGATCGAGACGCTGGCGCTCCGGATGGAGCGGCACTGCGCCAACGCGATGAAGGTCGCGGAGTTCCTGCAAGGTCACCCCGCCGTCGCCTGGGTCAACTATGCGGGGCTGCCGACCAGCCCGTACCATGAGCTGGCCCGCAAATACATGCCCAAGGGAGCGGGTTCCGTCTTCACCTTCGGCCTGAAGGGCGGCTTCGACGCCGGTGTCGCGATGGTGGAGGGCGTCGAGCTGTTCAGCCATCTCGCCAATATCGGCGACACCCGCTCGCTGATCATCCACCCGGCCTCGACCACCCACCGCCAGCTTTCCGAGGAAGGCTTGAAGGCGGCGGGGGCCACGGCGGATGTCGTGCGCCTCTCGATCGGGATCGAGAGTGCCGAGGACATCATCGCCGACCTGGATCAGGCGCTGAAGAAAGCGGCCTCGGTCACTCCGCGCTGATAGCGGGTGCGGCCAGCGGCGGCGCCATCACCGGCGCCGCCGCCGGTTCTTCCCGTGGCAGGAGCAGTGCCGCCAGGAAGGCGGTCGCGGCGAATCCCGCCAGCATCAGGAACAGCCAGTGGAAATCGGTGCTCCAGCCATAGGCCAGCGCCACCAGTTGCACGCCCAGCGGGGCCACGCCGAACGACAGGATGAACTTGGCGCCGAACGCCAGCCCCTGGTGCCGGGCCGGCGTGTAGCGGGCCAGCAGCAGGTTTTCCGCCGGGATCTGAAGGCTCTGCGTGAACACCATCAAGGCCGCCACCACCAGCAGCGGAAAGCCTGAGAAGCTGGACGCGATCAGCAGCAGCGGGATCTGGATCAACAGGCAGAAGACATAGACCCGCTTCAGCGGATAGCGGTCCGACAGCATGCCGCCGATGAACTGCGAGCCGCTGGCGAACAGATAGACCAGCGTCACCAGCCCGCCGACGCCGAGCGTGCCTTCACCGACCAGCCCGGTCATCCGCTCGCCGAACCATTTGGGCATCGCGGTCACGGTCGATTGGAAGATCAGGCCGGCGCAGACCATCGTCACGGACAGCACGATGAAGGCGCGGATCGCATCGCTCCGGTTGGTGCCGGCCTGCGGCTTCAGATCGCGCGGACGGTCGGTGACCACTCCGGTCGCGATCAGTCCCAGCAACACCAATCCGGTACCGAAACAAACCGCTCCCGGAACGATGAAGGCCGCGCGCCAGTTGACCAGTTCAGTCAGGCCGCCGGCGATCAAAGCGGCGCTGGCGATGCCCAGACTGCCGAAGATGCCCATGACGCCGAGCGCCCGCCCGCGATTGACCGCGTTCTTGATCGTCCACGACATGCCGACCGGATGATAGATCGATGCGCCAAGACCCAGCACCGCCAGCCCGACCGCCAGCCCCGTCGTGCCGCCGGCCAGCCCCGACGCGATGGAGCCGGCCCCCGTCAGCAGGAAGAACACGACCATCATCTTGGCGTCGCTCCAGCGGTCGCCCAGCCATCCGGCCAGCGGTGCTCCGACGCCGATCATCAGGGAGCCGATGGTCCACAGCCGGATCAACTCGTCGTAGCCGATCGCCCAATCCCGCTCCAACCCCAGCACGACCGTGAGATACAGGGCCGACAGCACATGCATGAAGGCATGGCCGATGCAGGAGAATCCCAGGGACAGGCGCGTGGAAGCGGGCGACATACGAGAACCTTTCAGAGACGGGCCGGGAAACGTCGCACACGGCCCTTGGCGCGGGCAAGTTGCGCACGGTGCATGGCACATATGCGCGGCATGTTGGAGAAACAGGCGGGCTGGCGTAAGATGCGGCAGCACCGATCATCCCACCGCCACCCTTCTGCCCGGACCCTCCCATGACCGCCCCTATTGAAACCTGTGCCGTGCCGGAAGACCGGCAACTGCACTGGCTGCGCCGTGGCCTGAGCCAGCCCGGCGGCAAGCTGCCTCTGTTCGATGAGGAGGGCCAGCGGATCGACCGTGCGATCGTCAAAGCCTGCATCGATGCCGGATGGGCCGAACGCTGGTTCAACAACCCGCTGAAACCGGACTGGGTGGTCTGCCGCATCACCGATGCGGGCCGGGCGATTCTGGCCCCGCATTCGGAGAGGCGCAAAAAAATCTCAGCGTGGCGATACGCCGCAGACTTGACATAACTCGCCCTCTACATCATAACTGGGTTCCGGTTAAGACGTGCCCGGGTTTAGGGAGGAACATCCGAAAAGGATGGCTGCGGACAACGAGCCGCAAGAAGTTACCAGATACGACACACGGCCCCTTATTATAAGGGGCCGTTCGTGTTTCTGGGCCTCTTCATGTTGCAGTGCGATTTTCTCTGTCGTGCGCCGATATTGATTTGCGGTCGCACTTCGGCACCTGCCAGCGCGTCGATGTCGGGCTCAAGAGGCCCGACCTACTCGGCTACCGTGCATCAGGATTTCAGGTCGGGCCTCTTCAGCCCGACAACTCCGCCGGAACCAAGTTCGATGTCACCGCAAAAGCAAAAAGGCCGGAAACGCCATTGGCGTTTCCGGCCTTTTGCAATTTCAGTTTCCTGAAAATATCGGGCAGGCGGGATTCGAACCCACGACCCCCAGTCCCCCAGACTGATGCGCTACCAGGCTGCGCTACTGCCCGCAAGACCACCGCGCCGGCTCGCACCGGCTTTGGCGTGGCGCGGACTATAGCGGCGGGACCGACCCTTCGCAATCACCCCGATGAAATTATTTGCTCTTTCCCGGTTCCCAGCCACTCAGTCCGCGAGCCGTGCGTTTCAGGGCCGCCCGCTCCGCAGCATGTCGCGCAGGGCGATCAGTTCCATCAGCACCGCCTCGATATCGCCGCGCTGGGCCGCGGTCATGCCGTCGTGGTGTTCGTCATGGTCGCCGAGTGTCCTCGTCATGCTCCAGCTCATGGGCTTCCGTCGCCCTCGCCCTCGCCATGGACCGGCTGGGCCTGCTCGTCCGGCGGATGCACGCCTTCTTCCTCCACTCCGGCCGCGGCGCCGCCGCGGGCTTCGCGCAGCAGACGCTGCACGCCCTTGATCGTGTAGCCTTCCTTGTAGAGCAGGCTCTGGATCCGGCGCAGCAGTTCGACGTCCTCGGGACGGTAATAGCGCCGGCCGCCGCCGCGCTTCAGCGGGCGGATCTGCGGGAATTTGGTTTCCCAGAAGCGCAGCACATGCTGCGGCACGTCGAGTTCGGCCGACACTTCGCTGATCGTGCGGAAGGCTGTCGCCGACTTCACCATGCTGCGGGGCCGCGGGTCCGGGGTGGGGGCGGTCATCGTCACGAGGCAACTTCAATATGCGGCGGATCGAGTTCAGCGAGCGTCTGGTTGATTCGGGCCTTGAGCACATGGCTCGCCCGGAACACCAGCACCCGCCGCGGCATGATCGGCACCTCCTCGCCGGTCTTGGGGTTGCGCCCGACGCGCTGCCCCTTCTGCCGGACCGAGAAGCTGCCGAAAGAGGATATCTTCACCATCTCCCCCCGCGCGAGCGCGTCGGAGATTTCATTCAATACGGTTTCCACCAGATCGGCGGATTCGTTGCGCGACAAGCCAACTTCCTGGTACACGGCCTCGCTCAATTGAGCGCGGGTGACGGTCTCCTGACTCATGGCGGCTTCCCTTTCGCCAGTGGCCCGCAAGGTGCCGGACCTGCCGCCGGAACCGTAATCCCACGGAAGAAATGCGTCAATTACAAAGAGTTGGCGGACATCGTTGAGCGTGGGGGAGACCTCCACAGCTTTACATGCGGACCAGCGCCGAACCCCAGGTGAAACCGCCGCCCATGGCTTCCAGCAGCACCAGATCGCCCCGCTTGATCCGGCCGTCATGGACCGCTTCGGCCAGCGCCAGCGGGATCGAAGCGGCCGATGTGTTGCCGTGATGGTCCACGGTCATGACCACCTTGTCGGTCGAAAGCTTCAGCTTCCGCGCCGTGCCTTCGATGATCCGCTTGTTCGCCTGATGCGGCACCAGCCAGTCGATATCGGCCGCCGTGAGGTTGTTGGCCTCCAGCGCCTCGACCACCACTTCGCTCAGCCGGGTGACGGCATGGCGGAAGACTTCCTGGCCGACCATCCGGACATGGCCGGTGCTCTGCGTCGCCGACGGCCCGCCATCGACCCACAGCAATTCGTAATGCCGTCCGTCGGAATGCAGGTGGGTGGACAGGATGCCATGATCGGCGCTGGTGCCTTCACCCTCTTCCGCCTGAAGGACCACGGCGCCGGCGCCGTCGCCGAACAGCACGCAGGTGGTGCGGTCTTCCCAGTCCAGGATGCGGGAGAAGGTTTCCGCCCCGATCACCAGGGCCGTCTTCGCCTGACCCAGCCGGATGAAGTTGTCGGCGACCGACAGCGCGAAGATGAAGCCGGAGCAGACCGCCTGAAGATCGAAGGCGACGCCGTGGGTGATGCCCAGTTCCGCCTGGACCTTGGTCGCGGTGGCCGGGAAGGTGTGGTCCGGCGTCGTCGTCGCCAGAATGATCAGGTCCACCTGATCGGCGGCGATCCCGGCATGCTCCAGCGCGTTCCGCGCCGCCGCCAGCGCCAGATCCGACGTCTTCTCGTCCGGCGCCGCCAGATGGCGGGACCGGATGCCGGTACGCTGCGTTATCCAATCATCGGAAGTATCGACCCGCTGGGCGAGGTCGTGATTGGTTACAACGTTCTGCGGCAGGTACGAACCGCAGCCTGTGATCCTGGAACGTCGAACCATCATATAGAGGGCCGCCGCCTTCGGGTCTGGGAGGGGTGAATTGGGAGAATCGGGTTCCACGGTCGCGGAAGCGGCGGCGATCGCGCTGTTGATGCGCGCCACCTCGACCTTGATCGTTTCGTTGAATCCCCGGGTGACCATATCGACCGCGACGCAAACGGCGTTGGCGAAGCCGTCGGCATCGGTGCCGCCGTGGCTCTTCACGCAGACACCCTGAAGCCCCAGGAACATCGCGCCGTTGTAGCGTCGCGGGTCCATCCGTTTCCGGAGCTTGGTGAAGGCGTTGCGGGCCAGCAGATACCCGATCTTCGCGAGGATCGAGGAACTGAAGGTGCGGCGCAGCAGTTCGGCATAGAGCTTGGCGGTGCCTTCCGCCGTCTTGAGCGCCACATTGCCGGTAAAGCCGTCGGTGACGATCACGTCCACCACACCGGCCGGAATGTCGTTGCCCTCGATGAAGCCGTGGAACTTGCCGGGCAGCGGAGTGATGCGAAGCTGCGCCGCCGCCGCTTTGATCGACTCGTGCCCCTTGATCTCTTCGGCGCCGATGTTCAGCAACCCTACGGTCGGCTCCATCAGGCCCAGCACGGTTCGTGCGAAGACCGAGCCCATGACCGCGAATTCGACAAGGTTCCTGCTGTCGCACTCGATATTGGCGCCAAGGTCCAGCATCACGCTTTCGCCGCGCATCGTCGGGAAAAACGACGCTATCGCCGGCCGGTCGATGCCCGGCAGCGTTTTAAGGACGAACTTGGCCATCGCCATCAGGGCGCCGGTATTCCCGGCGGATACCACGCAAGCGGCCTTACCCTGCGCCACCGCGTCGATGGCGAGCCGCATGCTGGAGTTCCGTCCACCACGCAAAGCGACTGCCGGCTTGGCATCGTTGCTGACGGCATCCGGCGTATGATGAATCGTGGAGATGCGCTCAAGATCGGGCAGGTTCGCGAGCAGCGGCTTTATCCGCTGTTCGTCGCCGAAGAACAGATAGTCGATCTCCGGGCAACGCAGCCGAGCCATGTCGGCACCCGCGACAACCATTTCCGGCGCATGATCTCCGCCCATGGCATCAAGGGCGATCGTCAAACGCGCACTCACCGCATCCGAACTCCGTAGGCCGCCTGCCGCCTTGCCACCTGGTGATCTGTCACCCAATGGTCCGCCACCCAATGACCTTAAACCCTGCGGGTTGGTCACGCGGTGACGGCTTCAACCACCTCACGGCCGTCGTACTGGCCGCACGAACCACAAACATGGTGCGGGCGCTTCAGTTCGCCGCAATTCGGGCATTCAGCATAGGAAGCGGGGACCAGGGCATGGTGAGAACGCCGCATGTCGCGCCGCGACTTGGAGGTTTTCTTTTTAGGAACAGCCATTGTCAGGACTCTCTATTATAAAAGGCGGCCCGAAGGAGCCGCCTCATGCGAACCGCTTCATTACAGAAAACGCCCCATCGGGGCAAGAGTGAAGCGCGAATTTAATCAGGCCGCTTGAGCTTGGCAAGGGCAAGGAAGGGATTTGGCCGCTCGACCGGCGCCTCTTCCTCCTCCTCGATATGGTCCTCGAAACCGATGCCGGGGCAGCGCGGATAAGGGTCGAGCGCCAGTGAAAGGTGCTGTGTGGTCAGCTCGCCAAGGTCGATCCGGTTGTCGATCAGCGGCTCCGGCGGATCTTCCGCTTCCGCGTCGATCTCGACCTCGGGCGCCACCGCCGGGATCAGGTGGGCTGGCGCGAAGATCGTCTCGAACTCGTCGCTGACATGGGCCGGCACCGGCTCCAGCGTCACGACGCAGGTCTGCACCACGTCGGCTTCCAACTGGCCCACCACGCGGATCATCTTGCCGCCGCGGATGCGGCGGAGCCGTATGGTGGCGCTCAGGTTCTCCAGCGATTGAAGGTCCAGGCGCTCCGCCAGCTTGGCGCATTCGTCCGGTTTGGCCTTGATGGTCTGCACCGTCTCGTCGGTTCCGACCTTGTCGGCAAGGATGGTCCGGGAGAATTCCGGTGCAATCTCGTGGTCGGTCATGGATTTCTCCCTGAAACTTCCTGAATTCTGGAGCCCCGATGCTGACGGGCGTCACCCTATAACAGGCGGAGGCCCGAATTGCACATGCCCGGCGACCAGCCGGTCGAGCGGCTGCGCCGCCAGCGCCGCCACCTCGCGCCGCATATAGGCCGTTACGGCTTCGAAACAGCTATCGGGCACTTCCATCACGGTGCCGTAAAGGTTGCGGTCAAGTGCCGCATGCAGCACCGCGTCGTTCGGGTCCTTCAGGCCCTTCTCATAGGACACGATACGGCCGTAAAGCCCCTTGGCCATCTTCTTGATGTGCTTCGGCACGCTCAGGTCGCCGATGCCGATCTCCCGCAGGCTGCGGTCCATGTCGGCGATCAGGGTGTCGAACAACTCCTGGGAGACCGCCTCGGCGACGGGGCCTTGCGTTTTCAGCCGGTGCATGACCAGAAAAGCGTGCAGCGCTATCATCTCGAACCGTCCGTCGATCGTGTCCGGCACGTCCAGGTCTGTGTAAAATTCAGGACGGCGCGCCTGGGCTACGATGGCGTCATACAGGTCCAGAGCCTGAGCCTCGGGGCGTTTGCGCTGGAACAGGCGGTTCAGCAAAGGTCGATCTCCATGATCCGGAAGTTGTCCGGAAATGATCCGGAAAGTTGACAGGACGGCGCGCCGGGTGCAATTGTCCTAACCGAAATGGGTGCCGCCCAGGTTGCCGTCAATCCGCCCGACCCCAGCCATCGCCGGGGAGGCCTGATTGAAGGCGCCGGATAATGCCGGGGCGGCGGCGGATGGACAATACCGGGCAATCATGGTCAGACCAACACTTCGTCACGTCTTCGCTGCCGGCTTCATGGGCCTTGCACTGGCCGCCTGCTCGCCCTCGGTGGACACGCGGGGCAATCTGGCCGACAAGGATCGCCTTCAGCAGATCCAGCCGGGCGTCAGCACCCGCGACGATGTCGCGGCGGCGCTGGGCACGCCGTCCACGATCGGCACCTTCGATCCCAACACCTGGTACTATATCGGCGCCCGGACGGAAAAGACCGCGTTCTTCCGCCCCGACACGGTCGAGCGCAAGGTCGTGGTGGTGAAGTTCGACGAGGCCGGGACCGTCGCCGACGTCCACCAACTGGACCAGAACGCCGGCAAGGAAGTCGAACTGGTCGAGCGCACGACCCCGACCGCCGGCCGCGACATGAACTTCATCGAACAGATGCTCGGCAATGTCGGCCGCTTCTCCGGCGGCAACGCCGGCCTCCGCCAGCCGGGCGTGCCCCGGCGGTAAGCTCGGAGTTGTTGGGTCACGGCACCAAGAACTCCCGATCGCCCACGAAAAAGCCCCGGAACCTCGCGGTTCCGGGGCTTTTTCTATTCAGCCTCACCCCGCCAGCTTGGCCAGAATGGCAAGCAGCAGGATGGCGACGATGTTGGTGATCTTGATCATCGGGTTGACCGCCGGGCCGGCGGTGTCCTTGTACGGATCGCCGACGGTGTCGCCGGTCACGGCCGCCTTATGGGCGTCCGATCCCTTGCCGCCGTAGTTGCCTTCCTCGATGTACTTCTTGGCGTTGTCCCAGGCGCCGCCGCCCGAGGTCATCGAGATCGCGACGAAGATGCCGGTCACGATGGTTCCCAGCAGCATGGCGCCCAGCGCCGTGAAGGCCGCCGCCTGACCGGCGATCAGGTTCACGACAAGGTAAAGCACGATCGGCGCCGCGACCGGCAGCAGCGACGGCAGGATCATCTCCCGGATCGCGGCGCGGGTCAGCATATCGACGGCCCGGCCATAGTCGGGCTTGGCCGTCCCTTCCATGATGCCCTTGATCTCACGGAACTGACGCCGGACCTCCACCACCACGGACCCTGCCGCCCGGCCCACGGCCGTCATGCCCATGGCGCCGAACAGGTAGGGCAGCAGCCCGCCGATCAGCAGACCCACCACGACATACGGGTCCTGAAGGTTGAAGTGTCACCTCCACATTGGGGAAGTAGTGCTTCAGATCCTCGATATAGGCCGCGAACAGCACCAGCGCCGCCAGACCGGCGGAGCCGATGGCATAGCCCTTGGTGACGGCCTTGGTGGTATTGCCGACGGCGTCGAGCGCATCCGTGACGATGCGGGTTTCCTTGGGCAGGTCGGCCATCTCCGCGATGCCGCCCGCGTTGTCGGTCACCGGACCGTAGGCGTCGAGCGCCACGATCATGCCGGCCAGCGCCAGCATGGTGGTCGCGGCGATGGCGATGCCGAACAGGCCCGCCAGCGAATGGGCGATGATGATGCCGGCGCAGATCACCAGCGCCGGCAAGGCGGTCGCCTCCATCGAGATCGCCAGCCCCTGGATCACGTTGGTGCCGTGACCGGTTTCCGACGATTTGGCGATGCTGCGGACCGGCCGGAACGAGGTCGAGGTGTAGTATTCCGTGATCCAGACCAGCAGCCCGGTGACGCCCAGACCCACCAGCGCGCAGCCGAACAGCCCGAAACCGGTGACGGCGCCGCCCTCCACCCGTTCCATCGGCGTATTGAAGCCCAGCAGGATCGCGGTCGCCAGGAAGATCAGCACGGCGGAGATCGCCGCCGTGACGGCCAGCCCCTTGTAGAGCGCCCCCATGATGTTGTTGCTGGACCCCAGCTTGACGAAGAAGGTGCCGGCGACCGAGCCGATGATGCAGACGGCCCCGATCACCAGCGGATAGACCATCAGCCGGGCCTGGGTGTCGCCCACAAAGAAAATCGCCGCCAACAGCATGGTGGCGACGATCGTGACTGCGTAGGTTTCGAAAAGGTCGGCGGCCATGCCGGCGCAGTCGCCGACATTGTCGCCGACATTGTCGGCAATGACCGCGGGGTTCCTGGGGTCGTCCTCCGGGATGCCCGCTTCGACCTTGCCCACGAGGTCGGCGCCGACATCGGCGCCCTTGGTGAAGATGCCGCCGCCCAGCCGCGCGAAGATGGAGATCAGCGAAGCCCCGAAGCTGAGCGCCACCAGCGCTTCAAGGATGGAGCGGATCGGAACCCCCGCCGCCAGCAGCACGCCGTAATAGATCGTGACGCCCAGAATGCCCAGACCCACCACCAGCATGCCGGTGATGGCGCCCGACTTGAACGCGATGTCCAGCGCCGGCGCCAAGCCCCCGCGCGCCGCTTCCGCCGTGCGGACATTGGCGCGCACCGACACGTTCATCCCGATATAGCCCGCGACACCGGACAGAACCGCGCCGATCACGAAGCCGATCGCCACGTGCAGCCCAAGGATGAAACCCAGGATGACGCACAGCACGATGCCGACCAGCCCGATGGTCGTGTACTGGCGGTTGAGATAGGCCTGCGCGCCTTCCTGGATGGCGCCGGAAATTTCCTGCATCCGGGCGGACCCGGCACTGGCCGCAAGCACCTGCCGGCCGGCGTAAACGCCGTAGGCGAGGGCAGCTAAGCCGCATAGGACGACGAAGACGAAGGCAACTGACATCGATCCCCCCAGATTTCCGTCAAAGAACTTTTATCCCGCGCAATCATCCCAATGTTTCAAAGGGGTTGCGGGCAATTAGTTATTGGGGAAAGCATGCAGGAGGGACGCGGACAAAGCAACCGCGCTGCTCCGCCCGCACCGGAAGAACACGGCAAACAGGCGGAACTCCGCCATCTGGTGTTGGTCGAGGCCAATTGCTTACCAATCTAAGTGACGCGACTCGGCCACCGACTCCGGCAATTTACGATTGGCGGCCTAATCGACCGGCAACTTGATCGAGCGATCGGCGCTGCCTACATCGGGCGCTGGTTCACGATCTGGATCAGCACGTCACGGACCATGTCTTTGCCCAGCACCTTGGATGCGGCATCCCCCAGCTTTGACTTCACCTGCGGAACGTCGAGCACGCCGCCGCTCATCACCTTGCCGGAAGCGATGGCGCCGTAGATCGTGGTCAGGAAAGCGTCGGTCAGCCGGGGAGCCTGGGCGCGGACGCCCTCGGCGGTGATCATGTCGCTCAGTTCCAGCGCCACCATCAGCGTTACGAACTGGTCGATCCGCTCCGCCCCCAGCACCGGCACCGTCAGCGGCCCGACATTGACGAAGACCGGCGGGCCGGTCGGGGCGGGAGGCGGCGGCTCCTCCACCTTCTCCTCGTGCTCGTCGCCCTGGTTGGCGAACAGGAACCAGCCGGCGCCGAACCCGCCGCCGCCGAAAATCAGCGCGACCAGCAGCAGGACCAAAATCTTCATCAATGCCGCCTCCGTGTGCGCACCAGCCGTCAACAGGTACGCCGGCAGCCCTTAAGGCCCGCTTAACCCGTTATATGCTTAACAAAACTTTGTTCGCATCTTGTGTTGGTCTTGCATCCAGCATGGCATTGACTCCCGGAAGCGGCTTTCACATATATATGTGACGCATGGAGGTGCGATATGCTGAGGAACACGACGCTCAACCTACCAGACGATCTTGTGGCTCGAGCCAAGTCGTATGCCGCCGCGCATGGGACGACGATGACGGCAATTGTCCGAGAGCACTTGGAGGCGGTGACCTCGGATGGCGCCGACCCCGTCACGGACGATCCGTTGCTGGCGTATTCGCAAGGACGCTTGGCCAGGAACGAGGCCATTCGACTTCTCTGGCTGCGCGACTACGCCGAGTTGCTCGTCGCGCTTGCGGATGCCGACCTGCCGCTGCCGCTGCCGCCACCCCATGACGTCGAGAACCAAGCCGTGACCTTCGCCAAACTCTGGAAGCAGTCGTGAAACGGTGCACCGTCATCATTCCCGATGCGGGGCCGTTCAACAGCCTGTGGGTGGCCGACCGGTTGGATCTGCTGCTGGCTCTCGACATGCGATTGGTCGTGGTCGATGCGGTTTACGACGAGTTGACCAGCGACCTCTCCTATCCCAAGGACCGGGCCGTGAAGGCGTTCATCGACAGCAACCAGCCACCATTCATCATTGAGAACACTGAGATTGGCGAACAGGAGCGCGAAAAGCGGCGCACGGGGAAGAAGCTCAAGAAGAACGCCGGCGAACTCGCCATCGTTGACTTCATGTCATCGGACGATGGCCTGCGCAAGTATGTCAGCGTTGGCGAACCGTGGCCATCCTCTTCGAGACGCCGGAGTCCGCGTCTTTAACAAGCCGCCGAACCTCCACCTGCTTTCGACCGTTGGACTGCTGCGGGCCTGGAGCGGTCGGCGTTATTCCATCGCGACGCCATCATCCACGAGATGACACATCCGTCGAAGGCGATCGCGCCCTGCGACACGCGCGTCTTCACCGACCTGCCGGATGGCGTCGATGATCCGGCAGCCATCGGCAGCACATGGGTTCGTCGTAGTCGTTACGACGAAGGTCACGGGAACGGGCAGCGCTCGTCCGTCACTTCCACGAAGGACCGGGCGCCCGATGTCACGGTGAACTGGTGCTCCACCCCGCCGAAACGACGGTATGGTGCAGCGGCAGGTTGCCCTTCGCCTCCGTCTGACGGCCGCCGGCCTCGGTAAACCGGATCGTCACAAGGCCCTTGGGGTCGAACCAGCCTTCGACATTGCCGGTGGCGCTGCGGGCCGGCGGTTCCCTCGCCGCTGACCGTGATGGCGCCGTTGGCGAAGCCGACCGTCGAGTTCGGCCCCTTGTAAACAGGCGTGGGCAGGATGAAGCGCTTGTTCTCCGGCTTCTCGCAGGCGCGCGGCGTCTTGATCTGGCTGAGCACGAAGACCAGCCTTTTCGCCTCGACTCCGGCGGCCAGCCGCTCCCGCGCCAGTTCGGTCAGGCGCGCCAGATCGCCGGTCGGCAACTCACGCGCCAGCCGCGCTTCCAGCTCGGCGGCCTTCGCCTCCGCGTTCTGTGCCGCGGTGCGCAAACCCGCCACGGAGCGGCTGAGTTCCCCGTTGGTCTGGGTAAGCTGGGCGTTCTCCTCCAGCAGGCCCGCTTCGCGGCCCTTCACCTGCTCCACGCCCATCTGGTACGCGAACAGCCCGATGGCCAGAAGTACGCCCAGAATCAGGAGAAGCTTGACCGTACTTCCCCAAAACCGACGCCGTCGACGCCGTTCATAGTCGTGCAGACCGAGCGTCATGCTCCGGTTCCCTGGTGTCGAAAGGCAGAATTCAAGGGATGCGTACGTACCCCTTTTGTAAGATGCCTTTATCGCAAAGCCCACACCTCCGGCGCAACAGGGAACGGGTGCCGGTCCGGACGCGCGTACGGAATCGACCGCCGGCACCGCGCCCCTCAGACCTCCTCGGTTTCAAACTCCAGCACTTCGGACGCCTCCTCCTCCGGTTCCGGATCATCGGAGACGGATGCCCAGCCGAAGGGCTCGCCATTGCCGTGCCCGGCGCGCTCGATGGCCTTCGTGGTCGCGGCACCCTGATAATACTTCACCATGAAGGTCCTGACCGCCGAGGTCAGGCTGGTCCCGTTCCGCCGCCGCGCATCGATCATGGTGCATACTTCATGGATCGACAGGCGCTCACGGGCGCAGACGCCCTTCAGCGCATCCCACATCTCCGGCTCAAGCCGCAGACTGGTACGATGTCCCGCTATGGTAACGTTGCCGCTGACCAGCGTGCTTTTGCCGGAGAAGCTGGGAGGCATGTCGCGTTTTCCCTATGATCCCAATTGAGGTTTCCTTCGCCCCGCCGGAATGCGCCGTACAGGCGCACGCCTGGATCGGTTGCTAAGGTATGTTCCGGGACCATATCGAAAGTACTAGTCCTTGGCTACGCATTTCCGAGTATGTCTTCGGAAAAAGTATCGCGTGGGTTGCTATGGTATTCAGTAGAAATCAAACGGTTAATCCAGCCTACTGTTTCGGCGTCCGGTAAAGCTGCTCGCCATGGACATGCTCGGCGACCGCCTGGATCGGCCCTCCCGCCCGC
Source organism: uncultured Alphaproteobacteria bacterium (assembly GCA_963848585.1). Lineage (GTDB taxonomy): Bacteria > Pseudomonadota > Alphaproteobacteria > Azospirillales > Azospirillaceae > Skermanella. Next base: position 6,059 of record CAWKET010000043.1, on the reverse strand, counting down.
ACCGGCCGCTCGGCGAAGCGTCCCAGGCTGATCATGCGGTCATACATGACCAGCGCTCCGGCCACGCCCACATTGATGCAGAAGCGGGTAGGGATCTTCACGACGAAGTCGCAGCGCTCCACCAGTTCGGGCGACAGGCTGCCGCGCTCCGGCCCCAGCACATAGGCCGCCCTCAAGCGGATGCCGGAAGCTCGGCAGGTCGATCGACTCGTCCAGCAGCTCGACGCCGACCAGGGCGCAGCCCTGCGGCAGTTCCAGGCTCGCCACGTCAGGGTAATGGTAGACCGGCAGATGACTTGAGGCATCCGATGTGTCAGAGACGCGAAGCTGGCGTTTGTCCAGCCGGGCGTCGATGGTGAAGGCGAAGCTGGCGCCGAACGCATGGGACGACCTGACAAGGTTGCCCACGTTGAACGCTTTGCTGACGCCCTCTACCCCGATTGCAAAATATCCACGCATGAGCGGCACCTTGCACCGGAGCGCCCGCCGGGGCAAGGTGGCGCGCATGAGACATTCTGAAACGGCATCCTGCATGTGGGCCAATGACCGACCACGATCATTCCTGCTGCGGCCATGACCATCCTCATGACGACGCACGCCCGAGGGCCATGCCGAGCTGGGCGCCGCCGAAACGCCCGTTCTGGTCGAAGTCACGCGCGGCGGCATGGTCGAGTCGCGCCACCGCGGCATAGCGGCCATCGTCGATGCCGACGGCCATGTCGTCGCCCACTGGGGCGATTTCGAAAAGCCGGTCTACGCCCGCTCCGCCATCAAGTCGCTCCAGGCGATCCCGCTGGTCGAATCCGGCGCCGCCGACGCCTTCAACGTCACCGACGAGGAACTGGCGCTCGCCTGCTCCTCCCACAACGGCGAGTCCCGCCACACCACCCTGGTCTCCGCATGGCTGCAGCGGATCGGCTGCACCCCCGCCGATCTGGAATGCGGAACGCACCTTCCCTATGACGAGGCGACCGCCCACGCCCTGATCCGGGCCGGCGAGACGCCCAGCACCGTCCACAACAACTGCTCCGGCAAGCACACCGGAATGCTGGCGACCGCCCGCCACAAGGGCGAGCCGACCGCCGGCTATATCCGCTTCGACCATCCGGTGCAGCAGCGCATCATGGGCGTGCTGGAGCAGATGACCGCCCAGGACCTGAGCAACGCGCCCTGGGGCGTCGATGGCTGCGGCATCCCCACCATCGCGATCCCGTTGGGCTCGCTCGCCCTCGCCATGGCCCGTCTGGCCGACCCGCAGGACCTCCCCGACCGCAGGGCGGAAGCGATCACCCGCATCCGGCAGGCCTGGGGCAAGCACCCCTACCTGATCGGCGGGCGCGGCACCTTCGACACCCGCATGATGGAAGCGGTCAACGGCCAGGCCCTGATCAAGATCGGGGCCGAAGGCGTCATGTGCGCCGTCCTGCCCGAACTTGGCCTCGGCATCGCGCTGAAGATCGAGGACGGCGCCAGCCGCGCCGCCGGCATCGCGATGGCGGCCCTGCTGCGCCAGTGCAAAGTCCTGACCGAAGCCCGCAAAGACGAGCTGGCCGAACTGACCCACCCCGCCATCACCAACCGCGTCGGCCTGTCCGTCGGCGAAATCCGCCCCGCAAGCGGCTGGCCCGAATAGGCCCGCCTGAGCTATACAACGCCTGTCCAAACGACATCAGATACCGGGAGAAATGCCGATGCGCGCGGTGGTGTGCCGGGAATGGGGCGGGCCGGAGAGCCTGACGTTCGAAGAAATGCCCGAACCGGGGCCGCTGGCCCCCGGACAGGTCCGCATCTCCATCCGCGCCGCCGGGATCAACTTCGCCGATACGCTGATGATCCAGGGCCGCTATCAGGTCAAGCCGGAGTTCCCCTTCTCCCCCGGCCTGGAAGTGGCCGGAACGGTGATCGAAACCGCGCCCGATGTCGACCACCGTCAACCCCGGCGACCGGGTGATGGCGCTGCTCGACCACGGCGGCTACGCCGAACAGGCCGTAGCATCCGCGTCCGACGTGTTCCGCCTCCCCGACAGCATGGATTTCGAAACGGCCGCCGGTTTCCCCATCGTCTACGGCACCTCGCACATAGCCCTGTGGGAGCGCGCCGGCCTCCGCCCCGGCGAAACCCTGGTCGTCCACGGCGCCGCCGGAGGCGTCGGCCTGACCGCCGTCGAGATCGGCAAGGCCATGGGCGCCACCGTCATCGCCACGGCGGGCTCCGCCGAAAAGCTGGAGGTCGCGGCCAGCCGGGGCGCCGACCACCTGATCAACTACAAGACCGAAGACATCCGCACCCGCGTCAAGGAACTGACCGGCGGCGCCGGGGCCAACGTGATCTACGACCCGGTCGGCGGAGACATCTTCGACGCCAGCCTGCGCTGCATCGCCTGGGGCGGCCGCATCCTGATCATCGGCTTCGCCGAAGGCCGCATCCCGCAGATCCCGGCCAATATCCTGCTGGTCAAGAACATCGCCACGATCGGCGTCCACTGGGGCGCCTATCGCCAGAACCAGCCGCAAGACCATCGCCGAGAGCTTCACCACCCTGTTCCGCTGGTTCGAGGAAGGCCGCATCCACCCCCACATCTCCAACCGCATCCCGCTCGCCGACTACGCCCAAGCGATGAAGCTGCTGATCGAGCGCCGCTCCACCGGCAAAGTCGTCCTGACCATGGACTCAGGACCAGGACCTGATGCCTCCGACCTGCTGCGCGCCCAGTACGAGGCCTACCCCTATCCCGCCCGCGACCCGCGCGACGAGGCCCGCCGTCTGATCACCGGCTCCCCCGGACACCTGGACGAGGTCAACCACTACGTCTTCGGCGGCCGCCTGAACTTCGCCAAACCGCTCCGCGTCCTCTTCGCCGGAGGCGGCACCGGCGACGGCACGATCATGCTGGCGCAGCAATGCGCCGACGCCGGCATCCCCGCCGAGATCACCTATATCGATCTCTCCGACGCCTCCCGCGCCATCGCCGAACGCCGAGCCGAAGTCCGCGGCCTGACCAACATCAGCTTCCATCGCGGCTCGCTGCTGGAACTGGAAGGCTTCGGCCCCTTCGACTACATCGACTGCTGCGGCGTGCTCCACCACCTGGAAGACCCCGCCGCCGGCCTGAAATCCCTGGCCTCAGTCCTGGCCCCCGGCGGCGGCATCGGCCTGATGGTCTACGGCACCTTCGGCCGCACGGGCCCCAGAGGTACTTCGCGGGCAGATCGGCGATTGGGCTGTTGTCGGGCGCCGTCCCGTCGCGCGCGACGCCTTCGACAACGCGGTAAGGGAGCGACAGCGTCTTGCCGATCTCCTCCAACTGCGCCGCCGGCGCGCTCGTCCTCGATTTGGTCGTAGAGGTCGCGCACCTTCTCGCGCGCCACCTTCGTAGCGATCTCCTGCCTGAGCCGCGGCGCCACCTCGGCGCGCGCCCGACGCTACCCGGCTCCACCGCAGTGACGCGGATCAGCGAGGGCTCGAGCGCGCCTTCGATTACCGGCACCACCGCGCCCTGCTGGGCGTCGAATGCCACTTCTGCGACCTTCGGGTGATGATTTCTGCCATGGTCTTCATGCCGAGGTCGACCTCGGCGAGCGTCTTGCCGCCGGCCTGGACAAGGGCGGCGAAATTGGTGCCGTCCTGCGACTGCTTGAGCGCTGCCTCTGCGGCTTCCTTGGTGGCGAAGCGGAGCTGCTCGATGCGGCGGCGCTCCGGCCGCGTGAAGCTCGCCTTGCGGGCCTCGTATTCCGCCGCAACCTCCACGTCGGTGACGGCGGCCGGGTCGGCAAGCGCGGCCGGGTCGGCCACGAGGATGCCGAGCTTGCGGTATTCCGGCGCCTGGAAGCGCTGCTTGTTGGCCTCGAAATAATCTTCCAGCGCGGTCTGGTCGGGCGCGCCAACCGGGGCGATCGCGGTGTGGTCGACGACGAGGAAGGAGACGGTGCGCTCCTCGTTCCGGAGCGGTAGAGCGCCTCCATGATGGGCTGCGGCACGTCGATCCCGGTGGCGATCGAGGCGGCGATCTGGTCGCGCAGGAGCTCGTCGCGCGTCTCGCGCACGTAGTCGTCGCGGTCGATGCCGGAATTTTCGAGGATCAGCTGGTAAAGATTGCGGTCGAAGCTGCCGTTCTGGCCCTGGAAGCGCGGGTCGGCGGCGATCTCCTTGGCGACCTCGGCGTCGGAGACGCCGAGCTTGTAGTTCATCGCCTCGTCCTCGAGCGCGGCGTTGGAGAGCATCTGTCGAGCACCTGCTCGGGGCTGACCTGCCGGCCGGACTGCTGGGCGGCGTTCTGCAGCTGCTGGTGCCGCCGGCGAACTTCGCGGTCGGAACCTCGACATTCCCGACGGTCGCGAGCGTGCCCGCGCCGTAGCCCTGAACTGGCCGAAATGCCCCAGATCGCGAAACTAGGACGAGCAGGACCATCAGCACCTTCGAGACCCAGCCCTGGGCACCTTGACGCAACTGGTCGAGCATGAAGGAGCCTCGCCGACAACAAAAGGCCGGGGCGAGACGCCGCCCGCGGCCGCAAGACATAAGACCCCCATTCCGCGCTGCCAAGCTTGTTCGACGAGCCGGCCGCCGCGCGTCGAGGAGCCTCAAGCGAGATGCGCCATCTGATCGCCGGCAACTGGAAGATGAACGGCCTCGCCGCCGCCTCGACGAGGTCGGCGCGATCGCCGCGCGCAGGCCGCGGCAGGCCGGCCGACGTGCTGATCTGCCCGCCCGCGACGCTGATCGCGCGGTGCGCTGGCGCGCCGGCGGCGCCGCTCCCGGTCGGCGGGCAGGACTGCCACGCGCCGCCGCGGGCGCCCACACCGGCGACATCTCGGCCGAGATGCTGGCGGACGCCGGCGCGGGCGCGGTCATCGTCGGCCACTCCGAGCGCCGCGCCGACCACGGCGAGACCGACGCGATCGTCCGCGCCAAGGCCGAGGCCGCCTGGCGCGCCGGGCTGCATCGCCATCGTCTGCGTCGGCGAGACGCGAGGCCGAGCGCGACGCCGGCGGGACGCTCGACGTCATCGCCAGCGCCAGCTCGCCGGCTCGGTCCCGGACGGCGCCACCGGCGACATCGTCATCGCCTACGAGCCGGTCTGGGCGATCGGCACCGGCCGCACCCCGTCGCTAGCGAGAATCGCCGAGGTCCATGCCCTCATCCGCGCAGGCCTCGGCGCGCGCTTCGGCGCGGCGGCGGCGGCGCGTCCGCCTGCTCTACGGCGGCTCGGTCAAGCCCGGCAACGCCGCGGAGATCTTCGCCGTCGCCAACGTCGACGGCGCGCTCGTCGGCGGCGCCAGCCTGAAGGCGGCCGACTTCCTCGCCATCGTCAATGCCGCACCCGGCGGCTGAAGGCTTCAAACGGCGCTGCCCCTCGTGTAGAGGGGCGCGCCAAGGAAAGAGATTTATGACGACAGTCCTCATCGTGATCCACCTGATGGTGGTGCTGGCCATGATCGGCCTGGTGCTGCTGCAGCGCTCGGAAGGCGGCGCGCTCGGCATCGGCGGCGGCGCCGGCGGCTTCATGACCGGGCGCGGCGCCGGCAACGTGCTTACGCATGCGACCGGCGTGCTTGCCATCGTGTTTTTCGCGACCTCCATCGGGCTGGCGCTGCTTGTGCGTCTCGAGACCCGGCCGTCCGACATCTTCGACACGCTGCCCGGCCAGACCGAGCCCGCGGACCTGCGCCGGCGCCCCCGCACCCGTGCGCGCCGTCCAGCGCCCAGGACGTGCTGCAGCAGCTCGGCGGCGGCGCCGCGACGCCGCCCGCGACCGAGACACAGGAACCGGAACCCCCGGTCGCACCGGCGGCCGATCAGAACACCGTAGCGCCTCCCGTCAGCGGCTCTCCGCCCTGGCCACAGCGCCTTAGCCGGCCGCCCCGGCGCGGGTGCGATAGCTGGATCTACCGGCTCATTTATCAGGCCAACCATGGTGGAGTTAGGGCCAATGCCGTCCGGCACCGGCACGTCCGCGCCGCCGTAGTCGGAGTTTACGACGAGGTTTGCACCCTTCACTTGGATCTGGTTCGCCACGATCACGGTATATGCGGATTGGTCGGCGACGTTGGCATTGGAA
>CAWKET010000042.1:0-56102 GCA_963848585.1 uncultured Alphaproteobacteria bacterium | reverse complement strand
TGGCGCTGGAACGGTGGCGCCAAGGCTACCGAGAAGCCGGAGAATTCGCCGGTATAGTTGACGCCGCCTTCGATCCAGTCCTTGTAGCCGTTGGTGTTCTTGAACGCGACGACGTTCTGCGCCTCGCTGCCGCTTTCCGGCGTGTAGCTGACGCCGGCCTGGAAGCCCGCGAAGCGCGGCGTCAGGTACATCACCTTGGTCGCATCGCCCGAGTTGGGGATGTGGATGCCGAATGCGGGCTGGCTGCCGAAGGTGAGTCCCGATACCGGCTCGTCGACGCCGAGGAATCGCTGTAGTCGCCGTCGATCTGCTCGATACCGACCAGCGGGGCATAGATCTTCAGGGTATCGGCGGCGCCGTCGAAGTCGCCCAGTTCCAGACGGCCCCAGGTGCCGCCCAGATAGACCGAAGCCTCGTCGGTGCCGACGCCGGTCGCACCGGAGTCCGCCGGTGCTGTTCTGCAGCTCGATCTTGGCGCCATAGAGGAGGCCGTTATCGGCCTTGCCGTCGGCACGGACGACGATTTCGGTCTCAAGTTCAAACTCGCGGTTGGTACGGCCCGGCAGATCGTCGTCGTAGAAGCCGGCGAAGAATTCGGTATAGCCACCCAGGGATACAGTGATCTGCGCCTGTGCAACCGATGCGAACAGCATACCGCCGCAAGCGCGGTACCGGTGAGAAGGATACGCTTCATGTGTCTGCCCCGTCCAAAATTTGTTATCCCGTCACGGCCATAGAGTTCATTACTTCCGCACCGGTCGCCTTATTGATGCGCAATATCGAAAAATCTAAAAGTCTGAATTTTCGTGACATTCTAAAATCTGAATATTCGTGATTAATTGGTAACATAATTCTATATGGCTAGTTCCTTTAGAGTAATATATCGCTTGTTTAGGCCATAAGTCATAATTGACTTGAGGTCTATGACCTGAGCCGAAGCCTGTTCTATGACGGCCATGATGTTTGACAGCCGAGCCGCCGCCGCGCCATATTCCGGAAAACCAGAGGCCTGATCGAGCCATGCACCGCTTTGCCAATCCCGCGCGTTTCCTGCGGATATCCAACATCGTTCTGCCGTGGGCGGCGGGCGCCACCGTCGTTCTGATGATCGTCGGGCTGTACCTGTCGCTGTTCGCCTCGCCGGCCGACTACCAGCAGGGCGACACCGTGCGGATCATGTATATCCACGTGCCGGCGGCCTGGATGTCGCTGTTCGTCTATACCAACATGGCGATCGCGGCCGCCGTCGGGCTGGTCTGGAAGCACCCGCTGGCCGACCTGTTCACCAAGGCCGCCGCCCCGATCGGCGCCGGGTTCACGGCGCTCTGCCTGATAACGGGCAGCCTTTGGGGTGAGCCGATGTGGGGCACGTGGTGGGTCTGGGACGCCCGCCTGACGAGCGTCCTGATCCTGTTCTTCCTGTATCTGGGCTATATGGCGCTGGTGAACGCCTTCGACGATCCGACCCGGGGCGCCAAGGCCGGGGCGATCCTGGTGCTGGTCGGCGTGGTCAATGTGCCGATCATCAAGTTTTCGGTCGATTGGTGGAACACGCTGCACCAGCCCGCCAGCGTCGTCCGCATGGGCGGACCCAGCATCGATCCCAGCATGCTCTGGCCGCTGCTGATGATGGGCCTTGCCTTCACCGCGTATTTCGTGACGGTCGTCCTGCTGCGCGTGCGCAGCGAAATCGCCGCCCGCAAGATCCAGACCCTGCGCCTGACCCAGGCGCAGGGCTGAAAACGTCCGGAGCGCGCTCTTGCTCGCCTGTCAGATGCTCGGATCGAACGACCGGCGACTCGGGCGGGACGCGTACCGGCCGCCGCCGATCACGGCCGCGGCAAGGACGCCCAGCCCGGCGACCGCCGCAACCGTCGCCAGCGGATGCATGGCGGCGGTCGTGTAGGCGCTGTGCTCGCGCACCAGCGCATGCCGGCCGCTCCGTTCACGCCCGCCACGGAAGCCATGGTACAGGTTGTCGCTGGAACGCCGCAGGGGTCCGCCGGCGGTTTGCAGGCCGGGCATCAGCGCTTCCATGATCCGGTCGGTCAGGCGCGGCGCCACTCGCTCCGACAGGGAGATCAGCTTGCCGGCTCCCCCGACGATGAGATCGCGGGTCGGGTGCTCGGCGGCGTGCAGGATCGCGCGGGCGACCAGTTCCGGCGCATAGACCGGCGGCGGGTTGAGCGGTTCGGCGTTCGTCAGGCTGCGGGCATGCTCCTCGAACATGGTGTCGATCGCGGCGGGCTTGATCAGCGTGACCGAAACCGGAGCGCCCTCCGCCTCCAGTTCCATGCGGAAGGCGTTGGTGAAGCCCTTGACCGCGTGCTTGGACGCGCAATAAGCCGCCTGCAGCGGAACCGCCCGGTCCGACAGGACGCTGCCCAGATTGATCAGGGCGCCGCCGTGGCGCCGCAGATGGGTGGCGGCGATGCGGGAGCCGATCACCACGCCCCAGTAGTTGGTCTCGAACAGGCGGCGCTGGTCCTCCAGCGGCGTGTCCTCCACCTTGCCGTAGATCGAGACGCCGGCATTGTTGACCCAGGTGTCGAACCCGCCGAACTCGCGCAGCGCCGTCTCCGCGACCGCCATCATGGCGTCCTCGTCGGCGACATCCGCCACGACGAAGATCGCCTCGCCGCCGTCGCGGCGGATATCGGTTTCGATATCCCTCAGCGCCTTTTCGTCGCGGCCCACCAGCACAAGCCGCGCGCCGTGCTTCGCCGCCATCTTCGCTGTGACAAGGCCGATGCCGCTGGTGGCGCCGGTGATGACGATGATCTGGTCTTCCACGGGTTTCAGTTGCACGCGCATGGAGTGCCTTTCGATGCTGCGGGAAACGGGTGCCGTGGTACTTCCACGGCCTTCTCCGTCGCGCAAACAGCGGGGAAGCGGGGCGGTTCCCCATGCTCATGCCCCATGCCAGGTCTTCCCGGCGGCCCGCCTTGTTTACCACCCGCCACGCTGTCATATTGGCGGCAGACGGCCGGGTAGTGGTGTGCAAGTGATTCGCACCTTGGCAATGCATGGGGCAGAGCATGCGGCAAGGCGTCGCGATGGCGTGCTCCACCGGTGTGCCGGGCCAAATATACAATAGACCGAACGGGCCACTTTGCCCTTTATTCGGCGCATTGTGGTGGGAGGACTGGCTGGTGCGAGGACTGGCGGGTAAGACGGCGGTCGGGATTGCCCGGCCGGGCGTCGGGCGAAGGATCATCTGGCGGAACCATGGCTGAGTTCTTTTCGATGGGCGGCTACGCCGCCTATGTGTGGCCGGCCTACGGCATCGCGGCGGTCATTCTGGTGGCGATGCTGATCGTCAGCCTGCGCGGCTTGCGCCGGCATGAAGCGCTGCTGAAAACACTGGAGACAAGCCGGCCGCGCCGGAGGGAGCGGAACCGCCGCGCCAATTCCACCGGCATTGCCGGCGGCTGAAGGACACGAAGGATGACCCGCAAGAAACGCCGCCTCTATATGCTGGGACTGGCCCTGCTCGGCCTTGGCACCGCCACGGCTTTGGCGCTCACCGCGTTCGAGGACAACCTCGTCTTCTTCTACAGCCCGTCGGATCTGGCGGCCCAGCATGTCGGCGAGCGCAATTTCCGGCTGGGCGGTCTGGTCGAGCAGGACAGCGTCAAGCGGATGCCCGACGGCCTGACGATCGAGTTCCGCGTCACCGACACCGCGCAAACCGTGCCGGTGACCTATTCCGGCATCGTCCCGGACCTGTTCCGCGAGGGTCAGGGCGTCGTCGCCGAAGGCCGGATGCGGCCCGACGGCGTCTTCGTCGCCCGCGAGGTGCTGGCCAAGCACGACGAGAACTACATGCCGCCGGAAGTAGCCGATGCGCTCAACCGCGCCGGCGCGCCGCAGCACGCGACCAAAACGCTTGCCGAGCCGGTCAAGTCGCTTGCCGAGCCGGTATCCAGCACGGCTAAGGAGTAGCGCCATGATACCCGAAATCGGCCATTACGCCCTTGTCCTGGCGCTGTTCCTGGCGCTGGTGCAGTCGGTCCTGCCGCTGGTCGGCGCCGCGCGCGGCAATGCGGCCTGGATGGACGTGGCGAAGCCGGCCGCGGTCGGCCAGTTCGCCATGATCCTGGCCAGCTTCCTGGCGCTGACATATGCCCATGTGGTGTCGGACTTCAGCGTGCTGAACGTCGTCCAGAACAGCCACTCCATGAAGCCGATGCTCTACAAGGTGGCGGGCGTCTGGGGCAACCACGAGGGATCGATGGTCCTGTGGGTGCTGATCCTGGCGCTGTTCGGCTGCGCCGTGGCCCTGTTCGGCCGCAACCTGCCGCCGACCCTGAAGGCCCGCGTGCTGTCGGTCCAGGCGATGATCGGCGTCGGTTTCCTGCTGTTCATCCTCGCCACCAGCAACCCCTTCACCCGAGTCGATCCGGCTCCCATGGACGGCACGGACCTCAACCCGCTGCTCCAGGACCCCGGTCTGGCGTTCCACCCGCCTTTCCTCTACTTCGGCTATGTCGGCTTCTCCATGGCGTTCTCCTTCGCCGTGGCCGCCCTGATCGAGGGCCGTGTCGATCCCGCCTGGGCGCGCTGGGTGCGGCCCTGGACGCTGGCCGCCTGGGCCGGCCTGACCCTGGGCATCGCCCTTGGATCGTGGTGGGCCTATTATGAGCTTGGCTGGGGCGGCTGGTGGTTCTGGGACCCGGTCGAAAACGCCTCCTTCATGCCGTGGCTGGCCGGGACGGCGCTGCTGCACTCCGCGATCGTGGTGGAGAAGCGCGACGCGCTGAAGAGCTGGACCATCCTGCTCGCCATCCTGACCTTCGTGCTGTCGCTGATCGGGACCTTCCTGGTGCGCTCCGGCGTGCTGACCTCGGTCCATGCCTTCGCGGTCGATCCGGCGCGCGGCGTCTTCATCCTGCTGCTGCTGACGGTCGCGACCGTCGGAGCCCTGCTGCTCTACGCCATCCGCGCGCCGTCGATGAAGATGGGCGGGCTGTTCGCGCCGATCAGCCGTGAAGGCGCTCTGGTGCTGAACAACCTGCTGCTGTCCACCGCGACCGCCACCGTCTTCCTCGGCACGCTGTATCCGCTGTTCCTGGATGCGATCGACGCCGGCAAGGTTTCGGTCGGGCCGCCCTTCTTCAACTCGACATTCATCCCGCTGATGGTGCCGCTGATCGCCGCGATGTCGGTCGGGCCGCTGCTGGCCTGGAAGCGCGCCGATCTGGCCGGCGCCCTGTCGCGGCTGAAGTTCGCGGCGGTGCTGACCGTCATCTGCGTGCTGGGCGCCCTGTACGCGTATCAGGGCGGGCCGGTGATGGCGCTGCTGGGCGTCGCGATGGCGGCCTGGGCCTTCTTCGGCGCGCTCTTCGAGTTCGCCGACCGCATCCGCCTGTTCCGCGCACCGCTGGGCGACAGCCTGCGCCGGGCCGCGGGACTGCCGCGCTCCGCCTGGGGCATGACCATCGCCCATGCCGGCATGGGCATCGCGATCGCCGGCATGACCGGTTCGGCCGCCTGGATGACCGAGCGCATCCAGTTGATGCGGCCGGGCGACACGGCCCAGATCGCGGGCTACGATGTCCGGTTCGACGAGGTCCACGAACTGCCCGTCGCCAACTACCAGGCCGAAGACGGCGACCTTCACCGTCAGCCGCGACGGCCAGTTGGTAGCCACGCTCCACCCGGAGGAACGCTGGTTCCCGGTCACCCGCATGTCCACGACGGAGGCCGCGATCCGGACCAACTTCGTGTCCGACCTCTACGTCGTGCTGGGTCAGGAGCAGCAGGGCAGCGGCGCCTATGCCACCCGCATGTACCACCATCCGCTGGTCCCCTGGATCTGGATCGGCTGCGTGGTCATGGTGGTGGGCGGCTGCGTATCGCTGAGCGACCGGCGCTTCCGGATCGGCGTGCCGGAGAAGAAGCGGAGCCGGCAGCCGATTCCCCTGCCTGCCGAATGAGCCGACCTATAGTAGAGTGTCCGTGAAATGCGCCGCCTGATCTTCATCCTGCCGCTTGTGCTGTTCGCCGTGCTGGCCGGGTACTTCGCCCTGGGGCTGACCCGCGACCCGTCCGTCGTGCCGTCGGCCCTGATCGACAAGCCGGTGCCCGAGTTCACCCTGCCGCCGCTGCTCAAGGACGGCCAGGGCTTGGCGAGCGCCGACCTCAAGGGCAAGGTCCAGCTCGTCAACGTCTTCGCGTCCTGGTGCGTGCCGTGCCGGATCGAGCATCCGGTGCTGATGCGGCTGGCCAAGGAGCAGGGCGTCACCGTCAAGGCGATCAACTACAAGGACAAGCCGGAGGACGCCGTCCGCTGGCTGAACCAGGGCGGCAATCCCTACAGCGCCATCGGCGCCGATCAGGACGGCCGGGTCGTCGATCGACTGGGGCGTCTACGGCGTGCCGGAAACCTACGTGATCGATGCCCAGGGCCGCATCCGCTACAAGGTCGTCGGCCCCGTGCATGCCGGACGAGGTCGAGCGGCACATCCTGCCGCTGATCAAGGAGCTTCAGGGATGAGCCCGCTTCGCTTCGGCGGTGCTAGCCGCGGCCCTGTTCCTGAGCCTTGCCGCCCCGGCCTTCGCGGTCCAGCCGGACGAGGTCCTGAAGGACCCGGCGATGGAAGCCCGAGCCCGCGAGATCAGCAAGGAACTGCGCTGCCTCGTCTGCCAGAACCAGTCGATCGACGACAGCAACGCGCCGCTCGCCCGCGACCTGCGCGTGCTGGTGCGCGAACGGCTGGTGGCGGGCGACGACGATACCGGCGTGCTGGGCTACATAACGGCCCGCTACGGCGATTACGTCCTGCTGCGCCCGCCCTTCAAGGCCAGCACCTATGTGCTCTGGATCGGGCCGGTGATCGTGCTGCTGCTGGGCGGCTTGGGAGCGGCGCTGTTCCTGCGCGGCCGCAACCGCGCCGTCACCGCCGGCGACACCGAGGCTCCGCTGACACCCGAAGAACGCGCGCGGCTCGATAAGCTGCTGCGCGAGGATACCTGAAGAAATGCTGTTCTGGATCGTCGCCGCCGCGATGACGGCGGCCGTGACCGCCCTGGTGCTTACCCCGCTGCTGCGCAGCCGGCAGACCGTCGGAGCCGGGAGCGGATCGCGGGCCTCCTATGACATGGAAGTCTACCGCGACCAGTTGGCCGAGCTTGAGCGCGACGTTGCGCGCGGCGTCATCGACGACCGTCAGGCCCAGGCCGCCCGCGCCGAGATCGGCCGCCGCATGCTGGCGGTGGCGGAGGAAGGGAAGCGCGAAGCGGCCGCGCCCGGCGCCGCTTCCAGCCGGGGCAGCCGGTCGATAGCGCTGGCGCTGTGCGTGGTGATCCCGGTCGGCGCGCTTGCCGTCTATATCCCGACGGGCAAGCCCAACCTTCCCGGACAGCCCTTCGCTTCACGTGAAACAAAGCCGGACGGCGGGCCGCCGGCCCAGGTGATGCAGGCCATCGCCAAGCTGGAACAGCACCTGAAGGACGAGCCGAACGACCTTCAGGGCTGGCTGCTGATGGCGCAGACCTATACCCGCATGGGCCGGTTCGACGACAGCGTGGAGGCCTACCGCCACGCCGTCGGCATCAGCCAGGGCAAGGAGCCCGGCATCCTGTCCTCCTATGCCGAGGCCATGATCGCCGCCAACCAGGGCATGGTGCCGGAGGAAGCCACGCGCACCTTCGAAGCGGTGCTCCAGTCCGATCCCAACGACGCCCGCGCCCGCTATTATCTGGCGCTGGCGCGCGGACAGGCCGGCGACATGCGCGGCGCGCTCGACCGCTGGGTCGAACTGGCGGCGCAGAGCCCGGCCGACGCGCCGTGGCTGCCGACCGTCCGCCAGCGCATCACCGAGACCGCCGGCCAGCTCGGAATCGACGTCGCCTCCGTCATGCCGCAGCCTCTCCCGGCGACGCCGCAGAACGAAGCCGCCGCCGGCAGCGCTCCCGGCTCCCGGCCCGACCCGCGAGCAGATGGCGGGCGCCGCCGACATGACGCCGGAGCAGCGCGAGGGGATGATTCGCGGCATGGTGGACAACCTCGCGACCAAGCTCCGCGAGAACCCCAACGATGCCGACGGCTGGCTGCGCCTTGGCCGCGCCTACAAGGTGCTGGGCGAGCAGGACAAATCGGTCGAAGCCCTGGCATCCGGCGCCAAAGCCGCCCCCGGCCGCGTCGATGTGCTGATGGCCTACGCCGACGCCCTGATGGTCGCCAACGGCGAGGAGGACGCTCCCCCGCCTCCGCCATCGCGGTCCTGCGCGACGTGCTGGCTCTCCAGCCCGACAATCCGCAGGCGCTCTGGTTCCTGGGCCTGGACGCGGCGCGGACGGCCAACACGGGCGAAGCCTCCCAGCTCTGGGGCAAACTGCTGACCCAGCTCCAGCCCGGAACCCCCGAACACGCCGAAGTCCAATCCCGCCTGGACAGCCTCCGCCAAGGCGGGTGACAGCTTAGCGCTTGACATCCGACTCGTAGGTCGCGTCGTTGGCGAAGCTGACAGAGCTCCGAGCCAGGTCAGGCTCCGCATCCGATGTCGGGTTGCGGCTCGCCTCTAAGATAGCGACCTATGGACCAATCGGCATGACGGAAAAACATACCCATCCGGGTATGCCGACAACCCTTCGGTTTGTTTTCTCGTTAAATTATCAGAGTACCGAAAATCGGGTTTGCGCCGCAACTGCGGCGCGGCTAGCCTGTTTCCCGTCCTTGGCACGAGTCAGAACGGAAGCATGGCCCTTTCCCAGTCCTCGCCAGAGAACCAGATCCCCAGTCCCGTCCCTGGGGCCGCCGTCGTCGTCGAAGACCTTCACAAGCGGTTCGGCAAGCTTGAAGTCCTGAAGGGCGTCTCCCTTGTCGCCCATGAGGGCGACGTGATCTCCATGATCGGGTCGAGCGGATCGGGCAAAAGCACCTTCCTCCGCTGCATCAACCTGCTGGAGACGCCCGACGAGGGCCGCGTCTGGGTCAATGGCGAGCTGATCCGCATGAAGGCGGGCCGCCACGGCGCCGTTCCCGCCGACCACAAACAGGTCGACCGCATCCGCTCCCGCCTCGGCATGGTGTTCCAGAGCTTCAATCTCTGGACCCACATGACCGTGCTCCAGAACGTCATCGAAGCCCCGGTCCATGTGCTGGGCGTGCCCAAGCGCGAAGCGATCGAGCGGGCCGAGGCGCTGCTGGAGAAAGTCGGGCTCGCCGCCAAGGCCTCATCCTACCCCAGCCATCTCTCCGGCGGGCAGCAGCAGCGGGTCGCCATCGCCCGCGCGCTCGCCATGCAGCCCAAGGTCATGCTGTTCGACGAGCCGACCTCCGCCCTCGACCCCGAACTGGTCGGCGAGGTCCTTCGCGTCATGCGCCAGCTTGCCGAGGAAGGCATGACGATGATCATCGTCACCCACGAGATGGGCTTCGCCCGCGAGGTGTCGAGCGAGGTCATCTTCCTGCACCAGGGCCGGATCGAAGAGCACGGCCCGCCGGATCAGGTGCTCGGCCAATCCGCAATCCGAACGGTGCCGGCAGTTCCTCGCCCGCAATCTCTGAAATCACCGACATCCAAAAAAGCCCAACGACGAATGTCGATGAACAGGAGGCAGTAGAGTGAAGAAGACCCTTGCAGCCCTCGCGGCCGGACTGGCCCTTTTCGCCGTACCGGTGCGGCCCAGGCTCAAGACGAAGATCCGCATCGCGACCGAAGGCGCCTACCTGCCGTGGAACGGCCAGGACGCTTCCGGCAAGCTGATCGGCTTCGAAATCGATCTGGCGGCCGAGCTTTGCAAGCGCATCGGCGCCACCTGCGAAGTCGATCGCCCAGGATTGGGACGGCATCATCCCCGGCCTCCAGTCGCGGAAATACGACGTCATCATGGCCGGCATGTCGATCACCGACGAGCGGAAGCAGGTGATCTCCTTCGCCGGCCCCTACGCCACCGAGCCGACCATGTTCGCCGCGATGAAGGGCAGCCCGCTGCTGGCCCTGAACCTGCCGACGACCGCCGTCGATATGGCCACGATCACCCCGGACGAGCAGAAGCTGATCGATCAGACCGCCGCCGCCGTCAAGGGCAAGACCATCGGCGTTCAGGTCTCCACCATCCAGCAGAACATGGTCGAGCAACTGATGCCCGGCGTGGAGGTCAGGACCTACGACAAGGTCGATAACCTCGGCCTCGACCTCGTGTCCGGCCGAATCGACGCCCTGGTCGCCGACGTGCTCGGCGATCAACGGCCTGATCGCGGCCAGCGATCAGAACAAGGACATCACCAAGTTCGGCCCGGCCTTCTCGCGCGGCCTGCTGGGCGAAGGTGTCGGCGCCGGCGTGCGCAAGGGCGACACCGAGCTTCAGGCCAAGCTCGACAAGGCGATCAAGGATGCGACGGCCGACGGCACCATCGGCAAGCTGCCGACCCAGTGGTTCGGCTGGACATCTCGATCAAATCAGGGACGTAAGGGTGACCATCCGCCGGTCCGGCGCCGGTATCGCGGCCATGCTTGACCTGCTCGCCTGGGGCGATACCGGCTGGGGCGACGAATTGGTGCGCGGCACGCTGATGACGCTGGCCGTGGCGCTCTGCTCCTTCGCGCTGGGGCAGGTGTTCGGCGGGCTGGGCGCCACCGCCAAGCTCAACGGCGGCATCATCACCCGCGCCATCGCCGAGATCTACACGACCGTCGTTCGCGGCGTGCCGGAACTGCTGGTGATCTACCTGCTGTTCTTCGGCAGCAGCAACGCGGTCATGGGGATCGCTGGCGCTGTTCGGCTACACCGGCTATATCGAGGTCAACGCCTTCACGGTCGGCGTGCTGGCCGTCGGCTTGATCTCCGGCGCTTATTCGACCGAGGTCATCCGGGGCGCCATCCAGGCCGTCCCGTTCGGCCAGATCGAGGCCGGGCGGGCGGTCGGCATGCACAGGATGCAGATCTTCTTCCGCATCCTGCTGCCCCAGACCCTGCGCTACGCCCTGCCGGGCTTGGGGAATGTCTGGCAGCTCACGCTGAAGGACACGGCGCTGATCTCGGTCACGGCGCTGGCCGAACTGATGCGCTCCGCCCAGATCGCGGCGGGCGTCACGCGCAACCCGTTCCTGTTCTATGTGCTGGCGGCGGTGCTGTATCTGGTGCTGACTTCCCTATCCACATATGCGTTCGACCGTGCCGAACGGCACGCCAATCGCGGCGTAAGGCGGGCCTGAAAGAATCAAACGATGAATCTGTCCGTCATGTGGGACGCGGTGCCGAAGCTGCTGGCGGGCGTGCCGGTCACGCTCCAGCTTGTGCTGCTGGCGCTGCTGTTCGGCTTCATCCTGGCGGCGGGCGTGGCGCTGATGCGGCTGTCGGGCAACCGGATCGCCTCGGCCTTCGCCGCCGGTTACGTCTTCGTCTTCCGGGGCACGCCGCTGCTGGTCCAGATCTTCCTGATCTATTACGGGCTGGGCCAGTTCCAGGCGGTCCGGTCCAGCATCTTCTGGGTAATCCTGCGCGAGCCCTACTGGTGCGGCATTCTGGCGCTGACGCTCAACACGGCGGCCTATACCAGCGAGATGATCCGCGGCGGCATCCAATCCGTCCCCCCAGGCCAGATCGAGGCCGCCCGCGCCTGCGGTTATTCCCGCTTCCTGGTGTTCCGCCGGATCGTCGCACCCATCGCCATGCGGCAGGCCCTGCCGGCCTATGGCAACGAAGTGATCCTGATGGTGAAGGCCAGTTCGCTGGCCAGCACGATCACATTGCTGGAGATCACCGGCATCGCGCGCCGGATCATCTCCCAGACCTTCGCGGTGTTCGAGGTCTTCATCGTGGCGGGAGCCATATATCTGGTGATCAACTTCCTGATCACCCGCCTGATCCGCTACGCGGAATGGCGCCTGACGCCCTATCTGCGGCGCCCGGCCTGAGGCGCCGCCTGACGGTTTTCCCGTTCAGGCCCGCCGTTCTTCAGCCTTCCGCGTCTTCATCCGCAGTGGCGTCGTCCGCCGCATCGCCACGGTCATGGGCCGAGGCGGTCACGGTCTCGTGGTGCTTGACGCGTGAGTCGGTCAGGGCGTCGTTGATACCCATGAAATCTTCCAGATCGTGATAGCTCAGCATTCCGAAGCTCCTTAGATACTCATCTAGGTCGGCGGAATAATCCAAATGTTGCGCAGCAACAAGAAGATTCTTGCCTGAAATGACCGGATGCGGCAATCCGTCAGCCATTCGTCATGTCAGCCGTTGGTCATAGTGTGCGCTCTTCCCGCACTGCACACAACAACACGAGACCGAACGCCAGCAATAGGACTATGGTTGCCATCCCCGCCCGTTGACTCTCGAACGATTCCGTGGCCCACGCCAGCGCCAGGGGTCCCACGAAGGAGACGGCCCGGCCGGAAAGAGCGTAGAGACCGAACATCTCCGTCTCCATCGCGGGCGGCGACAGCTTCGCCATCATGGTCCGCCCCGCCGCCTGCGCCGGGCCGACGAAAATCCCCAAACCCAGCGCCAATCCCCAGAAAGCGGTCTGCGACTCGGCGAACAGCAGCGGAATGCCGAACGCGATCAGCCCGGCGAGGCACCCGAGGATCGTCCGCTTCGGCCCGATCCAGTCGTCGATCCAGGCGAATCCGAAAGCCCCCGCCGCCGACGCCGCGTTCAGCGCTATCGCGAACATCACGATCTGCTGGAACGTCATGCCGAACGTCCCGGCGGCATAGATGCCGCCAAAGGCGAACAGCGTGTTCAGCCCGTCCCGGTAGAGCGCGCTGGCGATCAGCCAGCGGACGATGTTGCCGTAGCGGCGGATATGCCGCAGCGTATCCAGCAGCGACTTGAGCCCGGCGCGCACCGCCTCCCCCAGCCCGACGCCGGTGGCAGGCTGGTCCGGCGTCACCAGGAACAGCGGCAGCGCGAACACCCCGTACCACAGCGCCACCAGCAAGGCGGTCGCCCGGACATTGGCCTGATCCTCCGTCCCGATCAGCCCGAACAGCGGGTTTTCCGCCTGCACCAGCCCGAACAGCGACAGCACCAGACAGCCCAGGCCGCCGATATACCCAAGCCCCCAGCCCCAGCCGGAAACCCGCCCGGTATAGCCCTGCGGCGCCAGCCCCGGCAGCATCGCGTTGTAGAAGACGTTCGCCAGTTCGAACGTCACGTTGGTCAAGGCGATCAGCACCAGACACGGCAGCACGATAGGCCGGCTCCGGCCTGACGAACCACAGCAACGCCGTCCCCGCCACGGTCAGCGCCGTGAACAGCGCCAGCCACGGCTTCCGCCGCCCGCTGCGGTCGGCGATGGCGCCCAGCACGGGACTCAGCACCGCCACCGCGATGCCGGAAACCGCCACCGCCCTGCCCCACTGCGCGGTGCCGACCACTTCCGACTCCGCGACCGCGCGGGTGAAATAGACACTGAAGATGAAGGTGCCGATGACCGTGTTGTAGGCCGACATGGCCCAGTCATAGAGGCACCAGGACAGGATCGCGCCACGCTTTTCCACTCAATTCCGCTCCTGTCCGCCGGAAGCGCCAACCAGTGTCCCGGTCAGCGCTTCATGATGGCGCCCAGGATACCCCGCGCGATCTGCCGGCCCAACTGCGTTCCAAGGCTGCGCAACGCGCTGTTGACCATCGCCTCCCCGGCACTCTGGCGCGGCGCCGCGGCGCGCGGCTGTCGCGGAGCGGGAGCCGGCTTGGACGGAAGCGCGCCGGTCTCGAATACCCCGAAGCCGAAGCTTCCACCGCCGGCTTTTCCGCCCGGTCGCGCAGATGCTCATAGGCCGACTGCCGGTCAACCGGATGGTCGTAGCGCCCGCTGACCGGGCTCGATCCCAGCAGAGCCGCCCGCTCCGCGGCCGTGACCGGCCCCAGCCGGGAACCCGGCGGCGCCATCATCACGCGCTGGACGACGCCGGGGATGCCCTTGTCCTCCAGCAGCGACACCAGCGCCTCGCCGACCGCCAGTTCCTGGATCGCCGTGGCCGCGTTGAAGTCCGGATTGGCGCGGAAGGTCTCCGCCGCCGCCTTCACCGCCCGCTGGTCGCGCGGCGTGAAGGCGCGCAGCGCGTGCTGGACCCGGTTGCCCAACTGCCCCAGCACCTCTTCCGGAATGTCCAGCGGGTTCTGGGTGATGAAATAGACGCCGACGCCCTTGGACCGGATCAGCCGGACCACCTGCTCCACCTTGTCCACCAGCGCCTTGGGCGCGTCGTCGAACAGCAGGTGAGCCTCGTCGAAGAAGAACACCAGCTTGGGCTTCGCCAGATCGCCGGCCTCCGGCAGTTCCTCGAACAGTTCCGCCAGCAGCCACAGCAGGAAGGTCGCGTAGAGCCGGGGCGAGTGCATCAGCTTGTCGGCGGCCAGCAGGCTGACGATGCCGCGCCCGTCCGGCGTCACCCGCATCAGGTCGGCCAGTTCCAGCGCCGGCTCCCCGAAGAACTTCTCCGCCCCCTGCTGCTCCAGCACCAGCAATTGCCGCTGGATGGCGCCGACCGAAGCCTTGCTGACCGTGCCGTACCGCGTCCCGAGCGCGGAGGCGTTGTCGGCCACATAGGCCAGCATCGCCCGCAGGTCCTTCAGGTCGAGCAGCAGCAGCCCTTCGTCGTCGGCCACCTTGAACGTCAGGTTCAGCACGCCTTCCTGAACGTCGTTCAGTTCCAGCAGCCGCGCCAGCAGCAGCGGCCCCATCTCGGAAATCGTCGCCCGGATCGGATGGCCCTGCTCGCCGAAGACATCCCAGACCACCGTCGGGTTGGCCTCCAGGACATGGTCCGTCGATCCCCAGCAGCGCGGCCCGCTCCGCGATCTTCGGATTGGCCCCGCCCGCCTGACTGATCCCGGCAAGGTCGCCCTTCACGTCCGCCAGGAAGACCGGCACCCCGGCCTTGGAAAAGCCTTCCGCCAGCACCTGAAGCGAGACGGTCTTGCCGGTACCCGTCGCCCCCGCGATCAGCCCATGCCGGTTGGCGTATTTCAGCAGGAGCGCCTGAGCCTCTCCCCCACCCTTTCCCACGAAGATCGAATCACCAGCCGTCATGCCGCCGCTCCTCAGTCCAGGTTTCGACGGGTTTGAGAATGCCAGTAAACGCGCTGAATTCCATACCTGCGTATCGAGTTATCGGCGAAACAGCACCCAGTTGACTCCCCCACCCCCCAAAATGCTATTTTCGCGCCATCGCACGGGCGAGAACCGCCCGGAGCGCCTATATGCATTTCCTCATCAACGCGTCACGCGGATCGATACGCGCATCAGGGTTCAGCATTTGACCAAGAAGAAACTGTTCATCAAGACCTGGGGCTGCCAGATGAATGTCTATGACAGCGCCCGTATGGCCGATGTCCTGGCGCCGCTGGGCTATCAGCCGGTCGAGGCCCCCGACGGGGCCGATATGGTCATCCTGAACACCTGCCACATCCGCGAGAAGGCGTCGGAGAAGGTCTTTTCCGAGCTTGGCCGCCTGCGCATCGAGAAAAGCCGTCAGGCCGCCGAGGAAGACGGCCGCCGCATGATCATCGCCGTCGCGGGCTGCGTCGCCCAGGCCGAGGGCGAGGAGATCATGGCCCGCGCGCCCTTCGTGGACATGGTGTTCGGCCCGCAGACCTACCACCAGCTTCCCGAGATGGTCGCCCGCGCCAGCCGCGCCGCCGGCGAGCGGGTGCTGAACACCGATTTCCCGGTGGAGAGCAAGTTCGACTTCCTGCCCGGCGAGAGTGCGGCCACCGGCGTCTCATCCTTCCTGTCGGTCCAGGAAGGCTGCGACAAGTTCTGCACCTTCTGCGTCGTGCCCTATACGCGCGGCGCCGAATTCTCCCGCCCGGCGGCCCAGATCCTCGCCGAAGCCCGCCGCATGGTCGATGCCGGCGCCCGCGAGATCACGCTGCTCGGCCAGAACGTCAACGCCTATCATGGCGACGGCCCGTCTTCAGGCACCACCTGGGGCCTCGGCCGCCTGATCCGCGAGTTGGCGGAAATCGACGGTCTGCTGCGCATCCGCTACACCACGTCGCATCCGCGCGACATGGATGACGACCTGATCGCCGCCCATGGCGACGTGCCGCAACTGATGCCCTTCGTCCATCTGCCGGTGCAGAGCGGGTCCGACCGCATCCTGGCGGCGATGAACCGCAAGCACACCGCCGACGACTACCGCCGCATCATCGACCGGATGCGGAAAGTCCGGCCCGATCTGGCGCTGTCGTCGGACTTCATCGTCGGCTTCCCCGGCGAGCGCGACGCCGATTTCGCGGAGTCCCTGCGGCTGATCACCGATATCGGTTTCGCCCAGGCCTACTCCTTCAAATACAGCGCCCGCCCCGGCACGCCGGCGGCCGGCCTGGACGACGCCCAGGTGCCCGAAGCGGTGATGACCGAACGGCTGGCGTCCCTCCAGCAACTGCTCAACGCCCAGCAGGTCGCCTTCAACGAAGCCGCCGTCGGCCGCACCATGCCGGTTCTGCTCGACCGCACCGGCAAGCGGCCCGGCCAGCTCATGGGCCGAAGCCCCTATATGCAATCGGTGCCGGTGAACGCGCCGCAACGCCTTGCCGGAACGGTGGTTGATGTCCGTATCACCGCCGCCCACGCCAACAGCCTTGCCGGCGAACTGGTGCTGGCCGACGGTGTCACGACCGCGCCAGACACGCCCATGGAATTTTCCGAACCCCCAGCCTGGGAGGTAACTGCTTGACGGGGCTACCCGACCGTCGCATCGACCTGTCCTTCGACGACAATCGGCTGTTGCCGCTGCTTTACGGCGAGCATGACAGCCACCTCGCCCGGATCGAAACCCAGCTCGGCGTCTCCCTGATCAGCCGCGGCAATACCCTGACGATCTCCGGTCCTCCCGATGCCTCGGAAAGTGCGCGCGCGGCGCTCGACGCCCTGTGGGAGCGGCTGAAGCGCGGCATGGTGGTGGGAGCGGCCGAAGTGGACGCCTCGCTCCGCATGGCGACCGGCGTCGGCGATGGCGCCGCCCGGGCGCTCGCCATGCAGGCGATCGCCCGGCCCGACTTCAACGTCAAGACCAAGCGCCGGTCGATCTCGCCGCGCAGCCCGACCCAGGCCGCCTATATCCAGGCGCTTCAGGAAAACGAGCTGGTGTTCGGCCTCGGCCCCGCCGGCACCGGCAAGACCTATCTGGCGGTGGCCCAGGCCGTCGTCATGCTGACCAGCGGTCAGGTCGACCGCATCGTCCTGTCCCGTCCCGCCGTGGAAGCCGGCGAACGGCTGGGCTTCCTGCCCGGCGACCTGCGCGAGAAGATCGATCCTTACCTGCGCCCGCTCTACGACGCGCTCTACGACATGCTGCCGGCCGAGCAGGTGGCGAGGCGGCTGGGCAATGGCGAGATCGAGATAGCGCCGCTCGCCTTCATGCGTGGCCGCACGCTCGCCAACGCCTTCGTCATCCTGGACGAGGCGCAGAACACCACGCCGATGCAGATGAAGATGTTCCTGACCCGCCTGGGCGAGAACGGCCGCATGGCGGTGACCGGCGACACCAGCCAGATCGACCTGCCGAGCGGCACCCGGTCCGGCCTGAAGGACGCGATCGAAATCCTTCAGGGCGTGCCCGGCGTCAGCTTCGTCCAGTTCGGCGATGCCGACGTGGTCCGCCACCCGCTGGTCGGCCACATCGTCCGCGCCTATGACAAGCACGACGCCGCCCGGCATGAGGCGGAACGCCAGGGCACCCGGCAGAACGACGGATTCCGGCGATGACCGCATCAACCACCCCGCCGCTCAACCCGGATCTCGACATTTCCTTCAGCCTGGAAGCGGGCGACTGGGAAGCGGCCGTCACCGATGTCGAGCAGCTGGTGGAGGCGGCGGCCAGAGCCGCCTTCGAAGCCGCTGAACGGCCGGAGATCCTGGGCGGCGCGCCGGCCGAGATGAGCCTTGTGCTGGCCGACGACGCCCTGGTCCAGACCCTCAACCGGGACTACCGCGACAAGGATAAGCCGACCAACGTCCTTTCTTTCGCGTTATTGGACGATCTGGACGATACCGATGATGTCTTGGCGCGCGATGAGGGAATGCCTATACTGATAGGCGACGTGATCCTCGCGTTTGAAACCGTGCAGCGCGAAGCGCGCGAGCAGGGAAAATCCGTCGAGGATCATCTGACGCACTTGGTAATTCATGGCGTTCTTCATCTACTAGGTTATGATCACCAATCCGACCCTGACGCCGACCGCATGGAAAGACTGGAAACCAGCATCCTCGCCCGCATGGGCATCGCCGATCCCTACTCCGCCAACCCGGCTCAAGGCCGCTGGTGCAGAAGGGGAGACTGGCGCGGACGGCGCCACCACACTCCAACCCACATGACAATGACAGACATATCCGGCAGTAGATCGCCCCGTGAAGACGGGGCCGACGAGCAAAATTCCTTCACCGGTCAATTTCGCGGCTGGTTGAGGACGATCCTGGGGGGACGCGGCGACACGACGCTGCGCGACACCATCGAGGAGCTGATCGAGGAACGGCGCGAAGCCGAAGGATCGATCGCCGCGGACGAGCGGGTGCTCCTCGCCAATATCCTGAAGCTGCGCGACCGCACCGTGGTCGATGCCATGGTGCCGCGCGCCGACATCGTGGCGGTCGATATCGACACCACGCTTCCGGCGCTGATCGAACGCATGTCGGAGGAAGCCCATTCCCGCATGCCGGTCTACCGCGAAACGCTCGACGATGTCGTCGGCATGGTCCACATCAAGGACGTGCTGGCCTGCGTCGCGAAGCAGAAGCCCTTCCAGATGAGCGACATCGTCCGCGACGTCGTGATCGTGGCGCCGAGCATGCCCGTGCTCGACCTGCTGCTCCAGATGCGCCAGTCGCGCCAGCACATGGCGCTGGTCGTGGACGAGTTCGGCGGCATCGACGGCCTTGTCACGATCGAGGACCTTGTCGAGGAGATCGTCGGCGAGATCGAGGACGAGCACGACGAGGAGGAAGCTCCGATGCTCGTGACCCGGCCGGACGGCACGCTGCTGGCCGATGCCCGGCTGCCGATCGACGAATTCCTGAACGAGGTCGGTCCTGTCCTGAACGAAGAGGAACAGGAGGATTTCGACACGCTGGGCGGTCTGGTGTTCAGCCTTGCCGGCCGCGTGCCCAGCCGGGGCGAGCTGCTGAAGCACTATTCCGGTATGGAGTTCGAGGTGGTCGATGCCGACCCCAGGCGGATCAAGCGCCTGCGGGTCCGCAACCTGCCCGAAGCGCGGCGGCGGCGCATGCCTGATTTCATAACTTATGACTGAAACTTCACATGCCTGACGCGACCCTGCGCCCGGCGGGCGCAGGCGGCATCGTGGCCGGGCGCCCGGCGGCACCGAAACGGCCCGGACAACGGTTGGCATCCCGGTTGGCATCGCTCACCGGCTGGCGCCGCCATGCGGCGGCGGCGGCCTTGGGTGGGCTTGCCACATTCGCCCTGCCGCCGGCCGGCGCCGTGCCGGTGCTGCTGCTGGCTTTTCCCGGACTGCTCTGGCTGCTGGAGGGGGCCGCCACCCGGCGTTCCGCCTTCTTCACCGGCTGGTGGTTCGGCTTCGGGCATTTCGTGCTCGGGCTCTACTGGATCTCCTTCGCGCTGCTGACCGATATCGGCCAAGTTCTGGTGGATGATGCCGTTCGCGATCGCCGGGCTTCCGGCATTGCTCGCGATCTTCATCGGGCTCGCCACACTTGGCCTGCATGTGGTCTGCCGCCGGCTGAAGCTGTCGGGCCTTGCCCGCGTCCTGGCCTTCGCCATGCTGTGGACGATATTCGAGTATCTGCGCGGCCACATCCTCACCGGATTCCCGTGGAACCTGATCGGCTATTCCTGGACGGGGTTCCTTCCCGTGCTCCAGAGCGTCGCGGTGATCGGCATCTATGGCCTGGGCCTGCTGACCGTGGCGGTCGCCTCGCTGCCGGCGCTTCTCCCCGATCCGTCCGAGTCGGTCATGCGGGCGCGTGTCAGCCTCGCCTGTCGGGCTCGTGCTGATCGGCTTGATCGGTCTTTCGGGCTGGGTCCGATTGTCGCAGGCGGACTCCACCCCGGTTCCGGGAGTCATGCTGCGGGTGGTCCAGCCGAACATCGCGCAGACGCTGAAATGGGTGCCCGCCGAGCGGGCGCGGAACTTCGAACGGCTGCTGGAACTGACCGCATCGACCGGTCGCAGCCGGCGCCGCCCCGATCACCCATGTGATCTGGCCGGAAACGGCGGTGCCCTTCTTCCTGGAACGCGATGCCGGCGCCCGTCAGGCGATGGCGTCGGTGACGCCTCCCGGCGGCAGCATCCTCACCGGCGCCCCGCGCGTACGGGTGGAAGCGAATGGCGAAAACCGGTTCTGGAACAGCCTGCATGCGGTCGATGGCAGCGGCGCCGTGGTCGCCAGCTACAACAAGTTCCATCTGGTACCGTTCGGCGAGTACATGCCGTTGCGCGGCATCCTGCCGGTAGGCGGCATCGCGGCGGGCGCCACCGATTTCTCGTCGGGCCCTGGACCGGCCACCCTGCAGGTGCCGGGACTGCCGCCGTTCAGCCCGCTGATCTGCTACGAAGTGATCTTTCCGGGTGCTGTCAAAGACCCCGGCAACCGGCCGGACTGGCTGCTCAACGTGACGAACGACGCCTGGTACGGCAACAGCGCCGGGCCGCACCAGCATTTCGCCATCTCGCGCGTGCGCGCGGTCGAGGAAGGCCTGCCGCTGGTCAGGGCGGCCAACACAGGCATTTCGGGTGTTATCGACGGCTATGGCCGCGTTACGGCATATCTCGGCTTGGGCGAGCGCGGCGTTGTGGATGCAGCACTGCCGAAAGCACTGCCGATAACTCCATATGGGCGAATGGGAGATGTTATATTAGTGGTACTACTTATGAGTTTCTCGCTTTTCACAACCATCGCTCGACAAACCCGCTAAATATCGCACATATTTTTGTATGCACGTGCACAAGAATGCGGTAATACGTACTATTGAATGCATACACGTGCATAACTAATTAGAAGCCAAACATTCAACAGGGGTTTGAGCGCATGCAACCACAGACACGAGGCCGGCGTGGAACCGGCGGGCGCCCGAAGACCGGCAAGCCGAATCCCATCGACGTACATGTCGGTTCACGGGTAAGGCTGCGGCGTACTCTCCTCGGCATGAGCCAGGAGAAGCTGGGCGAAGCCATCGGCCTGACGTTTCAGCAGGTTCAGAAATACGAGCGTGGCGCGAATCGAATCGGCGCCAGTCGCCTGTTCGACCTGAGCCGCGTACTTGATGTGCCCGTCTCCTTCTTCTTCGACGACATGCCGGCCGATCCGGACAGCATCCCGACCTCCGACGGCTCGGTCGGCGGTTTCGGCGAGGAAAAGTCCAGCTCGTTCGAACCGGACCCGATGGCCAAGCGCGAGACGCTGGAACTGGTCCGCGCCTATTACCGGATCACCGATCCGCAGGTCCGTAAGCGCCTGTTCGAGTTGACCAAGTCGGTCGCCAACGCGGCCAACACCGAAGGCGGCTGAAGCAGGCTGGCCGCTGGCGGGATCCGTCGCAGGGCGCGGTCCCGGCCGGCTTGGTTCGGCAGACTGTTCGGCCGTAGCCTGTTTCTGGCCGGACACAGATTTCACGACATGAATTCGATACATCCCCGCCAAACTAGCCGCGCGGGGTAATCAGGCGGCATGTTCCCGATCAAGTCGCTTGACCACAGGTACGCAGATTGCGAAAAGAGAAAGGGCGGGTCAATCTTACGAGTCGACCTGCATATCTTCGTATTTTGTCAAACCCGCAACGTGCCGAGGCTACCTGTGGCTCTACGCAACTACGTCTTCACCAGCGAATCGGTTTCCGAGGGCCATCCAGACAAGGTCTGCGACCGCGTTTCCGACGCCATCGTGGATCTGTATCTCGGTCATGACCCGTACGCCCGCGTAGCGGTCGAAACCCTGGCCACGACCAACCAGCTCGTGCTCGCCGGCGAAGTCCGCGGACCCGAGACGATCACCCATGAGCTGATCGAAGCCGCCGCCCGCCACGCGGTCAAGGATATCGGCTACGAGCAGGCCGGCTTCCACTGGGAGAAGGCCGACGTCAAGATCCTGATCCACGCCCAGTCCGCCGACATCGCCGTCGGCGTCGACGCCGCCGGCAACAAGGACGAGGGCGCGGGCGACCAGGGCATCATGTTCGGCTACGCCTGCCGCGAGACCGAAGCGCTGATGCCGGCGCCGATCCACTTCGCCCACGGCATCGCCAAGAGCCTGGCCGAGGCCCGCCACTCCGGCGCCGCACCGCTGCTCGGCCCCGACGCCAAGACCCAGGTCAGCCTTCAGTACGAGAACGGCAAGCCGGTCCGCGCCACCTCGATCGTGGTCTCGACCCAGCATGACGCCTCGATCGACACCGATCAGGTGCGCGAGATCGTCCTGCCCCACGTCGTCAACGTGCTGCCGCAGGGCTGGCTGCCGGACGCGGAGTTCATCTACGTCAACCCGACCGGCCGCTTCGTGATCGGCGGTCCGGACGGCGACGCCGGCCTGACCGGGCGCAAGATCATCGTCGACACCTACGGCGGGGCCGCCCCGCATGGCGGCGGCGCGTTCTCCGGCAAGGACCCGACCAAGGTCGACCGGTCGGCCGCCTATGCCGCCCGCTATCTCGCCAAGAACGTGGTCGCCGCCGAACTGGCCGAGCGCTGCACCATCCAGTTGGCCTATGCCATCGGCGTATCGCGTCCGCTGGCCGTCTACATCGACACCTACGACACCGGCCGGGTGGACGAGGACCGTCTGTCCAAAGTCCTTCAGGAACTGGTCAACCTGAGCCCCCGCGGCATCCGCGAGCATCTCGGCCTCAACAAGCCGATCTATGCCCGGACCTCCGCCTATGGCCATTTCGGCCGCGCGCCGGAACTCGACGGCGGCTTCTCGTGGGAGAGGACGGATCTGGTCACCGATCTGCGGTCCGCCTTTGCCTGATCGTCCTCCTGGCCCGCGCGACGACGCGCCGGCCGATCTGCGGGAAAAAGTCTACGGCCGCCGACGCGGCCGTAGACTTCGCGTTTATAAGACCGACCTGCTGGAAACCCTGCTGCCCCGGCTGGCCATCGAGCCGCCGGACAAGGGCGCGCGCCTCGACCCCGCCACCTTGTTCGAACAGCCCGTGCGCGACGTGTGGGTGGAGATCGGCTTCGGCAGCGGCGAGCATCTGGCGGCCCATGCCGCAGCCAATCCCGATATCGGCATGATCGGCTGCGAGCCGTTCCTGAACGGTGTGGCGAACCTGCTGGAGCACATCGACACCGGCGGGCAGCGGAATATCCGCATCCTGGCCGAAGACGCGCGCCCGCTGCTCGACGCGCTGCCCGACGCCTCGGTCGGCAGGGCCTTCGTGCTGTTCCCCGACCCCTGGCCCAAGCCGCGCCACCACAAGCGGCGCTTCATCGGCCCTGAAAATCTGGCGCGGCTTTCCCGCGTCCTGAAGGACGGGGCGGAGTTGCGGATGGCGAGCGATGTCATGGGTGTCGCCATGTGGATGCTTGAGCATACCTGGCGCCACCCGGATTTCGAGTGGCTGGCCCGCACGCCCGACGACTGGCGCAATCGTCCCGACGACTGGCCGCAGTCGCGCTACGAGCAGAAAGGCGTGGAAGCGGGCCGCAATCCCGTCTTCCTCCGCTTCCGGCGGAAGCCGCGCATGCCTGTGTGACGGGACACCTGGTCTTCCTCCCCATTCCTCACCGCCGGGAAGAATGGGGAGGAGGACCCCGGTCACCCCAAATGGCCCTGGCGATAGATTGTGGAAAATCCTTGCGACGTGCCGCAACTTCGCTATATTCCCTTCGTGATCCCATACGATCCGGTGGTCCCGCCAAAACGGGCCTTGCCGGTTCGCATCCGGGTGGGCCACTGGCCCACTTTTTTTATTTCGCTCTTCTCGCTTTTTGCACTGGGCTTCCGAAGCCCGGTCCGTTTGTCTCAAGTCAGGTGGTATGGACGCAACCGATCGGATACAACAGATCATCGCCCCCTCGGTCGAAGCCATGGGCTACGAGATCGTGCGGGTGCAGGTGTCGGGCACGCAAAGGCCCACCTTGCAGGTGATGGCCGAGCGGAAGGACGACGCCGCGATGACGGTGGAAGATTGCGCCGACATCAGCCGGGCGGTATCGGCTCTGCTGGATGTCGAAGACCCGATCTCCTCCGCCTATACGCTGGAAATCAGCTCGCCGGGGATCGACCGGCCGTTGACCCGGCTGAAGGATTTCGAACGGTTCGCCGGCTTCGAGGCGCGCATCGAGACGCGCTTCCCGCTCGACGGCCGTAAGCGGTTCCGCGGTATCCTGAAGGGTGTCGAAGATGGGGCGGTTCGGATCGAAACCGACACCGGCCCGGCTTCGGTTCCCTTCGACGCGGTTCAGCGCGCCAAGCTGATCCTGACCGACGAGCTGATCGCGGCAGCATCGGCGGCGCAGCAGTAGCCGGCTTCTCGCCTCACGTCTCGATGTCTAGAACCTAAACGAACGCCAGGGACTTCTGGAATGGAACTGCTACAAGTAGCCGATGCGGTCGCCCGCGAAAAGAACATCGACCGGGACGAAGTCCTGGAAGCGATGGAGCAGGCGATTCAGAAGGCTGGCCGCTCCAAGTACGGGCACGAGCACGACATCCGGGCGCGCATCGACCGCAAGACCGGCGACATCCACCTGATGCGCTATCTGGAAGTGGTCGAGACGGTCGAGAACGAGGCGACCCAGCTCACGCTGCGCGAAGCCCAGCGGATGAAGAAGGACGCCGCCCTCGGCGAGTTCCTGACCGACGAACTGCCGCCGATCGATTTCGGCCGGATCGCCGCCCAGACCGCCAAGCAGGTCATCGTCCAGAAGGTCCGCGAGGCCGAACGGCAGCGCCAGTTCAAGGAATACAAGGACCGCATCGGCGAAGTCGTCAACGGTCTGGTCAAGCGCGTGGAATACGGCAACGTCACGGTCGATCTGGGCCGGGCGGAAGCGATCCTGCGGCGCGACGAGCTTCTGCCGCGCGAGCACTTCAAGAACGGCGACCGCGTACGGGCGTACATCTATGACGTACGGGCCGAAGCCGCGCGGTCCGCAGATCT
Organism: uncultured Alphaproteobacteria bacterium; assembly: GCA_963848585.1. Lineage (GTDB taxonomy): Bacteria > Pseudomonadota > Alphaproteobacteria > Azospirillales > Azospirillaceae > Skermanella. Next base: position 31,062 of record CAWKET010000042.1, on the reverse strand, counting down.
TCCTGTCGCGCACCCATCCCACTTTCATGGCGAAGCTGTTTTCCCAGGAAGTGCCCGAGATCTACGACGGCATCATCGAGATCAAGTCGGTCGCCCGCGACCCGGGCTCCCGCGCCAAGATCGCGGTGCTGAGCCATGACAGCTCGATCGATCCGGTCGGCGCCTGCGTCGGCATGCGCGGCAGCCGCGTCCAGGCCGTCGTCGGCGAGCTTCAGGGCGAGAAGATCGACATCATTCCCTGGTCCCAGGACCCGGCGACCTTCGTGGTGAACGCTCTGGCTCCGGCCGAAGTCGCCAAGGTCGTGATGGACGAAGAGAGCAAGCGCATTGAAGTCGTGGTTCCCGATGACCAGTTAAGTCTGGCGATCGGCCGCCGCGGCCAGAATGTCCGGCTCGCCAGCCAGCTGACCGGCTGGGACATCGACATCATGACCGAGAACGAAGAGTCCGAGCGCCGGTCCGAGGAATTCAAGACCCGGTCGCAGCTCTTCATCGACGCCCTGGACGTCGATGACGTGATCGCCCACCTGCTGGTGGCGGAAGGCTTCTCCTCGGTCGAGGAAATCGCGTTCGCCGAGATCCACGAACTGGCCGAGATCGAAGGCTTCGACGAGGATGTCGCCGAGGAACTTCGCGACCGTGCCCGGATGTTCCTGGACCAGCAGAACAGCGAACTGACGGAACGCCGTCAGGCTCTGGGGGTCTCGGAAGAGATCGCCGGGATCGAGGGCTTCACCCCGGTCATGCTGGTCAAGCTGGGCGAGAACGGCGTCAAGACGCTGGACGACCTTGCCGATCTTGCCGGCGACGAGCTTCGCGAGATCCTCGGCAAGGACGCGATGAGCCTCGACGAGGCCAACGAAATCATCATGGCCGCCCGTGCCCACTGGTTCACCGAGGAAGGCGCCACCGAAAGCGCCGAAACCGGACAGAGCCAGTAAGCGCGCCGACGGCGGACCTGAAAACAACTCGACCCGAACACACTTAGCCTCCAACCAAGGATCGACCCAGCAAGGGATGATATCGCTGAACACCCATATACCTCCGCCGACGGAGCCATTCGCCTTCCAGCAAGACCCCGAGCCCGGCACCACCGGTCTCGAGGCGCTTGAGGAAGAGGCGATCGGCGGCCGCCGCAGCCCCTTGAGGCGCTGCATCGTCACCGGAACGGTCGCCGACCGTTCCGGCATGATCCGTTTCGCCGTATCGCCGGAAGGCTTTGTGGTGCCGGATCTGGAAGGCACTTTGCCGGGACGGGGGCTTTGGGTGACGGCGGACCGGAACACCCTGATCAAGGCGTTCAAGAAGAGCGCCTTCGGCAAAGCGGCGCGCCGCTCCGTCAGGGTCGACCGGAACCTCCCCGATCTGGTGGAGACGCTGCTGAAGCGGCGTTGCCTGGAGACGATCGGTCTGGCGCGACGCGCCGGTATCGCCGTCGCCGGGTTCGAAAAGGTCCGCGAGGCTTTGAAGCACGGCAAGGCGGGCGTCCTGCTCGCGGCATCCGACGGTGCCGAGGACGGACGCGCGAAGGTTCGGGGGCTGGCGGGGGATGCCCCGGTGATCGACCTGTTCGATGCCGGGGACTTGGGACACGCCTTCGGCCGCGACCATGCGGTGCATGCGATGCTGGCGCCGGGCCGGTTGGCCAAGCGCTTTCTGGAGGAGTGCCGGCGGTATGCGGGCCTTCGCCAGAGTATCTCGGGTGATGGAAATTGCGGTCCGGCATCGGCCGGCCGGGCAACAGATTTAACGACGAGCTAGTCGGACACAGATGACTGACAGTAACGACCAGGACCGCAAGAAAGTTCTGAGCCTCTCCGGTAAGGGTAAGCTCGAACTGAAGAACAAACCCGCTGCCGACAGCTCCGTCCGGCAGAGCTTTTCCCATGGCCGGTCGAAGACCGTGACCGTCGAGGTCAAGCGCAAGCGGACCATCGAGAAGGGCGCCGCACCCGGTGTCGCCGACGGCGGCGCCGCCGCGCGGCGTGCCGCCGAGGGCCTGCCCCTGAAGGGGTCGGGCGGTGGCCGCGGTCAGCGCGGACAGCCCGCTGTCCGCCAGCTCACCAAGGAAGAGCGCGACTCCCGCCTTAAGGCTCTTCAGGACGCCATCCGCTCCGACGAGGAGCGGCGTCAGATGGAAGCCGAGCTGGCCCAGGCGGTCGTCATCGAAGAGCCCCCGGTCGTCGAGGAGCGCGCCCGAGCCCGAACTTGACGCCGAAGCCCTGCGCCGGCGCGAGATCGAGGAACTGAAGCGTATTCAGGACGAGGAGCGCGCGATCGCCGAAGAGGCGGAGCGCAAGCGTCAGGAAGAGGAAGCCAAGCGCAAGGAAGCCGAGGCCGCGAGGCGTCCGGCTCCCCCCGCCGGCCGCGCCCCGGCCAGAGCCGATGGCGAGGCTCCGGCAGCGCGTTCCGGCGACGACGACCGCCGCAGGGGTCCCGCCCCGGCGCGCGCTCCCGCCGCCGCCGCCGAAACCACGGCCGGCAGGCCGGCCCCGGTTGTCGCCCGCGCCGACGAGGACGAGGACGATCGTGGCCGCCGCAAGGTCGCCTCCGGCGGCGCCGGCGCTCCGAAGGCTCCGGTCAAGGCTCCGGCCGCCCCCAAGGGCAAGGCCGGCGACCGCCGCCGCGGCAGCGGCAAGATGACGGTCACCCAGGCGCTGAGCGGCGACGAGTCCGAACGGACCCGCAGCATGGCGGCGCTGCGGCGCGCTCGTGAGCGTGAGAAGCAGCGCCTGAGCATGCGGCAGGAGACCATGAAGGTCACCCGCGACGTCGTGGTGCCTGAAGTCATCACGGTTCAGGAACTCGCCAACCGCATGGCCGAGCGTGGCGCCGACGTGATCAAGTCGCTGATGCGCATGGGCGTGATGGCGACGATCAACCAGACCATCGACGCCGACACGGCGGAGCTGGTCGTGGCCGAGTTCGGCCACCGGATGCGCCGCGTTTCGGAATCCGACGTCGAAGTCGGCCTGAAGGGCGACGAGGACATCGAGGAGAACCTGGTCCCGCGGGCTCCCGTCGTCACCGTCATGGGCCACGTCGACCACGGCAAGACCTCGCTGCTCGACGCGCTGCGTTCGACCGACGTCGCCTCCCGCGAGGCCGGCGGCATCACCCAGCATATCGGCGCCTATCAGGTCGTGCTCAGCTCCGGCGGCAAGATCACCTTCATCGACACGCCGGGCCACGCCGCCTTCACCGAGATGCGGGCGCGCGGCGCCAACGTCACGGACGTGGTGGTGCTGGTGGTGGCGGCCGACGACGGCATCATGCCGCAGACGGTCGAAGCCATCCATCACGCCAAGGCGGCGCAGGTTCCGATCATCGTCGCGATCAACAAGTGCGACCTTCCCGACGCCAACCCGGACCGGGTCCGTCAGGAACTGCTTCAGCACGAGCTGGTCGTCGAAGAGATGGGCGGCGACGTGCTGGCGGTGGAAGTTTCGGCCAAGACCCGCATGGGTCTCGACCGGATCGAGGAAGCCATCCTCCTCCAGGCGGAAATCCTGGAGCTGAAGCGCCAACCCGAACCGCATCGCCGAAGGCGTCGTGATCGAGGCGAAGCTGGAGCGCGGCCGTGGTTCGGTCGCCACCGTGCTGGTCCAGCGCGGCACGCTGCGGGTCGGCGACATCTTCGTCGCCGGCGCCGAGTGGGGCCGCGTCCGTGCCCTGGTCAACGACCGTGGTGCCAGCACCGACACCGCAGGCCCCGCCATGCCGATCGAGGTCCTGGGCCTCAACGGCACGCCGATGGCCGGTGACGAGTTCGCCGTGGTCGAGACCGAAGCCCGTGCCCGTGAGATCACCGAGTTCCGTCAGCGCAAGAAGCGCGAAGCGGCATCGGCGGCTGGATCGCGCGGCACCCTGGAGCAGATGTTCACCCGCATCCAGGCCGGCGAGGCCAAGGAACTGCCGATCGTCATCAAGGGCGACGTGCAGGGCTCGATCGAAGCGATCAGCGGCGCTCTGGAGCGCCTGACCGCCACCAACACGGAAGTGAAGGTGCGGGTGCTCCACAGCTCGGTCGGCGCCATCAACGAATCCGACGTGACCCTGGCGAACGCGTCCAAGGCCATGATCTTCGGCTTCAACGTCCGTGCCAACCCCCAGGCCCGCGAGATGGCCAAGCGCGACGGCATCGAGATCCGCTACTACTCGGTCATCTACGATGTCATCGACGACGTGAAGGCGGCCCTCACCGGCATGCTGTCGCCGATCCTGCGCGAACGCTTCCTGGGCAACGCCCAGATCCGCGAAGTCTTCAACATCACCAAGGTCGGCAAGGTCGCTGGCTGCATGATCACCGAAGGCGTCGTCAAGCGCGGCGCCGGCGTCCGTCTGCTGCGCGACAACGTGGTCATCCACACCGGCACGCTGAAGACCCTGAAGCGCTTCAAGGACGAAGTCCGCGAAGTGCGCGAGGGTTACGAATGCGGCATGGCGTTCGAGAACTACGACAACATCCAGGCCGGCGACGTGATCGAAGCCTACGAGATCGAAGAAGTGGCGCGGCAGCTCTGATAAGAGCTGCCGCCGAAGACCTCGCGGCGTACCGGGACTTGATATCCCGATACGCCGCGAGGATTTTCCGGTCCTCCGTTATGATCCTGATGTCGAGACGCTGTCGACGCAGGACGGAGCAGGGTTCAGAAACCCGATCCGACCATCGCCAATCCGCCTTGCTAATGCGAAATGGGCCGTTCAAGCCCGCTGACGGTTCATCAGGAAGCCCCGTCGGTATCGATCGGCACCGCTGTTGCCATCGGTGAAAAAGGAAAAGATTACATGAGCAACAAACGCTCAGGCTCAGGCCGCGGCCCATCGCAACGGCAATTGCGTGTCGGCGAGGAACTGCGCCACGCGCTGGCGGAAGTTCTGCGCCGGGGTGATTTCCGCGATCCCGAACTCCAGAACCTCAACGTCACCGTGACGGAAGTCCGGATCAGCCCGGATCTCCGCAACGCCACCGCCTTCATCACGCCGCTCGGCGGCGGGCAGGTCGGTGAGACCGTGGCGGCCATGCGCCGCGCCGCGGCCTTCTTCCGCGCCCAGATCGCCCGCGCGATAAAGCTGCGCTACGTCCCGACGCTGTCGTTCGAGGCGGATACGTCGTTCGAATACGCCGACCACATCAACCGTCTGCTCCACGACCCGGAGGTCGCCCGCGACCTCAGCGGGGACGATCTGGACGATGATGACGAGGATGACGACGACGAGATCACCGGAACCCATAACGGCACCCATACCGGGATGAACGGCGACGGGCCGGGCCACGAAGAAGCCGAGTACGAAGAGGAAGACGACCTCGACGACGATGAAGACGACGAGGACGGTCCCGAATACGAAGAAGACGACGACGAAGACGACCTCGACGAGGATGACGAGGACGAGGAAGAAGACCGAGTACGAAGAGGATGAGCCGAACGACGGCGACAAGCCCGCTCCTCTGAAATCCTCCGGACCCTCGACGTCCTCGACGGCAGAGGCCGCCGTGGCGCGTAAGCGCAAGGGAGTTCCCATCCACGGCTGGCTGGTCATCGACAAGCCGCCCGGAATGACATCCACCCAGGTGATGGCGCGGGTCCGCCGTCTGCTCAACGCCGAAAAGGCGGGGCATGGCGGCACGCTCGACCCGATCGCGACCGGCGTGCTGCCGATCGCCTTCGGCGAGGCGACCAAGACGGTCGCCTATGCCATGGACGGCACCAAGACCTACCGTTTCCGCCTGCGCTGGGGTGAGCAGACCACCACCGACGACCTCGAAGGCAGCGTCATCGCGACCAGCGATCAAGCGCCCGACCGAGGACGAGATCGAGGTGGCGCTGGAAGCTTTCCAGGGTCCGATTTCCCAGGTGCCGCCGCAGTTCTCCGCCATCAAGGTGGATGGCGAGCGGGCCTATGATCTCGCCCGCGCCGGTGAGACGGTGGAGCTTGCATCCCGCATCGTCCGCATCGACGGTTTCCACCTGATCGGCCTTCCCGACGCCGATCACGCGGATTTCGAGGTGGAATGCGGCAAAGGAACCTATATGCGCTCCCTGGCGCGCGATCTTGCCCTGGCTTTGGGCACGGTCGGCCACATAACGCGGCTCCGGCGGCTCAATGTGGGTTCTTTTACGCTTGAAAAGGCGATTTCCCTGGACGATCTGGCGGCGCTGGAGCAAGGTGCCGCCGTCGAAAGACTTCTGCTTCCGATCGAGACGGCGCTGGACGACATCCCGGCGTTCGCCCTGACGGAAGCTGAAGCGCACCGACTGAGACTTGGCCAAACGGTGGCACTGTTGCGCCGGCAGGATCGGGAAAGGCTGGAAAGCCTGGACTACGATCCGTCGGGCGATGGCGCTGTCGTTTTAGCTGTTTCCGGCGGCAAGCCGGTGGCGCTGGCCAAAGTCGAGGGCGGAGAGATCCGCCCGGTGCGTGTACTGAACCTTTGATATCAACTCGACTATTGAACGGAGATCCCGATGTCGATTACTGCCGAACGCAAGCAGGAAGTCATCCAGGAATACAAGACCGGCGAAACCGATACCGGTTCGCCGGAAGTCCAGGTCGCCATCCTGTCGGAGCGCATCCGCAACCTGACCGAACACCTCCAGACCCACAAGAAGGACTTCCACAGCCGTCGTGGTCTCCTGGTCATGGTCGGTCAGCGCCGCAGCCTGCTCGACTACCTGAAGCGCAAGAATGTCGGCCGCTACGAGCAGCTGATTCAGCGTCTCGGCCTGCGCCGCTAAGGCAAAGGCATTTCCGCACGCCGCCATCGGATATTTCCGTTTGCCGAAATCCAGCCCGGACCGCCGACTTGGACCAGCTTCGCTCCGCGAAGCGGTCGCCGGGCTGTGGCGTGCGTCAGTTCTTCACCCGCCGCGAAGATTTCGCCATAAAGGTTTCTTCGTGGCGGGTGAGAAACTTACGGCTGCATTTCATTGATGAGCTATCGTATGCCGGCGGGGAAACATCCCTGGGCCGGCCTTTAGCCTATTCTGCTGCTGGCCTGTTTTCACGCGGGGTCGAGAACGACTGAAGGCCCCGGCTCGAACCATCCAATCCGGGATGTGTCGGGTGTCGGATGGAAGGAAGAAACAATGTTCAACGTCTTCAGAAAAGAAATCGATTGGGGCGGAAGAAAGCTGGTCCTGGAGACCGGCAAGGTCGCCCGTCAGGCCGATGGCGCCGTCATGGCGACTTACGGCGAGACCACGGTGCTCTGCACCGTCGTGGGTGCCAAGACCGCTAAGCCCGGCCAGGATTTCTTCCCGCTGACGGTCAATTACCAGGAAAAGGCGTTCGCCGCCGGCAAGATCCCCGGTGGTTTCTTCAAGCGTGAGGGCCGCCCGTCCGAGAAGGAAACGCTGGTCAGCCGCCTGATCGACCGGCCGATCCGTCCGCTGTTCGTCCAAGGCTTCCGCAACGAGACGCAGGTCATCTGCACCGTGCTGAGCCACGACATGGAGAACGACCCCGACATCGTGGCACTGGTCGGCGCCTCCGCCGCGCTCACCATTTCCGGCCTGCCCGTTCATGGGTCCGGTCGGCGCCGCCCGCGTCGCCTTCAAGAACGGCGAATACGAGCTGAACCCGCTGGTCGACGATGACGACAGCGAGCTCGACCTGGTCGTCGCCGGCACCCGCGAAGGCGTGCTGATGGTCGAGTCCGAGGCCAACGAGCTGTCCGAGGAAGTGATGCTCGGGCGCCGTCATGTTCGGCCACCGCAGCTTCCAGCCCGTCATCGACGCCATCATCGAGCTGGCCGAGCAGTGCGCCAAGGAGCCGTGGGATCTGCCCGCCGCCCCCTATGACGCCGCCGCCGTCAAGTCGAAGCTGTTCGCCACCGTCGGCGAGGACATCAAGGCCGCCTATTCCGAGATCGAAGAAGCAGGACCGGCACACCAAGCTGGACGCCGCCAAGAAGAAGGCGATCGAGGCCCACGGCGAAGAAATCGCTCCGGAAGCGATCGCCTCCCTGTTCAAGGAGCTGGAGAGCGACGTTCTCCGCGGCGCCGTGATCGACACCGGCCGCCGGGTCGATGGCCGCACCACCACCGACATCCGCCAGATCGTCGCCGAAGTCGGCGTGCTGCCGCGCGCCCACGGCTCCGCCCTGTTCACCCGCGGCGAGACCCAGGCGTTCGTGGTCGCCACGCTCGGCACCAGCCAGGACGAGCAGATCATCGACGCGCTGGAAGGCGAGTACCGCGAAAGCTTCATGCTGCACTACAACTTCCCGCCCTACTCGGTCGGTGAAGCTGGCCGCGTCGGCTCGCCCGGCCGCCGCGAAATCGGCCACGGCAAGCTGGCATGGCGCGCGGTCCGTCCGCTGCTCCCGACCAAGGAGCAGTTCCCCTACACGATGCGCATCGTCTCCGAGATCACCGAGTCCAACGGTTCGTCCTCCATGGCGACCGTCTGCGGCGCCTCGCTGGCGCTGATGGATGCCGGCGCTCCCCTGCCCCGCCCGGTCGCCGGCATCGCGATGGGCCTGATCAAGGAAGATCGCGGCTTCGCCGTGCTGTCCGACATCCTGGGCGACGAGGATCACCTCGGCGACATGGACTTCAAGGTCGCCGGCACCGAGAAGGGCGTCACCGCCCTCCAGATGGACATCAAGATCACCTCGATCACCGAGGAGATCATGCGTGTCGCGCTCGATCAGGCGCGCGGCGGCCGGCTGCACATCCTGGGCGAGATGGCGAAGGCGATCGGCGGTGCGCGCGACGACGTCAACCAGAACGCTCCGCGCATCACGATCATCAACATCCCCAAGGAGAAGATCCGCGACGTGATCGGCTCCGGCGGCAAGGTGATCCGCGAGATCGTCGAGCAGACCGGCGCCAAGATCGACATCGAGGATGACGGCACCGTCAAGGTCGCCGCCGTCGACGGCAAGGCCGGTCAGGCCGCCATCGACTGGATTCGCGGCATCGTCGCGGAGCCGGAGCTGGGCGTCGTCTACACCGGCAAGGTCGTCAAGGTCGTCGATTTCGGCGCCTTCGTGAACTTCCTGGGCTCCCGCGACGGTCTGGTCCACATCTCCGAGCTGAAGAACGAGCGCGTCGGCAAGGTCGCCGACGTGGTCAAGCAGGGCGACGAGGTCAAGGTCAAGGTCCTCGGCTTCGACGATCGCGGCAAGGTCAAGCTGTCGATGAAGATGGTCGATCAGGCCACCGGCGAAGACCTGAGCAAGCGGGCTCAGGCGGAGTAATTTCCGCGGAATGGCGCTCTTTCTCCCCACGGGGGAAGGAGCGTTATTACTGTCGGTCAGCCTTCGCCTCTTGCCGAACGCGATCCACGTCAGCGCTGACGAGAGCGCTAGCAGACTGACGCTGACGCGGGCACGGAACGTGACGTCGCGTTCAGCTCAAGAGGGCGAAGGCCGACATCGACGCGTCGTCATGACGGAATGCCGCTCGGCCTTCACACCCGCCGCATGAAATAGCGCCCCTCGCGCACCCCCGGCGGCAGAGCCACCGGCTCCCACTCCGCCATCCCGAGATCCTGGTCGCTGACCACGATCCCGCCCGGCGCCATCAGCCGGTGCAGGCGCGGCGCCAGGAAGGCCGCCAGTTCCGCATTCGCCGCCGGATCGCCCGATCCGATATCGACATGGGCCAGCACCGCCGGCGCGCCGATCACGGCACCCGCACCGTCCAGCGTCTCATGCAGATCGCCCAGCAGCAGGCATTCGTCCGGCGGGATGCAGTCCGGATGCGCCGCGACCTGACGCTCGAAGACGAAGATCTTCCGGCCGGGCAGCAGCGAGCGCAGATGATCATAGGTCCGGCCATTGCCAAGGCCGAATTCCAGCACCGGTCCGGGCAGGTCGCGGATCAGATCCGCCGCGGCGTTCAGGCAATCGCGCTGGGCGGTGACACGCCTGATGAAACTGTCCAACCGGCTCATGAAACCCTTTCGAATTCACCCTGCTTCCTGCCGTCGAGATAAGCGAGCGGATCACGGCAAATCCTTTGCCCCTTCCTCCGAGCGGAAGCCACCGGAGATTTTCTGCCGGACCTTCATCATGCGCCCATCGCGCTCCGCCTGATTGTTGGCGAAGGGCACGGTAGGATCGTTCAGGAAGCGCAGCACGTCCTCTTTGCGGGTGCTCAGGCGCAGCAGGAGATTATGGCCAATCCGTCGCGGCGGTCGCCCCCGTCGCTTGCGCCGCCGTTGGTTTGCGGTGTGGCAAGCGGCGGCTGTTCCTCGTGGAATACGATACCTTCCGCGACGATGACGTCATAACATCTGTCAAACTCGTCGACCAGGCTGGGGTCAGCGTCACGCCCCGCTCCCGCGCAGATTCGTTGCGTGGCAGGCCCGGCGCAGCAGGCGCTGCATCTTATGCGCCCAATCTTCTTTCTCGATCTCCACCAGCGCCTTCAGTTCCCGCAGGTGGTGCGCATTGCACAGCGCGTGCAGCACACCTTTCATCGTATAGTAGGGCTTCCAGTGGTCATGCACGACTATGCCCATAACCTTCGCCAGCAGGCTGCCCCGCTTGGCTGAGACGCGGTAGAAGGTCAGCCACACAGTCCACGCGATGTGCAGCCATTGCGTCTTGCCGCCAATCCGAAGCCGGTTTCATCCATGTGCTTGACCGGGGCGCTTCCACGTGCTCGCGCACCGCTTCGGCGAAGCCTTAGAACCGTTCCGCGCAGCTTCCGGCTAAACCGGGCGATGGTTGCCGTCACCAGCTTGACCCCAAAGAGATCAGCCATGGCCTCGGCCAGCCGGTCCTCGGGCAGCAGTTGGTAGTGGAGCAGATAGACCACGACCGCCAGGAGGCGCGGGCCATATTGCACCGGGGCCGTGACCTCCTCGGGAAACGGCGCCCGGGTTTCCCCGCCGCACCGGCCGCAGCGGCAGCGATACGCCCGATGCTCGGTGACGATCAACGGCTGCGGCTCCCGACACGTCGGACCGTTGCCGTCTCCTCCCGGCCAAATCAGACGCCGGCCATCAGGCGGGATTGCCGTGGGAGACCGCTTCCCGCAGTTGCCGGGTCGTGTTTTCCAGACGTTGCGCCAGCACGCGCATGATTTCGACAGCCATTTGGGGAAACTCGGTCACCATCCGGAAGAACAGATCCTTCGATATGCACAAGGTCGTCATATCGGTCCGCGCCACCACGCTGGCGGTTCGCGGCACATCGCACAGGATCGCGATCTCCCCGATGAAATCGTTGCGGCCGACATGCGCCACGACCAAAGGACCGGCGGGAGTATCGACCGTCACGTCGGCTTCCCCGGATATGATGATGAACGCGCTGTTGCCCATTTCATTCTGGCTGAACAGGACATCGCCGGCATGAAAGGCGACCCGCTCGCTGGTAAAGGCCAGCAGCTTCAGCTTGCTGGTCTCCACGTTGGCGAACATGGGAATCCTGCGCAGCAGTTCGACTTCTTCGGCAAGGCTCACGGTCGGCGTCTCCTGTAACATTACGCTTATGCCGCGTACTATGCTTATACGTACACTCCATGACGTGTTCCGCCGTCACACCGTCATTCGGCCGCCAGCAACTCGTGCATGACTGTACCCGGCTTGTCCAGATCCTGGTAACTTCCGTGCTCCGCAAGCTGGCCGCCCCGCAGCACCAGGGTCTGGTCGAACCGGCGGGCGATGCTTGGCCTGTGCAACACCCAGACCACTCCCCGCCCCTGGCGCTCCTCCAGGATCGCGTTGTGGATCTGGCTCTGGCTGGCGCCGTCCAGACCGGCGGTCGCCTCGTTGATCACCAGCAGGTCGGGGTTCTTCAGGATGCCGCGCGCCAGCGCCACCTTCTGCCGCTGCGCCCTGGACAGGCGCGATCCCGCCACGCCGACATAATGGTCCAGGCCGATTTCCTGGATGGTTTCACGCAAGCCCAGTTCGTCGATCACCTGCGCCATCAGCCGCCCGACCTTGCCGCCGACCTGCGCCTGACCATAGGCGATCTTTCCGAACAGGATATTATCCTGGATGGTCGAAGCGGCATTGTACGCATCCTCCACGAAGAACTCGACGCAGCCGCGCAGCCCGTCGGGCAGATCGCGGGCGAACACCTGCCGGGCTTCCAGCAGCCGCCGCTCAAGATCGGCGTTCATCAGGCCCAGCCGGTGCCGGGCCGGGATCAGCTTGAACGGCAGCGCCATCAGGCGGCGCTTTTCCTCCGGCTTCAGGCTGTCCACGCCGTCCTTGTCGGCCTTCGCCACCATCGGCTGGAAGTCCGGCAGATCTTCCGAGCTGATGAAGCTGAACTGCTCGAAGAACTGATGGCCCGGCGGCAGATCGGCGAACAGTTCGATCATGGTGCGCGCCACCTGTACGCCCATGTCCAGGAAGTCGCCGGTCATGCCCACCTTTTCCAGCACTTCGAGCACATAGCTGTTCTCCGCCATGCTGTCGATCGCGAAGACCGGCCCGACCGGGCTGCCGAACAGCAGGTTTTCGGCCACCGTGGCGTTGTTGTTGAACCGCTCCGGGTTCCAGACCTCCACCAGCGAGCGCATCGACGGCTGAGCCAACTGCGCCCGAAGCGCCGCGCGCGCCTCCAGGATGCGCTCGATCACGTCGCCGCAGTTCTTGCGGTTCAGCGTCCCGTTCAGCCCAAGACCATAGACATCGTCCGACAGATCGACCATGGCGAGCACGTCCATGGTACGCCGCCGCAGCGATTCCGGCCCGTCGCAGCCGGCCGCCACATAGTCGATCCAGTCCGCGTCGAGCGGGAAGTCGGTATTGCCGGCCTCCTTCGACCTCATGGGCGCGGCGCTTCCATTCCGCCTGACCGCGCTCGTCCAGTTCCGCCGGCGCCAGCGGCCGGTGGCGCAGCCCGTAATACAGATTGTCGCGCAGGCTGGCGGTGAACATGTAGCTGGTCTGCCCGACATAGGCGATCCGCCGGCCGGTGACCGCCTCCGGCAATTGGGACAGATCCTGGTCGCCCACCCGGATGCGCCCGCCCGTGGGCATCAGCAGGCGGGCCACCAGCATCGCGAACTCATCGCGTCCGGGACCGCCGACGATGGCGGTATGGCCGTCCAGCGGCAGCGTACAGCTTACATTGTCCAGGATCTTCGGGCCGCCGTCCTCACCGAACGAGACATTGCTGAACACCATGGGGCCGTTCAGCCGGACACCCGGATCGGCATCGGCGGCGATCAAGGCCGCCGGCATCAGTTCGGGCAGGTCGAACTGCTCGATCACCTGCTCATACTTGATCCGGATATCCTCCTTCATCTGATAATAGTCGAGCAGCTCCTTCCAGGGGCCGGCCAGATCCTTGTAGGCCGCCAGCACCGCCACCAGCGAGCCGAAGCTGATGCTGCCCTTGATCACCAGATAACCGCCGATCAGATAAAAGAAGAACGGCGTGAGCTGATTGATGAAGTTGTTCAGAAACTTGATGAAGAACTTGCGCTGGAAGATCTCGAACCGGATATCGTAGACGTCGCCGTAGCGGTGCGAGATATCGGCCAGATGCCAGGCGGAAGTATCGTGGGCGTGGATCTCGGGCATGCCGGAAACCGATTCGCCGATCCGGTCCGAGATCTGGCGCATCGCCCGGACGCGCTGCTTGCCAAGCTGGTTGACCTTGCGCTGAAGGCGCGGGATCAGCCATCCCTGGAAGGGATAGAGCGAGACCGCCGCGGCCCCCAGAATCGGGTCCTGCATGAAGATGAAGGTCAGATAGACCAGCAGCGTGCCGCCCTGGAAAACCGGCAGCGCTATCGAGTTGCCGATAAATCCGCCCAGCGGCTCCACTTCCGCCGTGATCATGGGGATGATCTCGCCCTGGCTGACCTTGCGGAAGCGGGGCAGCGGGAAGCGTATCACCCTTGCATAAAGCTCATAGCGCAGCCGGCGCAGCATGCGCTCGCCCAACCGCCCTTTGAGGGTGTTTATGCGGAACTTGAAGACCCCGTTGATCACCACCAGCGCCAGGAAAAGCCCCGACAGCAGAATGAGATACGGCACCTGATCGAACTCGAAAGCCAAAGAATTCCTTAGGGAAATTCTGGCCGCCGATGGCGTCGTTGACAATCTGCTTAGGCAGTTCAAGAGAATAGTAAAGAAATGGAAATGAGGATAAGGTGAGCAGCAGAATCACTACCTGCTGCCGCGTACTATATCGCAGCACGAAGCGAAAGATGCTCTTTTCCATACCTCTGATATCCGAAACGAGGGCCCAGCCCGAATCGTCAGGGCGGGGAAAAAGTGGAACCAAGAGTACCTGATGGATTGGCACCCGGCAATTCACATGGTCGATACCCAGGTATTCTGCTAGAGACAGACGATAGCATTGATCCCTAAGGGCTTCGGGTTCAGCCAAGCGGCGGAACCACCGGAGGCGACAGATGCCGAGGCGACATGCCAAGAGCTACATGATGAGTGACCGCGCATGAGCAACCGCACCGGACCGGGCCGCGAGCACAGTCGCGTGCTGATCTACAGCCACGACACTTTCGGCCTTGGCCACCTGCGCCGCTGCCGGACGATCGCCCATGCGCTGGTCGAGCGTCACAAGGACCTCTCGGTCCTGATCCTGTCGGGCTCGCCGATCATCGGCAGCTTCGACTTCCGCAGCCGGGTCGATTTCGTCCGCATCCCCGGCGTGATCAAGCTGCGCGACGGTGAATACACCTCGCTCAACCTGCATATCGACATCGAGGAAATGCTTGCCATGCGGGCGTCGATCATCCGCCACACGGCGGATATCTTCGACCCCGACCTGTTCATCGTGGACAAGGAACCGCTGGGCCTGCGCGGCGAGGTGCTGGAAACCCTGCAACTGCTGAAATCGCGCGGCACGCCGCTGGTGCTGGGCCTGCGCGACGTGATGGACGAGCCGTCGGCGCTGGCCCCGGAATGGGAACGCAAGAAGGTGCTGCCGGCGCTCGACAAGCTTTATGACGAGTTGTGGGTCTATGGCCTGCCGCAGATCTGCGATCCGCTGGAAGGCATCAAGGTGCCGCCGTCCGTCCGCAGGAAGATGGTCTATACCGGCTATCTGGAACGCAGCGCGCCGGTCAATGGCGGCCATGCCCGAGATGCCGGAAGACCCCTTCATCCTGGTCACCCCCGGCGGCGGCGGCGACGGCGAGGACATGGTCGATTGGGTGCTGCGCGCCTATGAGAGCGACCCCAACCTGCCCCACCGCGCCCTGATCGTGCTCGGCCCCTTCATGAACCGCGAGCTTCAGAACGAGTTCCTGGCGCGAGCGGCGGCGCTGCCGAGGGTCGAGGCGCTGACTTTCGAATCCCAGCTTGAAAGCCTGATGTCGAAGGCGTCGGGCGTCGTCGCCATGGGCGGCTACAACACCTTCTGCGAGATCCTGTCCTTCGACAAGAAAGCGCTGATCGTGCCGCGCATGGTGCCCAGGCTGGAACAGTTCATCCGCGCCAGCCGCGCGCAGGAGCTTGGGCTGGTCAGCATGCTGCCCGACGACGGCGTCCGCGACGCCCACGCCATGGCGACGGCGCTCCGCCAGTTGCCGCAGCAGCAGGCCCCCAGCGACGTGATCATTCCGGGCCTGCTCGACGGGCTGGAAAACGTCAACCGGCTGGCCGAACGCCACCTGTCGGAACCGCGCCGGCCGGCGCGCCGCTCCCATGTTCCGCCGACGGGCCTGAATTCTTGTCCGTATGCGTCGTCCTGAAGGGCTGGCCCCGGCTGTCGGAAACCTTCATCGCCCAGGAACTGGTCGGTCTTGAGCGGCGCGGCCTGAAACTGAACCTGTTCTCGCTCCGTCACCCGACCGACAAGACGACCCACGCCCTGCACGCCCAGCTCAAGGCGCCGGTCACCTACCTGCCGGAATACCTGCACGACGAGCCGATGCGGGTCGCCCGCGCGCTGAAGGCGGCACGCCGGCTGCCCGGCTGGAACCGTGCCCGTGCGCGTCTGGCTCAAGGATCTGGCGCGCGACCGTACGCGCAACCGGGTCCGCCGGTTCGGTCAGGCCATGGTGCTGGCGACCGAACTGCCGCCCGATACCGACTGGATCTACGCCCATTTCCTGCACACGCCCGTCCAGCGTCGCCCGGTATGCCGCCTTGATGACGGGGCTGCCCTGGAGCTTTTCCGCCCACGCCAAGGACATCTGGACCATTCCGGACTGGGAGAAGCGCGAAAAGCTGGCCGATGCCCGCTGGGGCGTCACCTGCACGCGGATGGGCCACGGGCATCTGGCGGGACTGGCGCCGGTGCCGGAGCGGATGGAACTGCTCTACCACGGGCTGGAGTTCGGCCGGTTCCCGTCCGACCCGCCGGCCCGTCCGCCGCGCACGGGGACCGATCCCACCGACCCGCTGATCCTGCTGTCGGTCGGCCGCGCCGTGGAAAAGAAGGGCTTCGACGTGGCGCTGGCGGCCCTTGCCCTGCTTCCCCCGGATCTGGCATGGCGCTGGGTCCATATCGGCGGCGGGACCGGCCTGAAGGCGCTGAAGGCGGAGGCCGAACGGCTCGGATTGTCGTCAAGGATCGACTGGCTGGGCGCCCAGCCGCAGGATGTCGTGATCGCCAACCTCATCAGCGCCGACCTGTTCTTCCTGCCCAGCCGCATGGCCAGCGACGGCGACCGCGACGGCCTGCCCAATGTGCTGATGGAAGCCCAGATCATGGGCTTGCCCGTGGCCGCGACCCGCATGGCCGCCATCCCCGAACTGGTCGTCGAAGGCGAAACCGGCGTCCTGGTCGATCCCGGCGACGCCCCCGCTCTGGCGGAAGCCCTGGTGTCCCTCGCCCGCGACCCGGCGACCCGCGCGCGGCTGGCGGCAGCCGGCCGAACCCGCGTCCGCTCCCATTTCAGCGCCGAAGCCGGGCTGGATCATCTGGCTGGATTGCTCAGAAGCTCTAAGTCGGCAAAACCCCCACAACTCTTCTCCCTCGCCCCCTTGGGGGAGAGGGTCGGGGTGAGGGGGTACGCGACACAGCGAGTCCCCTGCAATGGACCCCCCTCACCCTAACCCTCGCCCCCAAGGGGGGAGAGGAGATCGAACCGTCTAACCATGCGGATCGCCTTCTACGCGCCTTTGAAGCCACCGACCCACCCGACGCCCTCGGGTGACCGCCGGATGGCGCGGCTGCTGATGGCGGCGCTGGAACATGCCGGGCATGACGTCACCCTGGCGAGCACCTTCCGAAGCTGGGACGACGGCACCCGCCCCGGCCGGCATGAACGCCTCGCCACCCTCGGCACCCGCCTCGCCGCCCGCCTGACCGAACGTCTCCGGGCGGCACCGCCCGATCTGTGGTTCACCTATCACCTCTACCACAAGGCCCCGGACTGGCTCGGCCCCTCCGTCGCCAAGTCCCTCGGCATCCCCTATGTGATCGCGGAAGCCTCCTACGCCCCCAAGCAGGCCGGTGGACGCTTCGATCTCGGCCACAGGGCCGCCGGCGAAGCCATCGCCCAGGCCGATGCCGTGATCTCCCTGACGACGACCGACACCGAATGCCTCCGCCCGCTGCTCGCCTCGCCCGACCGGCTGTCGGTGCTGCGCCCCTTCGTCGAGCCGCCCGCACTCCGCGACCGCGCCGCCGACCGCGCCGCCCTCGCCCGCTCCCTCGACCTGGACCCCGACATCCCCTGGCTGCTCGCCGTCGGCATGATGCGCGGGGGAGACAAGCAGCGCTCCTTCCGCATCCTCGCCCGAGCACTCGAACGGCTGGGCACCCATGACTGGCGCCTGCTCGTCGTCGGCGACGGCCCACGCCGGACCTGTGTCGAGGAAAGCTTCGGCGCCATCCCACCCGACCGCCTCCGCTTCCTCGGTGCCCTGCCCCCCGACCGGCTCGCCGCCTGCTACGCCGCCGCCGACCTGATGGTCTGGCCCGCCATCAACGAGGCCTACGGCATGGCCCTGCTTGAAGCCCAATCCGCCGGACTGCCCGTCGTCGCCGGCCGGACCGGCGGCGTTCCGGATATCGTCCGCGACGGCGTCACCGGGCTGCTGACCCCCATCGGCGATGAAACCGCCTTTGCCGAAGCGGTCGCATCCCTGTTGACGGACAAGGCGCGCCGTGCGGCCATGGGCAGGGAGGCCGCCCGCATCGCCGCCGCCGAACACAGCTTCGCGGGCGCTTCCCATACGCTCGACGCGCTCCTGAAACAGAGTAGCGGGCTCCACGATGACCGACCTCCTCATCCTCCGCCACGGTCCGACCGCCTGGAACACCGAAGGCCTGATCCAGGGCCGCACCGACATCCCCCTGTCGCCCGAGGGTGAAGCCGTGGTCCGGACCTGGGTCCTGCCCGACCATCTGCGGGACCGGACCTGGGTCGCCAGCCCGCTGTCCCGCTGCGTCGGGACCGCGCGCCTGCTCGGCCTGGACCCGAGCTTCGATCCCCGCCTTGTGGAAACCGACTGGGGCGTCTGGGAAGGCCGCACGCTGACGGACCTGCGGGCGGAGCTTGGCGACCTGATGGCCGCCTGGGAAGCGCGCGGCCTGGACTTCCGCGCACCCGAGGGCGAAAGCCCGCGCGAGGTCCAGGACCGCTCTGCGCCCCTGGCTTACCGAAACCGCCGACACCGGTCCCACCCGACCGGAGCGGTTGCACATAAGGGCGTAATCCGCGCAATCTATGCGCTCGCCACTGGTTGGGACATGACGGACAAGCCGGCCCACAAGCTGCTCGACGGCTGCGCCCACCGCTTCACCCTGCTACCCGATGGAACCCCGACCATCGCCGAACTGAACATAGGTTTGGAAATTTGACTAAATTCCTATGAATTGCTAACGTCAATGGTCGAGTTCCTCGTGCTCGTGAACGAGGAATGATGACAATTGATGACATCTGACGACAGGTTGGGGGATGTAAACATCGGCTCGGCTACCCCCATGAAGGCGCTGATCTGGGTCCAGCATCTTCTTGGCATCGGCCATGTCCGCCGGGCGGCCCTGATCGCCCGCGCCATGACCGAGGCCGGGTTGGACGTCACCGTGGCATCCGGCGGTTTCCCCGTCGCCGGTGTCAGCTATGGCGATGCCCGCGTGGTCCAGCTACCCCCCGCCCGCGCGGCGGACAAAAGCTTCAAGCTCCTGGTCACCGAAGGCGACCGCCCGCTCGACGATGCCTGGAAGGAACGCCGCCGCACCGCCCTCCTGTCGCTCGCCGATGAGGTCGATCCCGACATCCTGCTGCTGGAAACCTACCCCTTCGGCCGCCGTCAGTTCCGCTTCGAACTCCTCCCCCTGCTGGACCACCTGACCGGGGCCGCCCGCCTCTGTCGCCGCATCGGTCCGCGACATCCTTGTCGCCAAGGACAATCCGGCGCGCGAAGCCGAAATGGCCGACATCGCCCGCCGTCACCTCGACCTCGTGCTGGTCCACGGCGACCCGGCCCTGGTGCCGTTCGAAGCGACCTTCCCCCCGGCCGACACCATCCGCGACCTGATCCGCTACACCGGCTACGTCGCCCCGGCCCGCAAACCTCCCGTCCCCGACGGCGACGGCCACGGCGAAGTCGTCGTCTCGGTCGGCGGCGGAGCCGTCGGCCTGCCGCTGCTGCGCGCCGCGATGGAAGCCCGCCCCCTGACGGCACTGGCCGACATCCCCTGGCGCCTGCTCGCCGGCCCGGACATCCCGGAAGCCGAGTTCCAGACTCTCCGCACCTCCGCCCCCACCGGCGTCATCGTGGAACGGGCACGCCCCGACTTCCCCGAACTGCTGGCCCGCTGCACCCTGTCGATCAGTCAGGCCGGCTACAACACCCTGATGGACATCCTCCAGGCCCGCTGCCGCGCCGTCGTCGTCCCCTTCGCGGCAGGCAACGAGACCGAACAGACCGACCGCGCCCGCCTGTTCGAAGCGCGCGGCCTGCTCCACATCGCCGATGAAGCCGGCCTGACCGCCGAAACCCTCAGCCACCGCCATCGCCCGCGCGCTTGAAGCGCCGCCGCCTCCAGCCTTCACCCCCGCACTGGACGGGGCGGCCAACACCGCCCGCCTGCTGATCGAGGCCGCGTCATGAGCGACAGCGCCGCCTGGGAATGCCCTCACCCGTGAACTGGACCTGTGGGCCGCCGAAGGCCGCACCGCCACTTTCTGGTGGCGCGACGACGACGCCGTCGCCCCGACCCCTGCCCTCAACACGCCTGCGCGCCTGCGCCAGCGCCGCCGGCATCCCGATAGCCCTGGCCGTCATCCCCGCCCGCGCCACGCCGGAACTGGCCGCCGAACTGCGGGACTGGCCAGAGCGCCACCGTGCTCCAGCACGGCCTGTCCCACGCCAACCACGAGACGCCACCGGCCAAGAAGACCGAACTCGGCCCCGCCCGGCCCGTTCAGCACGTGATCGCGGATCTCATAGACGGGCTGGAACCTGCTGGAGCCCTTCGACCCCCTGCCCGTCCTTGTCCCGCCGTGGAACCGGATTTCGCCCGACCTGATCGGCCGTCTCCCCGGCCTCGGCTACAAGGGGCTATCGACGTTCACTCCCCGCGCCCGGCCCCACCCCGCACCGGGGCTGCTCCAGGTCAACACCCATGTCGATATCATCGACTGGCGCGGCGGCGGAGTATTCGCCGGGACCGCCGCCGCCATCGCCGCCACCGTGCGCCATCTCTCCGCCCGGCGGAGCGGCGCCGCCGACCCGCATGAACCGACGGGGCTGCTGACCCACCATCTCGTCCATGACGCGGATTGCGAACGCTTCCTGGAGCGGTTCACCGCCGCCACGTCCCAGCATCCCGCCGCCAGCTGGCTGGATGCGCGTGACATCTTCGGGAGCCTGTCGTGACCCGCTACCGCTATCCGCCCGGTCCGTTGCTGGGAGACTACGCCCGCGCCACCGCCGGTCTGGTATTGACCGGACTTCCACCACTCCTGCTGCCCTTAAGTCCCTGGGTGGCACTGCCATTGGCGGTAGCCGCCGGACTTTTCGTATTATTCGCGGCACGAACGGCGCAGCGGCATGTCACCGTCATTGAGATGGACGACAATGGCATCCATGCGCGCGGACCGCTGGGCGGTTCGATTCCATGGGAACATTTGGCTCAGGTACGATTAAACTATTATTCTACTCGTCGGGATCGCGGGTTAGGCTGGATGCAGCTCAGACTGAAGGGAACCGGCGCCGGTGAAACGGTCAGGATCGAATCCACTCTCGACGGCTTCGACGAGATCGCCGAGCGGGTGGCCGGCGTCGCGCGCAAGCAAGGGGATCGGCATGACAGACACCACCGTCAGCAACTTCCTGGCCCTGGGCATCGATGCCGAAAGCGAACCGCACAGCTTCACGGCCGGAGCGTTCCCAACACGCGAGCCCCCCACCAGAGAGGCCCAATGACTGATCTGCTGCGCGTCCGCGATCTGCATGTCGAATTCCGCGTTGCCGAGGGCGTCATCCGGGCGGTGCGCGGTATCTCGTTCCGGGTCCGGCCGGGCAGCACCGTGGCCCTGGTGGGCGAGTCCGGATCGGGCAAGTCGGTGGTGGCCCAGGCCATCATGGGCATCCTGCCCCGCCCGGCCAGGATCACCAAGGGCGAGATCCTGTTCTCCGACCCGGAGTTCCCCAAGACCATCGACATCGCCAAGCTGGACCCGGACGGCGGCAAGATGCGGTCGATCCGGGGCGGCAACATCTCGATCATCTTCCAGGAGCCGATGACCTCGCTGTCGCCGCTCCACACCGTCGGCAATCAGGTCGGCGAAGCGGTCATGCTCCACCGCGACGTGGACAGCGCCCAGGCGCGCGAGCTGACGGTGGAGATGCTGCGGCTGGTCGGCTTCCCCGACCCGAAGCGCGCGGTGGACACCTACCCCTTCGAGCTTTCCGGCGGTCTCCGCCAGCGCGCGATGATCGCCATGGCGCTGATCTGCCGCCCGTCGCTGCTGATCGCCGACGAGCCGACCACCGCGCTCGACGTCACCATCCAGGCGCAGATCCTCAAGCTGCTCGCGCGACCTGCAGGCCGAGCTTGGCATGGCGGTGCTGATGATCACCCACGATCTCGGCGTGGTCGCCAACGTCGCCGAGGAAGTCGTGGTCATGTACCGGGGCGAGGTCATGGAATCCGGCGAGATGCGCGACATCTTCGCGGAACCGCGCCACCCCTATCTCAAGGCCCTGCTGCGCGCCGTGCCGCGCTTCGACATGCATCCCGGCGAACGGCTGGTGCCGATCCGGGAGATCAAGTCGGCCGGCGGCAAGATGCTGGATGCGACATCCGAGCCCTGGCCAGCCGGCGCCGATGCCGCCGGGCCGCTGCTGAGCGTCGCGCAACATCACCAAGCGGTTCGAGACGCGCAAGTCCGGCTGGTTCAGCCGCAAGCCCGAAGGCGGCGGCGTGCTCGCCGTCGACGATGTCAGCTTCGAGATCCGCCGGGGCGAATGCCTTGGGCTGGTCGGCGAGTCCGGCTGCGGCAAGACCACGCTGTCCAAGATCCTGATGCGGGCGCTGGCGCCCGATACCGGCGCCATCCTGTTCAACGACCGGGGCAGCATGGTCGATGTGCTGGGGCTGGAAGGCGACGAGCTGATCAAGTTCCGCCGCAATCTGCAATTCATCTTCCAGGACCCGTTCAGCTCGCTGAACCCGCGCATGACGGTGTACGACATCGTCGCCGAACCGCTGATCATCCACGACATGGGCGACAGCGAGCACCGCCGCGAGCTGGTCAAGGAGTTGATGAACCTTGTCGGTCTGGACGTGCGGCACCTGAAGCGCTACCCGCACAGCTTCTCCGGCGGGCAGCGCCAGCGCATCGGCATCGCCCGCGCCCTGGCGCTGCAGGCCCGACCTGCTGATCTGCGACGAGCCGGTGTCCGCCCTGGACGTTTCGATCCAGGCGCAGATCCTCAACCTGCTGAAGGATCTGAAGGACAAGCTGGGGCTGACTTACCTCTTCATCTCCCACAATCTGGCCGTGGTCGATTACATCGCCGACCGGATCATGGTGATGTGCCGGGGCCGGATCGTCGAGATAGCGCCGCGCGCCGCCCTGTTCCGCAATCCGGTGCATCCCTATACCCGAGCCCTGCTGGCGGCGGTTCCCGATCCCGACCCCAACGCGCGGCTGGATCTGGCCCTGCTGAAGGAAGGCCGCGCGTCCGACCCCGGCGCCTGGGCGCCACCCTTCACCATCGACGGCGACAATCATCCCGGCATGATCGATCTGGGCAACGGTCATCTGGTGCGCGCCAAGGCCCACCCCGCACTGCTGGAGCTGGCGTCATGACCGGCATCCGCGCTTGGCCTCTCGTTCTCCTGCTCGGGCCTTTTCGCCTCTCCCTGCTTCGCCGCCGATCGAGACGCCTTATCTCGCGGAAAAGGTCGCCAGCGGCGCGCTGCCGCCGGTCGATCAGCGCCTGCCCGCCGAACCGCAGTTTAGTGACGTTCGATGACGACAGCGGCGAACGCCGGCCAGCCCGGCGGCGACATGACCATGCTGATGGCGCGGGCGAAGGACGTACGCATCCTGTTCGCGTACTGCTATGCCAGATTGGTCGCGTACAACACCGACCTCAACCTTGAAGCGGATATCCTCAAATCCGTCGATGTCGAGGACAACAGGGTCTTCACGCTCCATCTGCGGCCGGGTCACCGCTGGTCGGACGGCTCGCCCTTCACGGCGGAGGATTTCCGCTACTGGTGGGAAGACGTCATCCTCAACCCCGACCTGCCGCCCTTCAGCCCGCCGCCGGAGATGCTGTCGGGCGGCGAGCCGCCGAAGTTCGAGGTCATCGACGAAACCACCGTTCGCTACACCTGGAACGAGCCGAACCCCGTCTTCCTGCCGGCGCTGGCGGCGGCGCGTCCGCTGGAGATCTTCGGCCCCTCGGCCTACCTGAAAAAGTTTCACGTGAAATACGCCGACCCGGCGGAGCTGAAGGCTCGGGTGAAGGAGGCGGGGCAGAAGAGCTGGGCGCATCTCCATAACCGCATGGACAACGCCTACGACAACGACAATCCCGACATGCCGACGCTTCAGCCCTGGATCAACACCACGGCGGCCCCGGCCGAGCGCTTCGTCTTCGTCCGCAATCCCGTATTATCACCGCGTCGATGCGGCGGGGCATCAGCTTCCCTATATCGACCGGCTTCTGGTGCAGATCGCGGACAGCAAGATCATCCCCGCCAAGGCGGGCGCCGGGGAAGCCGATCTTCAGGCCCGCTATATCCGCTTCGACAACTACACCTTCCTGAAGCAGGCGGCCAAGCGGAACGACTACAAGGTCGATCTCTGGAAGGTCGGCAGCGGCGCCCATCTGGCGCTCTTCCCCAACATGAACACCAAGGACCCGGAATGGCGGAAGCTGTTCCGCGATGTCCGCCTGCGCCGCGCGCTGTCGCTCGCGATCGACCGGGACGAGCTGAACGAGGTGATCTATTACGGGCTGGCGCAGCCTTCCAACAACACGGTGCTGCCCCGCTCGCCCCTGTTCAAGCCGGAATACCAGAAGGCCTGGACCGACTACGACGTCGCCCAGGCCAACCGCCTGCTCGACGAGATCGGCCTGACCAAGCGCGGTTCGGAGAATGTCCGGCTGCTGCCCGACGGCCGGCCCATGGAGATCATCGTCGAGACGGCCGGCGAGAGCACCGAGGAAGTCGATGTGCTCGAACTGATCGCGGACAGTTGGCGGAAGATCGGGGTCAAGCTCTTCACCAAGCCGTCCCAGCTCGAGGTGCTGCGCAACCGCATCTATTCCGGCCAGACCATGATGGCGATCGCCAAGGGCGTCGACAACGGCATCCCGACCGCCGACATGGCCCCGACCGAATTCGTGCCGATCGATCAGAATCAGTACCAGTGGCCCAAATGGGGCCAGTTCTATCAGACCGGCGGCACGGCCGGCGAAGCGCCCGACATGCCCCAGCCGAAGGAACTGATGGACCTGATGACGGAGTGGCGGACGGCGAAGGACACCGCCGGCCCGCGCCGATGCCTGGCACCGCATCCTTGGCATCCATGCCGACCAGGTCTTCACGATCGGCCTGATCAACGGCACGCTTCAGCCGGTCGTCGTGCGCTCCAGCCTGCGCAACGTGCCGGACGAGGGCATCTTCAGTTGGGACCCCGGAGCGCATTTCGGCATCTACCGGCCCGATACGTTCTGGTTCGCCAAAAAAGAGTGAGGTTCTAGAGAAGGGACGAACGGTCACCATGCTGGGCTTCTTCGTGCGGCGGATCATGGTGATGATCCCTACCCTGCTCGCGATCAGCGCCATCACCTTCGTCATCATCCAGTTGCCGCCGGGCGACTACCTGACGACGCTGATGACGGAGCTTGAAAGCCGGGGCGAGGCCATCGACCAGAGCAGGCTCCAGTTCCTGCGCGAGACCTACGGCTTCGACAAGCCGATGATCGAGCAGTATTTCGTCTGGCTCGGCGGCATGCTGCCCGGCGATTACGGCTACTCGTTCGAATACAACCGGCCGGTCGCCGATGTCGTCGGCGACCGGATGCTGCTGACCATCGTCGTGTCCTTCGCCACCATCATCTTCATCTGGGTCGTCTCCTTCCCGATCGGGATCTATTCGGCGACGCACCAGTACAGCCTGGGCGACTATGGCCTGACGTTCCTCGGGTTCCTCGGCTTGGCGACGCCCAACTTCCTGCTGGCGCTGGTGCTGCTCTATTTCGCCAATGTGACGTTCGGCACCTCCATCGGCGGGCTGATGGACCCGGTCTATCTGGATGCGCCCTGGAGCTGGGGGAAGGTCGCTGTCGGTGCTGGAGCACCTCTGGATTCCGGTGATCGTCATCGGCACCAGCGGCACCGCCGGCATGATCCGCCGGCTGCGCGCCAACCTGCTGGACGAGCTGCACAAGCAGTATGTCGTGACGGCCCGGGCCAAGGGTCTGCCTCCGGTCAAGGTGCTCTGGAAATATCCGCTGCGGATGGCGATCAACCCCTTCATCTCCGATATCGGCAATCTGCTGCCGCAGATCGTCTCCGGGGCCGCCGTGGTTCCATCGTGCTGTCGCTGCCGACGACCGGGCCGATGCTGCTGGACGCGCTGCGCAGTCAGGACATGTATCTGGCCGGATCGTTCCTGATGTTCCTGGCGTTGCTGACCGTCGTCGGCGTCCTCATGTCCGATCTGGCGCTGGCGGTGCTCGATCCGCGCATCCGGCTTGAAGGCGGGGCCAACCGATGACGGCTGAACGGCTCGACCACTACGTCTCCACCGCGCCCTTCGATCCCTACGCCGTCGAGCACATGTCGCCGGAGCAGGAACGCTACTACATGGCGTCCCAGTGGCGGATGATGTGGTGGAAGCTCAAGCGCCACCGGCTGGCCGTCCTGTCCGGCGCCGTCCTGGCCTTCATGTACTTCACGATCCTGATATCGGAGTTCCTGTCGCCCTACGCGCTGGACAGCCGGCACATCCACCACATCTACGCGCCGCCCCAGTCGATGCACCTGTTCCATGAGGGCAGCTTCGTCGGGCCGTTCGTCTACGGCTTCGACTATGAGCTCAACATGGACACGCTCCAGCGGGTCTATACGGTGGACAAGACCGACGTTCAGCCCGATCCGGTTCTTCTGCCGGGGCGACGGCTACGATTTCTGGGGCCTGGTCCCGGCCAACCTCCATCTGATCTGCCCGGCCGAGGACGGCACGCTGTTCCTGCTCGGCACCGACCGGCTGGGCCGCGACATGCTGTCCCGCATCATCTACGGCGCGCGCATCTCGCTGACCGTCGGCCTGATCGGCATCACCATCAGCTTCGTGCTCGGCATCGTCATCGGCGGCATCGCCGGCTATTACGGCGGCTGGATCGACAACATCATCCAGCGCATCATCGAGGTGCTGCGCTCCTTCCCCGAACTGCCGCTCTGGATGGCGCTGTCGGCGGCGCTGCCGGTGACCTGGAGCCCGATCCTGATCTATTTCGGGATCACGCTGATCCTCGGCCTGCTCGACTGGACCGGCCTCGCGCGCGCGGTGCGCTCCAAACTGCTGGCGCTGCGCGAGGAGGACTTCTGCACCGCCGCCCAACTGATGGGCGCCAGCCCGCAACGCATCATCGGCCGCCACCTGCTGCCCAGCTTCATGAGCCACCTGATCGCGTCGGCGACGCTGTCGATCCCCGGCATGATCCTGGGCGAGACGGCGCTGTCGTTCCTCGGCCTTGGGCTGCGCCCGCCGATCACGAGCTGGGGCGTGCTGCTGAACGAGGCGCAGAACATCAACGTCGTGGCGCTCTATCCCTGGCTGATGCTGCCGGTGGTGCCGGTCATCCTCGTCGTGCTGGCCTTCAACTTCCTAGGCGATGGCCTGCGGGATGCGGCCGATCCATACCGGTGACGCCGCCGGCATCAGCACGCAAAGATCGATCAATGCGCCAAGCCCCGGCAACCATGCTTCCGGCCGCCGCTGGAAAGGCCCGGCCGGGTCATGCCCCTGCTTCACCGCCAGATCCAGCGTCTCCGCCGTGACGACCGCCAGCGACGCTTCTGTCTTGTTGTGCTTCTCCAGCTTGGCGGCAAGGTTAACCGCATCGCCGATCACGGTATATTCCAGCCGGTCCGCATCGCCGACCGCCCCCACCACCACCCGTCCGGAGGCCAGTCCCGCATTCACCACCAGCGGCATCGCTCCCTTCTCCCGCCGCTCGGCATTCCACCTGTCGGCCTCCGCCAGCAATTCCTCCACGGCGCGCACCGCATCGGCGGCGAAAGTGGCGCTCGGCGTCAGCGCTCCGAAAGTCGCCATGATGCCGTCGCCCATGAACTTGTCGATCACGCCGCCATGCTGGCGGATCACCGGGACGATCCGCGACTGGTATTCCGCCAGCAGGCCGATGACATCTCCGGGCGCCATGTCGGCCGCCATTTGGGTGAAGCCCCGCAGATCGACCATCAGGATGGCGGCATCCCTGGCCTCCCCCTGCCCCGGCAGTATCCGCTGCTCCGCGGCGGTGATCCTGTCGGCGACCTCCGGCGCGAAGAACCGCGCCAGATCGCGCGCCTTCGCCCCTTCCGCCACGGCAGTCACCAGCAGATGACGCGCCCGCCCCAAGGCCAGCGCCAGGATGCCGGTGACCAGCACGATGGTCAGCATCTTGTCGATTTCGGCGCCGATCAGGATCTTGTTGCTGGTGAGGTATTCCACATAGTTGCGGGTCAGCATGTGGTCGAGCGGATCGATGGTCATGGCATAGGTCATCATCCCGCCCCACCCCGCCGCCGCCACCAGCCCGGCGGTCAGCACGAAGCGCGGCTCGAACCGCAAGGCCCGCAACGCTATGAAGATGAAGACATAGAGCAGCGTCGGCGCCTTCAGGTAGAAGCTGGCCGGCTGGTGGTACTGGATATGGAAGCTCCAGATCAGCCCCATCAGCAGCACGATGTCGATCACCATCGACAGGTAGAGGAACCAGTCCGGCAGCCGTTTCCTGTAGGCCAGCGCCAGCCGGATCATGGTGAACAGCGCGTAGCCGCCCAGCGCCAGCGGCACCGGCTCGAACATGGCGGCGCGCTGGTCGAAGGTCTTGGGCGATACGGTGTAAAGGATGGTGAAGACCAGCACGATGGCAAGCTGGACCCAGCCGATCAGCTTCTCGCTGTCCTCCTCCTGCCGCGCGATGGTACGCCGCACCCGCTCCGGCAGCCGTTCAGCCGGTACGCTCAGTGCTGGCAGGATCAGGCGGCGGAGCATCGGTCGGAACCTTCCGCGTTCAGGGTTCAAGCCAAGATAGGCTATCCATCGCCGGTCCAGCGGTAAAGCCGTCTCACATCGATGTGATGCGACGCTAAAGCTCCAGCACCATGCCCTCAAGGCCACCAGCGTACCGGGACGCATCTCCTCCGCCGCGGCGGCGATGCCGTCCATGACGGTGTCGTCATGGTTGGGTTCATGGTGGAAGATCACCGCGCGCCCGACCCCGGCGGCATCGGCCACCCGGCACCCCTGCTGCCACGTGGAATGCCCCCAGCCGATATGGTTCGGGTATGCGGCATCGGTATACATGCCGTCGTAAACCATGATGTCGGCATCACGCGCCAGTTCCAGCACGGCCGCGTCATGGCCTTCGGCGAAGTGCTCGGTATCGGTCACGATCGCCAGCACCCGCCCGCCGAACTCCACCCGGTAGCCGCAGCAGCCGTTGGGGTGGTTGAGCGGGCCGGTGTGGATCTTGATGTCCGGGCGAGGCTGGAGAACAGCGCCGCATTCGAAATCGTTGAATGTGCAGGAGTTGTAGAACGCCGACAGCGGCACCGGAAACAGGGGTGCGATCATCATGTCGCACAGCACGGACTGGATCGTCTGCGGCGGCGACAGGTGCCCCGCCCACAGGCGCAGCCGGTTGCGCGGATCGAAGGCCGGGACGAAGAACGGCAAGCCCGGCGACATGGTCGAAATGGGTATGGGTGAAGAACAGGTCGAGATCGACCGGCGCTTCCTCCACCAGTTGGCTGCCGAAAGCCCGGATGCCCGTGCCCGCGTCGAATATCATGAGGTGTCCGCCGCACCGCACCTCGATGCAGGTCGTATTGCCACCATATCTCATCGTCTCGGGGCCGGGCGCCGGTATGCTGCCTCGGACACCCCAGAACCGGACGGTGAAGTCTGCGGATGACGGCGGCGTCAAAGGGCCCACCGTTCGTTATAATTTTCGCACATGGTCCTTAATTTGGTGGGGGGTTGTCGCGGAGTTCGAGAAAAATTCCAGATAGCAACGAAACAAGAACAACATTAGCCTGTTGGTATGGTAGACATGTACTGACAGGAGCAACGGACCATGGCTGACGCCAAGAACGACCATGCCAATTCAGCCGATCCCAAAATCTCCGGATGCCGGCACCCCGTCCAACACCGAAAAAGATCCGTCGGACTGGACCACCGGCGATGAGCCGATGACCGGCGCCCAGGCTTCGTACCTGAAGACCTTGAGCGAGGAGGCCAAGGAGGAGTTCGACCCGTCGCTCAACAAGGCCGACGCATCGCGGCGCATCGACGAGCTTCAGAACAAGACGGGCCGGGGCAAGCAAAGCTGACGCCATTGCCGGAAAATGAGGTGGCCTGCATTTTTCCTGTTAACCTTAATCTCACGTTAACCAAAACGTCCTATAACCAGGGTATCGCATCTGTGGTGCGGTTCCTCCATGTAAAGCAACTCGGCGGCTCCGTCAGGCATTGGCCCACGGAGCCGCTTTTTTGTCAGCCTATGCCCTCCCCACCCTGGGGGCGCCGGCGTCACGGCTGGCATCGGGCGCGCCCGGCCAGCGCAGAGCGTACTCACCCGCCCATCCTTCGTAAAGACCAGTCCGAAAGCGGCGAACCGCTGACGCAGCCACCATGTCGTCGGCCACCGCCAGAGCGGCGCCCGCCGATCACGTCGGTGACGAAATGCGCGTTCACCGCCACCCGGCTGAAGCCGACGACACTCGCCACCACCAGCAACCCGCCGCGCCATTGCGGGATCAGGAACGATACGGCGAGCGCCAGCGGCGAAGACGGTATTGGTGTGGCCTGAGGGAAACGAATGAAAGCGGGCGTCGAGCGTGAAGGGATCGAAGCCGATGAAGCCTGTCTGGTCGAGCAGCTTTGGCCGTCCACGGCCGACGATTACCTTGATGATGTTGGCGATGATCCCGGACAAGGCGACCGAGGTGAAGACGAAGAGCAGCGCCGATGCCAGCCAGTTGGTCATGGCGGCAAGGCGGTGTCCGGAAAAGACGTACCGCCCGGCAAAAAGAAAAGCAGGCCGAGCAGCGCCGGTCGGAACAAGCGTCCATTTGCTGTCGCCGATTTCCGTCACCGCGCGGAAGAACACGAACACGTGGATCGGCATCCCGCATCAGGTCGTGAACGACACGATCCAGATGCTTTAGGAAAGCATAGGCCATCAGGATCAGCAGGTACCAGGCCGAATACCAGGCCAGCGGCAGGTCCGCGGAAAACAGACTGCGCATCGCTACCCTGTCGTTGCCGGCAAGCGGCCAAGGAGGCGGAAGAACTCGCCTCCGATACCGATCAGGATAATGAATACGCGGTAAAAGTTATGGGAAGGTTACAATTTAGCGATAATACAGGGCTAGCGTTAACCTCGCACCTCTCGAATAGTTGAATCGCACTGATGGTTTCGGCGAATGTGGGCTGCATGCCATCAAGCGC
>CAWKET010000041.1:0-11895 GCA_963848585.1 uncultured Alphaproteobacteria bacterium | reverse complement strand
CGAGCGGATAGTGGCGGATGCCCGCCAACTGGCTGGCGACGCGCAGGACGAAACGGGGATTGTTGGTCAGGTAACGCCGCCATAGCCGACGCGGCTCGACCGCCATGCGAAACAGCCATTCGAAGCCGCTCCGCTGGATGAAGCGAGGGGCCTGGAGCTTCAGTCCGGCGTGGAAGTCGAACGCGGCTCCGACGCCGATCAGGGCGCCCGCATTCAAGCAGTCACGATGGGCCGCCATCCATCGCTCCTGCTTCGGTGTGCTGAGGCCGACCCAGACGATGTCGGCGCCGGACTGATTGATGCGCCTGACGACGTCGTCATCCTCCTCGGCGCGTCAGCGGGCGGAAGGGCGGGGCATAGCTGCCGGCGATCACCGATCCGGGGAACTTCTCCAGCAGATTGCCGGACAGGCGTTCGATGGTGTCGTCCGTGGCGCCGTAGAAGAAATGGCGGTAACCGCGGGCTTGAGCCCGTTCGAACAGGGCCAGCATCAGGTCCGGCCCATAAACCCGGTCGGCGTACCGGATGCCGCCCAGTTTCAGCAGCCAGACCAGCGGCATGCCATCCGGCGTCACCAGTCCCGCCGCGTTGTGGATACGCTGAAGCTCGCTATCCCGCTGGCTTTCCATGACGCCGTGGACACCGCTGACGCAGACATAGTCGCGCTGGCCTTCGGCAATCCACTGGTCGATCGTATCAACGGCAATGTCCAGGTTGACGGCGCTGACGCCGATGCCCAGGACATTGATGCGGGTTGTTTCCTTCATCCAAACACTCCCAGCGCTCGCTCAAGCCAAAGGCCCGTACCAGCGGCCAAGCAGGGGCCAGCCAGACACAGTCAGCCGGTCAGGATAAAAAGATCCTGCTCCTACGAGATAGTCGACGTACTGTTGATCAAAGGCGGTCAGTTAGTTGAAATCATAGTAATGAAGGCAAGGAAATGCCGTTATTGCCTTTGAAAACTCAGGGATGACTTCATCATTGTCGCAGCAAATATACCAGACCCTCAAATGGCTTAAATTAAAAGCAAAGAGGTATGGCAGTCATGAGCGCGTTTACCGCATTGGTGAAGTGTTTCCAGTGGGCATGTCCGATAGGGCACTGTCGAAATAACGGATACAGCCGATCAGACCCTGATCCGGTAATGATAGCGATACGCTTCCTGAAAGCCGAAGCCGCCGTACAGGCCGCGCGCCGCCTCGTTGGTGCCATGCACCTGGAGATAGGATGCCGTGGCGCCCTGTGAGCGGCCCCAGGCCAGGAGCGATTTGACCAGCAGGCGCCCGGCGCCACGCCGCCGCGCCTCGGGTACCGTCACGATGTCGAACAGGCCGACCATGCCGCGCTCGACCACCGCCAGACCGTAGGCGACCGGCTTGCCATCCTCCACCACGGTGGCATAACCGGCCGGCATCAGGATCGAGGCCAGCATGCGGTCATGAACCCCGCGCATCACGGGCGATATGCCGTTGGCGGTGGCGAAACCTTCGCTCCAGGCTGGTGTCGGTTCGGTCCCGATCGTCACATCGGGATCGATCCGGAAATCTCCGTCCAGAGCGGCGGTCAGGACGAAGGTTTCATCCAGATGGCGATATCCCGCCCGGTGGAGGCTGGCATCCGGCTCTTCGCCGGCCAGGGGAGACAGCCTGAAGATCGTCGGCAGACTGCAGGCGGCCATAGAGTGTTTCAGCCAGATCCAGCGTCTCCAGAAAATGCCCGGCCGGCGCCAGGGCATTGACGGAATTCGCGCGCCGCGTCAGCCTTTCGGAAAAGCGGAAGAGCCAGCCGTTGCATTGAGCCGACCGCAGGGCCGGCCACGCGTTGAACGCCCGTTCTTCCAGTGCCCTGATGGCCGTGTCGTCCCACTTCATTCCGGTCCGTCTCAACGGTTTGCCGTATGCGGCATGGTTTGCCCATGCGCCAAACCATATCGCCAAACCGTTAAAGGTGACACCAGCCGGCGGATGGCCGGTTTTCGTTCGCTACAGGATAAAGAGGATCACCGTCAGTGCCGCAATCGCCTCCATCCCCTGCCGCCACGCGCATCTTTCCCCGTCTTCAAGGCCGTTTCGCCCTGGTCACCGGCGCCTCGCGCGGTATCGGCAGGGCCGTCGCCGTCCGCTTCGCGGAGGAGGGGGCCACGGTCGCCATCAACTATTCCGGTTCCGAGGATGCCGCCAAGGAAACGCTCGACCTTGTCCGCGAAGCGACGGCCAGATCGGGAACCGACACCAACCCTGACGGGCATCTTATCGTTCAGGCCGATGTCGGTGACGAGCGTGCCGCCCTTGCCATGGTCGATGACATGCTGGGCGAGTGGGGCCGGTTGGATATCCTGGTGAACAATGCCGGGATTCAGTCCCAGGCTGACAGCGAGTTGCACACGATCGCCGAATATCACCGTATTCTGAACGTCAATCTGACCGGCGCCCTGGTCTGCTCCCAGGCGGCGATCCGGCATTTCCTGTCGCGGCCGGGCGGCGGCACCATCATCAACTGCTCCAGCGTCCACCAGATGATCCCGAAGCCGGGCTTCATCGCCTATTCCATCTCCAAGGGTGGGCTCGGCAACATGACGCGCACGCTGGCGCTGGAATATGCCGACCGGGGCATCCGGGTGAACGCGGTGGCTCCCGGCGCCATCCTGACCGACATCAACAACGCGTGGCGCGACGATCCGGAGGCACGGGGCAATGTCGAATTGCACATCCCCATGGGCCGCGCCGGTACGCCGGAGGAAATGGCCTCGGTCTTCGCGTTCCTGGCATCCGACGATGCGTCCTACATCACCGGGCCAGACGATTTACGCCTGCGGCGGCCTGACGCTCTTCAACGAATTCAGGACGAACTGGGCGTCGTGACGCCTGTTACTTAGCCGCGGCGCGGGCGGCCAAGGCCAGCCCGCTCGCGACCGAGGTCAATTCGCCGCCCGTCCGCAGCTTGTCCTCGCCGAAGCGGTCGGAGAACAGGCGGCGGATGACCGGGATGAACGACGATCCTCCCGTCAGGAACACCCGGTCCACATCGGCGAAGGCGACACCGGTGCGGGCCATCAGGTCATCGACGCAGCCGGCGATGGCGTTGGTTTCCGGCTTGACCCATTCCTCGAAGTCGGCGCGGTGGATGGTCGTCTCGATCACGCCGCCGGGCAGGGCGAAGCGGAACTTCGTCTCCGGCTGCCCCGACAGCAGGACCTTGGCGTGCTCGACCGCGCGGTGAAGGTGGAAGCCCAGGCCTTCCTCGATCACCGTGATCAGCGCCTGGATCTGCTTCGGATTCTCCGAGGTGCGCAGGATCTCCGTCAGCATCCGCCGCGTCTGGGTCGTGTTGAGGAAGGAGAGCAGGTGCCAGCGCCGCATGTACTCGAACGGCCAGACCGGCATCGGCAGCATCTGCCCGTCCATCGACCGGTAGCGTGTGCCGCGCCCCAGATGCGGCGTTACGCAATGCTCGACGATCCGGCTGTCGAAGCTGTCGCCCGCGATCCCGACGCCGCCGACGCCCAGGATATCGCCGGCCCGGTTGCCATCGGCCTGCGCCGAGGCGCGGGCTTGCGGTCCTACCCGCAGCAGGCAGAAGTCGCTGGTGCCGCCGCCGAAGTCGGCGATCAGCACCAGTTCGTCACGCTCCAGCCCGCTTTCGTAGTGGTAGGCCGCCGCGACCGGCTCAAGCTCGAACCGGATTTCGGGCACTCCGGCCAATCGGAAGGCCTCGCGCAGGCGCTCCAGCGCCATCGCCTCGGCATCGTCACCGGTGTCGCCGACGAAGTGCGCCGGCCGGCCCACGACGATGGTCTGGGGCAGGGGGCCGGCGGATGTTTCGGCCTTGGCCTTCAGGTCCTTCAGGATCAGCGACACCAGCGGCTCGATGCCGAACTGCTTGCCGAGGATGTTGGTGCCGGTGAAATCCTTCGACGCCAGATAGGATTTCACCGACTGGACGAACCGCCCCTCACCCTCGCTGTCCAGGTAGGCTTCGATCGCCTCCGGCCCGGCCCAATGGGCCAGGGTCGTGCCCAGCCGGTCCTCCTGCTTTTCGAAGAACAGGACGGAACGGAAGGTCTCGAAGACCTGGGTGCCGACGGTCAGCGGCACCAGCCGTGACGGACCGGAAGCCTCCGCGATGGCGACCGCGCTGTTGGTGGTGCCGAAATCGATGCCGACGTAGGACAAGCGCTGAACTCAGTGGTGACGGGCGGTTGGTTGGATCAGGAGACTGGTCAGAAATAGCGCTGAAGATTGGCGCGGATACGCTCCAGGACCGGCGTCGGTTCGTCCGGGATCGGGAAGCTCTGACCGGTGATGATCTCGAAGACGTCGATATAGAGGGCGGCTGCCTCCAGCACAATATCGCCGGGGATCTCGGGGATCTCGTCCTTGTAGGGGTCGCAACGCGCGGTGACCCAGGTCCGGACGAAGTCCTTGTCGAAGCTTTCCGGCCGCTCGCCGGCCGCGATCCGGCGATCATAGCTTTCGGCGAACCAGTAGCGGCTGCTGTCCGGCGTGTGGATCTCGTCGGCCAGGATGATGGCGCCATCCTCGTCGAAGCCGAACTCGTACTTGGTATCGACCAGGATCAGCCCATGCTCCGCCGCGATCTTCTGGCCGCGCTCG
Source organism: uncultured Alphaproteobacteria bacterium (assembly GCA_963848585.1). Taxonomy (GTDB): domain Bacteria; phylum Pseudomonadota; class Alphaproteobacteria; order Azospirillales; family Azospirillaceae; genus Skermanella. The sequence continues at coordinate 7,282 of CAWKET010000041.1, read as the reverse complement.
AACAGGCCGAGCGCCAGCCTGGACACGGTATCCCACTGCTCCTGCGTCAGCAGCCCGCGCCCGGTGATCTCAGCAGGGGTCAGCGGCTCGTCATGGCCGCCGTCGAACGCCTTGGTGGTCGGCGTGATGATCGTGTGCGGCAGCTTCTGGTGCTCGTGCATGCCGTCGGGCAGGCTGACGCCATAAACCTCGCGCTCGCCCTTCTTGTACATCGACCAGATCGAGGTGCTGGTGGTGCCGGTCAGGTAATCGCGCACGACGATCTCGACCGGCATGATGTTCAGCCGGCGGCACACGACCACATTGGGATCGGGATAGTCGATCACGTGGTTCGGGCAGATGTCGGCCGTCTTCTCGAACCAGAAGCGGGCGATCTGCGTCAGCGCTTCCCCTTTGAACGGCACGGCGGTCAGGATGCGGTCGAACGCGCTCAGGCGGTCGGTCGCGATGATGATGCGCCGCCCGTCGGGCAGGTCGTAGTTGTCCCGCACCTTGCCCCGGTAGTGATTGGGCAGTTCGGCTATCGTCGCGTCGCGCAGCACGTTGCCGAGATGCGCTTGAGAAATCTTCTTGTCCACCACAGGCCCCGATCGGGAAATTGATGCCGCCATGATAGCCCGACACCTGCCCCTGTCCTAGCGTGCCGTTTGCAAACCTGTTTCCCGTGGCACTCTCTTGCCCGTGGCGTCGGCGGGAGGTTCGGCTAGACCTGTGCCGAAATTGGGAGACTGACCTATGAGCAACTGCCCCTGCGGTTCCGGCCGCACCCTCGATCAATGCTGCGGCCCCTATCTTGAGGGCACCGCCTAGGCTCCGACTCCCGAAGCGCTGATGCGCTCGCGGTACTCGGCTTTCGTCACCGCCAACGTGGATCATCTGGAGCGGACGCTGCTGCCCGAGACGCGCGGCGACTTCAACCGCGATGAAACCGAGCAGTGGGCGAAGAGCAGCGAATGGACCGGCCTGGAAGTCCGTTCGACCTCCGGCGGCCGCGATGGCGACGACGAGGGCTTCGTCGAGTTCGTCGCCCGCTTCAACATGGACGGCAAACCGCATATCCATCATGAAACCGGCCGCTTCGCCAGACAGGACGGCCAGCTGGTACTATGTGGACGGCGATTATGGGGGTGCGTCCTCGTACCGCACCCAAGATCGGCCGCAACGATCCGTGCCCCTGCGGCAGCGGCAAAAAGTACAAGAAGTGCCATGGAGCGGCGGCATAGATGTTCCGGCGCTACAAAGTCCACTTCGTCCGCGCCGACCCCCGCCCATTCGCGGGGGCGTCCGGAACGGGACGTCAATGTGGAGATTCTTAAGAAGTTTCTGGCAGCCAATGGCCTTATGGGAGAACTCGACAGGGTTCTCCCGTCAGCGGCTTTCGGAATTCTGGAAATAAGCTGCACGCCGCTCCTGGCCGGGCGGCTCAGCGATATGTCGGAAGTCGAAGTCGTCCTGGAAGCCTGACCAGACGGAGCAATCCCACGTGACCGACAAAACCGCCGCCCCCGATACCGTCAAGGCGCCGAGCCTGCCCCTGTTCTACCAGCAACCGCGACCGCTCGACCGCGTCCGTCATGCGGCGGCGCGCCTGCGGGAGCCTGCCGATCTCGGGTTTGCGGCACCTGCCAACAATCTGCCCGTCCTGATCGAGGAATTCGCTCACGCCGGCCACGCCTATCCGATCGTGTTCACGCTGGGCGATGTCCCGACTCCGGTCGCCTTGCTGGGGCTGCGCGACCGTCAGAACCTGTTTCTGCGGCAGCGCGACGGTTCCTGGACCTGGGCTGCGGATACCTATATCCCGGCCTATGTCCGGCGCTATCCGCTGATCCTGATGGAAACGCAGACCGCTGGCGAATTCACCGTCTGCATCGATGAAGCGGCCGAGGGTGCTACCGGTGAGCCGATGTTCACATCGGACGGCGAACTGTCCGAAGCCGGCAAGAACGCCGTCAGCTTCTGTCAGGCGTACCAGAACCAGATCGTCGCCACGATGGAGTTCACGGCGGCTTTGCAGACGCATGGCCTGCTTGAACAGAATCAGGCGGAAATCAAGCTGGCGTCGGGCGAGACGCTGAACCTCAACGGCTTCCTCACGGTCAGACCCGAAGAAGCTCGATGAGTTGCCCGATGACGTTTATCTGGAGTTCCGCCGCAAGGGGTGGATCGGCCTGATCCACCTGCACATCGCGTCGGTGCTGAACTGGGAGCGCCTTGTGGCGCTCACGTCCCGCCAGTAATCAAACTTTTTGGGCCATGCCAACCTACGGACTCTATTCTCGTAGGTTGGTGGCCCAGAGCGCCTGCGGCGGAAATTGAGAGAGCCGGGGACGCCGAGCGGTTAGCCGCTCAGCGCTGGGCGAAAGCCTTTTCGATCACGAAGGTGCCGGGCTTGTTGTTGGCGCCCATCTCGAAACCCTGGTCTTCCATGTACTTGGTCAGTTCGGCCGTCATGTGGGGATTGCCGCAGATCATGACGCGGTCGTCCGCCGTGTTGAGCGGCTCCAGCCCCAGATCGGCGAACACCTTGCCCGACCGGATCAGGTCGGTGATCCGCCCCTCGTTCTGGAACGGCTCGCGGGTCACGGTCGGATAGTAGATCAGCTTTTCCGCCGCCAGTTCGCCGATATATTCGTTCTGCTTCAGGTCCTCCAGCGCCTTCTCACCGCACACCAGTTCGTTCTTGTTGCGAACCGTATGGGTCAGGATGACGCGGTCGAACCGTTCGTAGACGGTCGGGTCCTTGATGATCGACAGGAACGGTGCGAGACCCGTGCCGGTGGACAGCAGCCACAGGTTCTTGCCCGGCTCCAGATTGTGGAGCAGCAGGGTCCCGGTGGCCTTGCGGTTGACAAGGATCGTGTCGCCCGGCTTGACGTGCTGGAGCCGGCTGGTCAGGGGGCCGTTGGGCACCTTGATCGACAGGAATTCCAACTGCTCATCATAGGGAGCGCTGACCACGCTGTAGGCGCGCAGCAGCGGACGACCGTCCACCTCCAGGCCCATCATGGCGAACTCGCCGCTGTCGAAGCGGAAGCCGGGGTCGCGGGTGGTCTTCAGGGTGAACAGGTTTTCGGTCCAGTGATGGACTTCGAGAACCGTCTCTCTCAGGATGTTGGACATTGCGTCTTATCTGGCTGTCACCGGGTCGAACAGCCCACATATATGTACAATGGTGGCGCAGTGCACAACAAAAATTACCGCGACCCCCTGACGCAGGCGTCCGGTGAATGACATGGCTGATATGTAATTATCACGCTACCACCGGAGATTTGACGCCGTCCAGCCCTTTTGTGCCAGGATAATAGTTGACGACACTAACGGCGTGTCCGCCCACATCTGGCGTAAATCCAATGCGTGCGGCTTCAATTACTACGATCAGTTGTTTTAAATACAAAAATCAATCTATACGAAGGAGGAGAAGCCGAGCTTCGTGCGACCGCTATCCCGGCATCTTCGACTTAATTGAGTATTTCAGAGGCATTGTATTGAATTCAGTGGATCAAAGGAGTTGCTGGACTGTGGATGACAGCATGATGCTTGTCCGTAATCACGGTGCAGCGATTGAAGATGTGCCTGTCGCGGTCGAACTCCTGCCGATCGACGGGTTATCCAACCTGCAAGAAACCTGGAAGGATCTGGAAGCGAGGGCGGACGGCTCGTTTTTCCTTTCATGGCACTGGATCGGCCCCTGGCTGGAGCATCTGCCGCCGGGTGTCACGCCCCATGTGCTGGTGGCCCGGCGCGGCGACCGGATCGTCGGTCTCGCCATCCTGTGCCGCCGCACGATCTGGCGGTATGGCGTTTCTGCGGACGCCGTCCTGGCTGCTTCATGAAACCGGCGACCCGCTGTTCGACGGCCTGACCATCGAGTACAACGGCATCCTGGCCGACCGGTCCTGCGCCGATCAGGTGATCGCGGCCAGTCTGCTGTGGATGGCGCGGACACTGCCCGGCTGCGACGCGCTGGTCCTGGCCGGGCTGGACGCGCCGGCCGAAGCGCTGGTCCGGGGTGTGGCGGCCAAGCTCGGCCACCGGCTTCAGGTCCGCCGGGCCGATGCCGCCCGGTTTGTCGATCTGGAACTTGTGCGTCAGCGCGGCGGCAATTACCGCGCCGGCCTTGGCCGCAGTACCCGTGCCGGCGTCAACCGGGCGATCCGCCTCTACGAGGCGCGCGGCGGGATCGAGTATCGCGTGGCCCGGGATGTGGACGAGGCGCTGGAGTTCTTCGACGGGCTGGAGCGGCTGCACCGCGCGCTATGGGCGGCTCGTGGCAAGTCCGACTCGTTCGCCAATCCCGCCTTCGGTCCGTCTCCACCGCGACCTGATCCGTCACAGCATGGATGCGGGCGTGGTGCGCCTTTGCCGCCTTTCGGCAGGCGGGCAGGAATTCGGCTATCTCTACAACTACGTCTGGCGCGGAAGCGTCTTCAATTATCAGAGCGGTTTCGCCTACGAGGACGACAACCGGATCAAGCCGGGGCTGGTCAGTCACGTGCTGGCGATCGAGGATGCGCTTGCGCGTGGCGAGGACTGCTACGATTTCATGGCGGGCTCCGCCGGGCACAAGGTCCATCTGGCCAATGCCCAGACGTCGATGAACTGGATCACCATGGCGCCGGACCGCCTCTCCACCCGGCTGGAAGCCGGCCTCCACCAGATCGAGATATCGCTGAAGCGGTGGCGCCGGAGGATGAAGACGCCGGTGCCGAATGTGACGTTGTAGACGAACACCATTCACGGGTCACGCAAGCAGGCAGGAGACGCTCAGCCGACGATGCCCGATAGATGCGCCGGAGCGGCTTTCGTATCGGCTCCGGCAGGCGCGAGAAGCGGGGGCCAGTCCCGCTTTTCGCGTCTTCGCCAATGCCGGCGACGCATCGTACCGGACGCGGCGCACGCTGATCGTTCCAGCATCCGGGTCGAGCACCAGATAGCTCGCCCGCCGGTCCGATGTGCGCGGCTGACCGACCGTGCCTGGATTGACGAGGTGGAGCGAGCCTTCCCGGATCGCCGCCGATTGGCCCTCATGCGTGGTCATCGTGCCGTCCCGCATTTCATAAATGCCCAGCCGGTGGGTATGGCCGAAGGCGCAGATCCTGATACCGGAGGGATGGGCGGCCAGGGCCTCGAAGCTGAGTTGCCGCTTCTCATCGGTGTCCAGCCGGACCAGTTCGCAGCCGACATCGGGATGCAGGGCGCCATGAACGGCGATCAGCCGGTCCTGGACCGTCGCCTTCAGCGGCAGAGCGGCCAGCCAGCCGATATCGTCAGCCGTCAGCCGGGAGCGCGTCCAATCGACGGCGCGGGCGGCCAGGGGATTGAAGCCTTCCGTCGTGATCTGGCCGGTGACGGCCCGGTCATGGTTGCCGGCGACGCAGATGGCGCCCGCGTCGCGCAGCAACCCGATGCAGGCGGCCGGATCGGCGTTGTAGCCGACGATATCGCCCAAGCAGACGATGGTGCCGATCCGCTCCGCGCGGATCTCCCGCAGCACCGCCTCCAGCGCTTCCAGGTTGGCGTGGATGTCGGAGATGATGGCGATCATCGTCCGCGCGCCGGCAGCACCTTTGCCAGCGTGTTGCGCAGGAAGGGCATGGGGTCGTTCCAGACGATCGACTTGGCCTCGCACCGGATCATCCAGGGCCACCACTGGGACATCGGCACGCCGCTTTCCCTGGCGGCCAGGCGGTCGCGGGTGATGTTGCACCAGGACGCGCCGGCCCTGGCCCGCTTCGGCGCCGGCCTGGCAGGCCCAGCAGATCGCCGTAAACCAGCGCCGGCAGGTTGACGCCGGCGACGGCGCCGACATAGTGCCAGAGATTGTAGCGCGGGTTCACCTCCAGCAGGTGAAGCTGGCCATCGGGTGCGCGCTTGAAGTCGAACTTGGCGACGCCGCTGAAGTTGAGCTTGGCCACCAGCTCCCGCCCCAGCTTCGCGACATCGTCCGCATTGGTGATCGTCAGCGCCGTGCTGTGGCCCAGGGCCTCCGGGTATGTCCGGATCTTGCGCCCGGTATATTCGCCGACGACGGTGCCCTTCTCATCGACGTAGCAATGGTAGCTCTCGATCTTCGTTTCCGGTCCGGGGATCATCTCCTGCGCCAGCAGGTCCATGCGTCCGGCGACAAGATCCGGCCACAGCGCCGCCAAGGCTTCAGGCTTTCGACCTGCAGCGCCTTGCCCTGGCCGCCGACATTGCCCCAGGCGATGAACCGGGTCAGCGGCTTGATGACGATCGGGAAGCGGAGGTCGAGGTCGGGGGGCGAAGATGGGGGCGTACCCGTCGCAAGGTCGATCCGGCGGGTCCTCGGCACCGGCAGGTCCAGCCGCTCCGCCAGGATCTGGAAGCGCGCCTTATCGACAAGGTCTTCCACCAGTTCCGCTTCCGGTACGACGAACCGGAACGCCTTCGACAGCCGCTCCCGCTGCCGGGAAACCATCAGCAACTGCGCATCCTGCTGATAATAGAGAACGGGCGGTTCCGGCTGCGCCGAGCCGAACCGCATCAGCATTTCGACCAGCGCTTCCCCGCCGTTCTCGAAATCCTCCCAGTACAGCGCTTGGTTCGTATAGCGGGAGTGCAGTACCGGATCGCCCGGCTGGGTCACCACGGCGCAGCCGATGCCGTCCATGCCCAGGCCCGCACCATGTTCATGTCGCCCATGACGCAGGCGAGGGCGGCTTGCTGGCTTTATTGCTCATTCAATTAAGGCCATTTGATCTTTGTTCATCTGGACGTGTCAGCCGGCTTGCACATCAGGCAGTTTGTCCACTTCAAGAGGATTCGCCGAATGGCGACCGCGAAGACGAGAAGCGTCGAGATCGCGTTGAAACATCCATGCACCAGCATGCAAGGGAAAATCGACCCACTCCGCTCATAGGTCCAGGCCAGCGTCAACCCAACAAGGAACGTGCCGGGCAGAAGCACAAGGCTGCCGTGGAGCGCCGCGAGGCGGCGGCACTGATCATCCCCGCGATCATCGGAGACAGGTGCTTTCGCAGCCAGCCATAGAGCACGCTGCGAAGCGTCAGTTCTTCCACCACCGGCGCCATGATGGCGGTCGCGATGAACATTCCGATCATGGCGCCCCAATCCCTCGGGTTCGGCATGATCACCGGAATCTGCGGGTTTTCGAACGGCTTCCCAAGCCGACGGAAATCAGCACGTTGGTCAGGATGACGACGATCTGAAGAAAGATCGCCACCGGCACGACCCGCCGGTACCAGGATGCTGAGGCGGGTACGAACCCCAATTGGCGCAATGTGGTAGCCGCGATAGA